>NZ_JBUXKP010000006.1:0-471125 GCF_055502675.1 Pseudoduganella sp. jia 12
CTGATCGGCGACGCCACCAAGGCGAAAACGGCACTGGGCTGGGAGCCGAAGACCACGCTGGAAGAGCTGTGCCAGATGATGGTCGAGGCCGACCTGCGCCGCAATACCGCCGGCTTCTCGTTCTGACATGGCCGCGGCCTTGCAGCTGTTGTCACCGGCCCGCGAAGGCGCTGGCAAGCGCGCGCTGGTGACCGGCATCGCCGGCTTCACGGGCCGCTATGTGGCGCAGGAGCTGCGCGCCGCCGGCTACGAAGTGTTCGGCCTGGCCAGCCCGGGGCGCGGGCACGGGCCCGAAACGGTGGCGGTCGACCTGACCGATCGCGTGGCGCTGGCCGCCGCGGTGCATTCGCTGCAACCCGACGTGGTGGTCCACCTGGCGGCGATCGCGTTCGTCGCCCACAGCGACGTCGAACAGATCTACCGCGTCAACGTGACCGGCACCCGCAACCTGCTCGAAGCCCTGGCGACCTCGCCGAAGAAGCCGTCGGCCGTGCTGCTCGCATCGTCCGCCAACATCTACGGCAACACCGATGCCGGCACGATCGGCGAGGATGTGCCGGCCGCTCCCGCCAACGATTATGCCGTCAGCAAGCTGGCCATGGAATACATGGCGCGGCTGTGGATGGACCGGCTGCCGCTCATCATCGTGCGGCCGTTCAACTACACCGGCGTGGGCCAGGCCGAGAACTTCCTGCTGCCGAAGATCGTGGCGCACTTCAGGCGGCGCGAGGCGCGCATCGAACTGGGCAACCTGCACGTGTGGCGCGATTTCTCCGACGTGCGTGTGGTGGCCGGCAGCTACCGCCACCTGGTCGCTGCCGGTCCGGCCGCCATCGGCAAGACGTTCAATGTCTGCTCCGGCAAGGCGTATTCGCTGGGCGAAGCGCTCGACATGATGGGCACGATCGCCGGCTACCGGATCGATGTGCACGTCAATCCCGCCTTCGTGCGCGCCAACGAAGTGGTGCGCCTGACCGGCGACAACACGCGCCTGCAAGCCGTCGTCGGCACGATGGCCCCGCCGCCGCTGGAGCAGACCTTGCGCTGGATGTACGAGGCGTGACACTGAAAGTCGGCGTCTCCGCCACCACGATTGAACCCGGCCTCACCGGCGGCCATCTCGACGGGATCGGCGTGTACAGCCGCGCGCTGCTGCGCGAACTGCCGCGCGCCGGCATCACCGTCGACGCCCGCTCGTTCGGCCCCGCCACGCAACTCACCGTTGGCCGTCCGATGCCGCGGTCGTTCCCGCTGGCGACCGTGCGCGACCTGGTGTTGCCCGGGTCATTGCCCGGTGCCCGGGAACACCTGGACGTGGACCTGTTCCACGCCACCGATTACCGCATCGTCAGGATGGACCGGCCCATCGTGGCCACGCTGCACGACGCACTGCCGATCTCCCATCCCGAATGGTGCAACCCCAGGCTGCGCGGGCTGAAGAACTGGCTGCAGGCCAGGGCCGCGCGCAAGGCCGACCACGTGATCGCCCATACCCGTTACACCATCGCCGAGCTGGTGCAGTGCTTCGGCGTCGACGAACGCCGCATCAGCGTGGTGCCGTGCGGTGTGGACGAAGAATGGCTCGACGCGCCCGATGCCGGGCAGGTCGCCGCCACGCTGGCGCAGCACGGCCTGCGGCCCGGCTATTTCCTCACCGTCGGCACGCTGCAGCCGCGCAAGAACATCGGCGCGCTGCTGGAGGCCTATCTCGGCTTGCCGGCCAGCGTGCGCGCCCGGCGCCAGCTCGTGATCGTGGGCGCGGCCGGTGCGCGCAGCGGGGAACTCGTGGCCCGCATCAAGGCTGCGCAGCAGAACGGCGAGAGCGTGGTGTGGCTCAGCCGCCTGACCAGCAGCGAAGCGCTGCGCCATGTGTATGCGGGCGCAGGCGTGTTCGTGTTCCCCACGCTGTATGAAGGCTTCGGCATCCCGGTGGTGGAAGCGTTTGCTTCCGGTGTGCCGGTAGTGGCGTCGAACGCGACCTCGGTGCCGGAAGTATCGGGCGGCGCGGCGATCGATGTCGACCCGATGTCGAGCGCGGCCATCGGCGCGGCCATGCTGGAACTGGCGCGCGACGAGGCGCTGCGCAATCGCTGCATCGCCGCCGGCAAGGCACGCGCGGCGGAGCTGACATGGCGCGACACGGCGCGCAAGACTGCGGCTGTCTATGAAGCCGTGCTGAAAAACTGAAACAGAATGCGCGTTCTTCATTTCTACAAGACGTATTACCCCGACTCATGGGGCGGCGTGGAACAGGCCATCCGCCAGATCTGCATGAGCACCGCGCGCCTGGGCATCACCAACGAAGTGCTGACGCTGACCCGCAATGGCGGCCCGGCGCGCATGGAGATCGACGGCCAGGTGGTGCACCGCGTGCCGCAGGATATCGAGATCGCCTCGAATGCGATGTCGTTCGCGTCGATCCGCGCGCTGGCCCGGCTGGTACGCTCGGCGGACGTGGTGCATTATCACTTCCCCTGGCCGTTCGGCGACCTGGCGCATTTCCTCGCGCGCGTGAAGAAGCCCTCGGTGGTCACCTATCACTCGGACATCGTGCGCCAGAAGGCGCTGCTCAAGCTGTACTCGCCGCTGATGCACCGTTTCCTGGCCGACGTGGACGGCATCGTCGCCACGTCGCCGAACTACTTTGCATCGTCCGACGTGCTGCGGCGCTATGGCGAGAAGGTGCGCGCGATCCCCTTCGGGCTGGACCGGAACACGTATCCGCAGCCGTCGCCGGAACGGCTGGCGCACTGGCGCGCCGAGGTGGGCGAGCGCTTCTTCCTGTTCGTCGGCGTGCTGCGCTACTACAAGGGCCTGCACATCCTGCTCGATGCGCTGGCGCGCTGCGAATACCCGGTGGTGATCGTTGGCGCGGGGCCGATCGAAAACGAGCTGAAGGAACATGCGCGGCGCCTCGGCCTGGAACACGTGCGCTTCGTCGGCGCCGTGGACGAACACGACAAGGTGGCGCTGCTGACGCTGTGCTACGCGATGGCGTTCCCCTCGCACCTGCGCTCCGAGGCATTCGGCATTTCGCTGCTGGAAGGGGCGATGTACGGCAAACCGATGATCTCGAGCGAGATCGGCACCGGCACCAGCTACATCAATATCGATGGCGATACGGGCATCGTGGTGCCGCCCAGCGACCCGGCGGCATTCGGCGACGCGATGCGCACGCTGTGGGAAGACCCGGCGCTCGCCCAGGCAATGGGGCAGCGCGCCAGCGAGCGTTACCGTGCCTTGTTCACCTCGGAAAAGATGGCGGCGGATTACGCGGCGCTGTATTGTGAAGTTGCAAATAGTTCCGCGTAAGCTTGCATGCCTTGACTTAGATCAAGGCAGCGACCTGACGCACCGCTAATATGGATACCGGACTCCCTGCCGTCGTCACGGTCTGCAAATTCCTGAACGTGCAGCGCAACAACGGGGCGGCGGCGAGAGTCCACCAGATTCTTTGTATTACCTTCGGGCACCGGCTCCGAAAGCTGGATTGAAGCCAGACGCCAGCACCGCTACGCCGGCAAGGAGCGATGCTCGTTGAATTCCGATGCCGGTTGAGGTGCTGGCTCATAGGCCAGCACCGCTATGCCGGCAAGGAGCGATGCTCGTTGAATTCGCGGCTACGCTGTTTCCGCCCACTTTTCCTTGATCGCGCAAATCGCCGGCAGCAGGCCCACGAACAGGTCCACCAGTTGCGGATCGAACTGCACGCCGCGCTGCTTCTGCAGCAGTTCCACCGCTTCCTCCACGGGCCACGCCTTCTTGTACGGGCGTTCGGACGTCAGCGCGTCGAACACGTCGGCGATCGCGCAGATGCGGCCTTCGAGCGGGATCGCCTCGCCGGCCAGGCCGTTCGGATAGCCGCTGCCATCCCATTTCTCGTGGTGCGTCAGCGCGATGTTGCGCGCCAGCTTCAGCATGCCGTGCGCATGTTCGCCGATGATGTCGGCGCCGATCGCGGCATGCGATTTCATGATGGTCCACTCGTCCGGGTCCAGTGGGCCCGGTTTCTGCAGGATACGGTCGGGAATCCCGATCTTGCCCACGTCGTGCATCGGCGCCGCGTGCAGCAGGTCGTCCGCCTCGGCCTCGCTCATGCCCGCGGCCACGCCCAGCAGGCGCGCGTAATGGCTCATGCGGATCACGTGCATGCCGGTTTCGTTGTCCTTGTATTCCGACGCCAGGCCGAGGCGCTGCACGATTTCCAGCCGGCTTTCCTTCAGCTCGTCCATCCGCACCAGCGACAGGTGGGTGCGCACGCGGGCGCGCACGATCGGCGCGCTGACCGGCTTCGTGATGTAGTCCACGGCGCCCGCGTCGAAGCCACGCACTTCGTCTTCCGGATCGGTCAGCGCCGTCACGAAGATGACCGGGATCGATGCCGTGGCCGGGTCGGCCTTCAGCGTGCGGCATGCTTCATGGCCCGTCATGCCGGGCATCATCACGTCGAGCAGGATCAGGTCCGGGTGTTCCTGGCGCGTCAACTCCAGCGCCCGGGCGCCATCCTTGGCGAACAGCAGCCGGTAGTGGTCCTGCAGGATCTGGCGCAGCAGTTGCAGGTTGCTGGCTTCGTCGTCCACGACGAGGACCAGCGGCAGGTGGGAATTCTGTTTCATTCGGTGGGTTCCATATCGGTGGCAAGGACCGTTTGCAGCATCGTCGCCAGCCTGGTTTCGGCCAATGTAAAGTCGAAGTCGTCGATCGCCATCTGCAGCGGCGCCAGCGTGACGGGTGGCGCATGGCCGTGCAGCGCCCGCGACAGGCTGGCCAGCGCGGTGTCGTCGAGGGCGCCGCGTGCCAGCGACTGCTGCAGCGCATCGGCGGCGGCGCGCACGGCGGCGGCATCGAGCAGCGCCGCCGGTGCGGCTTGCCCGGCAGCGCAGGAATCGGCCAAGGCTTTGGGGCAAGGCTCGGTATGCACCGCTGCCAGCGCCACATCGAGCTCGCCGGCGTGACGTGCCAGCAGCGCCGGCAATGCATCGCGATCATCCATGGCTGCCTTCTCGATCCCGGCCAGCGTTTCCGCCAGCTGTTCCAGGCCCAGGTTGGCGGCCACGCCGCGCACCCGGTGCGCCTGCGCCTGCAGGCCGGCAGTGTCGCCGGCTTCATGGAGCGCCAACAGCTGGCTTGCGCCTGGCGCATGGTCCGCATCGAAGCGGCACAGCGCCAGCTGGTGCTCCGTGCTGCCGCCCCAGCGCAGCGCGCCGGCCACGCGGTTCAGCACTTGCGCGGCGCCCGGCGTGCCGGCGGCCGGGACCGCGCAGACCGGCTGCAAGCCGAGCACGCGGGCGATTTCATGCGACAGCGCATACCAGTCCACCGGCTTGGAGGCGAAACCGTCCATGCCGGCCGCCGTGCTGGCCTTGCGGTGCGCTTCCAGCACGCTGGCCGTCATCGCCAGCACCGGCACGCGCGGGCGGCCGTTGCGGGCGGCTTCCTCGCGGATCATCCGGGTGGCCGCCAAGCCGTCGACGTTCGGCATCTGCACGTCCATCAGGATCACGTCGAAGTCATGCCGTGCCGCCAGTTCGGCTGCGATGGCGCCATCCTGCGCCGGTGTCAGCGTGTGGCCGCGCTTGCCCATCAACAGGCCCAGCAGCTCGAGGTTCTGCGCCACGTCGTCCGCGGCCAGCACGCGCAGCGGCGGCAGTTCGTAGGCCACGCGCTGGCGCTGGCGCGGCGTCAGGGCCTGCTGCGGGTCGATGGCAGGCACCAGCGGCAGCACCACGTGGAACGTGGTGCCTTCGCCCGGCGTGCTCTCGGCCCAGATTCGGCCGCCCATCAGTTCCACCAGCTGCTTGCTGATGGTGGTGCCCAGGCCTGTGCCGCCGAAGCGGCGCGTCATCGACGCATCGGCCTGCGTGAACGGGTCGAAGATCGCGGCCAGGCGGTCCGGCGCGATGCCGATGCCGGTATCGCGCACGGCGATCGCCAGTTCCTCGCCCAGCCGGGTGACCGACAGCGTGACGCTGCCGGCGGCGGTGAACTTGATCGCGTTGTCCACGAGGTTGGTCAGCACCTGGCGCATGCGCAGCTCGTCGCCGTGCAGCCATGGCGACAGCTCCGGCGCGAACGCGATGTTCAGCGCCAGCCCCTTGGCGCGCGCCGTGGTGTTATACGTCGACGACAGTTCGTCGATCAGGTTCAGCAGGTTGTAGTCGTCCAGCTCCAGCTCCACCGCGCCTTTTTCCAGCTTGGCGGTATCGAGGATCTCGTTCAAGAGGCGCAGCAGCGAGCGGCCGGCATTGCGTACCGTGTCCAGGTGGCCGCGCTGGTCCGGTTTCAGTTCGGTGTCGAGCAGCACGTCGGTGAAGCCGAGGATGGAATTCATCGGCGTGCGGATTTCATGGCTCATGTTGGCCACGAAGCTGGCGCGCGCCGCCGATGCCTGTTCCGCCTTTTCCTTGGCGTCGCGCAGGTCTTCCTCCATCTGGCGCCGCTCGGTGGTGTCGAGGATCACGCCATCGAACCAGCGTGGCCTGCCATCGTCGCCCCTCACCATCGTGCCGTGCTCCCAGACCCAGCGCCACGTGCCGTCCGCATGGCCAATCCGGTATTCGACCGTGTAGGGCAGGCCGTTCTCCGCGCACAGCTTGCAGACCGCCGTCACACGCGCCGCATCGATCGGCAACACCAGGTCGTTCAGTGTGCGGAAACTGTTGGGACCGACGAAATCGGCCACCGGGTGGCCGGTGACCCATTCCACGCCATCGCTGATGAATTCGAGCGGATAGTCGTCTTCCGCGCGGCAGCGGAACGCGATGCCGGGAATGCTGCCGATCAGGGAGCGGAACTGCTGTTCGCTGTCGCGCAGCGCCTGCATGATCTGGCGCCGTTCGCTGATGTCGGTGATGAAGAGGACGTACACATTGCCGTCGAGGAGCTTGGCATGGCCGAGCGCCTTGCGGATCGGGACTTCGGAGCCATCCTTGCGGCGGCCCATCACTTCCTCGCCGGCGCGCGCCAGGTGCATGTCGCCGGTGCGGATGCAGCGCAACAGGCCATGCTGCTCCGAAGCCTCTGGATCGGCCATCAGCAGCTTGGCGGGCTGGCCGACGATCTCATCCTGCGTCCAGCCGAAGATGCGCTCGGCCGATGCATTGAATTCGCGGATGATGCCCTGCTCGTCGATCGTGACGACGCCGTCGACGGTGGTCGTCGTCAGCGCGTGCATCGACCGTTCGCTCTGCAGCAGGCTGCGGTACATCTCGCGGTAGCGCAGCAGGCCTTGCACAGCCATCACCGCCAGCGTGAACAGGATCGTGATGACGGAAACGGAAAGGGCCATTTCGTCCGTGTCGTCCGGCAGGGCGATGGCGGGCGGCGTGCCGACGAAACGCGCCGCCGCCATGCCGGTGTAGTGCATGCCCGTGATCGCGCAGCCCATCACGACGGCGCTGATGCCGAGGCGCTGCCGCGACGACAGGTGCTGCGCGCGCTGGCGCAAGCCGAAGCGCACGCCCAGCGCGACCGTCGACAGCACCACGGCCACCACGATCGACAGCGCGAACATGAGCGGATCGTAGTGCAGGTCCAGCGCCGTCTCCATGGCCGCCATGCCGCTGTAGTGCATGGCGCCGATGCCCGCGCCCACCAGCACGCCGCGCAGCAGCAGGGTGCCGCGCGTGAGCCGCTCGCGCCGCGTGATCGACAGCGCCACCGCCGATGCGGCAATACCGGGCAGCATCGACAGGGCGGTGAGCACCGGTTCGTATTGCGTGCCGGTGCAGACGTCGAATGCCAGCATACCGATGAAATGCATGGCCCAGATGCCGGCGCCGAGCGCCAGGCTGCCGGACAGCAGCGCGGCTGCGCGCAAGCCACGGGTCTGCGCGGCGCTCTGGTGACCGGCGATATACAGGCCCATGCCCGATGCAAAGATCGCGATGAGCACGGACAGCGCCACCAGCCGGAAATCGTAGGTGCCGTATTGCAGTAGCGACGGGTCGTCCGGCGGCAAGAACAGGGTGGTCAGCGCAAGGATATCCATGGCGGGGAAGGAATTTAATAGTTGCTGCAAGGTATCACATTTTCCGGTTCGGAATTAAAGACTTGCGTGATTTGGAAAGGCTTTCGCATGGCGCTCCCAGCCTTGTCGTTGCAGGGTTGCGACACGGTTGTCTGATTGGTATCGGAATGAATAGCTTATTGCCACGCCGTGGTGCCGGCATGCGGTGCCCGAAGCCACGTGCCCGCGTATCCGGCTGCAAAAAGCGGCGACGAAAACTGGTCAGGCCAGTGATCGAAAGGCCGGGATTTTTGCTTGCTTAACGCCCTGTTAGGTTGTACGATGACATACAACTATGGCCCCGCGCCTGGTGCTGCTGCTGATCTCGCTGGAGACCGAGAGAGATCAAACGATAACCTACACAAGTGATCCCTATGAAGCTGAACGAGCCCGTAAGCCAGCAAGGCGCTGGCCAGCGCGCCGTAGCACCCGCCGGTAAGTACCGGTGGACCATCTGCGCGCTGCTGTTCTTTGCCACGACCGTCAACTATCTCGACCGCCAGGTGCTGTCCTTGCTGGCGCCGCAGCTCTCGAAGGAATTCAACTGGTCCAACTCGGACTACGCCAACATCACCGCCGCGTTCCAGTTCGTGTATGCGCTGTCGATGGTGTTTGCCGGCCCGATCGTCGACAAACTCGGCACCAAGAAAGCCTATATGTGGGCGATCGCCATCTGGTCCGGCGGCGCGATCCTGCATGCCTATGCGGTACCGATGGGCAACGCGGTCGGCAGCGCGATGGGCGCTCTGGGCATGGTAGCGGCACCAGCTTCCATCGTCGGCTTCATCATTTCGCGCGCCGTGCTGGCGGTGGGCGAGGCCGGCAACTTCCCGGCCGCGATCAAGGCCACGGCGGAATTCTTCCCGAAGAAGGAACGCGCCTTTGCCACCGGCATCTTCAACTCCGGCGCCAACGTGGGCGCGATCCTGGCACCGCTGACGGTGCCGGTCATCGCCATCTACTGGGGCTGGCAGGCCGCGTTCATCGCGATCGGCGCCATCGGCTTCATCTGGATGATCTTCTGGCACCTGATGTTCGACTCGCCGGAGAAAAAACTGTCGGCCGCCGAACTGGCCTATGTGCGCAGCGATTCCGGCACGGGTGCCACCGCGGCGGCGCCCGTGGGCGCCAAGAAGGTGCCATGGACCAAGCTGCTGACCTACCGCCAGACGTGGGCGTTTGCGGGCGGCAAGTTCCTGACCGATGGCATCTGGTGGTTCTTCCTGTTCTGGCTGCCAAAGTACCTGGCCTCGGAATACCAGATGGGCCCGGCGGACATCGTGGTTCCGCTGGCCGTGCTGTACAGCATGACCATGTTCGGCAGTATCGGCGGCGGCTACTTCCCCGCCTACTTCATGAACCGCGGCATGTCGCCGTACGACGGCCGCATGAAGGCGATGCTGGTAATCGCGCTGTTCCCGCTCGTGGTGCTGGCCGCGCAGCCGCTGGGCTCGATCAGCTTCTGGGTACCCGTGATCCTGATCGGTATCGGCGCCTCGGCCCACCAGGCATGGTCGGCCAACCTGTTCACCACCGTGTCCGACATGTTCCCGCAGCGTACCGTCGCTTCCGTGGTCGGCATCGGCGGCATGGCCGGCGGCTTGGGCGGCGTGGCCGTGTCGAAGCTGGGCGGCTGGCTGTTCGACTACTACGGTGCGCAGGGCAGCCTGTCCACCGGCTACATGATCATGTTCACGCTGTGCGCCGTGGCTTACCTGCTGGCCTGGTTCCTGATGAAGGCCCTGGTACCGCACCACAAGGAAATCACGGACCTGTGATTCCTGCCCCATGATCCATTCCTCCATCACGACGGCCGCGCTGGCGCTGGTATTGACCAGCGCGGCGGCCGCCGAGGGCCGCACCGGTACCCATCAGGGTATCGCCGTGCGGCCCTTCGGCGTTCTGGCCACGGGCCAGCCCATCGAACAGGTCACGCTGATGAACGACCGCGGCATGACGCTGTCCTACATCGACTATGGTGCCACGATCACCGCCGCCACCGTGGCGGACCGCGCCGGCCGGCGCGCCAATGTGATCCTCGACCAGCCCGATCTGGCCACCTACGAACGGTCGAAAACCAAGCATGCGGCCGTTATCGGCCGCTATGCCGGCCGCATCGCCAACGCGCGTTATACGCTCGACGGCAAGACGGTCGAACTGATCCCGAACGCCCGCGGCATGACCATCCACGGCGGGCCGGACGGCTACGAAAAACGGGTGTGGAAACGCCGCGATTTCGCCGACAAGGCGTCGGTCGGTTCCACCTACACACTGGTCAGCCCGGATGGCGACCAGCGCTTTCCCGGCACGCTGACGATCGACGTCACCTACCGGCTGCAGCGGGCGAGCGACGAATTCTCGATCGAGTACGCGGCGCGTACCGACAAGCCCACGGTCCTCAATCTCACCAACCACGGCTACTTCAACCTGGCCGGCGCCGGCAGTGGCGGGCTGCAGACGCACCGGTTCTGCATCGCCGCCGAACGCTACGCGGTAACGGACGACGATCGCCTGCCCACCGGCGAGCTGGCACCGGTGGCCGGCACGCCGCTGGACCTGCGCCGGCCAACCGATATCACGCCGCTGCTGGCCAAACCGGCGGGCACGCTGGCACCGCCGCGCGGCTTCGACCACAGCTATGTATTCGGCCAGCCGCCCGGCCAGCTTGCGCGCGTGGCCATCATCGACGACACGGCCAGCGGCCGGCGCATGGAAGTCTTCACCAGCGAACCGTCGGCGCAGTTCTACACCGGCAACGGGTTCAACGGCACGGAGCGCGGCAGCAGCGGCCGGCCCTACCAGCAGCACGACGGCTTCGCGTTCGAAACGCAGCACCTGCCGGACAGCCCGAACCAGCCATCGTTCCCGACCACGGCGCTGTACCCGGGCCAGGAATTCAAGGCGGTGACGACGTTCCGCTTCTCGGCGCTGCCACCCGGCGCCGCGCCTGGCACCTGCATGCCGGCCACCAGCCCATGAGGCAGCGGTGTCTGACACCATTTTCTGGGTGAATCTCCCAGAAATGGTGTCAGGAAGGAGAGAAGGCCTGCAGGCCTTCTCCGCTATGCAGGCGAGAAGCATGCTTCTCGAAATCCCTGCTCCGCCACCGGTTTTCCTCCGATCTGGCCCATCACGACGTAAATCCAGGTTAAACGTTTTACAAAACCAGCCCCGGCGATTGCCTTCCCGTCGGCCGCCGGGTTAAGATCACCGGCACCCCTGGCCGATCCGATCATGAAAAAAACCATCCCGACCATCCGCGACGTGGCGGCCGCCGCCGGCGTCTCGACCGCCACCATTTCCAAGTTCATCAATGGCACGCAGCGCTTTTCGCCGGCCGTGGAAGAGCGCATTGCCCAGGTGATCGGCGAGATGGGCTACCGGTCGAACCCCCTGGCGCAATCGATGATCACGGGGAAGACGAAAACCGTCGGGCTGTCCGTACTGGACGTGACCAATCCCCATTTCACCAGCATCGTCAAGGGGGCGAACCGGGTGGCGCAGGAACACGGCTACACGGTGCTGCTGGTCGATACGGAAGAGAATCCCGGCCGCGAACGGGCGCTGCTCGAGGCGCTGTCGCGCCGTGTCGACGGCCTGATCATCTTTTCGCGCATGCCGGATACGGAGCTGGAATGGCTGGCCGGCCTCGACAAACCGCTGGTGTTCTTCGGCCGCCTGCCGCGCATGACGCTGCCTACGGTGGCGAGCGACGACCACCGCGGCGCCTACATGATGACGCGCCACCTCGTCACGCTGGGGCACAAGCGTTTTGCCTACATGGGTTTTTCAAGATCGCGGCGCGACGAGGAGCGGATGGGCGGCGTGAAGGAGTGCCTGGCCGCCCACGGGCTGGAACTGGCGGTGTACGATGCCGCGTCGCCGTCGGCGCAGGAAGGGGAGCGCCTGTGCGCCGACATGATGCTGGGCGCCGACCACCCGGACGCGCTGGTCTGCTACAACGACCTGATGGCGCTGGGCTTCATGAAGGCCGCGCAAACGCTGGGCTTCCGCATTCCGGCCGACATCTCCGTGGCTGGCGTCGACAATATCGTGTACGGCAACTACACGTCGCCGCCGCTGACGACCGTCGACCTGCACAGCGAGCGGATGGGCGTGGCGGCGATGGAAAAACTGCTCGACACCATCGCCGGCCGGCCCACGGAGCCGTTCACGCTGATCGAGCCGCAACTGATCCTGCGCGGTTCCACCGCGAACCGCAACTGAGCGGGCGGCGCCTGCCGCCTTACGCCGCTCGGGTTACAGTAACCGTTTTCTACGGTATATCGCCGGGCTTATGTGCTCCGGTGAAGAACCGATTACGATGGCCTACCTGACCAGAAAACCCGCGACATGCCCCACCTGAGAATCGAATACACCGGCAACCTCGACGGCCACGTCGACATGCAGTCGCTGTGCAACGTGCTGTGCCGTACCCTGACGCAGTTCCAGGACGACACGGGCAACTCCGTTTTCCCGCTGACCGGCACGCGCGTGCTGGCGTATCCGGCGCCCTATGCGGCGGTGGCCGACGGCGCTCCCGACCGCGCCTTCCTCTACCTGCTGCTGCGCATCGCCCCCGGCCGGCCGCAGCCGTTGCTCGACGCGGTCGGCAAGGCGCTGCTGGCCCAGCTCGACTGCACGCTGGCACCCGTCACCGGACTGCGTTCCATTCGCGCCACGTTGCAGTTCGACGAAGGGCGGCCCGTGTATGAAGGGAAGTGGGCGTCGGCTTAGCAAAACCGGTGTCCATAAATAGAAGAGCCCGTGTCCCCGTGCCAGGCACGGGGACACGGGCTCAGCCGTGACAACAATATTGCTCGATTAAATCAGAACGCGCAGGTAGCGTCCGCCAACCCTTGCACACCAGGGTTCAGCAGAATGACACTGCCGCCCCATTCCGCATCTTCCGGCTTGCCGGAAACGATCGAAGTCACGATCATGGTCCGCAAATCGGCGCCGCCGAACGTGCACATCGACGGTTTCGCGAACGGCACGTCGATGCGGCGGTCCAGCTTGCCCGAAGGCGTAAAGCGGAGCAGGGCGCCGGCGTCATTGGCGCAGATCCAGTAGCAGCCATCGGCATCGACCACGGCGCCATCGGGACGGCCCACGTGGTCGGCCAGGTTCGCGAACACGCGGCGGTTCGACGGTGTGCCCGTTTCGATGTCGTAATCGAAGGCCCAGATCAGGCGGCTCTTCGGATGCGAATCGGACAGGTACATCGTCTTGCCATCGGGCGACCATGACAGGCCGTTCTGCGTGAACAGCCCGGACACGACAGGTTGCGACAGGCCGTTGCCATCGTAGCGGTACAACTGCCCGATGTCTTTCGCGGCAGCCATGTCCATGAACATGGTGCCGCTCCAGAAACGGCCCTGGCGGTCGGTGCGGCCATCGTTGAAGCGCATGCCGGCGCCGAGATCGGCCGGCTTGCCCAGCAACGTGGTCGCCACGGTGCCATTGTCGAACAGGTCGACGTCATACATCCCCGTTTCCATGCCGGCGATCAGGCCGCCACGGGCACGGGGTGCCACACAGCCGGCCATCTCGGGCAGGTCCCACGAGCGTGCCTTGCCGGCGGCAGCGAGCCGCCAGACGCGTTTCGCGGGAATGTCGACCCAGTACCACGCCCGGGCGGCGGCATCCCACGCCGGGCTTTCGCCCGTCGCGCAATGCACGCCGTCGATGCGTTCGATCGACGGGTTTGCCATTACTTCAGCACCAGCTCGCCATCGACGACGCGCGGGATGCCCAGCGAGTTCGCGCTGTCCAGTGCGGCCGGCAGCAGCTCGGCCGGCACGTCCTGGTACGAAACCGGACGCAGGAAGCGGTCGATCGCCGAAGCGCCCACCGAGGTGGAGCGGCTGTCCGAAGTGGACGGGAACGGGCCGCCGTGCACCATGGCGTGCGACACTTCCACGCCGGTGCCGAAGCCGTTGAACAGGATGCGGCCGGCTTTGCGTTCCAGCGTCGGCAGCAGCTTGCGGGCAACCGCGATGTCGTCGCCGGTAGCGTGCACGGCGGCGGTCAGCTGGCCTTCGACGTGTTCTGCTACCGCTACCAGTTCAGCTTCGTCCTTGGCACGGATCAGCAGCGACGTCGGGCCAAAGATTTCGCCTTCCAGTTCCGGCTTGGCCAGGAAGTGTTCGCCCGAGGTTTCGTACAGTGCAGCCACTGCGCCGCACGGCACTTCGCTCGTCTTGCCTTGGCCAACCAGGCTCACGCCTTCGATACCGGCCAGTTGCGCCACGCCCTTGTTGTAGGCGGAGTGGATGCCCGGGGTCAGCATCGTGGCGGCACCCTTGGCGCCCAGCGCGACTTTCACGCCTTCCAGGAATTTGTCCAGTGCCGGCGAATCGAGAGCGATCAGCAGGCCCGGGTTCGTGCAGAACTGGCCGGCGCCCAGCGTCAGCGAATCCGCGAATTGCTGCGGCAGCTTTTCGTTGGCAGCCAGCGCGCCCGGCAGGATGAACACCGGATTGATCGAGCTCATCTCTGCATACACAGGGATCGGCTCTTCACGGGCAGCGGCCGTCTTCATCAGCGACACGCCACCTGCGCGGGAACCGGTGAAGCCGACAGCCTTGATGGCTGGGTGCGCTACCAGATTCTGGCCGATGGTCTGGCCGGAACCGATCAGCATCGAGAACACGCCTTCCGGCATGTCGCACTCGATGGCTGCCTGCTGCACGGCCTTGCCGACCAGCTCGGAGGTACCCAGGTGGGCCGAGTGGGCCTTCACGATGACCGGGCAACCTGCCGCCAGCGCCGAAGCGGTGTCGCCACCGGCCACGGAGAACGCCAGCGGGAAGTTGCTGGCGCCGAACACGGCAACCGGGCCCAGGCCGATCTTGCGCAGGCGGATATCCGGGCGCGGTGCCGGTGCACGGTCCGGCAGCGCGGAGTCCAGCGTGGCGGTCAGGTAACGGCCGTCACGCACGACTTTGGCGAACAGGCGCAGCTGATTGCAGGTGCGGCCACGCTCGCCTTCCAGGCGGGCCTGCGGCAGACCCGTTTCCTGCATCGCACGTTCGACCAGGGTCGAGCCCAGGTCCATGATGCGGTCAGCGATCGTTTCCAGGAACTTGGCGCGCTGTTCCGGCGTCGTTTCGCGGTAGCGATCGAACGCCTCGTCCGCCAGCTTGCAGGCCAGGTCCAGCTCGGCCTGGGAAGCCAGGCCGAAAGCCGGTTCGATCTGCTCGTTGCGAGACGGATCGATGGCCTTGACGGAGCCTTCCTTGCCGCTCACTACGGAACGGCCAATGATCATTTCACCTTTAATCTGCTGCATGTGCTCTCCTTTTACTGCGGGCCTTGTGCTCGCATCAGTTTTTCCAGCATTGCGACTTCTTCTTCCGTCAGGTCGGTCAGCGGTGCACGCACCGGACCGGCATCGTAGCCTGCAATCTTCGCGCCTGCTTTTACGATCGACACGGCGTAACCGGCCTTGCGGTTGCGGATTTCCAGGTACGGCAGGAAGAATTCGTCGATCAGACGGTTCTGGGTCGCGCGGTCGTCGTTGGCGACAGCGTGATAGAAGTCCATCGCCAGCTTCGGCATGAAGTTGAAGACAGCCGACGAGTATACAGGGACTCCGAGAGCTTTGTACGCAGCGGCATAAATCTCCGCGGTCGGCAGGCCGCCCAGGTAGCTGAAGCGGTCGCCCAGGCGGCGCCAGATCGACATCATCAGTTCGATGTCGCCGATGCCGTCCTTGAAGCCGATCAGGTTAGGGTTGCGGTCGGCCAGCTTTTCCAGCGAGTCGGCGGTCAGGCGGCAGGCGCCGCGGTTGTACACGACCACGCCGAAATCGACGGATTTGCAGACTTCTTCCACGTGGCGCACCAGGCCATCCTGGCTTGCTTCGGTCAGGTAGTGCGGCAGCAGCAGGATGCCTTGCGCGCCGATCTTTTCCGCTTCCTGTGCGTAGGCGATCGCCTGGCGGGTCGGGCCACCGGCACCGGCCAGGATCGGCACCACGCCGCGGCAGGTGTCGACGGCGGTCTTGATGACGTCGCCGTATTCATTCGGAGTCAGCGAGAAGAACTCACCCGTGCCGCCAGCCGAGAACAGGGCCGAGGCGCCGTACGGAGCCAGCCATTCCAGGCGCTTCGCGTACGTGTCGGCGCGGAAGTTGCCTTCCTGATCGAAGTCGGTGATCGGGAACGACAGCAGGCCATGGTTCAGGATTTTTTGGAGTTCTAACGGTTGCATGTGTGTCTCGCTTCTCAAGAAATGAACAACGGGGTAAAGGGTTCTGATGGCTCGCCATCGTTGTATGACATCGTACAACCTTATCGAAAGCAGGGCAAGCGTTTTGCTACGTGGATTGTTGCTTCAAAAACGGGGGCGTAGCCGGGATTTCAAGGAGCCGCGCTCCTTGTCGGCGTAGCGATGCTGGCTTGCAAGCCAGCATTCCTTCCGTACCCCATTTTCCAAGCAATGTTTCCTGAAAAATGGGGACGTACCCCATTTTTCAGGAAACTTCAGCTGCCGGTGCTTTCTTCCTGTGCCTTGCGCAGCCGTTCGCGGCTGTTGGAGAGGTGGGTGCGCATCGCGGCGCGGGCGCCCTCGGGGTCGCGGCGTTCGATGGCGTGGAAGATGTCTTCGTGTTCGCGGTTCACGCGCTGCAGGTAGGCCGACGGCTCGTCGTGCGACAGCTGCGCCGAGTTCAGGCGTGCGCGCGGGATGATCGTGGTGCCCAGGTGCGTGAGGATGTCGACGAAATAGCGGTTGCCGGTGGCTTGCGCAATCAGCATGTGGAATTGCATGTCCGCCTCGATCGAGCCGCCCTGCAGGATGCGCTGCAGCGCTTCGCCCATGTCGCGCACCTGCTGGTCGGTGCGGCGCGCCGCGGCCAGCCAGGCGGATTCCGTTTCCAGGCTGATGCGCAGTTCAAGGATCGCCAGCACGTCTTCGATCGTGCGGATCGTATCCGGCGAGATCAGCAGCGCCGGTGCCGGCGGTTCCAGCACGAAGGTGCCGATGCCGTGCCGCGTTTCCACCAGGCCGGCGGCCTGCAGGTGCGAAATCGCCTCGCGCACCACGGTGCGGCTCACGCCATGCAGTTCCATGATCACGGATTCGGTCGGCAATTTTTCGCCGGGTTTCAGCACGCCTTCCCGGATGCTCGTGCCAATGCTTTCGACCACGCCCTGGGCAAGGTTGCGGTGGCGCTTTTTCGGCGCGGCGGGATGGGTGGCGGTGTCGGTCATGCGCATGAGTGTCCTCGGGAAGAGGTCGATTATACCAGCACGCTACCCCGCTCCGCCGGGTTGTATGATGACTTTACAACTCATCTTCAATTGTCGCGAAATTGTCTTTTATGCATGTCAGGCCGGCACAGGCGTGGAAAGCAGTGCTACGCTGGAACACTCGATTACATGGAGGACTTCATGCGATATGCCATCCTGACCATTCCTTTCCTGCTGGTCGCTTGCGCCGCTCCCGCTCCGGGAGACCAGGTCAATACGTTCAGTGAAGACACCAGCTACGTGCCTACCGGCAGCAATATCCCGCGCAAGAAGGTGGACAAGGACGGCAAGACCCTCGTGCTGTCGCGCGACGATGCCGGCAAGATGCTGCACGACGCCCAGTCCATGAACAATGCGGCAGGTAGCGGCCGGAACTGACACGTGAAATCCGCCTGCCTCGCCGCCGCGCTCTTGTCTGCCTGGTTGTCCGCATGCACCGCGCCCGGGCCGGCCGGCGAGGAACCCGTATTCGAAGATGCATACACGCCGACCGGCAGCCTCATTCCCCGCAAGAATGCCGACCGCGACGGCAAGCGTGTGATCCTGTCGAAGGAAAATGCGCAGAAAGCCGTCGAGGAAGTGCAACGGCTCGGGGGCGGAACGGTGCTGCCCCGGTAGGGATGCCAAAATAACGGCATGCCTTCCCGCTGCTGATATACTGTATAAAAACACAGTATGTTTCTGGTGGGTAAGCATGAGAATAAAAATGGTCAAATTGCGGATGGGGGGTGTGTCGCTTCCCAGCCGTGTTCTGGGAGACCGGGCCGCGCCGCGTTTCGGCGACTTGCGCATCCTCGACACGGACGACCAGGGCCTGCGCCGCCCCGTCAAGCTGGCGCGGTTGATGGCACACGATTCCCAGGTGATCCGCGAAACCCTGATCGATCCCCGCATCCTGTGGTGCGGCGATAACCGTTTTACGCTTACTGGCTTCGAGCGCATCCGCAACCGCCATGGTGAAACGGTCGAATACGCGCAGTCGTGGCTGTGCGAGATCGATACCAGTCCGCCCGATCCACGGCCCGATACGCTGCGCGCCGCGTCTTACAAGGACCGTTGACCCGCAGCCGTTCACGCAGGTTCATGCAGGTTCATGCCATGTCGGGCCCGATGCCGGACGGGCCTCGCACACCGATGCCACGTAATGACCAGCCCGCCTTGAACACTGGTTCCGCTGATGTCGTTTGCGGTTGAGGAGCACCAGCGGCGGTCGCCGAAGCGCCCGCAGCCGCGCCTCCGGCAGCTACCATGAACCGTCAAACGCTGAGCGAAAGGCATATCATGACCCCGGAACAGGCAGCCATCCTCCTCGAGCAGCTGGCGTTGGGCACCGACCCGCGAACCGGCGAGCTGCTGCGCGAAGGCGACGCGTGCACGGCGCCCGAAATCATTCGCGCATTGTTCATCGCGCGCAATGCCTTGCAGGGCGTGCTGGTTGCGGAACCTGCCCGCCCGGCGCGCCGTGGGCCGGTGATCCGCAACGGCACGGTGCTGCCGAACGCGGGCAAGAAATGGTCCGCCGACGATGCCGACACGTTGCTCCGGCAGTTCGAGGCCGGCAAGCCGATCGGCGAAATTGCCGCGCACCTGGGGCGCACCGATGGCGGCATCGTGGCAAGGCTCGTGCATGCCGGCGTGCTGCCGGACCGGGAAGCCGGTTATGCGCTGATCCGGGAGCGCCGCGCACAGCAGGCGTGAACCTGCATCCGGCGCGGCTGGATCAGCCCGAGACTTTGCCCATCGCGGGCGCTCCGCTGGCCACGACCCTGTTGCGGCCAGCGCGCTTGGCATCGTAGAGTGCCACGTCGGCCGCCGTGAGGATCGTTTCGACCGGCGTTCCCGGCTCGTTCCAGTGCGCCACGCCAATGCTGACGGTAGCGTGCAATTGCGTGCCGTCCACCAGCCTGATCGGCTGGGCGGCGAAGGTGTCGCATACGCGCTGCGCAATGGCGAGGCCATCGTGCAGGCCGCATTCCGGCAGCAGCACGGCAAACTCTTCGCCCCCGAGGCGGCCCAGCAAATCGCCCTTGCGCAGGCAGCCTTCCACGAGGCGCGCAAAGCCGGTCAGCACCTCGTCGCCTGCAGCATGGCCATATGTGTCGTTGACCTTCTTGAAGAAATCGATATCCATCATCAGCACCACGGCCGACGGCGCTTTCAGCCGCACGGGCGCCGCCAGCAAGGCCTGCGCGCCGGCCAGGAAGCCGCCCCGGTTGAGCACATGGGTCAGCGGATCGTGCGAAGCCGCATGCTTCAGCCGCGCCAGCAGCTCGTTGCGCGCCATCATCACGCTGGCGACCGTCAGCGGCGCCAGCGCCGTCAGGATCACGCCCACGCGCAGCGACATGATCGCCTGCGGGCTGTCGACGCTGGCGCCGATCACCAGCGTGCCGCTGGAAATCGCCAGCAGTGTCCACACCGAAAAAGCAAACGTGATGCCGGCCGTGGCAAACAGGCTGTAGGTCAGCGCGCACCAGAGCAGCGCCGGAACGGGGTAGGGAACGACCCCGGGGCCGCCCAGCACGGTACCCAGCCACAGGCTGCCGATGAATGCGCCGAGCGGTGCCAGTTGCTCGACGCGCCAGCCCGGCCAGTCGCTGCGGCGCTTGCGCCAGGCAAGCGGGTGCGACAGCCTGGGCATGGTCAGCATCACGGGCAGCATGGCGATGTAACTGACCAGTTCCGTGGTGAACCAGAACGCAAAGCCGTTCAGCGGCGTGCCGCCGAACAGGACAGGGTGGATGAAGATGCCGCTCACGCCGGCCGCCGCGGCACCGGCCGTGACCACCAGCACGAAGGCCAGCATCGAGCGCGGATGGCGCAAGCCCAGGTAATCGGCGCTCATGCGCCTGAACAGCAGGTAGCAGACCGAAATGCCGGCGAAATTGGTCAAGACGAGCATGATGGTCTTCGGCCAGCTGTGCGCCATGGTCAGGTCGGCCAGTACATAGCCGGCGATCGCCGCGATCCAGTGCGCCACGCCGGGGGGATGGGCGCGCCGAAGCAACAGGCCGACCAGTACCGCATTGGCCGGCCAGAACGCCGCGAGCACGCCGGGGACCGCGGTATAGATGCCGACGATCGAGCAGGCATACACGATCACGCCGACCATGAGGGCATCCTTCAGGTCGAAGTCGGCGCGGGCCCGGCCGTTGGCGGCGGACCGGTCAAAGCTCATGCGTTTCCTCCCATGCTGACCCGGCAAAGCGGCCGGTCGCGGTCCGCCGGGCGGCAGGCCGTCAGGGCATTCATAGCAAGAAGCCGCCGATCGCGGCGCCACGGATGGGTACCATCGGGCCTGGGCACCGTCATTTCGCCAGCTTCACGAGCGGCTTGTCCTTCTCCACGATATACGTGGCCAGTTCCTTCGATTCACCATCGCCCACATTGTGCGCCGAGTGCACGGCGCCGGCCGGGATGAACAGCGTTTGCCCCGCCGTCAGCGTGACGGGCGGCTGGCCATCGATCCGGTACTCCAGCGTGCCCTCCAGTACGAAGGCGACTTCCTCGCCGGGGTGCGAGTGGCGGGGCGCCTTGACGCCGGGTGCGAAGTCGACCCGCACCTGCACCAGTTCCTTGCCGGGCACGGTGAGGTTTTCCTTCAGCAGGTCGACGCGGCCCAGGCCCGCCACCTGGGCATGGGCACCCATGGACAGCGAAGCGGCGAAGAGCAGGGCGGTGGCGGCGATGTGGAGGCGAAGGGTTTTCATGGCGGTTTCCTGTGTGATTGATGGAGTAGTCACAGTAGGCCACGGCCATGTGTAGGGGAAACGTCGGCATGTATCCGGCCGGGCCGCAAAGTTGTCCTGCGGGGCGGCGGATACATGCCGGTACAAATCGATCCGCCAGGATCGTGCCGTTCAGCGGCTTTCATGGGCATCGGTCTGCTTTTCGGGGCTCGCAGCGACAAATGCCGGCAGCGCCTCACAACGCCGGGCAATGGCTATGAGCGTTGGATACGGCGCCAGGTCGCAGTCGAAACGGCGGGCGTTGTACAGTTGTGGCACCAGGCAGCAGTCCGCCATCGTGGGGGTGTCGCCGTGGCAGAACAGGCCGGTACCGGCAGCACCGGCGACCTGGCGTTCCAGTGCTTCGAGCCCCAATGCCACCCAGTGCCGGTACCACGCGTTTTTCTGCTCGGGCGTCACGCCCAGCGTGCCGCTCAGGTATTTCAGCACGCGCAGGTTGTCGATCGGGTGGATGTCGCACGCGATCGCCTGCGACAGTGCGCGCACGCGGGCCCGGCCGCGCGCATCGGGCGGCAGCAAGGGTGGCTGCGGATGGGTTTCGTCCAGGTATTCGATGATCGCCAGTGACTGCGGCAGTACCAGGCCATCGTCTTCGAGCAGCGGCACCAGGTGCTGGGGATTGAGCGCGTCGTACGCCGCAGCGAACTGCTCGCCGCCGTCCTTCAGCAGATGTACGGGTACCAGCTCGGCATCGATGCCTTTCAGGTTCAGCGCGATGCGCACGCGATAGGCGGCGGAGCTGCGGAAGTAGGTATGCAGTTTCATGGCGGTTTCCGGTTCGTCGTGGCGGATGCCAATGTACGGCAGTGGCGCGGATTTAGCGATATGAATGCGGAAATGGACTGTATTTATATTGTGAATGCGGTTGTGGATGCGATTGTGGATGGCGCCGCCGGCAAAAGATCGCAACGTGGCGTGGCCTGCCGCTCCACGATGGCAATATCGTGTTTTCACGAACAAGGTCGCGGTCATGGCACACGTCGTATTGCTGGGAGATTCGATTTTCGACAACGGGTCGTATGTTCCCGAAGGCATGCAGGTTGTCGAGCAATTGCGGCGCCGGCTCGGTGCCGGGCATGAGGTCGCGCTGGGCGCGCGGGACGGCAGCGTGCTGGCGGACATGGGGGCACAAGTCGGGCGAATTCCCGCCCTGCGCCAGGCCCCGACCCACCTGATGATCAGTTGCGGCGGCAACGACGTCCTGGGCCTGGTCGGTGCGATGCAAACCCCCGCGGCCTCGGTGCTGGAAGCCGCCGAGTTGCTCGCGGCCTGGCAGGCAGGCTTCCGGCGCGATTACCGTGCGATGCTCGATCTCGTATCGGCCTGCGGTATTCCGTTCGCCGTGTCGACCATCTATGACCAGGTGCCCGGACTGTCACCGGGATTGCGCGGCGCGCTGTCGCTGTTCAACGATGTGATCCTGCGTGAAGCCGTCATGCGTCGCATCCCGGTGCTCGACCTGCGCCTGGTCTGCCCGGCGCCAGGCGATTACGCTGCATCGTCGCCGATCGAACCGTCGTCCGAAGGCGGGCGGAAAATCGCTGCGGGGATTGCGGCACTGGTACTCGGGCATGACTTTTCGGCCGCGCGAACGGTTGTCTTTGGCGCCGGGGAAGGAGAGCCGCAAGACGTTCCGTGATGGCGGCACATTCAGTTCGAACACATTTGTCCGAGCTTTCGGGTGAGCGTTTCCCGGGCGGTATCGAGCCGTTCCGGATCGGTCCTGGTGGACAGCGTGCTCCGGTCCTTCCTGCCCAGGAAATAGGCGACCCGCTCGGCGTTCGCGCCCGAAGGGTGCGGCAAGCCGTCGAGGATCTGTCCGGGCTGGAGCACGCCCTGGCTCGCGAGCCAGTGCAAGCCGTTCGCTACCGCGGGGCCGAGCGGGATAAACAGGGCGTGCGGAAACAGGGCCGCTTCGTGCGCAAAGTACCTGGCAATCTGCTGGCGCAGGAATGGATGATTGACCGGCGCCGGCGTGCCGCTGTAGTTCTTTCCGCCATGGCTGACGGGATGGCGCAGCAACGAGGCGATGTGCAGCAAATGGGCGTCTTCGCCGAAAAGGGTGGCGCAAGTGGGCAACCCCAGCCAGTGCTGCAGGCCGATGCGATCGAGCAGCGCGACCAGATTGGGGCGAATGGGACCACTGAAAGCGCCTGCCCGCTTGGCGGCGAACAGCGCATGCTCGGGTGTTGCGCCGCCCTGTAATTGAACCTGCGCCTCCGCAACGGCGTTGCGCCACTGGATGAAGCCGGGTGTCAGGCCGACCAGCACCACACGTGCCGCGAGGTTGATGGATTCGAAGGGGATGTAGTTGACTTCGAGGGTTCCGTGCCGATCCAGCAGGAAGGCTGGCGGAATCCCGTCATGGCCGCCTACCGCTGACAGGTCGACGCTACGGATTTCGGAAACGTATCGGGAGAACAGCTGGGTCATTTGATGTCGACTGTCGTGGTCGAATGCCATTGTGCAGCCAAACGGTGCGTATCCTGGCGCCACCCCGGTTTGCCGCTTCATGCAGGCCCTTCCGAGGGCGTACGGGTGAATGTTCAGCCGAGCGGCCAACGTGCACCGGCACCGACCGCCCGAAGTCTTGGGCCGTCCCTGATCGAGATTCGCCGGGAACTGGGCACATCTTCACCGGCTGAAATTTTAGCCGGACTGCCCCAGGCCACTGTCGGTCCCGCCTGCCGATGGCGGATCATAGGCGCTGGCACCGCGCACGTGCGAACTGGTCATGAGCTGCATGGGCTGAACCCTATCACGAGCGAGCAGGGTTCCGGTACCAGCGGCGCTTTGCTTGCTCAACGCCTCAGCAACAAGCACGCGGCGCTGTCGATTCGCTTGAAAGCAGTGCATGTTGTGGTGCCGGCACCGTATCCAGGGTCGAGGGAGGTGCATCAGGCCACTGTGTAAAGGCGCGGTAAGACAAATTAGTTCGTGGCTCGCCTTTACACAATGGCCTGACATCGCCCCAGTTCCGATAGTCTCAAAAACGATCGCCGGAACAAATTGCTGCTTACGAGATACGTCTGAGCACCTGAATGCCCGCCTTAAAATAGCGCACGTTTTTCCGTTTGGCGGTGGATTCCTCCCTTGCCGGGCCGCCGATGCGGCGGCTGGAAGCGGCATTTTGCGGCCGCGATCGCGCATCGCGACGCCAGGCATGCAGGGTGATCAGTCCTTGCGCCGGCGACGCCGTGCCACGGCACCAACAGTTGCCAGCCCCAGGCCCAGCATTGCGTACGTTGCGGGTTCGGGTACTGCCGTCACTTCGGTCACGGTCATCGTTACATCCTCGGCGGTGAACCAGCTGTAGATCTGGCATTGGGTGCAATACGTCTGCTTGTTGATTTGCCCATCGGCGATGCTCCAGCCGGTGCTGTACGCGATCCAGGAGTCCCATGGGTCGTCAGAGCCTCCATAATATTGATATGTATATGCATAGAACGTCAGTGCATTGCCACCCGTGTAGCTGAAGTCACTGACGCTGCACTCTGTGGATTGGCAGGGCAGAATACTCTGGTAATCAAAGGTAAGGCTTGTCAGTTCGCTCGTCACGATCTGTTGGTCGCCGTTTGCGTCGATCGCGCTGAAAGAGCCTTTGAAGGAGTAGTCGCGTATCGCGTCCAATTCGGAATAATAGAACTTGCCGGCCCACGTGAAGTCCCACTTTTGTTCGAACTGCTCCGCTTGGGCGGAAGCGGCACACGCCGCCAATACCATTGCTGCAACCTGTTTCAACATTGGCTTATCCTTTGTAATGAGAGGGCTCGTTGCCGTGACCGGCGCAGATCGCCCAGTGCAGCATTGTAATATTAAAAATATAACTCAGCAATTTCCATGATCGTATGCAGGGCGCAACGCTTGCAAACAGGAAGCTGGGTCGGATTATTTTCCAAATGCTGGCGATAGAATAAACGGCATTCAAGCGGTTGGAAATCGCGATGAAAAATGTTCTGATTAATACGAACGGGCATTGAAGCGGCGATTGGAGATCCGCAATCCTGGCCACTGTACGCTGGCGGTCTCTGCAGATTCTTGCACAAAAATCGTGTTGATCATCGAGCGCCGCTTGCCTTGGCCCTTTCCGGCATGGGCCAAGGCATTGCGGATAAAGCGGACGCAGCAGCTCTGCCAGCTCATTTTGAGCGCTCTGCGCGTTATGGAGGCAAGCCGGCACCACTATTGCAGGCACCCTGACACGAATCGTTTGTGACGATCCCGGCACGGTCGCCGATATCATCCGATGGATGCTGCGCCGCTGCCGGCGCGGTTCGTGCCCAACTACCGTGGCTGGCGCAAACGCCTCGGCATTGTCATTGCGCTGCGCCTGGATTATTTTGCGGGCACGGGTAACGGTTCAGGACAGGTGCTGCGCGCGGCGGCGTGCCGCGGCACCCACCAGTGCGAGGCCACCCAGCAGCATTGCATAAGTACCCGGTTCCGGCACGGCGCTGGTCACCTGGAAGCTCGCGGTATCGACAATGCCTTGGGCATTGCCGATGGTGACGTCGATGACGTCGTTATAGTAGTAATAGCCCATCGAGAAATCGCCGGCACTGGACAGCAGCGCAGCCGACCCGGCGGCCGGCAGCGTGCCGGCAGTCAGCACGTCGGCCGCGTAGGTCGTCCGCAGGTAGAGATCGTGATACATGTCCCACGGACCGCCGCTGCGGGTGCTGAAGTTCAGCGACAGGGTGGTCAGGACATTGCCGGCGCTGTCTACGCTTGCGTAGCTGCGGGCCTCGAACCAGCCGGTCAGTACCGCGTGGCGCGTGAGGCCTTCGTAGGTCAGCTGCACGTCGATATCGCCAGCTTGCCTGGCAATGCCGCTCGTAGGCCAGTCGGCAAAGTTGGCCGTCACCTTCACCTGGTAGGGGCCTGTACCGTTCACCTCGCCGAAGCCCCAGTCGTACATGGACCAGAAGTCGGCGCTGCTGCCACTGGCGGTTGCCGTCACCGTGGCCGGAGCAGCGTGCGCCTGTGCCGCAGCCGCGCTGCACAATGCGATGGTGGCGATGGTTTTCTTCAGCATGTTTGTTCCCCTGTTGTTTATCAGGAAAGACAGTTTAGCTAGGATTGATGAGAATACTATGGTGGAGCCAAGAATTATCTTATATGCAACAATAGCGGATTGCAAGGCACTCTGCGGCGTGCGTTGCGACCGACCCGCTGGTGCGCCTTGACCGAAGGTGGCAGATGTAGCGCACCACGCCATGGGGCACCATCTCGTTGTTCCCACGTGACTGCGGGAGCAGCGAAACGCCGCAGTGTTTGCACTTGCGCGCGTTCTTGATCGCCAGCTCGCGGCAAGCCATCCTTATTTTTAAATCCATATGGGCGCTGTCTTCGGCTAGTACCGCTGCAAAAACCTTCCTGCCTTTTTGGTGCTCCGACAGGGCAGCATCAAAATCAGCTTGCGTTTCAATGCCTCCAAGTGCGCGATACGCGTCATTGCCGAGGCGCCATGGCTGAAGAATATCGTCGCTGTTATCCTGGTCGAAAGAACCTGATAACGCACCATTGCGATCGAAGAAGCGCTTCCTTCATTCGAGAATATATTGAATGGATCACCGGTCCTGAATTTCCCTACTATTTTATCGCGCCAAACTTCTATCTGGTCCAGATAATCAGCCCGGCGCTGCATCATTGCGCGCCGGGCTGGAAAAATGGGATGGTTTGCAGGCCCGGCCATTTGCGTCGCGGGCGGCGTGCGCTGGCTGGTGCCCGATCAGGCCGGATTCATCAGGCCGCACAAATAGCATAGGGAAGAGCTCGAGCGCCGCTGCAGCGTATGAATGGCCGTGGATCGACCGCGACAGGGCGCCAGCTTGCGCCGGCTCGGTGATGGCTGCGAAGTGGGCTTTCGGCACCGCGAACAGGGCGCCGCGCAGATCCGCCGCCACGTCGCGCTCGACCAGGCCGCCAGCGACGGTAAAGCGAAAGGCCTGGCCGCAGAGCTGCCTGATCTTGTGCGCGCACTCCAGAGCGCCGCGTGCCTCTGTCTTCTGCAGCGCGGCCAGCACGTCGCGCCGGCCGATCTCCGATACAGGCATCCTGCCGATCGACGGAAATACGTTCTTCTCCAACCAGCTGGAGTTCTTTTCCTGGCTGGTGGCGGCCCGGTTCGCGGCGGTCCTGGCCAACCAGGTGCGTGCGACAGTCTCGAATGTACTTTCCGCAACTGTAGCGCGTGCTGCACGCTCTTCACGTTTTGCCCGGATTGGATCGATGCCGCTGGCCAGCAAGGCCCACGTCCAACAAACTACTGAGCTTTGAGGCTACTGCGTGATACAGCTTGAGGTAACAAAAAACCCGCAGTGCCTTGAGAACACGCGGGTTTGAGCTTTTATGATGCTTTGAGATACAAGAGGGTGGTGCCGGGAACCGGAATCGAACCGGTACGCCTTGCGGCGCGGGATTTTGAGTCCCGTGCGTCTACCTATTCCGCCATCCCGGCAACGCGCCGTGCATTATCACTGATTTGCCCAGCAGGAGCAACCCTGCACGCTGCCACTGTTAGCGCCAAGTAGTAATGTCTCCTGTGGATGTCCCTCAGCATACATCGACGTGATGGACGCGCTGTGCATCTGCATCCGCAATTACTACGGCGGCACGAAGCAGGCCATTCGCTCCGTGGACAACGTATTCGCTACGCAGCCGTTCGGGCCGAACCGCGAGCCGGTCGAGCCACAGCCGGACGACTACACGGCCTTGTTCATCGTCGGCACGTCGCTCGGCGGCGGGCTGCATGCGCTGGCGTGGGGGCAGCGCATGTTCTTCGGCCATTTCAGGAATTGCATCTTCATGAACGCCCGCACGGTCGACTCGCACGTGTAGGGCGGCGAGGGAGCGATGGACCGCATGCGCGAAGAGGCCGCCGAAACGCTCGAGTCAGCCATAACTTTTCAATTGAATCGTCCAGCAGCACAGTGCCTGTATAGCTTCGTCTCACCCGTTCACCATGCAGGAAAGGCATGGATGAAGGATGGGAAGTCATGGGTTACCGCGACAAGCAAACCTGCCTTGAGCATAAAGCCGGCAAGTTCGAATCGTACCCCGGGCACATGCTCTCCTGCTACCTGATCCGCGATCCCGACCCCACCGGCCCGCTTGAATGGTAGCCCGGCACTCAAGGCATTCCAGCCCATCCACTATGCCCTGCTGCAAAGCGTTCCATGCGGGGCGCCATGCATTTCATCCCGCATTTCCGACGCTTCATCGCTTCCCGCTGCCCTCCCGAAGTTGTCTTTGTTACCTTACACACGTCGCCGCACATTACATAAGAGGCGGTGACCACCTGGCAACCACTTCGGAGAATCACATGAACAAATCGATCATCGGCGCAGCAGCAGTCATCCTTGCCATCCTGTCGCCATTCGCAGCAGCACAGTCACCAGCATCGCAGGCACAGGACCAGGCAAGCGTGTCCGTCACCGCACCGCGCCAGTCCTACACGCTGGGCACCAACGAATTCACGGAATTTGCCAACGCCTATGCGCTGAGCAACGGCCAGGTTGCCAGGTTCGTCCAGCGCGGCAACCATTACTATGTCCAGCTGAAAGACACCCTGCGCACGATGCAGCGTGCCGACAGCACCGCCCGGTCGATCGCCTCCACCCGGCTGCGTCCGGTTGGCCCCGGCGCGTTCGTGACCGACAGCGGTGCCGAGCTGACGTTCCACGACCATGGCGACGAAGTGCGGATCAGCGGGTTCGAGCGGCTGCCGGAAGCGCGCGTGGCCGCCAACGAAGTGAACGTGCAGATGATCGCGCGCCGCTGATGTAAAGCGATGCGCACCAACGGCAAAAGGCCCACATCAGCGGGCCTTGTCGTATCTGGCGCAGGGAACCTTATGCGGCCAGGCGCAGCGGCACAGGATCGAGGCGCTCGTGCAGCAGCTTGAACACGTCGTCCTTCGTGAGGACATAACGTTCCATCAGCACGTCCTTCAGCGATTCCATCACGTCGCGATAGTCGCCGATCGACTTCAGCGTTTCGCTGTACAGTTCGTCCGCCTTGGCTTCCACCTGCACCAGCGTGTGCTCGCCGCTCATCTCGTTCTTGAACTGGCTGTAGTCCAGCTTGGAACGGGAATACATCGACAGGCTGTTGACCATCGTGTGCAGCATCGAGGTCGCTTTCTGGATGTCGTTCTGGCTGCCCACCGAGATACCGCGGGCACCATAGAACAGTTCTTCCGCCGCCACGCCGCCGTACAGTTGCATCACGTCGCGTTCCAGTTCTTCCAGCGTGCGCAGCGACATGTCGTCACCGGCGGAGAGCACGTAGCCCAGCGCGTTCAGCTTCGACACCGATTCCGTGCTGATCTTCAGCAGGTGCGACTTTTCTTTCACTTCGTCCAGCGTCATGCCGGCACGCAGGAACGGGTCGATCTGCATGAAGAAGTGGCCCAGTTCGTGCAAGGCGATGCGCTCGCGCTGGCGGGTCTTCTCGGCCGTGGTGGCGCGGTCGGTCAGGCCGATCGTGGCGCGCTCGAAGGCACGGAACATCAGGTCGGTGTTGATCACGGTCTTGTCCTGGATCGACAGCAGCGAAGCGCGGTCGACCACGGTTTCCAGCAGTGCCGGCGACAGGTTCTGGGTGATTTCCGCCACCTGGTCCAGGTTCATGTCGTTCCAGTCCACCAGGCCTTCTTCCTTGCGCTTCAGGAACGAGCTCAGCAGTTCCCGGCGTTCCTGCTTGTTCGGCAGGCGGAAGTTGATCTTCACCGAGAAGCGGCGCAGCATCGCTTCATCCATCTGCGAATTGTTGTCGTCGAAGTTCGACGCCACCACCCAGATCACGCCTTTGCCTTCGTCGCTCTTCACGCCGTCCAGCAGGCCCAGCAGGGTGTTCGCGGTATCGTCTTCCCATTTCTTCTCGCCGCGGCCGCGGGGCATGAACAGCGCCTGGGCTTCGTCGAGGAAGATGATGCAGTTGCCGCGTGCTGCCGCCTTGCGGTACAGCGCGTTCAGCGATTTCGAACCGCCACCGATATAGCCCGATTCCAGTGCCGAGCCCGAAGCCGAGATCAGCGGGTAGCCCAGGCGCTTGGCCAGGTAACCGGCCAGCTTGGTTTTACCCGTGCCGGCGGGGCCCGTCAGCATCACGTTGAACGGCTTGTCGATGTTGTGCTGCTTGTAGACTTCGCGGTTGCGGATCATGTCTTCCAGGTGCAGCACTTCCTGCTTGATGTCTTCCATGCCGATCAGGTCGTCCATCGAGCCCTTCAGCTTGTCCGGCGAGATCACGGAAGCGGAGGCGCCGCCCATGCCGGGAATACCGAACTTCAGCACGAACAGCAGCAGCACCACGAGGAAGATGTCGAACGCATGGCGTTGCAGGAAGGCAGTCACGCCTGCCATCTTGCCGCCGTCGTCCAGCAGCACGGCCTTGTGATTGGCCAGGTAATCCTCTTTTGCGATCGCGTACGGCAAGCCGTTGCGCAGCAGGACTTCACGCTCCAGGCTCAGGTGGGAGGTGCTCGGCACCTTCACCACGTGCAGCTGGGCCGAATCCTTGAACTTGTAGATATAGCGGGGCGAATCCGACAGCGGGCGGGCGATCAGCAGGTAATCGAGCCGTGCGCGCTGGCCAACGAGTGCCGTGATTTCCGAGATGTTTTGCGAGCGGACGACCGGGCTGGTGTCCTGCGTCACTTCGGTGCGGATGACAGCGAAAACCACGGCTGCGACTGCCAACACGACGAGGGCAAGGCGCACCCAGGTGTTCTTGAGCGCAAGCTGAAGTTTATAGAAATTGAACATGTGGCAGACTCAACAAGACAAGTATTGTCATTAGCAAGACACCGATGCGCGGTTGCGGGGCGCATCAGCACCAACTGGTTAATCCGGCACGCGAGGTGGGGCACTGCCGGAGTGTCGTTGGCGAGGCACGGGCGCTGCCTGGGCGACAGCTTGTATATGTTGACCTGTAAGCGGTCTTTAATGCCGGGCGGCAACGTAGCGTATATGTGGACTATACCGGGCCACACAAGCTTTGTCTTTAGTTTCCTGAAGAAAAAATCTTGAGGCACAACAGGTTTTGCAACTGTTAATTACGGTCTGTCTAGCCTGATTTACAAGGGCTGTTTCACGGAGCGTTTCGCCTCGTGCGGCAGCGGCCCAGGTGGCCCGGCGATGCGCCGCATCCTATGGAAGAGCGCACGCCACCGGTGTGCTGGTCAGCAGGTTTCTGGTCACCGGTGACATCGTGCTGGCGCGCTGGCTCGCTGCCGCGCAAGAAGATCACGGTACCGTCCGCTGGAACAGCCGGAAGCGCTCGCTGCGATCGCTGACGCGGCGGCCTTCCCACAGCAGCGTCCAGTCGCCGGGCGGGTCGCGCCGCACGCCGCGCGAGTAGTCCTGCCACAGCAGCAGCCGGCACTGCGGCTGGTCCATGCTGTTGAACGGCAGCTTGCCGAAATAGGCGAACGATGCGCGCTGGGCCGGGCCGGCATTGCTGGTCACGCAATCGGTATCGGCCGGCAGCACGGCCGCGGCCTGCCGTGCCACCGCGGCATAGCTCTTGTTGTAGTTGGTCAGCGGCAGGAACAGCGTCATCCACAGGATCCAGATCAGGATCACGCCACCCGACGACAGCACCACGGCGCGCCACAGCACCGATGGCCGGCGCGAGACGCGCCAGTGCACGAGCAGGAACCAGCCCAGCGTGGCGGCGCCCGCCACGACGAGCGCCAGCCAGTTCACTTCCGGTACGTAGCCGGGCACCAGCCGCAGCACGTTATGGGCCGGCTTCGGTGGCCAGCCCGTCAGCTGGGAATACCAGAACAGCCACAGCACGGCGGCGCCCAGGGTCAGCACCATGACCGAGAACCAGTCGATCGCATTGATCGCGCCGCGCTGCACCGTCAGCAGGCCGAACGCGGCCATGATCGCCAGCGGCGGGACCAGCATCAGCAGCTGCGCATGTTCCGGCGCCGGGTGCATCAGCAGCATGATGGTGGCGATCAGTACGAACGTGGTCGGCACCACGATGTGCAGCAGGTTGTTCTGCCGGCGCCACGCGTAGCCCGCCCACAGTGCGAACGGCCAGGCGGGCCAGAAGAACCACACGCCGTCGCGCAGAAGGATCTGCAGCGGGCGCAGGCTCGGCAGCGCCAGCTGGGCCATGTTCCATGTATTCCAGGCCGCCAGCGGCACCTGGCCATATGGCTGCGCGATCGCCGCCGCCACCAGCCAGGGCAGGGTGACGGCAACGGCCACGCCGAGCGAGGCCAGCAAGTGCGGCAGCGCCTTGCCGGCCGGAATCGCCAGGAAGCGCGTGCAGATGAACAGCGCCACCAGCAGGAAGGCGGGCGGCACCCAGCCGCGCGACAGCGTCATCAGGCCCAGCGCCATGCCGATCAGCGCGGCATTGCGCCAGCAGGGCTTTTCCATGTAGCGCACCGAGCGGTACAAGGTCAGGGCCAGCAGCGCCGTCAGCAGCGGTTCGGAGGTGGTTTCATGGCTGTGCTGCAGGAATCCCAGGCAGCCCAGGTAGATCAGCAGTGCCGCATCGGCCAGCGTGCGGCCGAAATCGTCGGGCTCGGGCTGGCCGCCGAACGCCAGCCGCAATGGCTGCGCCTCGGGCCGCCGGCCCAGGTTGAAGGTGGTGTACCACAGCGACAGCACGCCCAGCAGGAATACGCCGATGGTGGCGATGCGCGCGGCCAGCACGTCGCCGACGAAGCCGCCGAACAGCTTGATGCACAGCGCACCCAGCCAGAACATCAGCGGGCCTTCCTCCGGCATCGACATGCCGGCGATGTTCGGCCACAGCCAGTCCTGCCAGGTGCCATGCGCCATCGTCCACATGATGCCGAAGCTGGCGGCATCGTCGTTCTTCCACGGATCGCGGCCGATCACGCCCGGCAGGATATACAGCATGGCCAGGGCAAACAGGGCCCAGCGGGGCAGGGCAAGGACGGCGGAGGCGGGAAGGCGGACTGGCTTCATTCAATCGGTCGTGCTGACGTTGGAAACAGGAGTATCGGTGATAACAATAAAAAAAGGCAGCCGCAGCTGCCTTTTTTCGTGCCCGGAGGGATTAGCCCTGCGAGACGGCGGTCTTGGAACCGACCTTGCCGAACTTCTGGCGGAACTTTTCCACGCGACCGGCGGTGTCGACGATCTTGTGCTGGCCCGTGAAGAACGGGTGCGATTCCGACGAGACTTCGATCTTGACCAGCGGGTATTCTTTACCGTCGAGGGTGATCTTGTCGCGGGTGTTGATCGTGGAACGGGTCACGAACTTGAAGTCGCAGGACAGGTCGTGGAACACAACTTCGCGGTAATCCGGATGAATTTCGTTTTTCATGGTGCTTACTCTCAAAATTTGGTAGCCAAACGGCACTTCGTCGGTCCAACAGCTTCTTGACCCGATTGCCACTCACTTGCCAGGGTTAAAAACAGCCGGGGATTATACACCAACCGTTGCTGGATAAATGGGGACGTACCCCATTTTCCAGGCAATGTTTCCCCAAAAATGGGGACGGACCCCATTTTTCGGGAAACATTGCCAAAAAAAAAACCGGAGCGCCAGGCTCCGGTTCGGTGGCGGCTTTAACCGCCGCGCCGCATCATGTCGAAGAACTCGGTATTGGTCTTCGTGGCGCGCATCTTGTCGAGGATGAACTCCATCGCTTCGATCTCGTCCATCGAGTACAGCAGCTTGCGCAGGATCCAGATCTTCTGCAGCTCGTTCGGCTTGATCAGCAGTTCCTCGCGGCGCGTGCCGGATTTGTTCAGGTTGATCGCCGGGTAGACACGCTTCTCGGCCAGACGGCGCTCCAGGTGCACTTCCATGTTGCCGGTGCCCTTGAATTCCTCGTAGATCACGTCGTCCATGCGCGAGCCGGTTTCGATCAGCGCGGTGGCGATGATCGTCAGCGAGCCGCCTTCCTCGATATTGCGGGCGGCGCCGAAGAAGCGTTTCGGGCGCTGCAGCGCGTTGGCGTCCACACCGCCGGTCAGCACCTTGCCCGACGCCGGGATCACGGTGTTGTAGGCGCGGGCCAGGCGGGTGATCGAGTCCAGCAGGATGACCACATCCTTCTTCATCTCGACGAGGCGCTTGGCTTTTTCCATGACCATCTCGGCAACCTGCACGTGGCGGGTGGCCGGTTCGTCGAACGTGGAGGCGACGACTTCGCCGCGCACCGAGCGCTGCATTTCCGTCACTTCTTCCGGGCGTTCGTCGATCAGCAGCACGATCAGCGTCACGTCCGGGTGGTTCGCCGTGATCGCGTGCGCGATATGCTGCAGCATCACGGATTTACCGGATTTCGGCGACGCCACCAGCAGGCCGCGCTGGCCCTTGCCGATCGGCGCGATCAGGTCGACGATGCGGCCGGTGATGTTCTCGGCGCCGTTCATTTCGCGCTCGAGGCGCAGCGGCTCGTTCGGGTGCAGCGGCGTCAGGTTCTCAAACAGGATGCGGTGCTTCGAGGCTTCCGGCGATTCGCCGTTGACCTTGTCCACCTTGACCAGCGCAAAGTAGCGTTCGCCATCCTTCGGCGTGCGCACTTCACCTTCGATCGAGTCACCGGTATGCAGGTTGAAGCGCCGGATCTGCGACGGGGAGATATAGATGTCGTCGGTGGACGCCATGTAGCTGGCGTCCGGCGAGCGCAGGAAGCCGAAGCCGTCCGGCAGCACTTCCAGGGCGCCGTCGCCGAAGATCTGCTCGCCAGCCTTGGCGCGCTTCTTCAGGATCGCGAACATGAGCTCCTGCTTGCGCAGGCGGGCCGCATTGTCGATATCCAGACTGATGGCCATTTCCAGCAACGCCGAAACGTGCAAGGCCTTTAATTCAGATAGATGCATAGATGTTTGAGTGTCCCGTGACGGGAAAGTAGGGTAGGGGAGGGAACTGCGTGGACTAATAAATTATCGGGGGGCTGATGCCGCGAACCCGGCCATGCAGGTGGTGCTGCGGGCGCAGCACCACCTATATTACTCAAATATTGCTGTCGATGAAAGAGGTCAACTGGCCTTTTGCCATTGCGCCTACTTTCTGGGCAGCCGGCACGCCGTTTTTGAACAGGATCAGGGTAGGGATGCCGCGAATGCCGAACTTGCCCGGCACAGTCTGGTTCGCATCCACGTCCAGCTTGGCGATCGTCAGCTTGCCATCATATTCCTTGGCAACTTCTTCCAGGATCGGGGCGATGCTCTTGCATGGGCCGCACCATTCGGCCCAGAAGTCCACCAGCACGGGACGATCGGATTTCAGCACGTCGGCTTCGAACGACGCGTCGGTAATGTGTTTGATGTTTTCGCTCATGTTGTTTTCCCCTTTCGGGATCAGATTAAGGTCGCCTGGCGCCCGGCGCTTCTGCTCGGTACCACCAGCCCGTTACGGGGGAGATGGAGCCGTCGCGTAACAATTCAATGTCAGCCTCGTTACCGATCACGAATCGATGGCAGATCGATCAGGACCCGGATAATGAAGCTTGCAAGTGGGAATCAGGCGGGGATGGATCAAATAATAACCTATTTTCTGTCGCCGTGTAGCTGCGCGGGCCTGCCGGCGGCCACCTCGAGAAGGTCGGCCAGCGCGGTGCTCGACAGCGGCTTGCTGCAGGCGCCCAGGATCGTCAATCCCTGCGCCATCGCCAGCGTCCGGGCCGCGCGCAGGATGCCGCTGTCCATGCCCGACAGCAGGATCACGCTGCCATCGAAACCCTCGTGGGCCACGGTGCGCAGGAACTCGATGCCATCCATTTCGGGCAGCGACAGGTCGCACACCAGCAGGTCGGGCCGGAACGCGGGCAGCGCCTTCAGCGCGCGGCGGGCATCGGTTTCGGCGTGCACGTGGGAATAGCCCAGGGCGGCCAGCATGTCCTTCAGCATCTCCAGCGTGAAGGCGTCGTCGTCCAGTAGCAGGATGCGCAGCGCGTGGGTCATGTCGAATGGTCGCCAATGGTCGTGTGGTTCATGATGTGCTCCCTGATCTGGCCCAGCAGCGGGCGGAATTGCCCGATCAGCGCCCAGGCGCCCCGTTCGGCCGCCGGACCGGCCTGCGGCAGCGCTTCCATGCGCTCGCACAGGTCGCCCATGCCGATCGCGCCCACGGTGCGGGCGGCCGCCTTCAGGCGATGGCCCAGCTCGCGGATGCGCGCCACGTCGCCGGCGGCCAGCGCCTCGTCCAGTTCCGCCAGCCCCGCCTCGGCGGATTGCAGGAACTTCAGGGCGAAATTGCGGATCTTGTCCGGCTGGTGGCCCAGCACCTGGGCCAGCACGGAAAGGTCGATGACGGCGGGGTCGCCCATCAGCGCCCCATGCGGGCGCGCGGCGGCACCGTCGCCGCCATCGCCGCCGCCATCGCCATCGCTGCCATTCGCAAGGCGCTTCGGCAGCCAGGCCGCGACCGTGCGGACCAGCAGCGCTGGCTGGATGGGCTTGGCGATGAAGTCGTCCATGCCGGCCGCCAGGCAGCGCTCGCGTTCATCGCTGGTGGCGGTGGCCGTCATCGCCAGCACGCGCAGGCCGGCCAGGCGCGCATCGGCGCGGATCCGGCGCGTTGCCTCCAGCCCGTCCATGACCGGCATCTGCACATCCATCAGCACGCAGTCGAAGCTGGCACCCTCCAGTTGTTCCAGCGCTTCCGCGCCATTGCCCGCCAGCCGCACTGCGGCGCCGGCTTCTTCCAGCATTTCCAGGCCGATCTGCTGGTTGAAGGCATTGTCCTCCACCAGCAGGATGTGGGCGCCTTTCAGCGAAGCCGGTTCGGCGGCCGGTATCGGCGGGGGCGCGTCGGCGGGAGCCGCGGTACCGCCAATGACCAGACGAGCGGTAAACCAGAATGTGCTGCCCTCGCCGGGCACGCTCGACACGCCCACGTCGCCGCCCATCAGCTGCGCCAGCTCCTTGCAGATGGCCAGGCCGAGACCGGTGCCGCCATAGGCCCGGGTGGTCGACGTGTCGGCCTGCTCGAACGACTGGAACAGCCTGCCCATCTCCTGTTGCGTCATGCCGATGCCTTCGTCGCTGACCTCGAAACGCAGCACGCAGCCGTTGTCGCCCGCCGCCACGCGCCGCACGCGCAGGCCGATCGTGCCCTGCTCGCTGAACTTGATCGCGTTGTTGACGTAATTGATCAGCACCTGGCCCAGCCGCAGCGGGTCGCCACGCAGCGTTCGCGGTACATCGGGATCGATGGCAATGTCGAGGCGCAGCTCCTTCCCGGCCGCCTTCGGCGCCACCACCGTCGTCAGCGTTTCGATCACCTGGTCCAGCGGGAATTCCACCTGTTCGACCTCGAGCTTGCCGGCCTCGATCTTCGAGATGTCGAGAATGTCGTCGATGATGCCCAGCAGGTGCTCGCCGGCGAAGCGGATCTTTTCCAGGTAGTCGCGCTGCCGCGGATCGAGCTCGGTCTTCAGCGCCAGGTGCGCCATGCCGATCACGCCGTTCATCGGCGTGCGGATCTCATGGCTCATGTTGGCCAGGAAGTGGCCCTTGGCCTGGCTGGCTTCCTCGGCGATCTGCTTGGCCTGGTCGAGCTGCTCGGTACGTTGCGCCACCCGCTCCTCGAGGTGCTCGTTCAATTCGCGCAGCGCCTGTTCCTGCCGCTTTGCCTCGGTGATGTCGATCGACATGCAGATCAGGTATGCCGGCTCGCCATGCTCGTCGAACACGGGTTTCTTGAACGTACGCAGCGTGAGGTGCTGGCGCAGCACGGGATTGAACAGCGTTTCCTCGTAGTCGATCAGCTCGCCGCGCGCGAACGTCTCGCGGTCGCGCCGGGCAAATGCCGCCAGCTCCTTCGGCGAATGCAAATGCGCATAGGTGCCGTTGTGCAGGTCGGCCATCGTGTAGCCGAACTGGCGTTCGCAGGCGGGGTTCATCAACAGCAACCGCAGGTCCGGGCCCTTCAGGAACAGGCCGATCGGCATCATGCTGATGATTTCCTGCAGCCGCTGCTCGCCCTGCCGCAACGCGTCGACACTGTTCTTGCGCTCGGTGATGTCGGTCAGGCTGGCCACGGCCATCGTGGCCGCGCCCAGTTCGCCGCGCATCGGTTCGGCGTTTACGGACAGCCAGCAGATGGCGCCATTGCCACCGGTAACGCCCATCACCACGTCGCGCACCGAGCTGCCGCTGGCCAGCGCCTGGTGCACCGGGTGTTCGCCGGGACCGAACGGGCGGCCGTCCTCGTGCACGCCGGGCCACAGGCGCGCGCCGCTGGCGGCGGCCGCGCCCAGCATGCGGCCGGCCGCCGCGTTGCACTCGAGGATCACGCCTTCGCTGTTGAGCACCACCAGGCCGTTGGTCACGGCATTGAACACGGAGGCCATGCGCTGGCTCGAATTGCGCAGCGCCACCTCGGCCAGGCGCCGGTCCGTGATGTCGCTGATCATCGCCAGCGTGCCGGTGTATGCGCCGTCGTTGGCATGGATCTGCGTCGTCGACACCAGCCCCCACATCGACGAGCCATCCTTGCGGTAGAAGCGCGCATCGCCCTGTTCCGCCTCGCCGGGGCGGCGGCGCTGGTTCTGCCGCGTCAGCTGCGCCACGCTCTCCTCGTCCAGGAAGTCGCTCATGGGGCGGCCCAGCATCTCGTCCGGTTCGTAGCCCAGCATGCGCGCCATCGTCGGGTTGACGAACGACGTGCGATCGCCCGCCTCGAGCATCCAGATGCCTTCGGTGGCGGTCTGCACGATCAGCCGGTAGCGTTCCGAGCTGGCGTGCAGCGCCTGCTCGGAACGCTGGCGCTGGGTCATGTCGCGCACCGACACCACCGACAGGCCCTGGCCCGCCACCTCGATCGGCGCCAAGTGCACCATGGCGGGGAAGTGGGCGCCGTCGGCGCGCCGCGCCGTCAGCACGCGGCCCGGCAGGTTCGGGCGCGAGAACAGTTCGCGCGGCAGGCCAGGCGCGCTGCGCATCACTTCCGGCACCAGCAATTCCATCGACAGCCCGGCCATGTCGCCCGGCTGGTAGCCGAAGCAGGCGGCAGCGGCCCGGTTCACCTGCTTCACGCGGCCCGCGCGGTCGGCCACCAGGATTCCGCCGGGCATCGCTTCCAGCACGCCGGACAGCCGCTCCCGTTCGGCCACCGCGCGGTCGCTCACCGGCCCGATCGTGCCGCTGGCCAGCAAGGCATGCGCGCCGCTGCGCTCCGTCACCCGCCCGCGCAGCACGGTCCAGCGGAAACCGCCGTCGCGGCAGCGCATCCGGCACTCGTGCACCAGCAGCGTGTCGTCGACGGGATCGGAGCCGATGCGCGACATCTCGTGCACGAGGTGCATCCTGTCGTCCGGATGCACGTGCTGCAGCCACGCATCGCGGTCCGCCGGCGAGAACCCGCTCGCGCCATAGCCGAGCAATTCGCCGACGCGCGGCGACAGGCGCACCTCGTCGCTTTGCGGATGCCATTCCCACACACCCTCGCAGGCCGCATCGAGCGCGCGTTCGGCCCCTGGCGCCGGTGGCGCCACCGGCAGTGCCGGCTGCGGCTGCGGCTGCGGGCGGGCGCTGCGTACCCGCCAGATGGCGGCGGCCCCCAGCAATGCCGCCAGCATGCCCGTTGCAACGAGCGGCCAACGCGGGCGCGGCACCTGTTCGCTGTACAGGAATTCCTCCAGCGGCACGCTGCGCGGCAACATGCCCAGCGTGATGTAGGTATTGGCGATCGCCTTCCAGCGCGCCGGATTGCTGTAGCCGGGTTCGACCAGCGGCTGTTCCATCAGCTTCGCGGTCTGGCGCGCCTCGTGCATCAGGTGTTCCCGCGAAGCGCCCTGCGGATAGCGGGCGCGGATCAGGTCCACGATTTCCTCGGGATGCTCCATCGCGTAGCGCCAGCCGCGCAGCGTGGCTGCCCGCATCGCGCGCGCCCGCTCCGGATGTTCGCGCAGTTCGTCTTCGGTGGTGAACAGGTTGTCGCCGTAGAAGTCGATGCCGGCCGCGCGCGGCGACAGCACGTCGTAGCGCGCACCCGCGCGATCCAGCAGGTAAGGCACTTCGGTGATGTAGCCCGACATCGCATCGACCTTGCCTTCGACCAGGTCATCGACACGCCGGGTGTGCGGCAGCAGTTTCAGGTCGGCCGGCTTCACGCCCTGGCGCAGCAGGAAGGCTTGCAGTTCGTCGTCGCCGGGCGCGAGCATCATGCGCGCGTTGCGTAACGGCAGCGCCTCGCCGTCCGGCGTGCGGCGCACGAACAGTGCCGCGGCCGAGTGCTGGAAGATCGTTGCCAGCACCACGACCGGGTCGCCCGCGGCGCGGTGCAGCAGCAGGCTGCTGTTGCCGGTGCCGTACTGGGCCCGGCCGGACAGCACGCTGCGCACCGGATCGCCACCGGGCTGGCCGTCGAGGAGCGCCACGTCGAGCCCCTCGTCGCGGTAATAGCCCTTGTCTTGGGCAGCGTAGTAGCCGGCGAACTGGAACTGGTGGCGCCACTTCAGCTGCACGGCCACTTTTTCCAGCCCGAATGCGGGGCCGGAGGCGCACAGCAGCAGGGCCGCCTGCAGCAGGAGGCGGCGTGCGGGGCGGGCGGGATGGGACGGCAACGGCTTCCTTTCTACAAGGCGGCTCAGGCAGTGGAACGGGCGATCGTCAAGACAAGACTATACATCGGCGCACCCCAGCGGCGCACTCAGGCGTGCGCACCGGTCGCCACGCTGCCGGCGAACTGGTAGCGGTGGCCGGGGTGCCACATCGTGACGAGCGACGCCACCTTGCCCGCCGAGCGCGTGCGCCGGCGCAGCACGAGGCAGGGCTGGCGCGCATCCATGGCCAGCATGTCGGCAATGTCGCAGGGCGCGGCCAGCGCTTCCAGGCTGTAGGTGGCGGCCTGCAGGGGCGCCGCTGCCAGCAGGTATTCGCTGGGTGTCACGCGCGTGAAATCCTGCGCCAGGTAATCGGGCGCCACCTCCGGGTTGACCCAGCGGTCCTCCACCTGGATCGGCACGCCGTTCTCGAAATGAACGATGATCGAATGAAACAGGATATGCCCGGCGGTCACCTCGAACCCCTTGGCCAGCAATTCATGGGCGCTCGCCTGGTCGAGCCGCTGCAGCGTGCTGCGGTGCGTATGGCCGCGTGCGCGGATCTCGTCGGCGATGCTGCGGATTTCCAGCAGCGTGGCCTGCACCTTCTGCGGTGCCACGAAGGTGCCCGAGCCCTGGCGGCGCGTCAGCACGGCTTCGGCCGTCAGCTCGCGCACGGCGCGGTTGACGGTCATGCGCGACACGCCGAACTGCTTCACCAAAGCCTGTTCGGAAGGGATCACGTCGCCTTCCTTCCAGTGTCCGGCGGCGATCTGCGCCACCAGGAAATCCTTGATCCGCTGGAAAATGGGCGTGCCTGCTGCATCGTGCGGTGCTTCCAAACCCTGCCTCCTCTGCTGCGCCATGGGTCGCGGCATTCTAGGTCCTTAGTGAAGCCCAAGGCAAGGAATTCAAAAGCAAGGGCCGGGGTGCCGGCGCAACGGGCATTGCCTACGATGGCGGCATACAATGCACACTGGAGCAGGCCATGGACAACACTCTCGATCCCACCTTCAAGGATGCCGGCCGGCGCGCCGGCGAAACGGCGTACGACGGCGACGATGCGCGCTGGGCCGCCGTGCAGCGGCGCGACCCGTCCGCCGACGGCCGGTTCTTCTATTCTGTGCGCACCACCGGCGTGTATTGCCGGCCGTCGTGCGGCGCACGGCCGGCGCTGCGGGCGAACGTCGCTTTCCATGCCAGTGTCCTCGAAGCGGAGCGGGCCGGCTTCCGACCCTGCCTGCGCTGCAAGCCCGACGGCCCGCCGCTGGCCGAACGCCACGCCGCGCTGGTGGCCGAGGTGTGCCGGCTGATCGACGAGGCGGAGGAGGAGCCCGACCTGGCCACGCTGGCCGCGGCGAGCGGCATCAGCCGTTTCCACCTGCACCGCATCTTCAAGGCGCAGACCGGCATCACGCCGAAAGCCTATGCGGCAGCACGGCGCAAGGAACGTGTCCACGCGGGTCTTGCGCAACAGCCGTCGGTGACGGAAGCGATCTACGCCGCCGGCTACAACTCGAGCGGCCGTTTCTATGCCACGTCGCGCGCCTCGCTGGGCATGACACCCACGGCATTCCGCCGCGGCGGCCGCGGCGCCACGATCCGCTTCGCCATTGCCCAATGTTCGCTGGGCGCAATCCTCGTGGCCAGCACCGATGTCGGCATTTGCGCGATCCTGATGGGCGACGATCCCGGCGCGCTGGCGCGCGACCTGCAGGACCGCTTCCCGAACGCCGAACTGGTGGGCGCCGAGCGTGACTACGAAACCGTGGTGGCGCAGGTGATCGGCCTGGTCGAGGCGCCGGAAACGGGGCTCGACCTGCCGCTGGACGTGCGCGGCACGGCATTCCAGCAGCGCGTGTGGCAGGCGCTGCGCACCATCCCTGCCGGCCGCAGGGTCAGCTACACGGAGCTGGCTGCGATGGTCGGGTCGCCGAAAAGCGTGCGTGCCGTGGCCGGTGCCTGTGCCGCGAATGCGATCGCGGTGGCGATTCCCTGCCACCGCGTGGTGCGCAACGACGGCACGGTTTCCGGCTACCGCTGGGGTGTCGAGCGCAAGGAAGCGCTGCTGCAAAGGGAGACCGCGCGCGAGGGCGGTCAATGAACGCCGACTGGCGGCGCGTCGAGGAGGAACTGAATGCCTTCGGCTGCGCCCGCGTATCCGGCCTGCTGGCCCCACTGGACTGCGCGCTTCTGGCGGGTGCCTACGATGACGCCACCCTGTTCCGCAGCCGCATCGTGATGGCGCGGCACGGCTTCGGTCGTGGCGAGTACCAGTATTTCCGTTACCCGTTGCCCGATCCCGTGCAGCGGCTGCGGGAAGCGATGTACGGCCCGCTGGCCGGGATCGCGAACCGCTGGCATGCGGCGCTCGGCATCGACGAACGCTTTCCGCCGCGGCATGCCGATTACCTGGCCCGCTGCCATGCCGCCGGCCAGGAACGCCCCACGCCGCTGCTGCTGCGCTACGGGGAGGGCGACTACAACTGCCTGCACCAGGATGTCTATGGCGCTCACGTATTCCCGCTGCAGGCCGTGTTCCTGCTGTCGCGGCCCGGCACCGATTTCAGCGGCGGCGAATTCGTGCTGACGGAGCAGCGGCCGCGCATGCAGTCGCGCGCCGAGGTGGTGCCGCTGGAACAGGGCGACTGCGTGATCTTCCCCGTGCACCACCGGCCCGTGAGCGGCACGCGGGGCGTCTATCGCGTCAACATGCGGCATGGGGTGTCGCGGCTGCGCGGCGGGCAGCGGCATACGCTGGGCATTATTTTTCACGACGCGACGTAGCGCTTTTTCGCTACACTCGATGCCTTTCGTACCCGAAAGGATCCCCATGCGCCTGCTGCCCCTCGTCGCACTTGTCTCCACCGCTGTTGTCCTGGCCGCCCAAGCCCACGCCGCCCCCGGCACCGTGATCGACAACGCAAACGGCTATACGCTGGCTGCCGGCGACCGGCTGGTGCGCTTCCAGTCGCTCGCCTTCGATGCGAACGGCCGCATCGTTGCCGTCGGCACGGCGCGCGACGTGGCGGCGAAGGCGCCGGGCTTCACCCACGTCGACGTGCAGGGCAGGACGGTGCTGCCCGGCCTGATCGACGCGCACGGCCACGTGTTCGGCCTGGGCGAGATCGCCACGGGCGCGGAACTGTACAGTTCCCGAAGCCTCGAGGGCGCCGTGAAGACGATCGCCGGCTTCGCCCGTGCCAATCCGCAGCGCGGCTGGGTGATCGGCAATGGCTGGAACCAGGAAACGTGGAAGCTGGGCCGCTTCCCGACCGCGCGTGAGCTCGACATGGCGGTGGCGGACCGCCCCGCGCTGATGCGCCGCGTCGATGGCCACGCCGTGTGGGTCAACAGCCGCGCGCTGGCGCTGGCCGGCATCACGAAGGAAACCAAAGACCCCGCAGGCGGCAGGATCGAGCGCGATGCGGACGGCGATGCGACCGGCATTCTCGTCGATGCGGCGATGGACCTCGTCAACAAGGTGGTGCCGCGGCCCACCGAGACCGAGTCGCGCGCCGCCCTCGATGGCGCGCTGGCGATGCTGAAAGGCGTGGGACTGACGAGCGTGCACGATGCCGGCATCGGTATCGGCGCGGACAAGCTGTACCGCGCCTATGCCGATGCCGGCAAGCTGACCACCCGCGTGTACGCGATGATCGGCGATACGGCGGAAGACTTCGACCGGCTGGCGGCGAACGGCCCGCTCAAGAGCTACGCCAACGATGTCTACGCGCTGTCGTCCGTGAAGCTGTTCGCCGACGGCGCGCTGGGCAGCCGTGGCGCCGCGCTGATCAAGCCCTACAGCGACGCGCCGCACACGCACGGCCTGCTGTTCTACGACGACGCGGCGATGCGCGCCAGGATGGCGAAGGCGATGAAGGCCGGGTACCAGGTCAACGTGCACGCGATCGGCGACGCCGGCAACCGCCAGATCCTGGATGGCTACGCGACGCTGCTGAAGCAGTATCCGGCTGCCGGCCTGCGCCACCGGATCGAGCATGCGCAGGTGGTGGCCCCGGCCGACATCCCGCGCTTCGCCGAACTGGGCATCATTCCGTCGATGCAGCCCACGCATGCCACGTCCGACCACAATATGGCCGAGCAGCGCGTGGGCAAGGAGCGCATCCGCGGTGCCTATGCGTGGCGCACGTTCCTGAAGCAGGGTTCGCGCATCGCCTGCGGGTCCGATTTCCCGATCGAGTCGCCCAATCCCTTCGAGGGCATGCATGCCGCCGTCACGCGGCAGGACATGCGGGACCAGCCCCCGCAAGGCTGGCACCGGGATCAGGCCATGACGGTGAAGGAGGCGCTGCGCTGCTTCACGCTGGATGCGGCGTACGCGGCACGGCAGGAAAACGTGCTCGGTTCGCTGGAGCCGGGCAAGTGGGCCGACTTCATCGTCACCGACCGCGACCTGTTCACGGTACCGCCGGCCGAGATCGGCCGGATCGGCGTGCTGGAAACGTGGGTGGGCGGCAGGCAGGTGTTCAAGCGATAGCGGCGATGCCGTCCAGTTCCGCCACCGCGTCCGCCGGCAGCGACAGCGATGCGGCGGCGAGGTTCTGCCGCAAATGGACCACGGACGACGTGCCGGGAATCACGAGGATGTTCGGCGAACGCTGCAACAGCCACGCGATCGCCACCGCCATCGGGGTCGCATCGAGGCGCGCGGCCACCCGCGACAGCGTGTCCGACTGCAGCGGGGAAAAACCGCCGAGCGGGAAGAAGGGCACGTAGGCGATGCCGTCGGCGGCCAGCCCGTCGATCAGCGCGTCGTCGCCGCGGTGCACCAGGTTGTAGTGGTTCTGCACACAGGCGATCGGCACCATGCGCCGCGCCTCGCGTACCTGGGCAGCGGTCACGTTGCTCAGGCCGATATGGCGCACCAGGCCCTGCTCGCGCAGGCTGGCCAGCACGGCCAGCGGTTCTTCCAGCGATCCTTCGGCCGGACCATGGACGCTGAACATGGCGCGCAGGTTGACCACGTCCAGCGATGCCAGGCCCAGGTTGCGCAGGTTGTCGTGGACCGCCGCCGTCAGCTCTTCCCGTGAAAATGCCGGCAGCCAGTTGCCCTGGCCGTCGCGGCGCGCGCAGATCTTCGTCACGATGGTGAGGTTGTCCTGGTAGGGATGCAGGGCCTCGCGAATGAGCTGGTTGGTGACATGCGGCCCGTAGAAATCCGACGTGTCGATATGATCGACGCCGCCCGCCACCGCGGCACGCAGCACGGCGCGTGCCGCTTCGGGATCCTTCGGCGGGCCGAACACGCCGGGGCCGGCCAGTTGCATGGCGCCGTAGCCGAGTCGCTTGACCGCGCGGTCGCCCAGTTGCCAGGTTTGCGTGGTGTGCGTGAAGTTCGACATGCCGTTCTCCTTGGTGAGTGATGAAGCAAGGATACGAGCGCATTCAGTGCACGACAATCCGGTAAAGTGTGCATGGGTTGTGCGAAAAAACGAACAATGGAGGGGGCAATGAAGGTCGATCTCGGCGATTTGAACGCCTTCGTCACGGTGGCACGAGCGGGCGGGTTCCGCGATGCGGCACGGGTGGCAGGTGTCAGTGCGTCCGGGCTGAGCGAGGCAGTGCGGCGACTGGAGGCGCGGCTCGGCGTGCGCCTCCTGAACCGCAGCACCCGCAGCGTGGTGCCCACCGAGGCGGGCCGCGGCCTGCTCGACCGGCTGGCCCCGGCGCTGAACGAAGTGCAGTCCGCGCTCGACGTGGTCAACGCGTTCCGCGACCGGCCCACGGGCACGCTGCGCCTGAACGTGCCGCAGGCTGCGGCGCGCCTGGTGCTGCCGGCCATCGTGCCGCGCTTCCTGGCCGCCTATCCGGACATCGTGGTCGATGTCGCCGTCGAGGACAGCTTCGTCGACATGCTGGCCGCCGGCTTCGATGCCGGTATCCGCTACGAGGAGCGGCTGGAGCAGGACATGATCGCGGTGCCCATCGGCCCGCGCCTGCAGCGCTTCGCCGCCGCCGCGTCGCCGGCCTATCTCGAGCGCCATGGCCACCCCGGCCACCCCGGCGAACTGCTCCGGCATGCCTGCCTGGCCGGGTATTTCGCCGCCGGCGCCACCGTGCAATGGGAGTTCGCCCGCGACGGCGAAACGGTGCGTGTCGACCCGCAGGGGCCGCTGCGCGTGCGCCTGGGTGCGGGCGCCGACCTTGCCGTCGCATCGGCCGTGGCCGGCGCCGGCATCGTCTACCTGTTCGAGGACTGGCTGAAGCCCTATTTCGCGCGCGGCGAACTGGTGCCGGTGCTGGAACCGTGGTGGCCGAGCTTTTCCGGGCCTTTCCTGTATTACCCCGGCCGGCGCCTCGTGCCCGCGCCGCTGCGGGCGTTCATCGATTTCATCCGGGATGCCCGGGAGTAGCCATAAAAACAAGGCGCTGTCACCCGAGCCTGTGGGCTGAACTGAACCATTCGCCAAGACCGCTGTCTCAACAGTACTGACGACGGAGGCGGCGATGCATGACGGACTGTTCGATAACTTGCTGGAGCGGCTGCGCGGGCAAGTCGCTCAATGTTCAAGCGCGCAACTGGCGGCGTTGCGCGCTTTGCTCGGGTCGGCCTCGTCGCTGACGACCTGCCTCGAGCTGATCGAACGATTCGGGCGACCCTGCCATACATGCCCACATTGCGCGGCGACACGTATCCATCGTCACGGCTTCTCTTATGGCCTGCAACGCTATCGCTGCCTGGCTTGCGGCCGAACCTTCAATGCCTTGACCGGCACACCGCTCGCTTTCCTGCGCCTGCGTCACAAATGGCTGCCGTTCCTGGAGACAGTGCTCGATTCGCGGACGGTGCGCGCCGCCGCCGAAAAAACCGGCATCCATCGCAACACCAGCTTTCGCTGGCGCCATCGCTTCATGGCCGGAGCCAAGCACGATCGCCCGTCGCAGTTGCAAGGGATCGTCGAGGCGGACGAGACTTATCTGCTGGAATCGCAAAAAGGCAGCAGGCACCTGGACAGGCCGGCGCGCAGGCGTGGCGGCAAGGCCAGCCGGCGCGGCATTTCGAGGGAACTCGATTGCATCCTCGTGGCCCGCGACCGTGATGGCAAGACGAGGGATTTCGTTTGCGGCCGTGGTCCGGTCACGGCGCGCCAGCTGGCGCATCACCTGCCGCCGGTACTGGCCGCGGACGTGCTGCTGGTATCGGACAGCGCCGCTGCCTACCGGACATTTGCACGCCGTACCGGCATCCTGCACGAAGCTGTCAACTTGAACGCAGGGGTGCGCACGCGCGGCGCGATCCACCTGCAGCATGTGAACGGGTACCACAGCCGCTTCCATGGCTGGCTGGCGCGTTTCAACGGGGTGGCGAGCAGGTATCTATCGAACTACCTGGGCTGGCGTCATGGCCTCGATGGGCAGCGCTGGAAAACGCCGGCAGATTGCTTGATTGCAGCACTGTGCGGCAGCATTAACTGATGGCTTGGCGAAACTTCCACAGGTTCGGCTGACAGCGCCAAAAACAATTTGACCAGGTTGTATAGACAACCTATGCTGTGAGGATCAGCCACCTCCCGAGGAGACGCCATGAGCGACCCGCGCTTCGATCCCACCCGCGACATCCGCGCCCCGCGCGGCCCTGGCATGACCTGCAAGACCTGGGGCGCCGAGGCGGCCTACCGCATGATCCAGAATAACCTCGACAAGGAAGTGGCCGAGAACCCGCAGGCGCTCGTTGTCTATGGCGGCATCGGCCGTGCGGCACGCAACTGGGAATGCTTCGATGCGATCCTGGCTGCCCTGAAAGACCTGGGCGAGGAAGAAACGCTGCTGGTCCAGTCCGGCAAGCCCGTCGGTGTGTTCCGCACCCATGCCGACGCGCCGCGCGTGCTGATCGCCAATTCGAACCTCGTGCCGAAATGGGCGAACTGGGAGCACTTCAACGAACTCGATCGCCAGGGCCTGTTCATGTATGGCCAGATGACGGCCGGCAGCTGGATCTATATCGGCACGCAGGGCATCGTGCAGGGCACATACGAAACGTTCGCCGAGGCGGGCCGCCAGCACTTCGGCGGCGACCTGAAGGGCCGGTGGGTCCTGACCGCCGGCCTGGGCGGCATGGGCGGTGCGCAGCCGCTGGCCGCCACGATGGCCGGCGCCGTGTCGCTCACCGTCGAGTGTCAGCAGGCCAGCATCGATTTCCGTCTGCGCACCCGCTACCTGGACAGGCAGGCCGCCTCCATCGACGAAGCGCTGGCCCTGGTGCGGCAGCACAAGGAGAAGGGCGAGGCGATCTCGATCGGCCTGCTCGGCAACGCCGCCGACGTGCTGCCCGAACTGGCACGGCGCGCCCGCGAAGGCGGCATGGTGCCCGACCTCGTCACCGACCAGACCTCCGCGCATGACCTGATCAACGGCTACCTGCCGCAGGGCTGGAGCGTGGCCGACTGGCAGGCGGCGCGCGCCGAACCGGCGCGGCACGCCGAACTGAAAGCCGCCGCCGCCGCATCGTGCGCCGTGCATGTGGCGGCGATGCTGGACTTCCAGGCGCTGGGCGCGCAAGTGGTCGACTACGGCAACAATATCCGCCAGGTGGCGTTCGACGAAGGCGTGCGGAACGCGTTCGACTTCCCCGGCTTCGTGCCCGCCTATATCCGGCCGCAGTTCTGCGAAGGCCGCGGGCCGTTCCGCTGGGTGGCGCTGTCCGGCGATCCCGAAGACATTTATAAAACCGATGCAAAGATCAAGGAGCTGTTCCCGCACCACGCCAATGTGCACCGCTGGCTGGACATGGCGCGCGAACGCATCGCGTTCCAGGGCTTGCCGGCGCGGATCTGCTGGCTGGGCCTGGGCGAGCGCCATGTCGCCGGCCTGGCCTTCAACGAGATGGTGAAAAAAGGCGAACTGAAGGCACCCATCGTGATCGGCCGCGACCACCTCGACACGGGTTCCGTCGCCAGCCCGAACCGCGAAACGGAAAGCATGAAGGATGGCAGCGATGCCGTGTCCGACTGGCCGCTGCTCAACGCGCTGCTGAACACGGCCGGTGGCGCCACGTGGGTGTCGCTGCACCATGGCGGCGGCGTGGGCATGGGATACTCGCAGCATGCCGGCGTCGTCATCGTGGCCGACGGCACCGAAGCGGCGGCGCGGCGGCTGGCCCGCGTGCTCGTCAACGACAGCGGCTCGGGCGTGATGCGCCATGCCGATGCCGGCTATGAAACCGCCATCGACTGCGCGCGGCGCAATGGCCTGAACCTGCCGATGGTGAAGTAAAGGAAATGCAGATGACCCTGACCCTCCATCCCGGAAAACTGTCCTTGTCCGACCTGCGTGCCGCCTGGGCGGCGCACAGCCCCATCGCCCTGGCGTCCGAAGCGTATGCGGACATCGATGCTTCCGCCCGGGCCGTGCAGGCCATCGTGCAAAAGGGCGACGCAGCCTATGGCATCAACACGGGCTTCGGCCTGCTGGCGAAAACCCGCATTCCGGACGACCGGCTGGAGCAGCTCCAGCGCAACCTGATCCTGTCGCACTCCGTCGGTACCGGCGCGCTGATGGCGGATCACGTGGTCCGCCTGCTGATGCTGACGAAAATCGGCAGCCTGGCGCGCGGCTTTTCCGGCATCCGCGCCGTCGTCATCGATACATTGATCGCCCTGTACAACGCCGGCATCGTGCCGGCCATCCCGGTCAAGGGCTCGGTCGGCGCCTCGGGCGACCTGGCACCGCTGGCGCACATGACGCTGGCGCTGCTGGGCGTGGGCCAGGTGCGCGTGAAGGGCGAGCTGATGGAAGCACTCGATGCGCTGGCCGCGGCCGGTATCGCGCCCGTGGTGCTGGCGCCGAAGGAAGGGCTGGCGCTGATCAACGGCACCCAGGCCTCGACGGCACTGGCGCTGCACGGCCTGTTCATGGCCGAGCGGCTGCTGGAAGCGGGCATGGTGACCGGGTCGCTTTCCCTGGATGCCGCCAAGGGCAGCGATGCGCCGTTCGACGCCCGCGTGCACGAGGTGCGCGGCCAGCCGGGGCAGATCGCCGCCGCGGCCATCTACCGCCAGCTGGTGACGGGCAGTGCGATCCGTGCCTCGCACCTGCTGGGCGACGAACGCGTGCAGGATCCCTACTGCCTGCGCTGCCAGCCGCAGGTGATGGGCGCCTGCATGGACCTGATCGCGAACGCCACCCGCACGCTGCTGATCGAGGCGAATGCCGTCACCGACAACCCGCTGCTGTTCAGGGGAAGCGGCGATGCGGGCGACGAGGTGACCATCGTCTCGGGCGGAAACTTCCATGCCGAGCCGGTGGCCTTCGCGGCGGACACGCTGGCGCTGGCCATCGCGGAAATCGGCAGCATCGCCGAACGGCGCATCGCGCTGCTGATCGACGCCACGCTGTCCGGCCTGCCGCCGTTCCTCGTGCGCGAACCGGGCGTCAATTCCGGCTTCATGATCGCCCACGTGACAGCGGCGGCACTGGCTTCCGAAAACAAGTCGCTGGCGCACCCGGCCAGCGTGGACAGCCTGCCCACTTCGGCCAACCAGGAAGACCATGTGAGCATGGCCACCTTCGCGGCGCGCCGGCTCGACGAGATGGCGCACAATACCGCGGCGATCGTCGGCATCGAACTGCTCGCGGCGGCGCAGGGCATCGATTTCCACCGGCCCCTGAAGACGTCCCCGCACCTGGAGCACGTACACGCCCGGTTGCGCCGGCGCGTGCCGTTCTTCGATGCCGACCGTTACTTCGCACCCGATATCGAGGCGGCGAAACGGATGGTGCTCGATGGCGACCTGTCCGCCGAGTGCCGCCAGCTGTTCAAGCCGCTGCATCCCTGAGGAGGTTCGATTGGATTTCCATTTCGAGGCGGGCACGCTCCCGCTGCTGGTCTCGATGCCGCACGTGGGCACCGGCATCCCGCAAGACATCGCCGGCACGATGACGCCCGCGGCGCTGCTGATGGCCGATACCGACTGGCACCTGCGCGAGCTGTACGCGTTTGCCCGCGAGCTGGGCGCCTCCACCCTGGCGGCGCACTGGTCGCGCTATGTGATCGACCTGAACCGCCCGGCGGACAATGCGAACCTGTATCCCGGGCAGGACACCACCGGCCTGTGCCCGCTCGATACCTTTGCGCGCGAACCGCTGTACCAGCCGGGGCGCGCACCGGATGAAGGGGAAGTGCGGCGCCGCCTGGCCCTGTACTGGCAGCCGTACCACGAACAGTTGCAGGCCGAACTGGACCGGCTGTCGCGCCTGCACGGCAGGGTCGTGCTGTGGGAAGCGCATTCGATCGCCTCCATTGTGCCGCGCTTTTTCGAAGGCAAGCTGCCGGACCTGAATTTCGGCAGTGCCGGCGGCACCAGCTGCGACCCGGCGCTCACCGAGCGCGTCACCGGCATCGCCCGGGCCGATGGCGGCTACACGATAGCGATCAACGGCCGCTTCAAGGGCGGGCACATCACGCGCACGTATGGCCGGCCGGAAGCCGGCGTGCATGCCTTGCAGCTCGAGATGTGCCAGAGCACCTATATGAATGAACGCGTGGATGACCCGGCGCCGTTCGCCTATCGCCCCGACCTGGCCGGGCAGGTGCAGCCGCTGCTGCGGCACATGCTGGAAGCCGCCGCCCAATGGGCGAAAGAGGAGGGCACGGCGTGAATGCCCTGTTCGCACGCCACGCGCTGTTGCCGGAAGGGTGGCGGCGCGACGTGCTGCTGGCGTGGGGGAGCGATGGCCGTTTCACCGCCGTGACGCCGGATGCAGCGGAGCAGCCCGGCATCGAGGTGGCGGATTATGTATTGCCCGGCATGGTCAACCTGCATTCGCACAGTTTCCAGCGGGCGCTGTCCGGCCTGACGGAAATCGCCGGCGAGGTGGGCTGCGGCGCGGACAGCTTCTGGACGTGGCGCGACCTGATGTACCGCTTCGCCCTGGGCATCGCCCCGGAGCAGATGGAAGCCATCGCCGCCCAGCTGTTCGCCGAATGCCTGCGCCATGGCTACACGTCGGTCTGCGAATTCCATTATGTGCACCGGGCGCCCGACGGCGCCTGGTATCCGGACGTGGCCGAGGCCGCCCGCCGCGTGATCGCCGGCGCGCGCCACGCGGGCATCGGCATCACGATGCTGCCCGTGCTCTACAGTTACGCCGGATTCGGCGATGCGCCGCTGCGCGACGAGCAGCGGCGCTTCCGCACGGGGCCGGCCGACGTGCTCGCCATCGTCGAATCATTGGAACCGTTGCGCGGCACGATGGTCGAAGTGGGTGTGGCACCCCATTCGCTGCGGGCGGCATCGGTGGCGCAGATCCGCGAAGTATTGCGGGCCTTGCCCCGGGGCCGGCCCGTGCACATCCATATCGCCGAGCAGGAGGCCGAAGTGCGGCAATGCATCGATCAAAGCGGGCGCCGCCCCGTGCAGTTCCTGTACGATAATCTGCCGGTCGATGAGCAATGGTGCCTTGTCCACGCCACGCACGTGGACGATGATGAAGTGGCCGCCATTGCCGCCAGCGGCGCCGTTGCCGGGCTGTGCCCCACCACGGAAGCGAACCTGGGCGACGGGCTGTTCCCGCTGGCCCCGTTCCTGGCGCGGGGCGGCCGGTTCGGCATCGGCAGCGACAGCCATGTGTCCACCAGCCCGGTGGAAGAACTGCGCTGGCTCGAATATGGCCAGCGGCTGGCGGGGCAGCGGCGCAACGTGGCCGTGGCAACGAATGAGCGCCGTGTCGGCGACCATCTGTGGCGCGCCGCCCTCGCAGGGGGCGCGCAGGCGGCGGGAAGGCAGGTCGGCGCGCTGGCGCCGGCCTATGCAGCCGACCTGCTGGTACTGGACGAGGCGCACCCGAACGTGTCCGCGCCCCCCGAGCTGCTGAACGGCTTCATCTTCAGCGGCAACGACAACCTGGTGAAGGATGTGCTGGCCGGCGGGCAGTGGGTCGTCCGCGGCCGGGAGCACGTGGCGCAGGCGGCGATCGCCGCGCGCTTCAAGGAAACGTTGGCCAACCTGCGCGAGCTGCCATCATGACGACGCTGATACAGTATGCAAGCCTGCATCCCACCCCCTGGAAGAACGGCGGCGGGTGCACCACCGAGATCCTCGCATCGCCGCCCGGTGCCACGCTGGACGATTTCGACTTCCGCATCAGTCTGGCCACGATCGCCCAGAGCGGTCCGTTCTCGATCTATCCCGGTGTCGACCGCACGCTGTCGCTGGTCGATGGCGGCAACGTGGTGCTCGATGTGGGCAACGAGCGCAAGGTGGCGCTGTCCGAGCGTGAACCGGTGGTGGCCTTTCCCGGCGAAGTGCCCGTTTCCGCGACCGTGGATGGCACGCCCACCGTCGATTTCAATGTGATGACCCGAAGGGGCCGCTGCTCGCACCAGGTGGAGCGCCGCGTGTTCCGCGACTACGCGGCGCTGGAGCGGCGCAGCGCACTGACGGTGCTGTTCTTCGCCGAGGGCGACACGCTGACCGTGCACAGCGAGCGCGAACGCATGTCGATGGTGCGCTACGATGCGGTCGTGCTCGACCGTGAACAGAACTGGGTGCTGGAATCGCCCCAGGCCACCGTCTATATCGTTGATATCATTCCGGAAGACGAGGAGGATGAGGAATGAGCGATCGATGAGTGGATGGGACCTGCTGATCACGAACGTGCACCTGGCCACGCTGGCCGGTGGTGAAGGCGACGAATATGGCGCGATCCGGGACGGCGCGATCGCCGTGCGCGATGGCCGCATCGCCTGGCTTGGGCCGCAGGCCGACGCGGCGGCGCATGGCAGCGCCGCCGAGGAGCGCGATGGGCACGGCTGCTGGCTCACGCCGGGGCTGGTCGACTGCCACACCCACATCGTTCACGCCGGCAACCGCAGCGACGAATTCGAAGCCCGCCTGAACGGCGCCACGTACGAGGACATCGCCCGTGCGGGCGGCGGCATCATGTCCACCGTGCGCGCCACCCGCGCCGCGGACGAGGGTGAACTCCTTGCGCAAAGCCTGCCACGCATCCGCAGCCTGCTGGCCGAAGGCGTGACGACGCTGGAAATCAAATCCGGCTATGGCCTCGACCTGCAGAACGAAGCGAAGATGCTGCGCGTGGCGCGGCGCGTGGGCCAGGCGCTGCCCGTGCGCGTGGCCACCACGTTCCTGGGCGCGCATGCCTTGCCGCCCGACTATGCGGGCCGGGCCGACGACTATGTCCATGCGGTCTGCGCGATGATTCCCGCACTGGCCGGCGAGGGCCTCGTCGATGCCGTGGACGCGTTCTGCGAGCGCATCGGCTTCACGGCGGCCCAGACGGAGCGCGTGTTCGACGCGGCAAAGCAGGCAGGATTGCCTGTGAAGCTGCATGCCGAACAATTGTCGGACCAGGGGGGCGCCGCGCTTGTGGCGCGCTATCGCGGCCTGTCCGCCGACCACCTGGAACACCTGGCCGATGCCGGCATCGCCGCCATGGCGGCCGCCGGCACCGTGGCCGTGCTGCTGCCAGGGGCCTATTACTTCCTGCGCGATACCACACCGCCGCCGGTTGCCGCCCTGCGCGCCGCCGGTGTGCCGATGGCAGTCGCCACTGACTGCAATCCCGGCACGTCACCGATGACGTCGCTGCTGCTTGCGCTGAACATGGCTTGCACGCTGTGGCGGCTCACGTCGCGCGAAGCGCTGCTTGGCGCCACCGCCTGCGCCGCCCGCGCGCTGGGGCTGCATGGCGAGATCGGCACACTCGAAGTGGGCAAGCGCGCCGACTTCGCGCTGTGGCGCATCGCCCGGCCGGCGGACCTGTGCTATGCGATCGGCTTCAATCCCTGCGCGGCGGTCGTCAATAATGGGGTGTGGCGCATGCCGCAGATAGACGGGTGAGGGCGCGGGTGAGGGCGACTTTGCTTGCCGCGCTGGCAGCCGCGCTGCTGGTGTGCTCTTCGTTCGCCCGTGCCGACGATGGCACGCTGCGCATCGGCTCGAAGCGCTTTACGGAATCCTACATCCTGGCCGAGGTGGTGGCGCAGACGGCCGCGCCGCATGTAAAAGTCGAACACCGGCAGGGCCTCGGCAACACGGCCATCGTGCTGGCCGCGCTGCAGAACGGCAGCATTGACCTGTACCCGGAATACGTGGGCACGATCGACCAGGAGATCCTGAAACATGCGCAGCCATCGAGCCTGGAACAGATACGCGGCGAACTGGCAAAAATGGGGTTCGGCATCGCCGTGCCGCTGGGTTTCAACAACACTTATGCGCTGGCGGTACGGGGCGATGCGGGCATCGGCACGGTGTCCGAACTGGCGCGCCACCCGGAGATGGGTTTCGGGCTGTCGCACGAGTTCATCGGCCGCGCGGATGGCTGGCCCGGCCTGGTACGCCGCTATGGCTTGCCGCAGCAGCCGCGCGGCCTCGACCACGGCATCGCCTACGAAGCGCTGGCGGCGCGGCAGGTCGATGTCATCGACATCTATTCGACCGATGCCAAGATCGCGCGCTACGGCTTGACGGTGCTGCGCGACGACCGCGCTTATTTCCCCCGCTACGACGCGGTGCTGCTGTACCGCCTGGGCACCCCGGAGCGCTTTCCGCAGGCATGGAAAGCCATCGGGGCGCTGGAAGGGAAGATCACGGAGCGCGACATGATCGGCATGAACGCCGCAGCCGAACTGGAAGGGCAGCCGTTCGCGGACGTGGCACGGCGCTGGCTGGCGCGGCAGGGCGGCGGCAATGCTGAGCAAGCGGCCGCCGCCCCGCGATCGCTGGCCGGCGTGCTGTTCGGACCCGACCTTGCCCGGCTCACGGGGCAGCATGTGATGCTTGTCGCGCTGTCCGTGCTGCTGGCTTGCATCGCCGGCGTGCCCCTCGGCGTGCTGGCCGCGCTGCGCCCGCGGCTGCGGCAACCCGTGCTGGCGCTGACGGGCGTGCTGCAGACGGTGCCGTCGCTGGCCCTGCTGGCGATGCTGATCCCGCTGCTGGGCACGATCGGCATCGTGCCGGCGCTGGTGGCGCTGTTCGTCTATGCGCTGCTGCCCATCGTGCGCAACACGTGTACCGGCATCCTCGGCATCGCACCGGGCTTGCGGCAGGCAGCGCTGGCGCTGGGGCTCACACCGCGCCAGCGCCTGTGGCACGTCGACCTGCCGCTGGCATTGCCGGTGATCCTGGCGGGGGTGAAGACGGCGGCCGTGATGAGCGTGGGCACCGCCACCATCGCGGCCTTCATCGGCGCCGGCGGTTATGGCGAGCGGATCACCACGGGGCTGGCGCTCAATGACAACACGATGCTGCTGGCGGGCGCCTTGCCCGCCGCGGCGCTGGCGCTGCTGACGCAAGGCCTGTTCGAGCTGCTCGAACGCCGGCTGGTCGTTGCGCGAAAGAAGTAAGTGTTTTGCTACGGGGCGTAAGCATTTGTAAAATCCCGGGCCGCGGCCGGGAGCACGGGACTATATTGAATCCGTTGATTCATCTCCCCTCCCGACTGACAACTGGGTTCCCGCCACGCCGCCAAGTGCCGCGTGGCTTTTTTTTTGCCCGGCGATTACCGGTTCGAGGCCAGCGCCGTGAGCGCTTCGCCGGTAACGCGGCAGATGCGCCAGTCGGGCAGCACATCGGCGCCCATCTTTTCGTAGAACGCGATGGCGTTCGCATTCCAGTCCAGCACCGACCATTCGAAGCGGCCGCACTGGCGCTCCACGGCCAGCGCGGCCAGTGCCGCCAGCATCCGCTTGCCATGGCCCTGGCCGCGGCGGCTCTGTTTCACGTACAGGTCTTCCAGGTACAGGCCCTTGCGGCCGAGGAAGGTGGAAAAATTATGGAAGAACAGCGCGAACGTCACCACCTCACCACCTTCTTCGCCCACGATCGCTTCGCATGGCGGCCGTGTGCCGAACAGCGCATCGTGCAGCATCGCCTCGTCGGCGATGACCATGTGTTCCAGTTTTTCAAAGACGGCCAGTTCGCGGATCATCGCGAGGATCGGGGCAACGTCGTCGGGGCGGGCAGGGCGGATGCGCAGTTCGGTCATGAGGCTTTCTTCAGTAAAGCGGGTTCGGGTTCGATGAAGGATACAGGTGCCGGCGCGCGCGCGGGGCCTTTCAGCGCCCATGCCACGCTGGCCAGGCACACCAGCATGCCCAGGCATTCGATGACACCGGGCCGGAAGTTTTCGAGACGGATCGACAGCAGCACCGAGATCACGGGCGTGACGACACCGATGTAGACAGCCTTCCCCGAGCCGAGCCGGTGGATCAGCGTGAAATAGCAGGCGAACGCGATCACGGAGCCGAACAGCGACAGGTACAGCAGGCCCCCCCAGTAGCGCGCGGACGAGGGCAGCACGAACGGCTGGCCGCTAACCACTGCCCAGGCCGCTACCAGCAGCGTGCCCCACAGCATGCCCCAGGCCATCGTCAGCAGCACATTGCTGTCGTGTTCGCGCACCTTGACCACCAGCACATTGCCGATGGAACTGGCGATCGTGGCCACCAATGCCAGGATCAGCCCCATCAGGAAGTGGCCATTGCCGCCCCCGACGATCTCGCGCATGGCGCCGCCGATCGATTGCCAGAACAGCATGATCACGCCCAGCACGGAGACCGTTCCCGCCACCCACGTGCGCGACGACAGCGGCGTGCCGAGGATCATGCGGTTCAGGATCGGATTCCAGAACACCATCAGCGCGAACAGCACTGCCACGAGTGCCGACACGAGATATTGCTCGGACGTGTAAGTGCAGATGTAGCTGAGGCCGAACGTGGCGCAGCCCTGCACGATCGTCCACCCTTGCGCGCGCCAGGACAGGCGCAGGCTGTCGCCACGCAGCCTGCACCAGGCGAACAGCACCGCCGACGCGAGCGCGAACCGGTAGACCACCGAGACAGCCGGCGGCACGTCGCCCAGCTGCAGGGTAATGGCCCAGAACGTGGAACCCCAGATCAGGCAGGCGATGATGAACAGGATGGGAGAAGGCATCCCGGCAGTATACGGCGTTTGTTTGTCCTTGCCATAGAGCAATTTGAAGCGCCGCCTGTTGCTGTGTCGCCCACGCCACTTGAGTGGACGCAAGCACAAGGGCGATGGCAACCGAGCTGCAAGAATCGCAATTACGATGGCAGATCTCACCACGCCGGGAAACGCCATCATGAACTGGATATTGCCGTTGAACGTGTTCGCGCTGCTGTGTTATATCGCTTTGCTCACGGGCTTCCTGATCGCCTGTGGCGACGGTGCGTTGAAGCACGTGGTCGCCCTGCGGCTGGCATCGCCGCTCTGATCGCTGCTGTCATCCGTTTTCCTGGTCAATATGCGATGCGGAACCGCCGGTACACGAACCCCAGCACGAACAGCGGTCCCACCAGCAGGAAGCGCACATCGTCGAAGAACGATGGCTTCCTGCCTTCGATGATGTGGCCGATGAATTGCCCGGCCCACGCCAGCACGAACATGACGATCGACAGCGGCAGCACAGCAATCGGCGGCAATGACGCCAGGATCCCCAGCATCACCAGTCCCATCACCAGCATCCCGGCCGCGAAGGGCCGCGACAGCTTCCAGTAATACGCCAGGGCCACCACCACCGTGGCCACCGCGACGAGCGGATGCACCGCCCACAGCAAGCCCAGCAGCGACAGCATGATCACCGGCACGCACACGAAATGGATGCGTTCGTTGACGGGATCGCGGTGGCTTTCGGCATAGCGGGCCAGCAGCGCATGGACCGGCCCGGTGCCTGCCTCGGCTTTATCGATCACTGCCGCCATCGTCTTCGGTTCGCTCATGGGTTCCTCCTGTCGAGGCCATTTTAATCAGCGGCGTTACAATCCGGCGCATGGCATCTCTACCCCTGCTGACCGGCCTGGCGCCGGTAATCGATTCCCGCATCCGCGTCCTGGTACTCGGCAGTTTCCCCGGCGCCGCGTCGCTGGCGGCGCAGCAGTATTACGCCCATCCACGCAACCAGTTCTGGCGGCTGATCGGCGCGCTCGTGGGCGACGACCTGTACTCGCTGCCCTATGCGGAACGCCTGCCGCGCCTGCTGGCGCACCGCATCGGCCTGTGGGACGTGCTCGGTGCCTGCGAGCGGGAAGGCAGCCTGGATTCGGCGATCCGCAAACCCGCTGCGAACGACTTCGAGCGGCTGCAGCATCTTTGCCCAGAACTGGAAACGGTGGGATTCAACGGGCAGGCCTCCGGCAAGTTCGCGCCGCAGTTTGACGAGCGGGGCTATCGCACCGTCGTGCTGCCGTCGAGCTCGCCCGCGCACATGGCGATGACGTTCGAGCAGAAGCTGGATGTGTGGCGGCAGCTATTGTCTGGAACGTAGATCATCCAGGACCGTCATCGCCACCCGTTCCGCCTCCGCCTCCGCAGCCTGCTGGTCCATCAAGGCAAGATCCGCCGAAACGCGCCGCTTCTTGTAGACGGAAGTCATGTGCATCGGATTGGCGGAAGGAACGGCGATCGACACATACGCGCCCCATTGCGTGGTACCCGCCAGCGCCTTGCCGGAAAATGATACTTCGTAACCATCGATGACCTTGATCGGCACAGTGCTCTCCGGTGGATTCGGCGTCATGCAAGGTATACCTCAAGAACCGGATCGCGCAAATGCATGTTTGTCCAGTAACCGGTCAACGCCGTACCAGGTAAGTCACGAATCCTTCCGCGAACCGCTCCGCCAGTTCGTCGTCCGTGTCCGGCATGGCGATATGCCACAACGAAAACGGTTCCAGCGCAATCGCCTCGATCGACGTCAGGGCCTGCAACAGCGCGAAGCGCAGCGCAGCGTGTGGGTCCGTGTGGCGGATGGCGGCACGATGCGCCAGCAAGGGTTCGACCAGCAACTCGAGGTTGGCCGCGACGACCGTTCGCGCTTCGGTCACGAACGCCGCGTCGGTATCGGATTCCAGGAAACGCGACAGTGCCCGCAACAGCCGGGGATGCCGGCGATACTGCAGGAACAACAGCCTCATCAGGCGCCGTGCCGTGTCCGGCAACGATTCGGTGGCTGGCACCACCAGTGCCTCGGCGCGGCTTGTGCGCAGCATCGACAACAGCGCAGTCCGGATCAATGCATCCTTGTCGACGAAGCGGCGATACACGCTGGCCGGGGCAACGCCGGCGAGCCCGGCGATACGCGGAATCGTCGCGGCGTCGAGGCCATATTCGTCCAGCACGCGGATCGTGGCGTTCAGCAGGCTGGCAAGGGTTGCCTGGCTGCGTTTTTGCCGGGGAGGGTGAATATTTTTTGGACTGTCCATGTGCCGATGATAGACAAAGCCGGGACAATATGCGAATGTAAACCCACATTTACATATATCTTCCTATTGGTGGGACCATGGACATCTGGCAAAGCGGCTTGTTGGTCCTCATCGTTGCATTGCTGCCAATCCTCGACCGCCGCAAGCTGGCGGAGCTGCGCCGCAATCCGGGCGAATGTGCGCGCCTCGCAGTCTACCGGCGCAGCGCGCTGACGCTATGGATCGCCACCGTGGCGGTCTTCATGGCAGGGCAGGAGTGGCACGTTTTTCATATGCGATCGCCTGTGGCGGAAGCTTGGCGAAAAGATCACTGGCTGCTCGCCTGCGCCGCAGTACTTGTTACGTGTGCGTTTTTCCTCGCTAATACAATGCAGGGACTGGCCTGCCTGCGCGATGCTTCCCGGCGCAAGCGGATCGCCCCGGCGTTTGCACCCATGCGTTTCCTGCTGCCGGCATCCCCAGTGGAACGGCGCTGGTGGATCCTGTTGAGTCTGACGGCGGGAATCTGCGAAGAACTGCTCTACCGGGGCTTCCTGCTGCACTGCCTGCTTGCCGAGTGGCCGGGCGGTTTTCAACTCGGTTTGCTGCCGGCCTGGTTGCTGAGCGCACTGGCCTTCGGGCTTGCCCATTTATACCAAGGGTGGCGCGGCATGCTGGCCTCTACCGTGATGGGCCTGGTGTTCGGCTTGCTGGCAATCGGCACGGGCAGCCTCTTCCTGCCGATCGTGCTTCATGCGGTTATCGACCTGCAGGTGCTGTGGATGTACCGCCCCGACCTCGACGGCGAGGCGAAAACGCAACACTTGGAGAGTACCAGTAATTTCCGCGCATAATTTTGTGCGCCGCACCAAAAGACTTATGCTATACTTTGTTTGTCGGTGAGTTTATTCGCACCGAACGAAGCAGGCGACGCGAACAGGCAAGTGTAAAAGCTGTGACGCGGCGGGGCAGAAAAGCCGCCTGCAGGTTGTTGTTCCACACTTTGTCGGATTACACGCCGGCCGCACCACGCAGATAGCACGGGCGCCCCGGAGTTTCGCACCACGCAGATAGCATGGGCTGAAGCAGCGATGGAAGCATTGGTAGCACATTGAAACGAAGCCCGCAGCAAGCGGGCTTTTTTTTCTCCGGTATGCCCTCATATGGGTAGCCTGCGCTAGTGCAAAGCGCGCTCTCCATCCATCGCTCGTTTGTATCGAGCCGACCGCAGCATCCGTCCGCGCCTTTGCGGACACCAATCGAAAGGGAATATGGCTAAAGAAGAACTGATCGAAATGAATGGTCTCGTCACGGAAATCCTGCCGGAAATGCGCTTCCGCGTCGATCTCGACAATGGTCACAAGCTGATCGCTTATACCTCCGGCAAAATGAAGAAGAACCACATCCGCATCATCGCGGGTGACCGTGTGACGCTGGAAATGTCGCCATACGACCTGAACAAGGGTCGCATCACGTTCCGTCACATTGAAAAGCGTGGCCCAGCGCCAACGCACCACGCACGTCGCCGCTAATCGCTTCACAGCGCGGTTTACTCAGGTAACCAACCTGAGCGCAGCAACCAGTTCCACCTTGTTCGTCACCTGCAGGCCCGCGTAAGCGGACTTCAGGTACGTACGTACCGTTGCCGGCGACAACGCCAGCGCACGGGCAACCTCCTTGTAAGACAGGCCTTGTGCAAACAGCAGTGCGGCACGCAGCTCGCGCGGCGCCAGCACCGGGGTCTCGCACACCATCCTGATGGCGACCAGATCGCCTGCCGGTCCGACCGATAACCTCGCACCGGCAAACCGAATACAACGCGGCGCACCTGTCAGCGCCGCCATCAATGCGGGCGGTAACGTCGTGCCGCACCAATCCTTGCCATGCCGGCGCAGCAGTTCGGCAACCTGCCGGCCCACATGGCAAAGGCGGCCGCTCCTGTCGCTCAACGCCAGTGCATCCAGTGGCCCAAGCTCCGCCAGCCGGTATTGCCACGATTGCACGAGATGCCGCGTGAACTCCGCGAACAATGCGCCTTCCACGTCGCCGAAGCCGGCGTGCGGATCGCGGCGGTACAGCGCAATGAAGAATTGCACGCCGCTGCCGGGCAAGTCCACCGTGATCGCCATGATCGCGTGCAGGCCGTGGCGGTCGATGAAGTCCGCGATGGCGCCGGGCGGCCCACGGTAGCCGCCGCTGGCGCGAAACACCGTGCCGGGTTGCGCCATGGAGCCCTGTGCGAACGTATCGCATCCGGCAATCATGCCGTTCCATTCGCTGGCAAACGAGTCGGCCAGGCCGATACTGCCGTGCACGACGTTGCGCGGCGGATCGTTGGCCACTTCGCCCCACCAGCCGGCATCGAACGGTACCAGCCGGCGCCACGCCAGCAATGCGTCGCGCGCCAGCGCATCCGCGCGGGCGTGCCTCGCCAGCATCTGCAACTCCAGCAGGCAGCCGCTGAACGACGCGTGCAGCGCCATCGGCAGGCTGCCGCCGGCGCGCAGGCCCGTGGTCCAGTCCTGTTCCATATCTCCCCGCTTTCTCGCGCTCCCCTCTGCATCTGCGGAGGTCACGGCCCGCACGGCTCGCCGTAAGATGGACTTAATATCAGACTGCCTGATATTCAACGATACCATATACCGCTAGGAGACTGGAATGCCCATCACCACCACGATGCAGGGAAGCCTGCGTCTGCTATTTCTGTGCTCGGCGCTGGCCGCCGGCGCGGTTGGCGCAGCAGGCCCCACCGCGCGCCTGCCCACCGTATTCGGCACCGATTTCTGGAACGTCTACGGGGCCCCGCCGCCAGGCGGGCAGACCGGCGACATCCTCCATGCGCAGAAGCGCACCGATGCGCCGAAGGGGGCGACGGGATGGAATGTCGTCTATGTCTCTGAAATCGCACCAGGGCGGCTGGCGTATGTGTCCGGCGAAATCTACCTGCCGGCCGGTGGCGGCGCCGGGCCGCGCGACGTGGTGTTGTGGAACCACGAAACGGCCGGGCTGGCGGATGCCTGCGCGCCATCGCGCCGCAGCACGAAGGAGGGCGGTCATGATCGCGTGCCCGCCTTGGCGGCATTGCTGGCGCGCGGCTACGTGGTAGCGATGAGCGACTATCCCGGCCTGGGCCTGCCCGGCCCGGCGTTCTATATGGCGGGCCAGCCCAACGCGCGGGCGTCGCTCGACATGCTGCGCGTGGCCCGCAACTTCCCCGGCGCGCAGGTGTCGAACCGCTATGTGATGTATGGCTGGTCGCAGGGTGGACAAACCACGATGTGGGCGGAAAGCATCGCCGGCACCTATGCGCCCGAATTCACCGGCCTGGGCGCCGCGCTGGTCGCCCCGGCGGTGCGCATCCGCGAGCTCACGCTGAACTCCATGACGACGGCGGAAAACGCCGGCTACGTGATCTCCACGCTGCCCGGTATCCAGGCGGCCTTTCCGGACTTGAAGTACCGCGATTTCCTCGCGCCGGAGGCGATGGAGCAATTGCCGGTGCTGGCGGACGGCTGCTTCGACGTGTGGAGTGCGGCGGCCGGCGTGGAGGATGCCTACCGGCCCGATGCGCTGGTGCCGGGCTCGCCCTGGTGGGAGGCGATGACGGCCGTGGACGATTTCAGTCCGAAGGGCACGATGCCGTTCGCCATCTTCCAGGGCAGCGCGGACACGACCACGCCGCCCAACCTCACGCTGCGCGAGCGCACGGCGCTGTGCAGCGCCGGCAACACGGTCGACTACCATGCGTTCGAAGGGCTCGACCACTCGGCCGTGGTGCCCGAGGCGGCGTCGCGCCTGCCCGACTGGTTCGCCGACCGCTTTGCCGGCAAGGCCGCACGCAACGGCTGCGCGGCGCCCTGATCCGCTATCATCGCGGGCATTGTCCTTCGAGTCCTCACGATGCCTGCCCGGAATACCCATGAACGCATTAGCCGCTTCCTGTCCCTGATCCTGCGCCACGCGCCCGACAAGATCGGCCTGGCGCTGGACCGGAACGGCTGGGCCGACGTGGCCGAACTGCTGGACAAGGCCACGCGCCACGGCACGCCGCTCACGCTGGAGGCGTTGCGCGACGTCGTCGCCGGCAACGACAAGCAGCGCTTTGCCTTCAGCGAGGATGGCACGCGGATTCGGGCGAGCCAGGGGCATTCGCTGCGTTCCGTCGACCTGGCGCTGGCGCCGGCGGTGCCGCCTCCCGTGCTGTACCACGGCACGGCCAGCCGCTTCATCACGTCGATCCGCCAGTCGGGACTGCGGCCGGGCTCGCGGCAGCATGTGCACCTGTCCACGGACCGAGACACGGCCGTCAAGGTAGGGGCGCGCTACGGCGTGCCGGTCGTGCTGGAAATCCGCGCCATGGAACTGCATGGCCAAGGCCAGGTATTCCACCAGGCCGACAACGGCGTGTGGCTGACCGGCGCGGTGCCGGTGCGGTTCATCGATTTTCCGGCGAAGTAAGGCTATGCGGCGGTCGGCGCCTCTGCCGGCACCGGCTGCAGCGGTGGCGTGAGCATGAACTGCGTGGTGAGGAACTGCGCGATCTTGTGCTGCGTGGCCGGCAGGTAGGGGATGTTCATGTGGTCCGAGTCGGGAATCGTCTCATCCATGTGCACGCGCACGAGCTTGGCCACCAGCACGTCGGTATGCATGTGCGGCACCACGTCGTCGCTGGCCGCGCGCAGCACATAGGTGGGAGCGGACAGCAGCGACGCATACTTGATCGATTCGAAGCGGTGTCGCAGCAGGTAGCTGACAGGCACGCCGCGGAAGCGGCGCTGTGCCAGCGCCAGGATGGAATCGTAGGGTGTGATCAGCACCACCGAGTGCGCCGGGCGTTCCTTGGCCACCTGCACGGCCACGCCGGACCCGAGGCTGCGGCCGACGACGGCCACGCGGCCCTTGTCCACATTGCTGCGGCTGCACAGCCAGTCGAACAGCATGCAGCCATCCTCGACCATGTGTTCTTCGCCGGGTTCGCCGCGCGAATCGCCATAGCCCCGGTAATTCATCACCAGCACGGCCATGCCGGGGAACAGGTTGCCCGCATCGCGCGCCACCCACGACACTTCCTCGGAGCGGCCGCCGAAGTACAGCACGGCGGGATGCGGGCCCGGCGTGTGCGGCGTCATCAGCCAGCCCGCCAGGCGGGTACCGTCGTGCGCGCGCAGCACCACGGCGCGCGTGCGGTGCGCGCTGCTGCGCGGGCTTTGCACTTCGCGGACCAGCGTGGGATTGAACAGCAGCTTGCGCTGGCCGGCCGCGATCGCGGAAACCATGCCTGCCCACAGGAAACCGACCACACCCACGGCGGCGGCGACTTTTCTCGATGTACTCATGAGTCCAGTCTACCGCCAAACGCGACAGCGCGTCGCGCAAGCTGTTGCGAAATCTCTACGAAGTATTGCTTGAAATTCTCACCAAGCTGCGCACTGAAAGGTGTTCGCTGATGCGGTCACGAATCAGTGCTGCGGCGTTGGCTGCGCATGGGCGCGCAGGCGGTCGAGCTTGGCCCCATACAGCGCATGGTCGGCACGCGTGGTGCTCGCGGCCATCGCCTTTTCGATGTGCCGGTTGGCGGCACGGTGATCGCCCAGCTGCCGCAGCGCTGCCGCCAGCCAGGCATGAAATTCGTGATAGTCGGGATCGCGCTGCAGCTCGCGCTCGAACAGCGTGCGGGCGCGCTTCCAGTCGCCCATGGCCATCGCCGTGCGGCCCAGGTTGAAGTAATAGAACGGTGCGACCGGTTGCAGCCGGGCCAGCTGTTCGCGCAGCACGCCGGCTTCTTCCTTGCGGCCCTCGGCGTCGAGCAGTTGCGCCAGGTTGCTCAACACCATCGTGCTCTTCGGCTCGCGGCCCAGGGCCCAGCGCAGCGTGCGCTCGGCCATGGCCGCATCGCCGTGCCGGCGGTAGACGATGGCCAGCGTATTGTAGGCATACAGCAGCGAAGGATCGGCGCTGACGGCATGGCGGGCCCACCAGTAGGCTTCGTCGAAGCGGTCGCGCGCCAGCGCCTCGGCGGCGCGGTTGTTCATGAACATGGCCACGACTGTCGGCCGGCTGATCGTATTGCCGTCCATGGAACGACCACCGGGCGGCGGCTGGAAGTCGACCACCATGTACGTGGCGCTGTCGTAGGAAGACACGCTTTCGCGCAGGATGCGGCCCAGTTTCAGGTTCACGTGGCCGCTGTTGAAATACAGCTCGCCGCTGCGGCTCCATGCATCGTCGACCGGCATGTCCTGGAACACGACGGGAATGTTCATCTCGTTGGCCAGCGCCGCCGTCATGATGACGAGCGAGAGGCAATTGCCCTGGCGCGCTTCGAACGCCTGCGCCGCGGTGCGCGTGATCGCGGAATCGTATTCGAGCTGCAGGCCGTCGCGCTGGTACAGCGCCTCGAACAGCGCGTGGCGGATTTCGCGGCCGCGGCGGTGGCGCTGCACTTCGGTGACATAGGCTTTCATCGCCGGCGTGAGCCCGAAGATGTCCGCTTCGGTCATCGTGGCGGTGGAAGGGCCGAACAGGTGGTCGGCGAACAGGTCGCCGGGCGGCGCTTCGGGAGCGGGCGCCGTGGCGCAGCCGGACAGGAAGATCGACAGCAGCAGGGCCAGCGCCAGCAGAGCCGCCCGGAACCGGGCCGCGGGTAGGTCAGTGGACAAGCCAGTGGGCGAGTGGGCCTGCACACAATGGTACAGGCCAGGGTGCAGGCCAGGTTGCACATACAGGCGCGGACAAGTGAGCATGGCGGCCCTCCGATCAGGCCAGTATCCTCCCCGCCGTTTCGCTTGTCAAAGCCCGTTCAGCGGGACGGCAGCACGAGCAGCTCCAGGCCCGACGGCGTTGCCGGCGCGTGGTACACACGCTGGGTCGCCTTCCTGAAATCCTCCGGTTTTGCCTTGGCAATATCGGTGAAGGTTTGCGGATTCAGGTCGACCAGCGGGAACCACGAGCTTTGCACCTGCACCATGATGCGGTGGCCGCGGCGGAACGTGTGGTGCACGTCGCCCAGGTGGAAGTTCACCGCTTCGATCTTGCCCGGCACGAACGCCTCGGGCCGCTCGAAGCTGTTGCGGAACTTGCCGCGCAGCGGATTGCCGCGCACCAGCTGCTGGTAGCCGGCCATCGCCAGCCGCGGCGCGGGCACGTCCTTGCCGCGCTGGCGCTCGCCGCCGCCTTCGGGGAATTCGTTCGGGTAGACGTCGATGAGCTTCACCACCCAGTCCGCGTCCGTGCCGCTGGTGGAAACGAACAGCTTCGGCGTGACCGGCCCGGCGATCGTGACATCCTGCTCCAGCGGTGCGGTCTGGTACACGAGCACGTCCGGCCGGGTGGCGGCGAAGCGCTGGTCGGACACCATGTATTCCTTCGGCACGCCGGTGGCCGGGTAGCCGACGAACGGCACAGGTTTCTTCGGATCGCTCACGTATTCGTCGTAGCCGCTGTCGCGGTCGGCCTCGGTGGACGGCTTCTGCCAGCCCAGGCCGCCGTTCGCGCCGAAGTACAGGATGCGCGGCTTCGCGCCCTGCGGCGGCCAGGCGGTGTACTGGCGCCACACGTTCGTGCCCGTTTCGAATGCCGTCACCTCGGCGATTGCCCTGGCCGGCTTGACGCCCTTCAGGTGCTGTTCGAAGAACGGGAACTGGATTTGCTTGCGGAAGTAGTCGCTCGTGTTCGCGTCGAACTGCACGCGGCCCAGGCTCTTGCCGTCGCCGCGGGCCCAGCCGCCATGCACCCACGGGCCCACCACCAGGCCGTTGAAGGTAGTCGGGTTGTATTTGCGGATGGCGTGGTAGGTGGTGAACGGGCCTTGCAGGTCTTCCGCGTCGTACCAGCCGCCCACCGTCAGCACGGCGGCCTTCACGTTCTTCAGGTGCGGCGCGATGTTGCGGCTCTTCCAGAAGTCGTCGTAGCTGGTGTGCTCGATCATCGGCGCGAACAGCGTGCGCTGCTTGTCCGACAGGCTCGAAGCGATGTTCTCCAGCGTGAGCCGTTGCAGGAAGTAATCGTAGCCGTCCGGCATGCCGTAATCGAACTCGCTCCACGTTTTCGGCAGCGGCGTGGGGTTCGGTTCTTCGGTGAACGCGGCATAGAAGTCGAAGTTGGCGGCCAGCATGAAGGCGCCGCCATGGTAGGCGTCGTCACCCATGTACAGGTCGGTCACTGGCGCCTGCGGCGACGCGGCCTTGATGGCCGGGTGCGAATCGATGATGCTTGCCGACGTGTAGAAGCCGGGATAGCTGATGCCGAGGATACCCACCTTGCCGTTGTTGTTCGGCACGTTCTTCAGCAGCCACTCGACGGTGTCGTGCATGTCCTGCGACTCGTTGCCTTCGCCCGCAAGGCGCTGTGCCTTCACGTGCGGCGTCATTTCCTGCCACTTGCCCTCGGACATGAAGCGGCCCCGCACATCCTGCTCGACAAAGATGTAGCCGCTGTCCTCGAACTCCTTCGACGGGCCGAGTCTCTCCGGCATGAAGTTCACGCCGTAGCGCAGCCGCTCATCGGCATACACGCCGGCGCTGTAGGGCGTGCGCTCCACCAGGAACGGGTAGCTGCGGCCCGTATCCTTCGGCACGTAGACGACCGTGAACAGCTTCACGCCATCGCGCATCGGCACCTGGAATTCGTACTTCGTGTAGCGCTCGCGCGGGTCGCTTTTGGCTTCCCTGGTTTCCGTTGCGTCGTCGTGGACGGCCAGGCTGGCGGCATGGGCGCCGCCGAACCCGAGGAACAGTGAGAGGGCGAGGGCGCCGATCGGCGCAGAAATGGGACGGGACATCGTTTCCTTCGTTCGGTCAGCACAAGAAGCGTGCAGTGTAGCCGAAGTGGAAACGTGTCCCGAACGCCCTAGTCGAGCGGACGTGGATCGACCGCGTGGCCCTGCGCATCGAAGCGGGAAGCGACCGCCACGTCCGCCACGCCCAGCGTGGCGAGGGCGTCGCGCACGTCGTCCACTTCCACGGCCAGGTCGCTGCCCAGTTCCAGCGGCCGCTCGGCGGTGGCGATGACCGTGTCGCCGCCGAGCAGTTGCACGCGCAGCACCATATCGCCTTTCACGTCGGCCGGGCCGACCACGGCGCGGGCCGGGCCTTCGTGGCCGTCGAGCGCGGCGCCCAGCGTGGCCATCAGCGCCAGCATCGCCTGCTCCGCCAGCCCCTGCGTGCGGGCGCCGAAGAACAGGTCCTGGTACAGGAAGTTCAGTTGCAGGTCGCGGTCCGCCGGGGCGAGCAGGCGTCGCACCAGGGGCGCGGCCTCTTCGGTCCAGCGGCGGTAGCGTTCCATCCGTGCCTCGAACCAGTCTTCGGCCGCCTGCTCGCCATCGGGCACGGCATAGAAGGGATCGTCGGCATGCTTTTGCGAGAAACCGACCAGGAAGCGCAGTTCCACGGCCGTGTCATCCGGGCCGAACGCGGCGGGGCTCCAGCCCGTGATGCTGCGTTCCAGCGCCGGTGCTTCCGCCACCTTCTTGCTGCCCAGCACGGCAGAGGCTTCGCGCGCCATGGCGTGCAACTGGCTGTAGGTGATGCCGCTCGCCTCGGCCGCGTCATAGGCGTGGCGCACGAGCACCAGCTTTGCCTTCGGGCTTTCCAGGCCGGCGCTCTTCATGCTGTCGAGCAGGGCCTCGTAGGCCGCATCGTCCTGGAAACCTTCCGCTTCCACCAGGCCGCCGGTGCTGCCGACGAAGACGGGAATGGCAAAGGCATCGATTTCCAGCGTGGGCGCATTCTCGCGGCGGATCTGCAGCGAAGCCGCCGCTTCCTCGACGGCGGCGCGCAGCATCTGGAACGCGCCGATGTCTTCGTGGCTGGCCTGGTCGATGGCGCCGTACAGCACATCGTCGCGGCCCTGGGCCAGGTAGCGCCGCACCAGGCGGTTGAAATCGAGTTCCTTCTGGCGCAGCGCATCGCCCAGCGTGTCGCTGTCTTCCTGCTCGGCCAGTTCGAGCGCGAGCGTGCACAGCGCGGCGATCTGCGCTTCCTCTTTTTCTTCTTCGGGGATGGCGGACTTGCGGGGGACGGGTTTTTTATTCTTGGGCATGGTTTCCCGACGCCCGGAAGGGCATCGTCAGTGATCGATGTGGAAGGTGTCGTGCAATTCCTCGAGCAGGTCTTCGACCTCCCCGGCATCCAGGCCCAGGTGGCGGCAGGCCGGTTCGCCGCCTTTTTCCCACTCCAGCGAATCGCGGGTGCCATGGTAGCGCGCAATGCCCCGTTCGGCCAGCACCGACGCCGCCACCAGCGAGCGGATCGCGTCGTCGGTGGCATCGTCGTCCAGCACCGCATAGTCGTGGTGATGCAGGATTGCCCAGGAAACGTCCGGCGACAGGCCCCAGTTGCGTGCCAGCAGGCAGCCGATGGCGGTGTGGTTGGTGCTGTGGCGCGCATCCTCCACTTCGGTGAAGCTGCGCCCCATGTCGCTGCCGGCCAGCGCCAGCGTGTCGCCATAGTCGGCGAAGCGGTCCATCAGCAGCGGCACGCCGATGTCGCAGAACAGGCCGAACGTGTGGGCGATGTCCGGTGGGGCGATGCGCAGCCGGCGGGCGATGAACACGAGCGATTCGGCGCGCCGCGCGCTCGTGTCCCAGAACTGGTTGAGATCGCCGCCGCCGCCATCGATGGCCTGCCGTGCCAGCAGGCCCGTCAGCAGTGCCGCGCACTGGTTCAGCCCCAGGAAATTGATCGCCTGCTCGACCGACTTGGCCTTGCGGGTGGCGCCGAAGAAGGGCGAATTCGCCAGCTTCAGCAGCGCGCCGGACATGCCCACGTCATTGCCGATGATGCGGGCGATGCGGCGCGGCGACGGATCGTCCTCGGCCAGCTCGCCCTGCAGGTCCACCAGCAGGCTCGGGCGCGGCGGGATACGGATCGACCGCAGCAGGGCATCTTCTACGGTGGCTTCCTTGGCGTGAGCGGTGGCGATGGTCATGGTTGTATACAAAAACAGCGGGAAACGGCGAACATGGCATTATCGCCTGTTTCGTTAGGGCAATATCGTTTTTACCGAGATTTTTGTTCAGGACGCTGCGTCCTGTTGCCCATCCGCGCCGCTTCGATAGCGAAATGAACAGATTGCCGTTGGCGGATCGGCAAGTCTGTCGACCCCGGCGCTGGCTTGCATGCGCCGGCGCTACAATCCGCGCATGACAACTTATCTTGCAGGAATCGATTTCAATGCGCCGTCGCACGAGGTGGCACGGCTGCTGATCGGAGTGACGGTGCTGGTGGACGGGGTGGGCGGCCGTATCGTCGAAACCGAGGCCTACGACCGTGAAGACCCGGCCTCGCATACCTACAACGGCCCCACCGAGCGCAACGCTGCCATGTTCGGCCCGCCCGCGCATGCCTATGTGTACCGCTCGTATGGCATCCACTGGTGCCTGAACTTCGTGTGCCGCGAGGAAGGCCATGGCGCCGGCGTGCTGATCCGCGCGATCGAGCCGTTGCACGGCCTGGAAACGATGGCGGTGCGCCGCGGGCTCGAGGATCCGCGGCTGCTGGCATCCGGTCCGGGCCGCGTTTGCCAGGCGCTGGGCATCACGCGCGAGCACAACGGCAAGTCGCTGGCGCTGCCACCGTTCCACCTGCTGCCGCGCGATGCCGAGGCGATGGCGCTGCCCGTGGTGGCCGGCCCCCGCATCGGCATCTCGAAGGCAATGGACACGCCCTGGCGTTTCGGCGTGGGCAAGTCGCCTTACCTGAGCAAGCCGTTCCGTTAGCCGGTCCAGCCCTGCCGGTCAGCCGCGGCGCTCGCGGCGGGTACCACCCGGTGGCGGCGGTTGCAGCCGCAGCCCGCGCATCGGGCTGCTCAAGGCGCGGCGCTCGGCCGGCGTCAGTGCCTCGGCCGCGTAGTGCGAACGGCCCGTCCCGTCGATGCCCACATCCAGTTCGAACACGGAGACCGCGCGCGACAGGTTCACGGCTTGCTCCTGCAGGCTTTCCGCGGCGGCGGCGGCTTCTTCGACGAGGGCGGCGTTCTGCTGCGTGACGTCGTCGATCTGGCCTACCGCCTGGTTCACTTCCGAGATGCCTTGCGCCTGTTCGGCACTGGCGGCGCTGATGCGGCCGATGATGTGGTTCACCTGCTGCACCGAGGAGACGATGTCGCCCATGCTGCTGCCGGCCAGCGTGACCGAGGCCGCGCCGTTGTCGATCGTGGAAACGGAGGCCGCGATCAGTTCCTTGATTTCCCTGGCGGCCGCGGCCGAGCGTGCGGCCAGCATGCGCACTTCGCCGGCCACGACAGCGAAGCCGCGGCCCTGTTCGCCGGCACGGGCCGCTTCCACGGCCGCGTTCAGCGCCAGGATATTGGTCTGGAACGAGATGCTGTCGATGACGCCGGTGATCTCCACGACCTTGCGGGAACTGGCGCGGATCGATGCCATCGTCGTCACGGCCTGGGTCATGGCGGCGCCGCCTTTTTCCGCCATCGCCGTGGCGGTGGCTGCCAGCTGGCACGCTTCGCGGGCGTTTTCGGCGTTGTGCCGCACCGCCTTGGTCAGGGTGGCCATGGCGCTGGCCGTTTCTTCCAGCGAACCGGCCTGGCGTTCGGTGCGGCTGGACAGGTCGAAGTTGCCGACGGTGATTTCCTGCGACGCCGTGTCGATCGACTGCACCGCGCCGCGGATCGTGCGCAGCGTCTGGTTCAGGTTGGCGATGCTCTGGTCCAGCACGCGGGCCGTTTCCGCGATCTCGTCGCGGCCGGCGTTCGGCGGGGCCGACGTCAGCCTGCCGGCGGCAAGGCTGCGCACCACGTCGGCGATCGAGCGGATGTCGCGCAGCAGCGCGGCGCGCACCAGCATCGATACCAGCAGCGACAGCGCCACCGACAGTACGCACAGCGCCGCCATCGCGATGCCCAGCTGGCGGAATTCGGCCTTGGCTTCGGCGTGGGCCGTTTCCGACAGCGATTTTTCCAGCGCCGCCAGGCGCTGCAACTCGCCTTCCAGCAGCACGAACTGGCGCTCCGCCTTCTGCATCGCATTGGTGGCGATCGACTGGTCCATCTGCGCCATCTCGATCGTTTCCAGCACGCCCTTGCGGTAGGCGATCAGTGCGTGGCTGGAGGCATCGACAAGCTTGCGCTCCTCGGGATCGGACACGCGCGCCAGCTGCACCAGTTGCTGCTCGATGCCGCGGTGGCGGCTGTGGATGCGGTCGGTCAGCTCGTCGAGGCGGCTTTGCGCGAAGCTGCCGTTGACCCATGCCAGCAACTGGTAGATGTTGGCGTGGGCGTACTTGGCTTCGCCGGCGATGTCGGCCGCGGCCTTCAGCCGCGCGGCGCGCACCTGCACGAGGTTTTCCATGGACGCGTTCTGGCGCACCATGCCGACCCATGCGCAGGCAGTGATGGCCACCAGCAGGATCAGCACGATGCCGGGTGCCAGCAACAGTTTGGGACCGATACGTAATTTGTTCAGCATGACGACTCCCGCCAGGGATGAATAGGTTGAATGAGTGGTTTGTACGACTGGATGAGTGGGCAACGCGCGATGGCTGCCTAATTCTTGTAGATGCCGGCTTCCAGCACGACGTCGCCGACGCGCAGGATATAGGTCGTCTTCGGCTCGATCTTGCCGCTGACCGGGTTCTTGTACATGTAATCGACCCAGCCCTTGCCGTGCTTCGCGGCCAGTTCGATGATCTCGCGGCGGTAGACCTTGCCGCTGGCATCGGGCACGTCCGTCAGGTTCTTGCCCACGATCGACGGGTTGATCGGGTGGGCGAGCACGATGCCTGTCTTGAGGTCGCGCATGTCGACATACAGCTCGCCCTGCACGAAGTCCGGGGCCTTGGCGACCAGCTTCTTCATCAGCGCTTCCTTGCCGTTCGCCTTCAGGAAGGCGGCACCGCGCTCGGCCATGGCGATCGCGTCTTTTTCGGTCGGTCCCGGATTGGCGAACGCGGCCGCGGTGACAGTGGCAAATGCAAGATACGTCATGCCGCGTATCAATACTTGTTTCATGTTGGGCTCCCATTAGTTGGTCAAGGTCAAGCCATTGTGCGCTGGCGCTGCCGGGAAGAAATTGCGCTAGCGCAAGGTGTAAAGAATCGCGACGAAAATTTTCCACAGGGATATTGAGATACAGCAACATGCCCCGTTGGCGCATGTCTACGATGTGGTTTCCCTTTCGTTTCCTTTGATCAGGAGCAAGCAAAATGATAAGCGACCTCGTCCCGCAAAAATTCAGGCCTTACACCCGCCAGAGCATCCGCCAGGCCCGCCAGTGGCAATGGCTGCCGCCGGAACAGCAGGAAGCCGTGCAGGTGGTTTCGCACGTGCTGCCGTTCCGCACCAACGAGTACGTGCTGGAGAACCTGATCGACTGGAACAACGTGCCGGACGATCCCATCTACCGCCTGGTGTTCCCGCATGCCGACATGCTGCCGGCCGACGAATACCGCCAACTGCGCGACCTGGTGCTGGTGAAGAATGACGATGCGGCGATTGCGGCCCTCGTGCACAGGATCCGCATGCGCATGAACCCGCACCCGGCCGGCCAGATGACCCACAACGTGCCGCGCGTGAACGACCACGTGCTCAAGGGCCTGCAGCACAAGTACAAGGAAACGGTGCTCTTCTTCCCCAGCGCCGGCCAGACGTGCCACGCCTATTGCACGTTCTGCTTCCGCTGGCCGCAGTTCGTGGGCATGGACGACATGAAGTTCGATGCCAGGGAAACCACGGAACTCGTGTCGTACCTGCGGTCGCACGAGGAAGTGACGGACGTCCTGATCACCGGCGGCGACCCGATGGTGATGAATACCCGCTCGCTGGCGGAATTCATCGAGCCGTTGCTGGGGCCCGACATGGCCCATATCCAGAACATCCGCATCGGCACGAAGTCCGTCGCATACTGGCCACAGCGCTTCGTCACCGACAAGGATGCGGACGACCTGCTGCGGCTGTTCGAGAAGGTCGTTGCCAGCGGCAAGAACCTGGCGATCATGGGCCACTACAACCATGCGGTCGAACTGCGCCAGGAGATCGCGCAGAAGGCCGTCAAGCGCATCGTGGGCACTGGCGCCACGCTGCGCATGCAAGGGCCGCTGATCCGCCACATCAACGAGGATCCGCACAGCTGGGCCGAACTGTGGCGCACCGGCGTGCGCCTGGGCGCGATCCCGTACTACATGTTCGTCGAGCGCGACACGGGGCCGAGCGAATACTTCCAGCTGCCGCTGGCGCGCGCGCACGAGATCTTCCAGCAGGCTTACCAGATGGTGTCCGGCCTGGCGCGCACCGTGCGCGGCCCGTCGATGAGCGCGTTCCCCGGCAAGGTCGCCATCGATGGCGTGGTCACGATCAACGGCGAGAAGGTGTTCGCGCTGCAGTTCCTGCAGGCCCGCAATCCCGACTGGGTGAAGAAGCCGTTCTTCGCGAAGTACGACGAGAAGGCCACGTGGCTCGATCACCTGAAGCCCGCATTCGGCAAGGAGAAATTCTTCTTCGAGACCGATGAGGACAGCCACGCGCCGCAGGAGCGCAAGGTGATCCCGATCGCCAGCGCGCGGGACTACGGTTCGCGCAGCAACGCCGCCTGACCATGGAGCCGTCCGCGCCGGTGCCATCGCTGCTGCCGGGCGGAAGGCGGTACGTGCCGGGCCAATTGTCCGCCCGGGCCTTGTTCTGCCTGGTGTTCCTGCCGTTCGCGCTGGGGCATTACCTGTCGTGCCTGCTGCGCACGGTGAACGCGGTGCTGGCGCCGCAACTGGTGGCAGCGGCGGCGCTGACACCGGGCGACCTGGGGGTGCTGACCAGCGCCTACTTCCTGGCCTTCGCGGTGGCCCAGCTGCCGGTCGGCATCGCGCTGGACCGTTTCGGCCCGCGCCTGGTGCAGTTCCCGATGCTGCTGCTGGCGGCCATGGGCACGGCGGCCTTCGCGTTCAGCGGCGACTTCGCGCAGATGCTGGCCGCGCGCACCGCGATGGGGCTGGGCCTGGCCGGTTGCTTCATGGCGGCCGTGAAGGCGCTTGCCACCTGGGTGCCGGCCGCCAGGCTGCCGTCGGTGCAGGGTTACCTGATCGCCGCCGGCGGGCTGGGCGCCGCGTCGTCCACGCTGCCGGTGCGCGCGTTCCTGGAGCATGCGCAGTGGCGCTGGCTGTTCGTCGCGCTGGCGCTGGCCTGCGTGGCCGCGGCGCTGCTGGTGCTGCTGCTGGCGCCCACGCCCGCGATGCCAGGCAAGCCAGAAGCACCGCGCGAGCCGATCCGCCTGGCGATCTTCGCCGAGGTGTTCCGCCACCCGGCCTTCCGCGAGACGGCCGCGGTGGTGCTGGTGCCGCACACGGTCTTCTTCGGCCTGCAAGGCCTGTGGATCGGGCGCTGGCTGACGGACGCCGGCCGCTTTTCCGAGCACGACGTGGCATGGCTGCTGGCCATCGGCACGGCGGCCGTGATCGCCGGTGCCATCGGCGTTGGCAAGGTGACCGAATGGGCGGCAAGGCGCGGCGTCGACGCGATCGCCGTGGCCGCCGCGGGCGTGTCGCTGTTCGTTCTCGTGCAGTGCGGTTTTGCGCTGGGCTGGCAGCCCGGCTTTCCGATGCTGGCGGTGCTGTTCACGCTGGTGGGCACGATCACCGGCATCGAATACACGATCGTGGCGCAGGCGATGCCGCCCGCACTGACGGGAAGGGCTTCGACGTGCCTGAACCTGCTGATCTTCACCGGCGCGTTCATCGTGCAGGCGGGCTTCGGCCTCGTCATCGGCCTGTGGCAGCCGGACGCCGCGCAGCGCTATCCGGCCACCGCCTACCAGGCCGCATTCTTCATGCTCGTGCTGCTGCAGGTGCCCGGCATCGCGTGGTTCGCATGGCGCCGCCGCAGGCCACTCGTCGCGAACCCTGTAGAATCCGTTCTTTGACCGGAAGCTCCGGCTTCCGCCGCATTATCAGCAGGAGAGAAAATGAAACTGGTTCGTTACGGCCGCATCGGTAAAGAGAAGCCGGGCCTGATCGATGAAGAGGGCAGGCTGCGCGACCTGTCCGGCGTGATCGGCGACCTCGCCGGCGCCAACCTGTCGGACAAGGTATTGAAGAAGGTCGCGAAGATCCCGTACGACACGCTGCCGCTGGTACGCGGCAATCCGCGCTTCGGCGTGCCGGTGGGGAAGGTGGGCAAGTTCATCGGCATCGGCCTCAATTACGCGGACCATGCGGCCGAATCGAACCTGCCAGTGCCCACCGAACCGATCGTGTTCATGAAGGCCGTCACGAGCCTGTCGGGCGCGGACGATCCGGTGATGCTGCCGAAAGGCTCGAAGAAGACGGACTGGGAAGTGGAACTCGGTGTCGTCATCGGCACCCGCGCCCGTTATGTCAGCGAAGCCGATGCCGAGAAATACGTGGCCGGCTACTGCGTGGTGAACGACGTTTCCGAACGCGAGTACCAGCTCGAGCGGGGCGGCCAGTGGGACAAGGGCAAGGGTTGCGATACCTTCGGCCCCGTCGGCCCGTGGCTCGTGACGCGCGACGAAGTATGGAACGTGGATGACCTCGACCTGTACCTGGAGCTGAACGGCAAGCGCATGCAGACCGGGAACACGGCGACGATGATCTTCAAGGTGCCGCAGATCGTTTCCTACCTGTCGCAGTTCATGACGCTGGAACCGGGCGATATCATCGCCACCGGCACGCCGCCCGGCGTGGGCATGGCGCGCAAGCGCTTCCTGAAGAAGGGCGACTTCCTGCGCCTCGGCATCGCCGGGCTGGGCGAGCAGCAGCAGGATGTGATCGGGTTCCAGGAGTTCTGATTCGGCGGTTGGTCACGGCAAATCGATGGCCTTGACCGATAGCTGTTGGCCGGCGAACACCGGTGGCTTGGCAGGGAGTGACGCAGGGGTTTCACGGAGCATGCTCCGCGCCTGCGGAACGGCACAGCCATGCAGGGCTGTGCCTTCGCGGAGCATGCTCCGCGCCTGCCAAGCGGTGATGGCATGCATGCCATCACTCCTTACACCGCCATTCTTTTACGAAAACGACCTAACTCAACCCGGCCGGATCGCCGTCAACGCCCGCCCCACGGCATCCGACAACCGCGTCACGATCTGCGCGAGATCGGCCTCGGTGGCGATGAACGGCGGCGCGAGCAGGATATGGTCGCCGCGCTTGCCGTCGGCGGTGCCGCCCATCGGGTACACCATCAGGCCGCAGCCCATCGCCTTTTCCCGCACTGCCGCGAACAGCTTCAGGTCCGGATCGAACGGGCGCTTGCTCTCGCGGTCCTGCACCAGTTCCAGCCCCACCATCAGGCCACGGCCGCGGATGTCGCCCACATGCGGATGGGCGCCGAACGCATCGCGCAGCATGCGGCGCAGCGTGGTGCCGCGCACCGTTGCCGCGCCCAGCAGGCAGTCGCGCTTGATCACCTTCTGCACCGCCAGCGCGGCGGCGGCCGCTACCGGATGCGCGTTGTACGTGTGCCCGTGCTGGAAGGTGCCGCTGCCGTTGCGCAGGCGTTCCACCACGTGGTCGCGCGCCAGCACGGCGCCGATCGGCTGGTAGCCGGCCGCCAGGCCCTTGCCCAGTGCCACCAGGTCCGGCACCACGCCGTCCTGCTCGATCGCATACAGCGTGCCGGTGCGGCCCATGCCGCACATGACTTCGTCGGCGATGAACAGGATGCCGTACTTGTCGCACAGTGCGCGCACGCCCTTGAAGTAACCGGGTGTGGGCGGCACGGCGCCCAGCGTGGCGCCCACGACGGGCTCGGCGCAAAAGCCGATGATGTTCTTCGCGCCCACTTCCAGGATCTTCTGTTCCAGCTCGGCGATCAGGCCGGCCGTATAGTCGTTCAAGTCCTGGCCGGCCGGGCGATGCCGGTATTCGTAGCATGGCGACACGCGCGCCACGTCCATCAGCAGCGGCTCGAACTGCTTGCGGCGCGCCTCGTTGCCGCCCAGGGCCAGTGCGCCCAGCGTATTGCCGTGGTAGCTTTGCTGGCGCGCGATGAACACACGGCGCTCGGATTCGCCGTTTTCCACGAAGTACTGGCGCGCCATCTTCAGCGCCGATTCCACCGCCTCGGAGCCGCCGGACACCAGGTACACGTTGTTCAGGTCGCCCGGCGCATCCGTCGCCAGCCGCTGGGCCAGTTCCTCGGCCACGTCGGTGGTGAAGAAGCCCGAATGGGCATAGGCCGTCGTCTTCATTTGCGCTCCCATCGCGGACAGCACGTCCGGATGGCTGTGGCCCAGCGACGACACCGCCGCGCCGCCGCTTGCGTCCAGGTAGGTATTGCCATTGCTGTCGCGCAGGTACATGCCGAATGCGCACACGGCGGTCGGGGGCGTCTGGCGCAGGTTCCGGTGGATCAGTTGGGTCATGGTGTCCTCGCTGTGGTTGTCTGTCGGATTGACACTAGCCCGCAGGAAACACGAAGACGTTGATTTTTATCTTGCCGCAGGTGAGTTTTTCTCAAATGCCAGAGCGCATGCCGACGGATATGACGCCAGAACAACATACCCCTAACTCACTGACAACAGGGATCAAAAAACAGGGGACGTACCGGGGTGCCGGACCGCCCTGTTTAGCGGAAATTATTCAAATGGGAAAAATAGTGGACGTAGCCCTGTTGGCAGGACTTTGCACATGGCGTGGTCCGGACAGCGGATTGTCCGAACGTTGCCTGGAAACAGGGGTACGTCCCCAGTTTTGCTTTACTTCAGCACCTTGTGCAGCCAGCCGGAGATGTCGTTGACTTCTTCCGGGCAGACGGAGTGCTGCATGTAGTAGTCGTGCCACTCGACCTGGTAGCCCAGGTTCTGCAGCAGGTCGCGCGAGGCGGTGGCGCGGGCGATGGGGATCACCTGGTCGAGCCGGCCGTGGACGAGGAAGATCGGCGTGTCCTGGTTGGCGGGGTTGCGCTCGGTGGCCACCTTGTCGGCCAGCGGCACGTAGCCGGACAGGCACAGCAGCCCGCCCAGCTTTTCCTTGTAGCGCAGGCCCGTCTGCAGCGTCATCGCGCAGCCCTGCGAGAAGCCGCCCAGGATGATCCGGCTGGCCGGGATGCCGCGCGACTTTTCGCGCTCGATCAGCGCTTCCACCTGCAATTGCGAGGCGCGCAAGCCATTCTCGTCTTCCTGCCGGCCCAGGTCGGTGTGGACGATGTCGTACCACGCGCGCATCGTGTAGCCGCCGTTGATCGTCACCGGCATCGTGTTCGCGTGCGGGAAGATGAAGCGGATGCCCGGCAGGCCGGACAGGTTCAGCTCGTTCACGAACGGCACGAAATCGTTGCCGTCCGCGCCCAGGCCGTGCATCCAGATGATCGCGACCTGCGGGTTGTCGTTGGTGGAGACTTCGATGTTCGGTAAGACGTCGATCATGGTTTCCTCGTCATTGCAGCGGGGTTGCCGCCGCCTTGTTGTCGGGTGAACTGCGCAGCGCCGATTTCGGCCGGAACGCCTTGCACACGGCGCCGTCGGTTTCGATGTACGGGCCGCCGATCAGGTCGATGCAGTAGGGCACGGCGGCAAAGATGCCGGCGGCGACCACGTTGCCCGCGTCGTCCTTCAGGCCTTCCAGCGTTTCCTTGATGGATTTGGGCTGGCCAGGCAGGTTCATCACCAGCGCCGCATGGGGTGGGGAAACGTCCGGCGTCTCGCGGATCACGGCCACCTGCCGCGACAGGATCGCGGTGGGCACGAAGTGCAGGCTGATCTGCCGCATCTGCTCGCCGAAGCCCGGCATTTCCTTCGTGCCGATGGCCAGCGTGGCTTCGGGCGTCACGTCGCGGCGCGCCGGGCCGGTGCCGCCGGTGGTCAGCACCAGGTGGCATTTCACGGTGTCCACCAGCTCGGCCAGCGTTGCCTCGATCGTCGCCCGGTCGTCCGGGATCAGGCGCGTCTCCACGCGAAATGGCGTGGTGATCGCACTCTTCAGCCAGTCTTGCAGCGCGGGAATGCCCTGGTCCTGGTAGACGCCGCCGCTGGCGCGGTCCGATACGGAGACCAGGCCAATCACCAGCATGTTCGGCTCCCCGACGGGATCAGTCGTCGCGGTCGTCATCGTCTTCGTCACCTTCCTCGGCATCGGCATCCGCGGACGCCTTGGCCGCGGCGCGCGCCTTCGCATCCAGGTCCTTCAGGATCTGGAAGATTTCGCGGTAAGCCTTCGGCGGCTTGCTCTCGGCCTGTTCCTTGCGAGCATTGCGGATCAGCGTGCGCAGGTGCTGGCCGTCCAGTTCCTGGTGCTCGGCCAACAGCACGGTCAGCGCCTGGTCGTCGGCCAGCAGCTTGTCGCGGCGGCGCTCCAGTGCGTGCAGCGCGGCCGTATCGGCCTTCGACGCGCCTTTCCAGCCTTCGATCGTGCGCTGGATGATGGTCACTTCCTCTTCCGACAGCGTGCGCATCTTCTTGCCCACGAACTGCAGCTGGCGGCGGCGGCCTTCGTGGTTCTTGATATTCTGGCATTCCAGGATGGCATCCCGCACATCCTCCGGCATCGGTACGCGCTTTACGCGGTCGCGCGGCTGGTCGATCAGTTCCTGCCCCAGCGCCTGCAGCGCGTCGGCCTGGCGCTTCATTTCGGTCTTGGAAGGCCGCTCGTATTTTTCCTGGAATTCGGAGGAATCGAAGCCGACGGCCCCGCGGTTTGCATTTGGCATGATGAAGAACGCGCCACTTCAGGCGCGCCTGTAAAAACGGTAAACGGCTGCTATGATAACTGTTTTAAAGTCCAGCCGACCAAAACACCCTATGAGCGAATCGCATTTCACCCACAGCCAGGACCAGTTGAAACAGATCGCGCGGGATGTATTGGGCTTTGCGCGCGAGACCGGCGGCACCGATGCCGCTGTCGAGATCAGCGAAGGCAGCGGGCTGTCGGTATCGGTTCGCAAGGGCAAGATCGAAACGATCGAACAGAACAAGGACAAGGGCCTCGGCGTCACGGTCTTCGTCGGCAAGAAGCGCGGCAATGCGTCCACGTCCGACTTTTCCACCGAATCGCTGCGTGCCACGGTGGAGGCGGCCTTCAACATCGCCCGCTTCACGGCAGACGACGAAGCGGCCGGCCTGGCCGAGGAACACCTGCTCGAGCGCGAACCCCGCGACCTGCAGCTGTTCTATCCGTGGCCGATCAGCACCGAGGAAGCGGTGGCCCTGGCGCAGCGCGCCGAGGCGGCCGGGTTCCAGGTCGATCCCCGCGTGACCAATAGCGAAGGCGCCGGCGTGCACGTGCAGCAGTCGCACTTCGTGTCGGCGAACTCGCGCGGCTTCATCGGCGGCTATCCGTATTCGCGCCACACCATCTCGGCCACGCCGATCGCCGGCAAGGGCGCCCACATGCAGCGCGACGACTGGTACAGCTCGGTGCGCGACCCGAAGAAACTGGCCACGCCGGAGTCGATCGGCCGCTATGCCGCGGAGCGGGCGCTGGCACGCCTGCATGCGCGCCAGATCACCACGCGCACCTGCCCCGTGCTGTTCGAGGCGCCGCTGGCCGCCGGCCTGCTGGGCGCGTTCGTGCAGGCCACGTCCGGCGGCGCGCTGTACCGCAAGTCCACGTTCCTGCTCGATACGCTGGGCCAGCAGGTGTTCCCGGAACACGTGCAGGTCAGCGAAGACCCGCATGTGGTGGGCGGCATCGGTTCGGCGCCGTTCGACGAGGAAGGCGTGCGCACCCAGTACCGCGACGTGGTCAAGGACGGCATCCTGCAAGGCTATTTCCTGTCCACCTACACGGCCCGCAAGCTGGGCATGCAAACCACCGGCAATGCCGGCGGCTCGCACAACCTGTCGCTGACGTCCACGCTGACGCGGCCGGAAGACGACTTCGCCGGCATGCTCAGGAAGATGGGCACGGGCCTGCTGGTCACGGAACTGATGGGCCAGGGTACCAACTACGTGACGGGCGATTACTCGCGCGGCGCCTCCGGCTTCTGGGTCGAGAACGGCGTCATCCAGTACCCGGTCGAGGAGATCACGATCGCCGGCAACATGAAGGAAATGTTCCGCCAGATCGTCGGCATCGGCAACGACGTGCTGATCCGTGGTACGAAACAGACGGGTTCCATCCTGATCGAAAAGATGGTGGTTGCCGGTAACTGAACCGTTGCCACGCCATCGGCGTTTCCCTACACTGTCCTGAGCAGTAGCCGTTTTTCCTTACGCTATAAAAACCTCAGGAGACCGTATGGAACGTCGACGCTTCATTGCAAAGGCCGCGGCGGGCGCGGGTGCGGGCATCATTGCCGCGCCGGCCCTGGCGCAGTCCCAGCCCACCATCACCTGGCGCCTCGCCTCCAGTTTCCCCAAATCGCTGGACACCATCTTCGGTGCCTCCGATACCCTCACGCGGCGCGTTGCCCAGCTCACCAACAACAAGTTCACGATCCGCTCGTTCGCGGCCGGCGAGATCGTGCCGGGCCTGCAGGTGCTCGATGCCGTACAGGCCGGCACCGTCGAATGCGGCCACAGCGCCTCGTACTATTACTTCGGCAAGGATGCCACGTTCTCGTTCGACTGCGCCGTGCCGTTCGGCCTGACGTCGCGCCAGCACACGGCCTGGTATGACCAGGGCGGCGGCCGCGAACTGATGCGCGCATTCTTCAAGGACTACAACATCGTCAATTTCCTGGGCGGGAATTCCGGCACGCAGATGGGCGGCTGGTTCCGCAAGGAGATCAAGACACTGGCCGACCTGAAGGGCACCAAGATGCGCGTGGCCGGCTTCGCCGGCAAGGTGCTGGAGCGCCTGGGCGTGGTGCCGCAGCAGCTGGCCGGCGGCGACATTTATCCGGCGCTGGAAAAGGGCACGATCGACGCTGCCGAATGGGTAGGCCCATACGACGATGAAAAGCTCGGCTTCTTCAAGGTGGCGCCGTTCTACTATGCACCCGGCTGGTGGGAGCCTTCCGCCTCGTTCTCGTTCTATGTGAACGTCAAGGATTGGGAAAAGCTGCCCAAGGATTACCAGGCCGCGTTCGAGGTCGCCACCTACGAGGCGCACATCGCCATGCAGGCTGAGTACGACGTGAAGAACCCTACGGCGCTGGCCAGGCTGCTGAAGAATGGCGTGAAGCTGCGCACCTATCCGCGCGATGCGATGGACGCCTGCTACAAGACGGCCACCGCCGTGATGGAAGAAGAAGCTTCCAGGAACGCCAAGTTCCGCAAGGTGTACGACCCGTGGAAGCGGTTCCGGCAAGACCAGAACCAGTGGGCTTCGGTGGCCGAGGCCCCGATCCAGAATTACCTGATCAATGCGGGCCGGGGTAAATAAGCCGCTGGTGACAGGTAATTAAATTCAAATGCGCAAGCCGGCAAGATAAAACCTGCCGGCTTTTTTATCGCCGACGTATATCGGATCGATATAGCAAATATTCATTCTGGAATACCTCGCCTCGTAGAGCGAAATCATCAGCATGGATGGCTTTGGTTTAATACAACACTCGCCCTTCCTGGCCCTGCTGATTGATGTTGCACTGCAAAATATCTTCACTTCAATCACTTTCCTGAGCGATCTCTCGCATTAATGCGCATGCGCGCAGCGGATAACGATTCCACCTTGCTCGTTCATGCACCGAACCGGAAGCGGCTGCGGCTGCCGATGCTGCGCGTGCGACATATGCGATCCAATCAACTTGCTGAGTAAAGGCACATCGGGGAATGGATCTCCGCCGTATGCCGTTTAAATATACCAACGTATCCAAAGCAAGAATTCAATTAAAAAGTGGAGTAGAGAGAATGCACAGTTTCACAAAGCCGATCCGGCTCAGCACGCTGAGCGCCGCCGTGTCGCTGGCGCTGGCCTCGATGGCCGGCAGCACGACCGCCATGGCACAACAGGCCGCCGCCGAATCCGCCGAGCCGATCCAGAAGGTGCAAGTGATCGCCACGCGCGCATCGCAGCAATCCGGGATCGAGCGCAAGAAGAACGCCGCCACGGCGATCGACTCGATCGTCGCCGAGGACGTGGGCGCCTTCCCCGACCGTAATGTGGCCGAAGCAATCTCGCGCATCGCGGGTATCGCCGTGGACCGCGGCGATTTCGGCGAAGGCGTCAATGTCGCCCTGCGCGGCAACGGCCCCGACCTGACCCGCGTGGAAATCGACGGCCAGGGCGTGCAGTCCGGCGGTGGTACCGACCTGAATGGCGGCGGCAACGGCCGCGGCGTGGAACTGCGCGAGATTTCCGCCGACTTGATCAAGAGCGTGGACATCGTCAAGGGCGCCACGGCCGACGGTACCGAGGGTGGCTTGGGCGGCAGCATCATCATCAAGACCCGTACCGGTCTCGACTTCAAGAAGCCGTTCTATTCGCTGCGCCTGTCCGGTGCGCAGAACTCGCTGAACAAGGACTGGACGCCGGACGGCAACCTGGTGATCGCCCGGCAATTCATGGACGGCCGCCTCGGCGTGGTGCTGAACGGCTCCGCTTCGCAGGTGCGCAACGAAAGCCACTCGGCGCAGAACTGGGCCAACAGTTCCGGTTATGCCCGCGCGATCGATTTCGACGGTTCGCCGGAAAAAACGTTTGCGTACAACCCGTCCACCGTCTCCACCACGGACGCAACGGCCACGCAGCCAGCCCTGCGCAGCCCGCTGGCCGCCGGCGGTTTCTTCGATGCCTCCACCCCGCTGGACGTCGTCACCCGCTCGGCCGCCGCGCAAACCAAGGCCGACTGCTATGCGGCGTTTCCGAACCTGACGGAAGCACAGGTCAATTCCATCGCATCGGATAAACGCAGCGCTGCGATCAACCACCGGGGTAACGAACAGCTGTCGTGCCTGAACCAGTGGAACGATTACACGCCATCGCTGATCCGCTACGTGCAGAAGCGCCAGGTCGACAAGCGCCGCTCGCTCGACCTGCGCGTCGATTTCAAGGTGAACAACGAACTGACCGTGTACGGCAAGGGCAGCTACCAGCGCCGCCGCGTGGACGACAACTTCCTCACCTATAACCTGGGCGGCGTGGCCATCAATCCCGCATCGACCGCCAACCCGAACTACGCCGGCGCCGCCTTCACCGAAGACGTTGCCAACAACCGCCTCGTGCCGGTGCCCGGTTCCGGCTACTTCAGCTATGCCACGCCTTCGTTCCGCTCGGCTAACTACCCATGGGCGAACTCGGTGGTCAACATCGATCCCGCCTCGCTCACTTACGACGACGCCCACCATGTGACCAAGTTCACGATCGCCGATGGCAACGTGGGCACGGACCAGATCCACAACATCATGGAAACCTCGGCCCGCTACCTGCAGCTGGGCGGCAGCTACCGCAAGGGCGGGCTGTTCGCCGAGTTCCTGGTGGGCGACGCGAAGTCCGATTTCACGCGCGGCGACAAGCGTACCAGCTGGAGCTACAACTACGGCCCGGCCACCCTGTCCGTGCTGCCGAACGGCTTGTGGACATATGAATTCCCGCAGGGCGGCGGCCCATCGGCCGTCACGGCGGCGCAGTACGCGACGTTGCGCCCGGCATCGGTGGCCCAGAAGGTCGTGGACCCGAGTCCCACGATCATCAACGGCTCACCCGCGTATTCGATCGACCAGCAGCCGCTGCAGACGCAGGCACCGCAGATCACCTGGACGCCGAAGATCAGCGAAACCGGCGAACGCACCGCCAAGCTGGACCTCACGTATGCGCTGCCCGAGGGCATTCCGTTCCTGACCCGCCTGAAGTCCGGTTTCAACTTCCGCGACACCAAAGGCAGCGCCTGGGGCGGCGGCGGTGTCGAGGCCCAGTCGGCCGTGGGCAGCTTCGGGCAGCCGGGCTTCCAGCGCGCCGTGATGGTGCCATCGGCCAACGTGCGCAGCTCGTTCGTCGGCTGCCAGGATACCCCCGGCTCGCTGGGCGCGGGCGGCAAGCCCTGCCAGTACGGCTATGTACCGAGCAATACCCATGGTACCGCCACGAACCAGTCCGGCCAGATGGTACTGACACCGGCCCAGTTCCAGGACATCATCGCCCAGTCGATGCACACGGCTACCACCAACTTCTTCAATGGCGCCAAGGACCGTCCGTCGCAGCTGATCAACGGCTGGACCGAGATCGACGTCGAGAAAGTGTTCGCCATGGCGAACCTGCCGAATGTGAACTTCAACTGCGTCAAGGAGTGCACCGGCAGCGATGGCCAGGTGTATGCGCAGCCGGTGAACACGTTCCGCGAACGCACCAGGTCGGGCTACCTGATGACCGACTTTGCGCTCGACCACATTCCGTTCTCGGACCGTCCGCTGCCGTTCGGCATGGAGCTGGAAGGCAATGCGGGTGTTCGCGTCGTCAATACCCGGGTCGAGGCGACGGGGCGCATGCAGTTCACGTCGATCGTACCGAACGCAAACTTCGATCCGGCGAATCCCTCCGCCCCGGCAGGCAGGACGACAGCCACCGTGTCGAAGCTGACCACGCTGGAATCGAGCGAAACCGACTACCTGCCGATCTGGAACCTGGCACTGTGGATGGTGCCGAACGAGTGGGTGGTGCGCTACAACCAGGGCAAGGCCGTGGCCCGGCCGGCCGTCGGCCAGCTGATCCCGGCCGGCAACTGCACGTTCGATGCGACGCAGCTGTCTTCGAACAGCGACGACGCGGACATGCGCTGCTCCGGCACCGTGGGCAACCCCGCCCTGCGGCCGCAGACGAACATCAACCAGAACCTGACGCTGGAATGGTATCCGAACGTCGACACGCAGTTCTCACTGGCCGCGTTCCGCCAGCGCGGCAAGATCGGCCCGTCGCGTACCACCGGCGTTTCCGGCGTGAAGGTGTTCCAGGGCTCCAACCTGGTCGACCCGCAAACCGGCCGGCCGCTCGACGACGTGGACTTCAGCTACAACACGTGGGAAAACGGCGCCGCCACGGTGCGCAAGGGCTTTGAATTCTCGTCGAAAACCGCGTTCACCTTCCTGCCATGGTACCTGCGCTACACGGGCCTGGACATCAACTACACCCGCGTGCGTTCGGCCACCTCGGCGGTCAACGTGGTGGACCTGATCACCGGCACGCCGCTGCCGCCGGTGCGCGAATCGAAGTACTCGTACAACTGGTCGCTGTGGTATGACGACGGCAAGCTGTCGGCCCGCGTGGCCGTGCAGGCCGATACCGGCTTCTTCTACTGCATCGCGGCGTGCGGCAACACCGGCGTCAACAACTACCCGAACGCCGGCGGTGGCCGCACCGCGTTCCTGCCGTACAACCCGGGCTCGCCGAACTTCAAGGATGCTTCGAAGTTCATCGACGCCAAGGTTGCCTATCGCATCAACGACAACATCGAAGTGTTCGCCGAAGCCCGCAACCTGGGCAAGGAAACCACGTCGAACAGCCAGGGCAGCTACAACGCCTTTGCCAACGGCACACCAATGCTGGCCGACTATGCGTATGCGGGCCGCAAGCTGATGTTCGGCATTAACCTGCGCAATTGATCGGAAGCGCCGGCATACCGCCGGCCACCTTCAAAACCGGTGACAGACACCATTTCCAGGGAAATATTCCCAAAGAATTGGTGCCTGTCCCCGGTTTTTTGCATCACTTGCACAGGGTGCTCCGGGGCTGCCCGCAGGCCACCAGGCTGCCCACGTCCGGGTTCGACAGGTAACCCTCGTGCGCCCGCACGGGGTCCTGCAGCAGTCCGAAATACGTCGGGGCGTTCGACACCAGCACGTTGAACACGCCGGCACCTTCATCGCGGTAGCGGTCCGGCGGCAGTGTGTAGGTCAGCACGTCGCCCGGGTCGCTGAAGGCCACCAGCATCAGCGGTGGCGTGCCGCGCCGGTCGGTCGCCGGGGCGCGGCGTTTCTGCAGGAGCCGCTGCAGGCTGTCCGGCGGCGTGGACTGCATGCCCGCCCGCGCACCGGCCGCATCGGCCAGCGGCTGTTCGGCCATCTGCAGCAGGGGGATCTGGTTGGCGGCCATGACCAGCCACGCCATCCGCTGCACTTCGCGCGCGGCCACCTGCGCCGCGCGGCTGGTGGCCGGTTCGTCCATCATCCGCAGCAGCGTGTCGAACAGGATCTTGCTGCCCAGGCTTTCCGAGATCACGACGAGGGGCGCATCGGGATCGGCGCCATCCGTGGCCGCCAGGATCGCATCGCGCATGCGCAACTGGATCTGCTCGCGTGCCGCGCCTTGATAGATCAGCGCATCGGGCAGGCAGTCGTCGAGCAGCCGGTCCTTGACCTTCCCGTTGAGTTTCGCGCGCACCGGCGTGAATGGCGGCGCGCCCGCGCAGATCGGCGATTTGTCCGTCTGGTCATAGCACAGCTGCTGCTTGATGGGTGTCGTCAGCGGCGACCAGATCAGCGCCTTGAAGCGGATCGTGCCGTGCGGCGTGCCGACATCGATCGGCACGATTCCGATGGCCGGGGCAAGCGGGGAGGCCGCGCGCTCGACGGGGCCCGGCGTCACGTTCGCCGCCAGCTGGGCGGCCAGCTTGCCCACCGTCTCCGTGGCCCACGTGGCATCGTGCGTGCACATGCCGTGCACGAGCAGCACGTCCGTCTGTTTCGTGGCGGCACGGGCGGTGAAGTCGATCAGGCCGGGAAATGCCGCATCCGCTTCCATGATCCGGGGCGGGCGGTAGGGCAGGGTGCAGCCGGCAAGCAAGGCGGCCGCAGCCAGCAGGGAAAGCAAGCGCATGGTTGTCTCCGACTGGATGGGTTCGAATGCCCATCTTTGCGCTGCCGGGGGCGCTGCACTTGCGGCAGGTCAAACCATGTGCACCTGCCCTTCAATCGACGATGAACACTTTCGAGGCGCCATCCGTCGCCCGCACGAAGCGAACGATCGCCTCGGTGGTGATGGTGTCGATCTGGCCGAGCATGCGCCGGTCGAACGGGTGGTCGTCGAACGCCACGTTGGCGCGGAACATGCGCCCGCCCAGCCGCTTCACGCTGGGCACGTACACGGTGATCGGCGCGAAGCCCGTCTGCTTCAGCCAGGCCTGCGCTTCCTCGCGCGTTTCCACCTGGCTGGCCGGCGCGCTGGCCGCCGCGTAGGTTTCAAGCACCCACTGGTTCGAATTCTGGTAGCGCGTCGAAAAGGCGTAGGACAGCATGTTGTAATCGGCATCGTGCAGGCGGCGCGCGGTGCGCGTCGTCACGAGCTGGGCCAGCCGCGCCTGCGCTTCGGGGCCGGGAATGACCACTTGCGCCTCGTAGCGGAACAGGCCGGAAAGGAAGAAGTTGCCCAGGCCCTCGTTGTACAGCGCCGACGAAGCCGTACCGCATTCGTTCAGCTCGTGCACGACGGTCCAGCGCCCGGACGGATGGTCGCGCACCACGATGCCCATGTGCGAGTAGCGCAGACCGTACTTGCTCAAATCCTGGCCGGCGCGCGAGATGAGCGCCACCTGGCTGCCGCTGGCATCGAGCGCCTCGAACGTGCGCTGCGCGAGGTCCAGCGATTTCACGGTATCGGCCACCGCCATCGGCGTTTCCTCGCACGAGCGGCCAGCCCACGCGGGGGCGGCCAGCACCAGGCAGGCGGCCAGCGCCACGCGCCGCATCGTCTTCGCTGTCATCACGTCACCTTCTCGTGATGCAGCAGCGCCTTGCCCAGTTCGTTCGGGATGAACGCCAGCACCTTGCCGGAGAAGACGAGCATGTGGCCCGTGGACGTGGCCACCACGTCGAGCGTCGTGCCGGCCGCCACCGACAGCTGCTGCGCGGCCTTGCCGGACAGTCGCACCGTGGCCTTGCTCGCGTTGGACGTGTTCGTCAGCACCAGCTCCACGCCATCGCCCACCTTCTGCACGCTCTCGACGATGGCGGCGCCGGAGGCCCCGGCCACGAAGACGGAGCCCAGCACGACGTAGCCGGACAGCAGGGCGCTGCCGTACGAGGCTTCGGAAGGTGCGGCGTGAATGACGGGCGTCGTGCCCAGCAGCGACGCGACCAGTGCAAGGGACAACAGTTTCATCGTAACGACTCCATGGTGGTGGCCGGGCGGCCATGATGGCCTGCCCGGGTACTGCATGCAAACGTTGGAATGACTACAGAGTGGCAAGTCAGGATGCCTTGGTACTGCGCAGCAGCGCCTTGCCCGCCTCGTTCGGGATGAAGGCGATGACCTTGCCGGAGGCGACCAGCACGTGGCCGGTGGCCGTTGCCGATACGTTCACGACGGTGCCGGCGGCCACCGACAAGCCCTCGGCCGCCTTGCCCGACAGGCGCACGGTGGCGCGGCTGGCATCCTTCGCGCTTTCCAGCAGCAGATCGATGCCGTCGCCAACCTTGTCCACCGCCACCACGAGAATGCTGCCGCCGATAACGACAGGCGCCAGCGACCCGGCCACCACGATGGCAGAAGCATCGCCGATGGACTCGGACGGGCTGGATGCATCTGCGGCCTGGCCGGTGGCGCAGGCAAACGAGAGCAGGGTGGCAAGCAGCAGGCTTTTCATGATTCGTTCCCTATAAGTGAAGGTGCACGCATCATCGGCTGCGGTGAAAAACGGGGCAAGCGTTATGTCCACGGTGGCGGGCCACTACTGGTAAAGTATCGGAATACGATACTTTCAAAAGGTTTTATATGTCGAGCAGCGTGATGCTGGTGGACGGCCTGAAACGCGAACTGAAGGCGCGCGGCGTGACCTATGCGGAGCTGGCGCGGCGCATCGGCATGTCCGAGGCCAGCGTGAAGCGCATGTTCGCGCAGCGCAGCCTGACCTTGCAGCGACTCGACGAAATCCTGGCCGCAGCCGGCATCGACCTGCTCGACCTCACGCGCACGGCGCTGGACGCACCGAAGCTGGTGGCGCAACTGACCCATGCGCAGGAAGAGGAGCTGATCGGCGACCCGAAGCTGCTGCTCGTCGCGGTGGCCGCGCTGAACGGCTTGCCGGTCGAGGAGATCGTGGCCACGTTCACGCTGACCGAGGCGGAAACGGTGAAGTACCTGCTGCGGCTCGACAGGATCGGCTTCCTCGTGCTCAAGCCGAACAACCGGGTCAAACTGCTGGTGGCGCGCACGTTCGACTGGATCCCGAACGGCCCGATCCAGACATGGTTCCGGCGCGAGGCCGCCGGCGATTACCTCGACGCGCGCTTCGATGGCGAGGGCGAGGCGTTGCGGCTGGTGAGCGTGATGCTGTCGCCGGCGTCCACCGGCGCGCTGCTGGCGCGGCTGCGCCAGGTGGCGGACGACTTTTCGCAGCAGCACCAGGCCGATGCCCGGCTGCCGTACGCGGAGCGGCAGTCGGTCACGTTCCTGCTGGCCGCGCGGCCATGGATGCCGGAGGCCTTCGCGGCGCTCCGGCGCGGCAGCGCCGTTGCCAGCGCCGTTGCTGGCGACCCTGCCGGCGAATTTTCCAGCGCTATTACCGGCGCAGCGCCTGCAGCACCGGCTGCAGCACCGCGGCGCCGAGCTTCATCGAACGGGCGCCGTTCCAGCCGTTGACCGGGTCCGGGTCGTTGGCGTTGTCCTTGAACGGCAGTTCCAGCGTCAGCGACAGGCAGCCGAACAGGTGGGTGATGTGCGGCGAACCCATCGTCAGCACTTCCGGCGTGAACGGCGCGTCCGGGTAGCCGAACTCGCTCTGGAAGTCGGGGCTGGCGACCTTGAAGTCGGCGATGAACGCATCCTGCGCGGCCTTCTGTTCGGGCGTGAAGTTTTCCAGCGAATCGCTGCCGGCCACGAACACGTAGGGGAGGCCTTCGTCGCCATGCACGTCCAGGCACAGGTCGCAGCCCGTTTCCTGCATGGCTTGCTTCACGAGGTACACCTCGGGGCTGCGCTCCATCGTCGGCGTGTTCCACTCGCGGTTCAGGTTCGCGCCGGCCGCGTTCGTGCGCAGGTTGCCGCGCACCGAGCCGTCCGGGTTCATGTTCGGCACCACATAGAACACGGCTTCCTTCAGGCACTGGCTGGCGAACGGATCGGCCGGATCGAGCAGCGCCTCGACCATGCCTTCGACGAACCATTCGGCCATCGTTTCGCCGGGGTGCTGGCGCGCGATGACCCACACCTTCTTCGGTGCGTCCGGATCGCCGATCACCAGCATGTTCAGGTCGCGGCCATCCACCGTGGAACCCAGGTCGACCAGCTCGGCCAGCGGCGACAGCTGGGCATTGTCCAGCAGCGACAGGTGGCGTTCCCACGAATACGGCTCGAAGTAGGCGTAATACACGCTGTCGTATTCGGGCGCGTGCTCGATCGTCATCACTTCGCCATCGAAGCTGGTGGGCACACGGAACCACGTATCGCGATCGTAGCTGGCCACGGCCTGGTAATCCTTCCAGCCATCCGGGTAGGCGGCCTTGCCGGCATTCAGGAAGCGGATCGTGAGCGGCATGCCGCCCGCGCCCTGCACGCGGAAATAAAACCACTGCGTGATGTCGGCATGGGAATCCTTGCGGATGTTCAGGTCGATATCGCCAACGCTGGTGGCGCTGACGAATTCGATGGCGCCAGCGTCGAACTGGCTGCTGATCTTGATAGACATTGTGTGTCCCTGTGGTGGATTGGAGCGCCGCGGCGCGAGGCCGCCATGATAACGGCTTTTGCCCGCGCTTCCCAAGCGGCTACAATGCCTCATCCATTCTGAGGAGACCGACGATGCAGCGCCGTTCCTTCCTGACCCAGTCCGCCGCCGTGGCGGGCACCGCCACAGTGGCCTCGACCATCTCCGCGCCGGCCTTCGCGCAGGCGCAGCCAGCCGTCAGCTGGCGGCTGGCCTCGAGCTTTCCCAAGACGCTCGACACGATCTACGGCTCGGCCGAAGGCTTCGTGAAACGGGTGGCCCAGCTCACCAACAACAAGTTCCAGATCCGCCAGTTCGCCGCCGGCGAAATCGTGCCCGGCCTGCAGGTGATGGACGCCGTGCAGGCCGGCACCGTGGAGATCGGCCACACGCCGGCCTACTACTATTTCGGCAAGGACCCCACGTTCGCATTCGACTGCGCGGTGCCGTTCGGCCTCACGTCCCGCCAGCAGACGGCATGGTTCGACCAGGGCGGCGGCCGTGAACTGCTGCGCGAGTTCTACCGCGGCTACGGCATCGTCAACTTCATGGGCGGGAACACCGGCGTGCAGATGGGCGGCTGGTACCGCAAGGAGATCCGCTCCGTGGCCGATTTGAAGGGCCTGAAGATGCGCGTGGCCGGCTTCGCGGGGCGCGTGATGGAGCGCATGGGCGTGGTGCCGCAGCAGATCCCCGCCGGCGACGTGTATGCCGCGCTGGAGAAGGGCACGATCGACGCGGCCGAATGGGTCGGCCCGTACGACGATGAAAAGCTGGGCCTCGTGCGCGTGGCGCCCCACTACTACTCGCCGGGCTGGTGGGAAACGGGCCCGCAGCTGTCGTTCTACGTGAACAGCAAGCACTGGGACAAGCTGCCGAAGCAGTACCAGGCCGCGCTCGAGGCGGCAACGTATGAATGCCACGTGCGCATGCAGGCCGACTACGATGCGAAAAACCCCGGCGCACTGGCCCGCCTGCTGAAGAACGGCGCGAAGCTGCACAACTTCAGCAAGGACGTGATGGATGCCGCTTATAAGCAATCCACAGCCGTGATGGAAGAGGAAGCGGCGAAGAACGCGAAGTTCAGGAAGATCTACGAGCCCTGGAAGCGGTTCCGGCACGACCAGAACCAGTGGGCGTCGGTGGCCGAGGCGGCCATGCAGAATTACCTGATCGCGGCGGGGCGGCGCTGAGCGGTGCTTCGTGATCAGCGCGGGGGGCGTATCACCTTGGCGACATGGGTGGGCAGGTCCCATGTGCCGTCGAGTCCCACCGACTGGCAGATGCCCGTGTCGGCGACGAGCGTCGGCACGAAGCGGCTGCCATCCCACACCCATTCCCTGGTTTCCCGGCAGCTGCCCATGCCGTGGCTCGCGGAGATCTTGCCGGCTTCATGATCGCTGCCGTCGGTCGTCACCAGCACCGGCTTGAACGGCGCAGTGCCATTGGCGACCCAGTAGGCAGTGCCTGTGCTGGCGGCACCGGCCCAGCATTGGCCGTAGACCAGCAGCCTGGCGGCGGTGAGCCGCCGTATCGACAGATCGTCCGGCACCAGGGCTTCGCAATCGCCTTCGCCGAGCGTGCCGCGCAGCTCGCGCAACAGTGCGGCCCGGGCAGCCGGCGGCAGGTCCACTTCGGCGTTTCCGGCCGGCGCCGCCAGCACCTCGGGCATCGGCGGTGCCGCCGGCACGCTGTTCTCGGCCCTGGCGCCCTTGCGCAGCAACGCGCCCGGGGTGCCGATGCGGCCCTGGAATTCATCCATCTTCAGCAGCACGGCGGCCGCACCGGCGCCGGACAGCGTCCATGCGCGCGCGCCATCACGCCATTGCACGATCCCGGTGCCGGCAACCGCCGCCACCAGGGCCTGTATCTGCGCGGGAGAGAGCTCGCCTGTCATGTAGTCGCTGCCGATCTTCACGTGGCCCAGTGCGCGGCCGTCGACATGCATCGTCACGCCCGCCTTCGGCACCCATTCCTTTTCATCGCGGATGCCGAGCCTCAGCGTTGCCTTCAGGGGCTGGTCCGGCCCGGCCGCGCGTTCCAGCACCACGGAAACCTCCGGCGTATCGTCATCCTCGCCACGATGATGGTAGCCGGCGGCGCGGCAGGTGCGCGTGTTGTCGCAGGCAATTTCCCAATCGTGATGGGCGAAATGGAAGCCGGCCGGCGTACCGGCAATGGCGGGGAGGGCGCAGGCGCCGAGCAGCGCGGTGACAAGGATCTTCATGCCGTGACGATAACAAAATCCTGCGTTCGCCGCAGCGCAAAGCGGTTCCCGCATGCCGGGCCGGCCGCTGCGCTATAGTGCGAGCCACATCGAATTACTAATCAACTGTCACCGATCAACCGTCAACCAAGTGGCCCGATGACGATCACTGTCCTGCTCCGATGCGTCTCCCTCGCCGCGGCCCTGTCGGCACCACTCCTTTGCGCCGCGCAGGAATACGAGGACTGGACCGTGCAGTGCGATAACGTCAACCACTGCGAGGCGGTCGGGTACGGACCGGATCGCGAGACCGCGCGATGGCTTGCCGTGCAACTGGTGCGCGATGCGGGGCCGGGTACGGCGGTGCAGGCCAGAATCGTCCTTGCCGAAGGCGGGCCTGCAAAGCCCGTCGATCTCACCCTGACGGTGGACCGGCAACGGCCGGTCACGCTCCGCGCCAACCAGCCGTTGCCGCGGACGGCGGCGCAAGAACTGCTGGACCGGATGATCGACGGCAGGGAGGGCCAGGCCAGCGACGGCCAGCAGCAGTGGACCCTGCCGCTCGCCGGCATGAAGGCGGCGCTGTTGCGCATGGATGCCTTGCAGGGGCGGATCGATACCCCCGGCGCATTGGTCCGGCGCGGCAGCCGTGCGGAATCTTCCGTTCCCCCGGCGCCGGCCATGCCGGTGCTGCGCGCGGCGCCGCCGGCGCAGCGGATCTCCGATCGCGGGATCGAAGCGGCATTCCTCGCGGAGACCGGCCCGCCGCAGGAAGAATGGATCGACCGCCATGACCTGTATCGCCTGGCGGATGGCCGGCTGCTGTTCCTGTTCGAATCGAGCCGTGGCCCGACGGCGAGTTTTTACGAAGCCTGGCTGGCCAACGCGCGGCCTCCGTATCGGCCGCGCCGGCTCGACCTTCCCACCAATGGCCTGCCGGCGGATGTCCTCGTCAACGCCGATTTCGATGGCCAGGTGCTGGGTTCCTACACCGGGCGCACCCTGGCCGATTGCGGCCATGCCGCCAGGTGGCTGTGGACGGGCGACAAGTTCGAACTGCTGGCGATGAGCCATGCCGATCACTGCCGCGGCATGCTGGACCTGATCGACCATCGCAAGTGGGTGGCGCGCAAGGTTCCCTAGAGGCCGATTCGCACTGCCGGTTTCATCGCCACGTCATATCCGCAACCTACACTTTCCCGCTTATCAATTACCGGAGCAAGCATGACTTCATCCATTTCGCGCCGCCGTTTCCTCTCTCGAAGCGGCGTCCTGGCGGGCAGTTCGGCATTGGGTGGCACGCTGCTGCTGCAAGGTTGCGGCGGCAGCGCGTCGATCGGCGTCAGCGAAAACGAACGGCCGAAGATGCCGTCGGGGATACAGTTCGGCGACATCACGGACAACAAGGCCATCATCTGGGGGCGCAGCGACCGCAATGCGCAGATGATCGTCGAATACGACACGAGCGACCGTTTCGCCAATGCCAGCCGCATCGTCGGCCCGTATGCCAGCGAAGCCACCGATTTCACGACCCGTGTCGACCTGGGCGGCCTGCCCGCCGGGCAAACGGTCTTCGTGCGCGTGCGCTACGTGGATCCCGACGATGCGCGGATCGAAAGCGAAACCGTATCCGGTCAATTCAGGACCACGCCCGCCGATGGCACGAAAGCCGTGCGTTTCCACTGGAGCGGCGACCAGTGCGGCCAGGGCTGGGGCATCAACACCGACTTTGGCGGCATGAAGATCTACGAGGCGATGCGCCTGCGCGACCCGGATTTCTTTGTTCACAACGGCGACACGGTGTATGCGGACGGCCCGATCCTGGCCGAGGTAAAGGCGGAAAACGGCCAGTTGTGGCGCAACGTGGTCACGGAAGAAGTCAGCAAGGTCGCGGAAACGCTGAAGGAATTCCGCGGCCGCCATGCCTACAACATGCTGGACGCGAACTTCCGCAAGTTCGCCGCCCAGGTGCCGCAGGTGTGGCAATGGGACGATCACGAAGTGACGAACAACTACAGCGACGCCAAGAACCTGTCGGGCGACGCGCGCTACACCGAAAAAAGCATCGCCACGCTCACGGCCCGCGGCCGCCAGGCCTTCCTCGAATATGCGCCGATGCGCTATTACAAGCAAAGCGAACCGCAACGCATCTACCGCACCATCTCGCATGGCCCGCTGCTCGACGTGTTCGTGGTGGACATGCGCACTTATCGCGGCCCGAACAGCACCAACCTGCAAACCATCGAAGACGCCGGCTCGGCATTCCTGGGCCGCGAGCAGCTCGAATGGCTGATCGCCGGCCTGAAAGCGTCGAAGGCAACCTGGAAGGTCATCTCCGCCGACATGCCTATCGGCCTGAATGTCGGCGACGGCAAGGATGCCCAGGGCAACGCCTTGTGGGAAGCAGTGGCGAACGGCAACGACGGCGTGCCGCTCGGCCGGGAAATCGAGATGGCCCGCCTGCTCGGCAGTATCAAGGACGTGCCCAACGTGGTCTGGATCACCACCGACGTCCACTACTGCGCCGCCCATTACTACGACCCGGCCAATGCCCTGTACACGAACTTTTCCCCATTCTGGGAATTCGTTGCCGGCCCGATGAACGCCGGCAGCTTCGGCCCCGGCGTGCTCGACAGGACTTTCGGCCCGAGCGTGGTCTTCTCGAAAGCGCCGCCGATCCAGGCTTCGTCGCCGTTTGCGGGCTACCAGTTCTTCGGCGAGGTCAATATCGACCCGCGCACGAAGGCGATGACGGTCGAACTGTTCAACCTCGACGGCGTGTCGCAGTTTGCGCAGACGATCGCGGCGGCAGGCGTCTAGAAGGTTGCCAGTACACCGGACGCAGGCCCGGCAGGGCGGCAGCGACCCATACCCCGCTGCCGCTACATACAGAATATAGTCCGGCTCCGATAGCCGCCTACGTCACGTTGCCCTAGAGTACGTGTTTTAACATGTATTTCGGGAAGATATGTCCAAGGCTTTGGCAAAATGCCTGGCGGCCGAATTCATCGGCACCGCACTGCTGCTGGCGATCGGCAGCGGCGCCGGCATTGCCGCGCAGCGCCTGGCGGGCGGCGACCCCGCGATGGCGCTGCTGGTCAGCGCGCTCGTCGGCGCCACCGGGCTGGCTGTGCTGATCCTCACGTTCGGCAATATTTCCGGCGGCCTGTTCAATCCCGTGCTGACACTGTCCGAAGCGTGGCGCGGCAACCTGCGTGCCGACCACGTGGCGCCCTACATCGCGGTGCAGGCGGTAGGCGCCGTGGCGGGCGTGGCGGCCGTGCATGCCATGTACGGACTGGACCTGGCGATGGCCACGCAGCAGGTGCGCACCGGTACCGGCCAGTGGCTGGGCGAATTCGTCGCCACGTTCGGCATGCTGTGCGTGTTCATCGGCTGCGGCCGGGCCCGCCCGGTCGTGGCGCCGTTCGCCGTGTCCGCGTATGTGATGGCGGCCTGCTGGTTCAGTTCTTCCTCGGCCTTCATGAACCCGGCACTGACGCTGGCCAAGGCGATCGGCCAGGCCGGCGCGCTGCGCCTGGTCGACGCCCCGGCCTTCGTGCTGGCGCAACTGGCCGGTGCCGGCGCCGCGACGGCGCTTTTCATCTGGCTGCACGGCACGGCGCGCGGGGCGGTGCGCACCTGACCGTACCTGACCGTCTACCCCGCGAAGCCTGCAGGTGGTTCGCCTGCTGCGATACAGCTCCGCATGTTCCGCATCGCCGCAGCCTCCCTGGCGTTCGCCTCACGTGATAGATTCGGGGGCCAACACCCACGAGGAGAATGCCCATGTCCGATGCGAACAAGCGTGTCCTGCAACAGGCGAATGCGGCGGTGACCGCCGGCGACAACGAAGGCTTCCTGGCGTTCTGCACGGACGATATCGTCTGGTCCACCGTGGGCGGCGCAACGCTGCATGGCAAGGAGGCGGTGCGCGCCCTGATGGCGAAGGACTATGTGCAGCCGCCCGTGTTCACCGTACGCGAACTGGTGGCCGATGGCGCCTACGTGGTGGCACTCGGCGACATCGAAAGCCGGGACGAGGCGGGGAAGGTGGTGCGGAACGCCTACAGCGACGTCTGGCGCCTGCGCGACGGCAAGCTGGCCGAACTCAGGGCGTTTGTCATACCGGTCGGGGAGGGCGGCTGAAACGATGAACGGGTAAGCAAGGATGTCCGCTTCGGCCGAAGCGGACATCCACGTCGCACCCGCCCGCTTCGGCTTTCGCCCGGTGAAGCATGCGGTGTCGGTGCTTACTCGTGTTGCTTACTTGAGTTGCTTACGTGAGTTGCTTGGTTGTGCAGCTTACTTGTTGCGGTTGGCAATCTCGTTGCCGACATAGCCACCGCCGAGCACCCCGGCGAGGGTCGCCAGTTTCTTGCCATTGCCGTCGCCGATCTGGTTGCCGATCAGTCCGCCGACCACGGCGCCGGTACCGATGGCCACATAGTTCGGCTTGCTTTCCTGCGCGACCGGGGCCGGGGCCTGCACCGGCTGCTGGTGCTGCGCCGCATAGCTGCGGGCCGGCGCCTTGTGCACTGGCTTCGGTGCGGGTTCACGGTAGACGACTTCCCGCACGATCACGCGTTCCGGCGCTGCCTGTACAGCCGGCTGGCGCACCGCCGCGGCCGGTTCCGCGAGCGCTGCCGGCTGCAGCGTTTGCGGCAAGGGCTGCAGCGCAGCCGGTTGCGCCGCTGCCAGCTGCTGGGCCGCCAGGCTCGCTGGAGCGATCTGCGCAGCCGGCTCGGCTTTGCTCGATGGCAGTACGCCGGTGAGAGCGGCGATACCGGCGGCGCTGACGGCAATCACCGAGACGGCTGCCGCGGCAACGAGTGGGTGGATACGGCTTGCGGTGGCGATGTTTTCCATTATTTTCTCCCATGGCGATTGATTAGCCTGTGGAAGTAGATTAATGGTTGAGGCGCGCGCAGGATATACCGTCACCTGTATCACACGTTACGACATGTAAAGCTGCCGCTGAACGGTCGATCTCAATCCTTCTTTTCCCTGAACTCCCCATCGATCACCGTGTCGTCGGCGCTTGCGGACGGTTTTCGCCCGGTGAAGTTGAAGACGGACGACAGCATCCGGTCGAAAATGGCCCGCCGCAGCCAGGGGAAGGTGAGAAGGAAAGCCGTGGCAAAACCGGTAAAGCCCGCGGACACGTAGTCGCCTCGCGACAGGAAATGCAGCGTGCAAAGTACCAGCAAGCTGACCACGAGTGGCCGGCGGACAGGTTTCGGTAACAGTCCAACGATGCGCGGCTTGCCTTTCCTGATCCAGGGAAACCGTGCAAAGAGAACCCCGAGAAGCAGCCCGGCGAGGAACCGGCCCGTGCCGAGATAATCGGCCAGGACCCCGATGACCAGGAAACCGGTGTAGGTCATCGCGCCGGCCAGGGCGGCCAGCACGCATAACGCGACAGCGATCGTCAGCTTTGGCGTGCGTATCGCCGTAGTGATCAAAAAACGTAGGATTTGCGTACTCCTCTGGACTTGGCTTGCAAATAGGGGCGGAAAGTTATCGCGAATAGTAGCAGCACTCCTTCGCGCCAGGCCGCAAGCCATCGTATCAGTCGTCGCGCAGGCCTTTCACGAACGGGCTGCCGCGATAGCACACATCGCCGTCGCAATGCGTCGCCGGCAGGCGCATGCCCAGCAGGCGTGACACCCGGTAGCGGTTGCGCGCGAAGTGGTCGTAGGCCCAGGCCAGGGCGGGGCGCAGCGGGGCGATGCGCAGTGGCAGCACGGCCCAGCCCATGCCCACCAGCGAATACGCGGCCTGCATGCTGTCCAGGCCGGACAGCACGCGGCCATCGGCCGTGACGGCATGCAGCCTGGCGTCCAGTGCCGCCATGTCCGTGCCCGGGGGGAAATCGGCAAAGCCCGGCGCGGCGATATCGACGAAGGCCAGCACGCCGCGCCGGTCGTGGCGGCGCAGGGTCAGCATGGCATCGGTGCAGAAGGCGCATGCGCCGTCGTAGTACAGGGTCAGCGCCGGCGTGGCCGTTGCGCAGTCGCGCAGGTTCTCACTCATCGCGCAGGCCTTTCGTGAACGGGCTGCCGGCATGGCAGGTAGTGCCGTCGCATCGCGGCGTGGCGGGCGTCACGCGCATGCCGAAGAAGTTCGAGACGTGGTAGCGATGGCGCGCGAACTGCTCGTAGCACCAGGCCATCAGTGGACGCAGAAGGCGGATACGCAGCGGCCAGACCACCCAGCCCAGGCCCACCTGGCGATAGATGGCCTGCATGCTGTCCAGGCCAGTGAGCACGCGCCCATCGGCCGTTACCGAATGCAGCCTGGCGTTCAGGGTCGCCAGGTCCGTCCCCGGCGGGAAGTCGGCAAAGCCAGGCGTCGCCAGGTCGACGAAGGCCAGGGCGCCGAGGCGGTCGTGGCGCTTCAGCATATTGACCTCGGCCACGCAGAAGCCGCAGGTACCGTCGACGTAGACGGTCAGTTCGGGTGTGCCCATGATGCCTCCTCAGCCCAGCAGCTTGGCGACCTTGCCGCCCATGTTGATGAAACGCTTCAGCGTGGCCGGCTCCAGGTGCTTGTAGTCGTCGTAGCTGTCGGTCAGCATTTCCAGGAATTCCAGCACCTGCGCCATCCGCTCGCGGGTAGCGTCTTCCATGCCCTTGTCGCCTTCGGCTTCGATGGCGCACTGGCGCAGCACGGTCAAGGTCGGATCGATTTCGCGGCGCTTGCGCTCCTCGACGATGGTACGGAAGATTTCCCACACATCCTGCAGTGCCACGAAATGGTCGCGCCGGTCGCCCAGTACATGCGTCACCTTGACCAGGCCCCAGCTTTGCAGCTCCTTCAGGCTGTTGCTGACATTGGAGCGGGCCACGCCGAGCTGCTCGACGATCTGCTCGGCGTTGAGCGGCGCATTGGCCAGGAACAGCAGCGCGTGGATCTGCGCGACGGTGCGGTTGACGCCCCAGCGGGTGCCCATCTCGCCCCAGTGCAGGATGTATTTTTGTTCGGTCGGACTCAGACTCATGGTTTTCTCTAATTTCTGTCGTTACAGAAATTTAAGACGAAACGAGCGGCGTGTCAACCTTCGTGCATGGGCGTGGCTGGTCCGGAGGGATGACCCTGCCGGCTACTGCGGCATCGTCCCCGCATACGCCATGCGTCAGAAGCCGGTGAAGGTATTGGTCTCCCAGGCGGTTTCGGCATTCGGATACACGGCGACGCCCGCGCCGCCCAGTGCGCCCGTGGCACCGGGCGCCGAAACATCGCCCTTGATGAAGGCGTCGACCAGCCGCACCGTTTCAAGCGGCCGCGCGACCGGAAAGCCGTGGTCGAAGCCCTGGTTCGGATTGATCATCACCGCGGTCACGCTGGCGCCCGCGCGCTTGAGGTCATATTTCGAGGTGGCGGTGTAGTTGTCGTAGATAACCTGGTCGCCGCGCCAGGTGGCCAGGTCGGTGGTGGCCTTCACCAGCATCGCGCGCTTGCCGTTGAACAGCGCGCCCAGGCGGCCGTCGCCCGGAATGGTGACCACGCTGCCGTCGGCATTCGGCGCGGGCTTGACCACGTTGACGGGCGAGACGTTGAATTTATGCGCGTAGTACAGCGATTCCGGCATGTACTGGATGGTGAAGCCGTCGAGCAGGGAACCGCTGTAGTTCGGCGAAGCGCGGAACGTGGGGTCGGTAACCGCCGCCGGCGTGAAGATCTTGCTGACATCGTATTTCAGGACATCGTTATAGACGACCAGATCCCAGGTGGCCTGCACGTTGGCATAGGTGCGCTGCTCGCCCTGCCATGACCGCTGCTGGAAGGCGGTGCCGGCGAGGCCGGCGGCATCGTTCGCGATGGTGACCCAGTCGCCATTCGCCCATGAGTGGCCTGCCGGATCGATACCGGCCTGGCCCGCATTGAAGCCGACACGCACGCCGCGTGTACCGATCCCCGCCAGGCTGACGACATTGGCATACCGCCCGGGATTGGCGATGACCATCTCCAGTGCGACGCCGAAACCCATCGAGTAGCCGACCACCGTGACGCCGGACGTGGGGAAGCTGGTGATCTTGTTCATCACCTTCTCGAAGTCGGCGGCGAAATCCTTCAGCGACGTGATCTTCCGGTTGTAGCTCGACTTGCCGCTGCCGCGGTAATCGAAGGTATAGACGGTGTAGGCGTCATTGAGCGCATCGACGGAACGGAAGAAGCCCATCATGCCGTCGAAGATGGCGCCCGAAGTGTTATTGCCGGGAACGAGCACGATGGTCTTCGGGCCGTGGCCGGCCTTGCGGACATAGATGCTTTCCTTCGGATCGCTGGCGGCCGCGCCGTCGATGATGATGGCGCCCTCGCCGATGGTGGCGATGGCGTCGGCATTGGCGCCGGGGGTGCCGGCCGGGCCCTGTGGGCCCTGGTCGCCGTCGCCGCCACAGCCAGCGAGGCCGATCGTGAGGGGCAACGAAAGCAATGCGATGACGCGCGTGGTCTGCAACATGGTGTGCCTCGTCCGGATGTGGTTGACATTGCGGGGGTATCGGGGCGCCGTTTTGTCGCAGGATGGCGCCCGATAACGATAGCACGACGGGGACAGAAAAAATGATGCAAATGTGCCACGGATAGCCGGGCACCGGTCATGGACGAACCGGAGTTCGGATCGCTCGCAGGTGCGGCATCAAGGACACGTTGCCGGGGGGGGCAGCGTCGAAGGTCTGCATGGTATGCATGAAAGCGCCCTGGCCCCGCCTAACGCAGCCCCCCGAACCGTTCAAAGAACGCCGCCCCCGCATCCGGCACCTCCGGCTGCTCCCGCCGCAACGCTTCCAGCACATGCTGCTCGGCCGGCGCGTACGTCGACAAGTACAACTCGCGCGCCAGTTCATAGGCGGCAGCGCCGGGCCACGGCTCGGGCAGCAGCTCCACCGGCAACTGCGGATCGTGCAGCTGTACGCGCCGGTAGGCGTGGATCAGCAGCGTGCGCACGACGAAGGCGCGCTCCGGCGCCACGCCGCCGGCAAGCAGGGCACGCAGCGGCGCGAAGGTGGCGATGAAGCGCTCGTAGCCGGCCGCCACTTCCCGCAAGTCCCATCCCTCGGCCACCAGGTCCGCCAGCGGCTTGCCCTGCACGCCGGGCAGTTGCGCCGCCTGCACCACGTACACCTTGCCGCGCATGCCGAGGCGGCCCAGCAGATCGTCCAGCGCTTCGGCATCGCCGGCGGGATGCCCGGCGATACCCTGCGCCACCACGCTGTAGCCCTCCCACAGCAATTCCTTGCGCAAGGTCGCCCGCTCGACCGCCGTCAGGTTGTTCGTCCCCAGCACGAACGTCCAGCTGCCATGCCAGTGCACGTGCGGCGCCGCATACACGCGCCGGAACGCGCGGGCAAAGCGCTGCGCCGCTTCCGGCGTGATCGTGTAGTGGCTGCGGCGGCCGTCGCGCTGCGACACGAGCCAGCCTTCCTGCGCCAGCCGGAATACGGAGGTGCGCAACAGCCGGTCGTTGACGCCGAACGGCGCCAGCAGGTCGATCAGGCTGCCCAGCCAGGCCAGGCCGCCGTGCGGGACGATCGCGTCGCCGAAGACCGTCATCACCAGCGATTTCGAGCGGGGCGGTTCGTCGGCCAGGAAACGGTCGATCCACTTGTTCAAGCTCACATTGGTCAGTTCATTGTTCATGCCGCCATTGTACTCAGCCGAACAAGATACGGACTTTCGATATGACACACAAAAACAGCTTGCAAATAAAATTCTGTATCGTATTATGGCTGGAGTGATGCAACAGGAGGAGACAACCATGTACGCACAGATGGTGGAAACCGGGCTGAAGAACGTGCAGACGGCCGAATCGATGAGCGAGCAGGAGCGCGCGTTCCAGGCGCGCATCGACGAAGGCATCCGGATCGAGCCGAAGGACTGGATGCCCGAGGCCTACCGCAAGACGCTGATCCGCCAGATTTCCCAGCACGCCCACTCGGAAATCGTGGGCCAGCTGCCGGAAGGGAACTGGGTCACGCGCGCCCCCACGCTCAAGCGCAAGGCGATCCTGCTGGCGAAGATCCAGGATGAAGCAGGCCACGGCCTGTACCTGTACAGCGCTGCCGAAACGCTGGGCGTGTCGCGCGACGAGCTGCTGCAGGCCCTGCATTCCGGCAAAGCGAAATATTCGAGCATCTTCAACTACCCCACGCTGTCGTGGGCCGACATGGGCGCCATCGGCTGGCTCGTCGACGGTTCCGCGATCATCAACCAGATCCCGCTGTGCCGCTGCTCGTACGGCCCGTATGCGCGCGCCATGATCCGCGTCTGCAAGGAAGAGTCGTTCCACGCCCGCCAGGGCTACGACATCATGCTGGCGCTGTGCAACGGCACCCCGGAACAGAAGGCGATGGCGCAGGATGCGCTGAACCGCTGGTGGTGGCCGTCGCTGATGATGTTCGGCCCGTCGGACGCGCACTCCGTCAACAGCGCGCAGTCGTCGCAATGGCGCATCAAGCTGTTCTCCAACGACGAGCTGCGCCAGCGCATGGTCGACCAGACCGTGCCGCAGGCCGAATTCCTCGGCCTGACGGTCCCCGATCCCGACCTGAAATGGAACGAGGAGCGCGGCCATTACGATTTCGGCGAGATCGACTGGCAGGAATTCCACGACGTTTTGAAGGGCAACGGCCCGTGCAACCGCGAGCGCCTGCGCACCCGCGTCAAGGCATGGGACGACGGCCAGTGGTTCCGCGATGCGCTGGTGGCGCATGCGGACAAAGCGGCAGGCAAAACACAAGAAGCAGCTTGAGGAGACAGCAATGAGCAAGGAATGGCCCCTGTGGGAAGTGTTCATCCGCAGCCAGCACGGCCTGGCCCACAAGCACGTGGGCAGCCTGCACGCGCCGGATGCGGCAATGGCGGTGAATAACGCCCGCGACGTGTACACGCGCCGCAACGAAGGCGTGTCGATCTGGGTGGTGCGCGCGGCGGACATCGTCGCCAGCAGCCCGTTCGACAAGGGCGCGCTGTTCGAGCCCGCCAACAGCAAGGTCTATCGCCACCCCACGTTCTTCCCGATGCCGGAAGAAGTGAAGAACCTGTAAGGCGCGCCATGAACGACAAGATCGCGGATTTGTCCCATTACCTGCTGCGCCTGGGCGACAACGCCCTCGTGCTGAGCCAGCGCCTGTCCGAACTGTGCGGCAAGGGCCCTGCGCTGGAAGAAGACATGGCGCTGACGAACGTCGCGCTCGACCTGCTGGGCCAGGCGCGCCTGTGGTTCACCTATGCCGGCGAGCTGGAAGGGCAGGGCCGCGACGAGGATGCGCTGGCCTACCGGCGCGACGCGCATGATTTCCGCAACGTGCTGCTGGTCGAACAGCCGAACGGCAATTACGCGCACACCTTGGTGCGCCAGTTCTACTTCGATACGTGGCACTACTTCCTGATCGGCGCGCTGGCAAAATCGCCTGATCCGCGCATCGCGGAAATCGCCGAAAAGTCGCTGAAGGAAGTCACGTACCACCTGCGCCGCAGCGGCGACCTGGTCGTGCGCCTCGGCGACGGCACGGAGATCAGCCACGACTACACGCAAACCGCCGCCGACGAGCTGTGGATGTACACGGGGGAGGTGTTCAACTACGACGCCGTGGATGAAGCGATGGTCGCCGCCGGCATCGCGCCGCCGGCCGCCGAACTGCGCGCGCAATGGCTGGCCCACGTGGGCGACATCTTCGCCGAAGCCACGCTGGCGATGCCATCGCCGGATGCCTGGATGCAGAAGGGCGGCAAGCAGGGCCGGCACAGCGAACACCTGGGCTACCTGCTGGCGGAAATGCAGTTCCTGCAGCGGGCCTACCCGAACGCGAGCTGGTGACGGCCATGATGACCACCGCACTGGATGAAGCCACCGTGTGGACGTGGCTCGCGGAAGTGGCCGACCCGGAGATCCCCGTGATCTCGGTCGTCGACCTCGGCATCGTGCGCGCCGTCGAGGTGGATGGCGACGCCGTCACCGTCACGCTCACGCCCACGTATTCCGGCTGCCCGGCCACGCATGTGATCGAAGCGGCCGTGCGCGAGGCGCTGCAGGCGCATGGCGCGGAGGATGTTCGCATCGTCACGCAACTGTCGCCGGCGTGGACCACCGACTGGCTCAGCGCGGAGGGAAAACGCAAGCTGCAAGGCTACGGCATCGCCCCGCCCGCGCAGCAGGTGATCGACATTTCCGGCCTGCGCGGCGGGCTGGCCGCCGCGGTATCGCGTTCCCACCTGCGAGGCGCCGGCATCGCACCCGCGATCGCCTGCCCCCACTGCGGTTCCACGCACACGGAACTCACGAGCCAGTTCGGTTCCACCCCATGCAAGGCGCTGTACCGGTGCCGCGATTGCCGGGAGCCGTTCGATTACTTCAAGTGCCACTGAACCGGATAAGGAAAGAGTAACCGAGATGAGCAAATTCCATCCAGGGCAAGGAAAGAGTAACTGAGATGAGCAAATTCCATCCATTGACCGTCGCCCGCGTGCACAACGAAACGCGCGACTGCATCGCCGTCACGTTCGCCGTGCCGCCCGAGCTGCGCGACAGTTTCCAGTACCAGCAGGGCCAGCACCTGACCCTGCGCGCGAAGATCGGCGACGAGGACGTGCGCCGCTCCTACTCCATCTGTTCGGCCGTGCAGGATGGCGCCCTGCGGGTGGCCATCAAGCGCACGCCGGGCGGCATGTTTTCCTGCTGGGCCAACGAATCGCTGAAGCAGGGCGCCGTCGTCGACGTGATGCCGCCGATGGGCCACTTCAACGTGCCGCTGGCCGCGGAAAACGAACGGAGCTACCTGGCCTTCGCGGCCGGCAGCGGCATCACGCCGATCCTGTCGATCGTGAAGACCACCCTGATGACGGAGCCGCACAGCCGTTTCACGCTGGTCTACGGCAACCGATCATCGTCGTCGATGATGTTCCGCAACGAGCTGATGGAGCTGAAGGACCTGTACCTGGATCGCCTGAACCTCGTCTACGTGATGAGCCGCGAACAGCAGGATATCGAACTGTTCAACGGCCGCATCACGAAGGAAAAGACCGCGGCCTTCCTGCGGCAGTGGATCGACATCGCCGACTACGACACAGCCTTCATCTGCGGCCCCGAAGACATGATGCTCGGCGTTTCCGAAGCGCTGCAGGAAGCGGGCATGCCGAAAGCCGCCATCAAGATCGAGCTGTTCGCCGCATCGATCCCGAAGCACCAGCACAAGCCGCGCGCGCAGTTCGATGCGCACACGGCGCAACACCTTACCGAAGTCACCGTGATCCAGGATGGCAACGCGGCCACGTTCACGATGGAGAAAGACAAGGAATCGATCCTCGATGCGGGCCTGCGCGCCGGGCTGGAAATGCGCTACTCGTGCAAGGGCGGCGTGTGCTCCACGTGCCGCTGCAAGGTAATCGACGGCAAGGTGGACATGGACGTCAACTATGCGCTGGAGGATTACGAGATCGCCCGCGGCTTCGTGCTGAGCTGCCAGAGTTTTCCCGCCACGGACCGTGTGATTATCGATTTTGATCAGGCGGAATAGCAAGAAGCAACCCAACGGCAAACCCTGGGGGCAGACCCGCCGGGGCGTAGCCGGGGTTTCAAGGAGCATCGCTCCTTGCCGGCGAAGCGGTACTGGCCTGCAGGCCAGTACTCCTTGACCCTTTCGTACCCTGAATTCAACAAGGAGCCAGCGAATGACCTACCAGAACATCCTGTTCCACATCGAGGCCGGCATCGCCACCCTGACCTTGAACCGCCCCGACAAACTGAACAGCTTCACGCAGGCGATGCACCTGGAAGTGCGCGAAGCCTTCGACCGGATCCGGGCGGACAAGAGCGTGCGCGTGCTGGTGCTGACCGGCGCCGGCCGCGGCTTCTGCGCCGGGCAGGACCTGTCGGACCGCGCGGTATCGGCCGGCGACCAGCCCGTGGACCTGGGCGACTCCGTGGAAAAATACTATGCGCCGCTCGTCATGGCGATCCAGGAACTGCCGATGCCGGTGATCTGCGCCGTCAACGGCGTGGCGGCCGGTGCCGGTGCGAACCTGGCGCTGGCCTGCGACATCGTGCTGGCCGCGAAATCGGCATCGTTCATCCAGTCGTTCTGCAAGCTCGGCCTGATCCCCGACACGGGCGGCACGTGGCACCTGCCGCGGCTGGTCGGCCCGGCGCGGGCGAGAGGGCTGGCCATGCTGGGCGACAAACTGTCCGCCGACCGTGCGGAGGAGTGGGGGCTGATCTGGAAGGCGCTGCCGGACGACGCGCTGATGACGGAAGCCATGGCCATGGCCGAGCACTTCGCATGCGCGCCCACGAAAGGGCTGGCCTACACGAAGCGTGCCATGCAGCTCAGCGCCTGCAACGGCCTGCATGCCCAGCTGAAGCTGGAAACGGACATGATGCGCGAGCTGGGCAACAGCCACGACTACCGCGAAGGCGTCGACGCGTTCGTGACCAAGCGCACGCCGCACTTCAAGGGGGAATGATGGCCGCATTGAATCGTGATTCCATCGTCGCCGTCGTCGGCAGCGGCGCCATGGGCGCCGGCATCGCCCAGGTGGTCGCCGCCGCCGGCCACGTCGTGAAACTGTACGACGCCCGCCCGGACGCCCTGGACAAGGCGATCGACGACATCGCCGGCACGTTCGGCAAGCTGGCCGCGAAAGGCAAGATGAGCGTGGCCGATGCCGAAGCCGCGCGCGGCCGGCTGCATGCCGTGGCCTCCATGGCGGAGCTGCGCGACGCGGCGCTCGTCATCGAGGCGATCGTCGAGAACCTCGACGCCAAGCGGGCGCTGTTCGCGGAACTGGAAGGCATCGTCGCGGACGACGCGATCCTGGCCACCAACACATCGTCGATCTCCGTCACGGCGATCGGCGCGCCGCTGCGCCGCCCGGAACGGCTCGTGGGCATGCATTTCTTTAACCCGGTGCCGCTGATGGCGCTGGTGGAAATCGTCAGCGGCCTGGCCACCGGCCACGCCTGCGCACAGACCGTGCACGACACGGCCGCGTCCTGGGGCAAGAACCCCGTGCACACGAAATCCACGCCGGGCTTCATCGTCAACCGCGTCGCCCGGCCATACTACGCCGAAGCGTGGCGCCTGCTGAACGAAGGCGCCGCCGACACGGCCACGCTCGACGCGGTCATGCGCGAGGCGGGCGGTTTCCGCATGGGGCCTTTCGAGCTGATGGACCTGATCGGCCACGACGTGAACTACGCCGTCACGAAATCCGTGTTCGATGCCTATTACGGCGACCCGCGCTTCACGCCTTCCGTGCTGCAGCGGGAAATGGTCGATGCCGGCTTCCTCGGCCGCAAGTCGGGCCGTGGCTTCTATCACTATGCCGAGAACGCGGTACCGCAGCAGGCGAAGTCCGAACCGAACTGCCCGCGCCCCGAATACGTCGGCTACAGCCTGGAGGCGGGCGCCAGCGGCGCGCTGACGGCGCCGATGCTGGCAAGATTGGAAGCGCACGGCCTGCAGGTCACGCGGCGCACGTCGGCGGAAGGACACCAGCACGGCGAAGCGCCGGCATTCCACTGCAACGGCGCCGCCATCTACCTGACGGATGGCCGCACCGCCACGGCCCGCGCCCGCGCCAACCGGCATGACGACACCGTGGTGTTCGACCTGGTGCTCGATGCCGCCCATGCCACCCGTATCGCCGTCGCCCGCGCGGACCAGTGCGGCGAAGCGGCCTACCAGTCCGCCGTGGCGCTGTTCCAGTCCGCCGGTTTCACGGTGACGCGGCTGGACGACGTGCCCGGCCTGGCCGTGATGCGCACCGTGGCGATGCTCGCCAACGAAGCGGCGGACACGGTATACCACGGCGTGTGCAGCGCGCAGGCCGTGGACATGGCGATGCAGAAAGGCGTCAACTATCCAAAGGGGCCGCTCGCATGGGCGGAGGCGGTCGGCGCCGGCCATGTCGTCCGGGTGCTCGACAACCTGGCGGCCACCTATGGCGATGGCCGCTACCGCGTGTCGCCGCTGCTGCGCCGCCGCCAGGCCGGCGGAAAGGCGCTCCATGCCGAATGATCGCCACATGAATACGCAGATGCGCATGCAGATGAGCGCGCAGATGAGCGCGCAGATGAGCGCACAGGCGCTGGCCGAGGCGGCCGGCGCGGCGATGTTCGACCGCGATCCCGCCAGCCGGGGCCTGGGCATGACGCTGGACGAGATCCGTCCCGGCTATGCCCGCATGTCGATGCGCGTGCGCGAGGACATGCTGAACGGCCACCGCACCTGCCACGGCGGCTTCATCTTCACCCTGGCGGACAGCGCATTCGCCTTTGCCTGCAACAGCCATAACCACAACACGGTGGGCGCCGGCTGCACCATCGATTACCTGGCGCCGGGGCGCCAGGATGACCTGCTCACCGCCACCGCGGTCGAGCGGGCGCTCGCCGGCAGGACCGGCATCTACGACGTCGACGTCGTCAACCAGGATGGCCTGCTGCTCGCCACGTTCCGGGGCAAGTCGCACCGGGTGGCCGGCACGGTTGTCCAGGGGTTACAGCCTGAAACTGGAGGAGATAGAAATGGTCCAACGTAATCCGGCGCCCGGAGACCTGGAGCCGATCGAGCGCGCCAGCCGCGACGAACTGCAGGCCCTGCAACTGGAACGCCTGAAGAAAACGCTGCGGCACGCGTACGAGAACGTGCCGCACTACCGCGCCGCCTTCGATGCGAAGGGCGTGCACCCGGAAGACCTGCGCACGCTGGCCGACCTGGCGAAATTCCCGTTCACGGACAAGAAAACGCTGCGCGACAATTACCCGTTCGGCCTGTTCGCCGTGCCGCGCGAGAAAGTGGTGCGCATCCATGCATCGAGCGGCACCACCGGCAAGGCCACCGTCGTCGGCTACACGCAGGCCGACATCGACACATGGGCCAATGTCGTCGCCCGCTCGATCCGCGCCGCCGGCGGCCGTCCCGGCGACATGGTGCACATCTCGTATGGCTACGGCCTGTTCACGGGCGGCCTCGGTGCCCATTACGGTGCCGAACGGCTTGGCTGCACGGTCATCCCCATGTCCGGCGGGCAGACCGAAAAGCAGGTGCAGCTGATCCGCGACTTCGAGCCCTCGATCATCATGGTCACGCCGTCGTACATGCTCAACATCATCGAAGAGTTCCAGAAGCAGGGCATCGACCCCGCCGAATCGTCGCTGAAGGTGGGCATCTTCGGCGCCGAACCGTGGACCGATGCGATGCGCGGCGAGATCGAACAGCGGGCCGGCATCGATGCGGTGGACATCTACGGCCTGTCCGAAGTGATGGGGCCGGGCGTGGCCAGCGAATGCATCGAGAGCAAGGATGGCCCGGTGATCTGGGAAGACCATTTCTACCCGGAGATCATCGACCCGGAGACGGGCGAAGTGCTGCCGGACGGTTCCGAAGGCGAGCTGGTATTCACGTCGCTGACCAAGGAAGCCATGCCGGTGATCCGCTACCGCACGAAAGACCTCACGCGGCTGTTGCCGCCCACGTCGCGCGCGATGCGCCGCATCGGCAAGATCACGGGGCGGTCGGACGACATGCTGATCATCCGCGGCGTGAACGTGTTTCCCACGCAGATCGAGGAACTGATTCTGAAGATGCCGAACCTGGCGCCGCAGTACCAGCTGGTCGTCATGCGCGACGGGCACCTCGACAAGCTGGAAGTGATTGCCGAGCTGCGGCCGGACGTGCCGGAGGCCGAGAGCTTCGGCCTGGCGCGCGAGCTGGAACACTGCATCAAGACCCATGTGGGCGTTTCCACCCGCGTCAGCGTGGTGGCCGCCAACGGTATCGAACGCACGCTGACGGGCAAGGCCCGCCGCGTGGTGGACAAACGACCAAGGAACTGAACAGGAACCGACATGAACGAGGCTTACATCATCGATGCCATCCGCACGCCGTTCGGCCGCTTCGGCGGGGCGCTGGCCACCATGCGCGCGGACGACCTGGCGGCGGTCCCGATCCGCTCGCTGGTCGAACGCAATCCCGGCGTGGACTGGAGCAAGGTCGACGACGTGCTGTACGGCTGCGCCAACCAGGCCGGCGAGGACAACCGCAACGTGGGCCGCATGGCCGCGCTGCTGGCCGGCCTGCCGCCCGACGTGCCGGGCAACACGATCAACCGCCTCTGCGGCTCCAGCCTGGACGCCGTCGGCACCGCTGCGCGGGCGATCCGCGCCGGCGAGGCACACCTCGTCATTGCGGGCGGCGTGGAGAGCATGACGCGTGCGCCGTTCGTGATGGGCAAGGCCGACAGCGCGTTTTCCCGCACCGCGAAGATCGAGGACACGACGATCGGCTGGCGCTTCGTGAACCCGAAGATGAAGGAACTGCACGGCATCGACAGCATGCCGGAAACGGCGGAAAACGTGGCGCAGGAATTCGGCGTGAACCGTGCCGACCAGGATGCGTTCGCGCTGCGCAGCCAGCAGCGCTGGGCCGCGGCCCATGCCGCGGGCCTGTTCAACGACGAGATCGTGCCCGTCACGCTGCATTCGAAAAAGGGCGAATCGACCGTGTTCGACACGGACGAGCATCCGCGCCCCGGTACCACGCTCGAGCAGCTGGCCAGGCTGAAAGGCGTGGTGCGGCCGGACGGTACCGTCACCGCGGGCAATGCGTCCGGCGTCAACGACGGCGCGTGCGCGCTGCTGCTGGCATCGCGCGACGCGGTCGAGCAGTATGGGTTGACACCGCGAGCGAAGGTGCTGGGCATGGCCGTGGCCGGGCTGGCGCCGCGCATCATGGGCTTCGGCCCGTCGCCGGCCTCGAAGAAGGTGCTGGCGCAGCTGGGGCTGACCGTCGAACAGATGGATGTCATCGAGCTGAACGAAGCGTTCGCGGCGCAGGGCCTGGCCGTGACGCGCGACCTGGGACTGGCCGACGATGCGCCGCACGTGAATCCGAACGGGGGCGCGATCGCCATCGGCCATCCGCTGGGCGCTTCCGGCGCGCGGCTCGTCACGGCGGCCGTCAACCAGCTCGAGCGCGCCGGCGGGCGGTATGCGCTGTGCACGATGTGCATCGGCGTGGGGCAGGGCATCGCGCTGGTCATCGAGCGGGTATGACGGCCATGGTCAAGGTATTCGAGATCAATGGCGTGCGGCCGGTGGTGCATCCTACGGCCTATGTGCACCCGACCGCGGTGCTGATCGGCGACGTGATCGTGGGCCCGCGCTGCTATGTCGGCCCGCTGGCAGCGCTGCGGGGCGACTTCGGCCGCATCGTGCTGGAGGAAGGCTCGAACGTGCAGGACAGCTGCGTGATGCACGGGTTCGAGAACACGGATACCGTCGTCGAAGCCGATGGGCATATCGGTCACGGCGCCGTGCTGCACGGCTGCCGCATCGGGCGCAATGCGCTCGTCGGCATGAACGCCGTGGTGATGGACAACGCGGTGGTGGGCAGCGAAAGCATCGTGGCGGCGATGAGCTTCGTGAAGGCGAACATGGCGATCCCGCCGCGCAGCATGGTGATGGGCACGCCCGCAAGGATCGTTCGCGACGTCACGGATGCGGAGATCGCATGGAAAAACGTGGGTACCGCGCAGTACCACGAGCTTGCGGTGCGTTCGCGCGAAACCATGCGCGAAGTCGATGCCTTCACGGAAGTGGAACCGGGCCGGCCGCGCATCGCTTGGGACAGTTCGGTACCGCTGCACGTGCACAAGAAAACAACCTGAACGGAGACGGACATGGGAACACTGCAAAGCTTCATCGGTGGCCGCTGGCATGGCAAGGAAGCGCACCAGCCGCTGCACAGCGCATTGAACAACAGCCTGATCTATCACACGCACGCGGAATCGATCGATTTCGGCGAAGTGCTGGACTATGGCCGCAAGACGGGCATCCCGGCGCTGATGGCGCTGGACTTCCAGCAGCGCGCCGCGCGGCTGAAGGCGCTGGCCCTGTACTTGATGGAGCGGAAAGAGCAGCTGTATGAAATCTCGCGCTTCACGGGCGCGACGCGCCCCGACAGCTGGGTGGACGTGGAAGGCGGTATCGGCACGCTGTTCGCCTACGCCGGCATCGGCAGCCGCGAGCTGCCGTCGTCAAACGTGCTCCACGAAGGGCCTGCCATGGCGCTGGGCAAGCGGGGCGGCTTCTCCGGCACGCACATCCTCGTACCGCGCGGCGGCGTGGCCGTGCACATCAATGCGTTCAACTTCCCGATCTGGGGCTTGCTGGAAAAGTTCGCGCCCAGCTTCCTCGCTGCGATGCCGTGCATCGGCAAGCCGGCCACCGCCACGAGCTACCTGACGGAGGCGCTGGTGCGCATGATGCACGACTCGGGCCTGCTGCCCGACGGCGCGCTGCAACTGGTGATCGGCAGCACCGGCGACCTGCTGGACCGGCTGACGGGCTTCGATGCCGTCACGTTCACCGGTTCCGCGGACACGGCGCAGAAGCTGCGGTCCAACAGGAACCTCATCGCCCAGTCCGTGCCGTTCACGGCGGAAGCCGATTCGCTGAACTGCGCGATTCTGGCGCCGGACGTGACGCCGGACGATCCGGAATTCGACCTGTTCGTGAAGGAAGTGGCGCGCGAGATGACGGGCAAGGCGGGCCAGAAATGCACGGCGATCCGCCGCATCATCGTGCCGCGCACGCAGGCCGAAGCGGTGGCGGAGCGGCTGCGCGACCGGCTGGCGAAAGTCACGATCGGCGATCCGTCGGTCGAGGGCGTGCGCATGGGCTCACTGGCGTCGAAAGACCAGCAGCGCGACGTGGCCGCGCAGGTCGAGCGCCTGCTGGCCGGGAACGAACTGCTGCACGGGGGCGAACTGAAACTCGTGGGCGATGGCGTGCACGAAGGCGCGTTCTTCGCCCCCACGCTGGTCATGTGCCGCAACGCGATGGACAACGACGCCGTGCACGATGTGGAGGCGTTCGGCCCGGTGAGCACCCTGATGACGTATGAAGGCATCGACGAGGCCCTGGCGCTGGCTGCGAAGGGCAAGGGCAGCCTCGTGTCCACGCTGGTGACGAAGGATCCCCGCACGGCGGCGTATGCGGTGCCGGTGGCGGCATCGCACCACGGCCGCGTGCTGGTGCTGGAGCGCGAGGCGTCCGTCGATTCGACCGGCCACGGCTCGCCGCTGCCGCAACTGAAGCACGGCGGCCCGGGCCGCGCCGGCGGTGGCGAGGAGCTGGGCGGCATCCGCGCCGTCAAGCATTTCCTGCAGCGCACGGCCGTGCAGGGTTCGCCGACGGTGCTGTCCGCGATCACGGGCGAGTATGTGCGCGGTGGCGCCGTGCGCGAATCGGAAGTGCACCCGTTCCGCCGCCATTTCGAAGACCTGCAGGTGGGCGACTCACTGCTGACGCACCGGCGCACCGTCAGCGAGGCGGACATCGTGAACTTCGGCGGCGTCTCGGGCGACTACTTCTACATGCACTTCGACGACATCGCCGCGAAGGACACGCAGTTCGGCAAGCGCATCGCGCACGGCTACTTCGTGCTGTCGGCGGCGGCAGGGCTGTTCGTCTCGCCCGCACCGGGCCCCGTACTGGCCAACTACGGGCTGGACAACCTGCGCTTCATCACGCCCGTCGGCATCGGCGACACGATCCGCGCCCGGCTCACGTGCAAGCGCAAGGTCGACCGCAACCGCACCGACGACAAGGGCGTGGGGCAGGGTGTCGTCGCGTGGGACGTGCAGGTGACGAACCAGAATGATGAGCTGGTGGCCAGTTACGACATCCTCACGCTGGTGTCGAAAAAGACGTGAGTGTGAGGGTTGGAGAGATTCCAGGGCCGGGCGGGGTTGTACGATGCGAGGATGATCACGACGATTTCCAAACGGGTGGCCGAACCCGTCTTCCGCAGGACTTCGACCGGATTCTGGTCTCCCGCCGTGGGCCGCCACATGGTCATCCTGGCCGTGGGGCTTGCCGTCATCTCAACGGGCGTGTGGTGGGTGGGCTCATGGCTTGGTTTAATGTTCAGCCCGCTGCCCATCATTACCGGAACGGCGACAGGCATGACCGTCACGTACTGGCAATGGCGGCCCATCCATGGCGTGGTCCCGGCCCACGGGCGTGCCGTCCTGCTGGCGCAATTGGCCGACTCGGGGCTGGTCCCTGCGGACGGCGCCGCGGACGAAGAGCGTTTCGTGAGCAGGAAATCGCGCTGGACGGCATGGTCCTCGGGCGGTGCGATATTGCGCCGCCGGCAGGACGGCGGATTCGATGCGACGATCCCCCGGCATGTCCATGCCAGGGTGAAGCGCCGCTCGGTGCCGGCGCTAGGCCTGTAAGCCGGATGGATCGCCGAACGGGTCGTCGAAAGGGTTGTCAACTGAGCGGGCCGGCTGGGTGAACCAGCGCGGCCCGTTTTCCGTCATGTAGAAGTGATCCTCATGGCGGATGCCGAATTCGCCCGGCACGCAGATCATCGGTTCGTTCGAGAAGCACATGCCCACGTCGAGCGGCGTCCTGTCGCCGCCCACCAGGTACGGCCACTCGTGGATATCCAGGCCGATGCCGTGGCCCGTGCGGTGCGGCAGGCCGGGCAATTCATAGCCGGGGCCGAAGCCATTCGCCTCCAGCGACCTGCGCGCCGCGGCATCCACTTCCTCGCAGGGCACGCCCAGCTGCGCCGCATCGAACGCCGCCTGCTGCGCCGCCTTTTCCGCGTTCCACACCGCCCGCTGGCGTTCCGTCGGCGTGCCGAACACGTAGGTGCGCGTGATATCGGAGATGTAGTCGTGCAGCTTGCAGCCGGTGTCGATCAGCACCGTGTCGCCATCTTTCAGCGTTTGCACGTACGACACGCCGTGCGGGAACGCGGTCGCCTCGCCGAACAGCACGATGACGAAGTACGACCCGGCCGGCGCGCCGACCTTGCGGTGCGCGCGATCGATGAAGTCGGCCACTTCCTTCGTGGTGATGCCTTCCCTGAGGATGCCGGCCGTGGCGACATGCACGGCCATCGTCATGTCCTTGGCGCGCTGCATCAACGCGATCTCCCACGGGGATTTGCGGGTGCGGCAGAACGCCGTCACGCTCTTCGCGTTTTCCAGCGTGTAGCCATCCGCCTGCTGGCGAATGCCGTCGGCCGTGAAGAACGGCGTGCTCTCGTCGATGCCGATGCGCGCTCCTGGCTGGATGCCCAGCGCCTTCAGCGTGTCGACGAAGAGGGCGCACGGGTTCTCATGCTCGTGCCAGGTGCGGACCGGGCCGTCGACCACCATGAAGTCGTTCAGCGTGGGTTCCTCGAACGCCGGCGCCAGGTAAGCCAGCTCACCCTCGGCCGGCAGGATCGCCCCGACCATCCGCTCGCTCGCGTGCCACTTCATGCCGGTGAAATACAGCAGGTTCGTGCCCGCGTTCAGCCACACCGCCGCGATCCCCTGCGCCCGCATGAACGCCTGCGCCTTGCCGATGCGCGCCACGTGTTCCTCGCGCCCGATCGGCACCGCCCCCGCCGTCATGTCCGACAGCGTCGCCAGTGCCTGTTCGATGGTCTTTCCGCCGATGCCCATGCTTGCTCCTTCCGATTCGAAGCGGGCATGATATCAGTGCTAGTGCGAAACATTCCTCAAAAACGGGGACTGTCCCTTTTTCCAGGAATGTTGCTGAAAATCGGGGACAGTCCCCAGCCGTATTGGTCCAAATAACGTTGCTTGTTACCGCACCGCCTACGCGGATGCCCCACGACGTCCACGTGTGATGCGCAAAAGAGACGCGGGGACAGTCCCCGTTTTCTGGAAATATTTCCAGAGAAGAGGGACTGTCCCGACTGGGGGTGTTACTGGGCTACCACACTCACCTTGTCGACCACGAACGACGTTTGCAGCGAGGCGTCCTCGGTCATCGCGAACGACAGCCGCACGGTCTGGCCCTTGTAGGCGGCCAGGCTGAAGCTGCGTACCTGGTAGCCGGCGGCGGCGTTGGCGTTCGAGTATGTGGCCAGCGTGCCGAGCGTGGTGCCGGATGTGTTCTTCACCGTGACGGCCAGCCTGTCGTAGGCGGTGGAGTCCGTTTCGGCGGTGTCGATGTGCAGGGCGAACGTCAGCGAGGCGCTGGTGGCCGTCGCAGGGATCGACACGTCCTGCGTCAGCGTTTCGGTCGACGTCTTGCCGTTGCCGCCCAGCCAGGCGAAGCGGCTGCCTTCGTAGGCCGTTTGCCCGGAGAAGGTGCCGATGGCGCCGGTGCTGCCGGCCCAGCCGGTGGCGCCCGATTCGAAGCCGCCGTTTGTCACGCGCTCGCTGCCCGTGCCGCCGCCGGTGCCGCTGACGGTCAGCGTGGCGTTGCCCGATGTGACGGTGGCGCGCGTGGACGCCGAGTCGGTCACGGTGGCCTTGAACACGGCGCCATTGTCGGCCGCCTGCGCGGTGAACGAATAGGTGGCCGACGTGGCGCCGCTGACCAGCGCATTGTTGCGGTACCACCGGTAGCTGTAGGGCGCCGTGCCGCCGGTCGCGGCGACCGTGAAGCGCGCGGTGCCGCCGGCGGAAACGGTCATGCCCGCCGGCTGCGTGGCAATCGCCAGCGCAGCGCCGCCGGTGCCGCTTTCGGCCACGTCCGTGCCCACGTTGATGGCGGCATAGGCGCGCTTGACGGCAATGGCCTCGCGGCTGCCGGCGCCATACAGTTCCTCGGCCGAGGCGATCATCTTGGCGCGGGCATCGGCATAGTTGGACGATGACGTGAGCTTCGTCGTATTCGCCTTGAACCAGATGCGGAACGCCTTGTCGTTGCCGATGCCCGTCATCGCCAGCGGCTGCTGCGTGAGGTAGGTGCTGTGGTACTCGCTGCTGCTGGTGGCGTTCGATCCCTGCGACAGGAAGTAGAACATGCGGTTGTTCGGCCCGGAGCTGTAGTGCACGTTCAGGTTCTTCAGCGTCGACGTCCACGCGTTCGGGCTGCTGCCGTCCTTGCTCGGCTTGTACATGTAGCGCAGCGGCTGGCCGGTGCGGCTGATCTCGCGCCCCATCACCCAGTCGTTGCCGGAGGCGGGGATCACGCTGCCGGTGCCGCCGGCGCGCGCGTAGGCCTCCGTCATCTCGCCGCCGATGTCGGACGACGATTCGTTCAAGCCGCCCGACTCGCCCGAGTAGATCAGGTTCGACGTCGCATCCGTCACGCCGTGGTGCATCTCGTGGCCGATCACGTCGATCGAGCCCAGGTTGTAGAACGCGCTGCCGCCGTCGCCGATGTACATGCACTTGCAGCCCGGTTCGAAGAACGCGTTGTCGTACTGGTTGTCGACGTGGACGGCGATATACGTCGACGTGTTGTTGCCGTCCAGGCTTTGCCAGCCCAGCACGTTCTTCATCGCGTCGTAGGTGTTCATCAGGCCCCACAGCGCGTTCACGGCTGCGGTCTGGCCGTTGGCGTTCGTCGTGCTGCCGCCGTTGATGTACTGCTGGCCGTCGCCCCACGTGTTCGTGGTGCTGGTGTAGATGCTGCCGGGATTCGGGTTTGTTTCCGGGCTGTGGTTCGCATTGGTGATCGCCATGCCGCCGTAACGGCCGCCGGTGCCGCGCGAACCGTCCAGCATCTGGTACGTGCTGCCCGAGAGCGTGGTATTGATCGGTACCGTGCCGTTGTACTGGCTCTTGCCGGTGCCGGCCACCGTCTGCAGCGCATCCCATTCGGCGATCAGCTCCCCCGTGTGCGCGTCGACGATGCTGTCGCGGTAGACCAGTTTCTTGTTGACGGCCATGCGCGTCTGCACCAGGTAGGCCAGCGCGTAACGGTCGACCACTTCTTCCACGTCCAGCGCGTTCAGCGCGCTTTCCGCCTTGTTTTCGGCGCCAGGCACGCGTACTGTCTTCATCACCGGGTAGATCAGCAGCTCCGCTTCCGGCTTCCAGCGGTGCTTGCCCACCGGTGCGACGCGGCGCACCACGCCGGCGACGGCGTCTTCCTTCGAGATCGTGGGCGTCACGTCCGGCGCCGGCCTGGCGCTGGCCGCGCCGGCGCGCGAACCGTCGAGCCCATCGCGGCGATTCGACGCGGATTCGCTGACGATCTCGCCATCGTCGTCCGTGGCGATCACCGATTCGGAACCGAACACCCGCAAGCCTTTCCATGTGTGCTGCGCGCGCACGATGCGCAGGCCCTGGGCGCCGGGCTGCTGCCGGCCGACCTTGAAGCCATGGTCTTCGTCCAGGCCCGCCGCTACGCGGCGCGATGCCAGCCGGCTTTCGAGGCCGGCCCTGGCGGCGGCCGTCATTTCCTGGGCCGGCGCGGCCATCAGGGTGTCCGGCAGGATGTCGCGCGATTGCGCCGAGGCGCCGCCAAACGGAAGGATGGCGATCGCAGCCGCCAGGATGCTCAAACGAAGGTTCATTTCATCTCCAATGTAAATGACAGGCCCGCTGTGACCGCGGGTGAACGCGACACTATGCAACCGGGATATCGCCTGTCAAAAATCTTCCGAAATGAGTCGCTGAGCTCGCGTTTGTTAAGAATGAGACATTCCCTGGAACACGAACGACCGTGCTATGGCGCACGATTGGGGCGCCTGTCGGCACCGTGCAACGGTCGCGAATTGTGGCGTGCTTTTTCACGCCTGCGCAACAATTCCGCTTACACTACAACGGCACCGACGAGCCACGCATGCTTGCCGGGCCAACGATAACAGCGCACCGGGACGGTACGACATTCATAGACAAGCGCTGAGCACATTCAGGGACGCAACCATGAACCAGCAAGCACGCCGCCGCTTTACCCTCGCTCCGCACCGTCCTCCTCCAGCGTAGGCCGCCCCTTCCTTCGCCTTTCCGCGCGTCCGTTCCAGCCGCCATCCCGGCCGGCAGCAAGACGCATGACATTTCAAGGAGCGCCCTCGCGGGCGAGGAGCCATGCTGTCCATCGCAACCAGAGTTGAACATATCGTCATGGAGTCGCCCTTCCTCAGCGAAGGCTTGCGACGTGGTCTCATCAATCTTTCGGAACTGGCGCGCCAGTTGCAGCCGCAACTGGAAAACGACCTGTGGAAACCCGTGGGCCAGGCAGCCGTCGTGATGGCGCTGCGGCGCCTGGCCGAGCGCCTGCCGGGGCAGGGGGGCGACAGCGCGCAGGACATCGCGCTGGCACACAAGAACGGCCAGCTGACGGCGCGCACCGATCTCGTCGAACTGACGTGGCGCGAGTCGGCTCGCACCGATGCCTGCCACCGCGAACTGCTCGCGCAGGCCGATCGGCGCGGCAACATGTTCCTGTCCGCGACGCGCGGCGTCAACGAAGCGATGGTGATCTGCAGCCGGCCGCTGATCCCGCTGGTGGAAACCGTGTTCGACGGCGAATGCCTGCTGGCGCGGCTGGAAAACCTGAACGCGGTCACGCTGCAACTGGCGGCCGACTCGCACCGCACACCCGGCATCTACCACGCGATCCTGAAGAAGCTGGCGTGGGACAAGGTCAACCTCGTCAACCTGATCTCAACGCACACGGAACTCACACTGGTCCTGGAACGCCAGCACACTGGCGCGGCGTTCGCCGTGCTGGCCGGCCTGGTGCAGCACTGAACGCGGAATACCTACTTTTTCTCCGGCTCGTCCGTCGAGAAGTTCAGCTGCGGGGCATCGCCTTCCCTGGGCTCCTCGGCCGGCGCGCCGTAATCGGCGGGCGCGTCGATCCTGAGCTCCACGTTCTCGGTCATGTCGGTGCGCGTTTCCACCGATACCAGGTTGGGGAACGCGATGATCAGCGTCACCATCAGCACCTGGATGCAGACGAACGGGATCGCGCCCCAATAGATGTCGGACGTCTTCACGGCCTTCGGCGCGACCGAGCGCAGGTAGAACAGGGCGAAGCCGAATGGCGGGTGCATGAACGAGGTCTGCATGTTCACGCCCAGCAGCACGCCGAACCAGATCAGGTCGATGCCGAGTTTTTCCGCCACCGGCCCCACCAGCGGCACGAGGATGAAGGCCAGTTCGAAGAAGTCGAGGAAGAACGCCAGCACGAAGAACAGGATGTTCACGGCGATCAGGAAACCCGTCGACCCGCCGGGCAGGCTGGTCAGCAGGTGTTCCACCCACAGGTCGCCGTTCACGGCGCGGAACACGAGCGCGAACACGGTGGAGCCGATCAGGATGAAGATCACGAAGCACGACAGCCGCGTGGTGGACATCATCGCCTGGCTCAGGAGCGGCCACGAGAGCCGCCGGTTCAGCAGTGCCAGCACGATCGCGCCCACGGCGCCCATGCCGCCGCCCTCCGTGGGCGTGGCCAGGCCGATGAAGATGGTGCCCAGCACGAGGAAGATCAGCGCCAGCGGCGGAATCAGCACAAACACCACCTTCTCGGCCATGCGCGACAGCAGTCCCAGTTTCATCTGGCGGTTGGCCAGCGCGAACAGGAACGCGCCGGCGATGCCCAGCGCGGCGGAGAAGATGCCCACTTCGTCGCTATGGGCTTCCGGATGCGCGGCGTCGTACCAGTGCGCGAACGCATACGCGGCGGCCGCCGTCGCCACCAGCAGCACCAGCAGCGAGCGCACGCCGGAGTCGCCGTTCGGCTCGCGCAGGTTGCGCGCTTCGAGGGGCAGCGCGGGCGCCTTGTGCGGCTGGAAGATCGACACGGCCAGCACGTAGCCGGCATACATCGCCGTCAGCAGCAGGCCGGGGATGAAAGCGGCCTTGTACATGTCGCCCACCGAGCGGCCCAGCTGGTCGGCCATCACGATCAGCACCAGCGACGGTGGAATGATCTGCGCCAGCGTGCCGGAAGCGGCGATCACGCCGGAAGCGAGCCGCTTGTCGTAGCCGTAGCGCAGCATCACGGGCAGTGAAATGAGCCCCATCGAGATGACGGAAGCGGCGACCACGCCCGTGGTGGCCGCCAGCAGCGCACCCACGAAGATCACGGCATACGCCACGCCGCCGCGGATCGGGCCGAACAGCTGGCCGATCGTGTCGAGCAGGTCCTCGGCCATGCCGGAGCGCTCCAGGATCAGGCCCATCAGCGTGAAGAACGGGATGGCCAGCAAGGTGTCGTTGGCCATGATGCCGAAGATCCGGTTCGGCAGCGCCTGCAGCAGTTCGGGCCGCAGCAGGCCCAGTTCGATGCCGACGAGGCCGAAGAACAGGCCGTTGGCCGCCAGCGCGAACGCCACCGGAAAGCCGCACAGCAGGAACAGCACGAGGGTGCCGAACATGATCGGCGCGAGGTTGGCGATGATGAATGCTTCCATGTGCCGCTGCTCCTCAATCGATCCGGTTGGCTTGCTTGATCGCCTCGATCTCCTGCCGCGGCCCGTGCGCCTGCTTCAGGAACGCGCTTTCATGCAGCCGCCCGCGCAGGTATTCGATGCGCTTGATGATTTCGGAGAAGCCTTGCAGGATCATCAGTGCGAAGCCGACCGGCACGAGGATTTTCGCCGGCCAGACGATCAGGCCCCCGGCATTGCTGGACATCTCGGCGCTGCGCAGGGATTCCAGGCCGAACGGGATCCCGTAATACAGGATCACCCAGCAGACCGGCATCAGGAAGAAGAGGAAGCAGAACAGGTCGATCCAGACCTGGGTGCGGCGGGAAAAGCGGCCGACGATCACGTCGATGCGAACGTGCTCGTCGCGCCGCAGGGTATGCGGAGCCGCCAGCATGAAGACCGCGGCAAACAGGTACCACTGGATCTCCAACCAGGCGTTGGAACTGAGGTTGAACGAATACCGGATCAGCGCATTGACCGCGCAGATCAGCACCGCGGCCAGCAGGCCCCAGGCCACCACTGCCGCGATCCGGTCGTTCAGTCCATCGATCGCCCTTGAAATTGCCATCAACATCGTTGTCTCCCATGCTTTTCTTTTAATGGGCGCTGTATAAGTGGGTCACTTGGCAACTGATCGTGGGTTAAAAGCGTGGCTTTCCGCGCCATGCGTCGTTGTAAATGCCCCGAGATAGGTGGCTATCTCGGGGCATTTACGCCTAGCCTGACACGAAAATCCATCGCTTTTACCTCCACGCCGTTGCCAAGTGACCCACTAGCACCCGCATTGCTCAGGTGATGCGGTGACGAGGGCGATGGCTTACATGGCGGTTCTCCTTGGGTTGCTCCGGTCCGAGACGGGCTTAGTTGCCGCCGAGCTGCGTGCGCACGCGGGCGATCGCGGCGCGCACCTGGTTCGGCGCCGTGCCGCCCACGTGGTCGCGCGCGGCCACGGAGCCTTCCAGCGTCAGCACCTCGAACACGTCGTCGCCCACCAGCGGCGAGAAGGCGCGCAGCTGGTCCAGCGACAGGTCGGCCAGGTCGCAGTTCGCATCCACGCAGGTGCGCACGGCATGGGCCACGGCTTCGTGCGCGTCGCGGAACGGCAGGCCCTTCTTCACGAGGTAGTCGGCCAGGTCGGTGGCGGTGGCATAGCCCTGCAGCGCGGCGGCGCGCATGGCTTCCGGCTTCACGGTGATGCCGCCGGCCATGTCGGCGAAGATGCGCAGGGTGTCGACCACGGTGTCCACCGTGTCGAACAGCGGTTCCTTGTCTTCCTGGTTGTCCTTGTTGTAGGCCAGCGGCTGGCCCTTCATCAGCGTGAGCAGGCCCAGCAGGTGGCCATACACGCGGCCCGTCTTGCCGCGCGCCAGTTCCGGCACGTCGGGATTTTTCTTTTGCGGCATGATCGACGAGCCGGTGCAGAAGCGGTCGGCGATGTCGATGAAGCCAACGCGCGGGCTCATCCAGATCACCAGCTCTTCGGACATGCGCGACACGTGCGTCATGATCAGCGAGGCGGCGGCCGTGAATTCGATCGCGAAGTCGCGGTCCGAGACGGCGTCCAGCGAGTTGTGGCACACGTCGTCGAAGCCCAGCGTCTGCGCCACGCGCAGGCGGTCGATCGGGAACGTGGTGCCGGCCAGCGCGGCCGAACCCAGCGGCAGGCGGTTCACGCGCTTGCGGCAGTCGGCCATGCGCTCGGCATCGCGGCCGAACATCTCGACGTAAGCCAGCATGTGGTGGCCGAACGTGATCGGCTGCGCCACCTGCATGTGGGTGAAGCCGGGCAGGATCGTGTCCGCGTGCTGTTCGGCCAGGTCGACCAGCGCCGTGCGCAGCTGGTTCAGCAGGCCGGTGATGTCGTCGATGGCCGAGCGCACGTACAGGCGGATGTCGGTGGCCACCTGGTCGTTGCGCGAACGGCCCGTGTGCAGCCGCTTGCCCGCATCGCCCGCCAGCTCGGTCAGGCGCTTTTCGATATTCAGGTGCACGTCTTCCAGGTCGAGCAGCCATTCGAACTGGCCGCCTTCGATTTCGCTGGTGATCTGCGCCATGCCGCTGCGGATCGCATCCAGGTCGGCGGTGGGAATGATGCCTTGCGCGGCCAGCATTTCAGCGTGCGCCAGCGAGCCTTCGATGTCGGCTTTCCACATGCGCTTGTCGAAAAACACGGAGGCCGTATAGCGCTTGACGAGATCGGAAACGGGTTCGGAGAAGCGGGCCGACCAGGCCTCGCCTTTTTTGGAGAGTTGTTCAGTCATGATGAGATGGGTGCGGGTAATCCAATGATTATAAACGGGTAAGTATGCGCAAGAGCGATCCCTGCCTGCGCCGGGTCGCCCGGATGCCGGTGATATTGTTGTGTTTTTGACGACAGGAGGCTCCGATGCGGAAATCGATCGCCATGTTCGCGCTGCTCGCCGGGATCGCGGGCGGCCTGTTTGCGAAGCCTGCCGCGGTCAGGCCAGCCGCCGCGACGGACGTCGCCACCGTCGATGCCGTGATCGCCGCCTTGTACGACACGATTTCCGGCCCGGCCGGCAAGGCACGCGACTGGGATCGCCTGCGGGGGCTGTTCCGGGCCGATGGCAAGATGATCGTCCACACCCGCGACAAGGCTGGCGTCTTCCACACCCGCGTGCTGTCGGTGGACGACTATATCGCCCGTGTCACGCCGCTGTTCGTCAAGAAGGGGTTCTTCGAGTCGGAGCTTGCGCGCAAGAGCGAGCAGTTCGGCCAGATCGCCCACGTGTTTTCCACCTACGAGTCGCGTCACGCGAAAGAGGCAAAGCCATTCCAGCGCGGGATCAACAGCATTCAGCTGGTCAACGACGGCAGGCGCTGGTGGGTGCAGTCGCTCGTATGGCAGGCGGAAACGGACCACAACCCCCTGCCGCAGCACTACCTCAAATAACGCTCGAATACCGTTGAAAACAGCACCTGCGGCATAAACGACGTTTGGACGCCACGCCCGGCGCGCGTTCGTTTGAGTTTTACTGCTGACCTGCGTACATTAGGGCCAAATGAAATTTTGGCAAATAATCATCGGATATCAGCTATGAAGCGGAGCGCGGGAATCATGGGCAAGCATCAAAAAAACAAAACACAAAATAAAGTTCAGTATCGGGACAGCGCGTTGCATCGTGTGGGGCCACGGCTCGCCGCCGGTGCCGTGCTGGCCTTCGCGGTGCATTGCGCCTGGGCGCAGGATACCGCCATCGCGAAAGTCGTCCCGCGCGTGGAAATCACGGGTTCGGCCATCAAGCAGATCGAATCGGAAACGCCGCTGCCCGTGCAGGTGATCACCCGCGCGGAAATCGACAAGGCCGGCGTGACCACGGCGGCCGAACTGATGACGCGCATTTCCGCCAACGTGGGCGGGCTGACGGACGGCGTATCGATCAACGTGGGCGGTGTCGACCAGCGCGGCATGAACAGCGCCAACCTGCGCGGCATCGGCACCTCGTCCACGCTGGTCCTGCTGAACGGCCGCCGCATGGCCAACTTCGCGTCCCCCGGCGACGATACCGGCGTGGACCTGAACAACATTCCCGCCGCGGCCATCGCCCGTGTCGAAGTGCTGCTCGACGGCGCGTCGGCGCTGTATGGAACCGATGCCATCGGCGGCGTGATCAACTTCATCACGCGCAAGGATTTCCAGGGCCTCGAACTCAATGCCTATGCCGGCGGCACCGACGAAGGCGGCGCGGCCAAGCGGCAGGCCACGATCAGCGGCGGCATCGGCAACCTGCAGAAGGATGGCTATAACGTGTTCGCCACGTTCGATGCGCAGGAAACCCAGGCGCTGCGCTCGTCGCAGCGCGAATTCATCGGCGACCTGCGCATTCCGGAGCGGCTGGGCCACCTGCTGTCCAGCTATACCAGCCCGGCGAACATCCGCCTGTCGGGCGACCAGCGCGACTACCTCAATTCGATCGGCTTCACGCTGAACGGCCGCGAACTGACGAACCAGACGATCAACCTGTCGATCCCGAACTGCAATCCGCCGGCCAACCTGTACCTGCCGGCCGGCACCGGCGGCATCGACGCGTGCACGTACGACTACATGCGCGACACCGAGCTGTTCCCGAAATCGAACAAGCAGACGTTCCTGTCGCGCGGCGTGCTGGACCTGGGGGGCGGCCACCAGCTGTATGGCGAGGTGGTACTGAGCCGCGCGCGCACCAACTACGTGGGCTCGTCGACCCGCGTCACCGGCGACATCGACTACAGCCTGGTACCGGCGCTGGCCGGCACGGGCCTGGAAAACTCGGAGGATGGCGACCGCATGCTGCAATTGCGCATGCGCCTGCTGGAGGCCGGCAACCGCACCAGCGAGCTCACAAGCATCGGCCAGCGCTACGTGGTGGGCGTCAACGGCACGTTCGGCGCGTGGGACTACGACGTGGCGTACAACCACAGCGTGAACACGGTGAAGGACCGGGACACGCACGGCTACGTGCTGTACAACGAACTGATCGAAGGCATCACGGCGGGGCTGATCAATCCGTTCGGCCCGTCGAACGCCGAAGGGCGCGCCTACCTCGAAAGCATCCAGGTCAACGACGTGGTGCGCTACGCGAAAGGCGTGATGGACTCGGTCGACTTCAAGGCCACGCGCACGCTGATGGCGCTGCCCGGCGGCGATCTGGCGGTGGCGGTGGGCGGCGAATGGCGCCGCGAGAAAACCGACTTCACGCCATCCGAACTGCTCCTGACGGACAACATCAACGACGATTTCGCGCCGGAAGGCGGCCGCGCCACGCACGACAGCCGCAAGGTGGCCGCCCTGTTCGGCGAACTGCAGGCGCCGTTCGCGAAGGACTGGCAGGCGCAGCTCTCGGCGCGCTATGACCATTACGAGGCGGTGGGCCGCGCGTTCAGCCCGAAGGCGGGCCTGTCGTACACGCCGGTGAAATGGGCGATGCTGCGCGCCTCGGCGGGCCGCGGCTTCCGCGCGCCGTCGATGAATGACCTGCACCGTCCCACCGTCTACAGCGCCACGGCCACGCTGCCCGATCCGGTGCTGTGTGAGGAGCTGGACAACAACTACGCCGACTGCGCGTTCAACTGGGATACGCGCCGCTACAGCAACCCGAACCTGAAGCCGGAACGCAGCCGCCAGTACTCGATCGGCGCCGTGCTGGAACCGACCCCCAACATCACCACCAGCATCGATTACTGGAAGATCAAGCGCACCAACCTGATCAGCGAAATCGGCGACGACGTGATCCTGTCCAACCTGGACAAGTACGGCGACCTGGTGCACCGCGACGAAGACAATGAAATCGAGTGGATCGACCTGTTCAAGGAAAACCGCGGCGCGCAGGTGGCCAGCGGCATCGACCTGGTAGTCGACGTGCACGGTGTGGACACCCCGGCCGGGCGCCTGGGCGGCCGGCTGTCGGGCACCTACGTGATCGATTCGAAGATCCAGACATCGCAGGGCGATCCGTTCATCAGCAACCTTGGCCGCTTCGTGACCGACGGCGTGGTGCAGCGCTGGCGCCATACCATCACGTTCGACTGGGAGAAAGGGCCGTTCTCGGCCAGCCTGTCGAACACGTTCTCGTCGTCGTACGAAGACCAGAATTCGGCCATCAACACGGATGACGGCAGCGTGGTGGCACCGAACCATGTGACATCGTATTCGCTGTGGGACATGTCCGCCGCCTGGCAGGCGAGCCGTGCGCTGAAGGTGCGCGCCGGGGTGCAGAATATGTTCGACCGCAGTCCGCCGTATTCGAACCAGGCGTACCACTTCCTGTCGGGATACGACCCCACCTACACGGACCCGCGCGGCCGCCGTTTCTATGCCAGTGTGAATTACGCTTTCAAATAGGAGGGCCAATGTTCAAGCCGATGCTCAAGCCAGCCTTCGCAACGACTTTCGCCATGCTGTTAGCCTTCACCGGTCCGGCGGCCACCGCGCAGACGCTTGAGAAAGTCCCCGAAGAACCCGCGGAGGCGCGTTTGCCGCTGCCCGCGGCCAAGGGTTCGCTCGTGATCATCGGCGGCGGCCTGCGGGCCGACAATGCCGACGTGTGGCAAAAGATCGTCAGCCTGGCGGGCGGCAAGGGCGCCCGGATCGCCGTCTTTCCTTCGGCATCCGGCAATCCCGAGCGCGCGGCCGCGGCCAGTATCGGCTACCTGAAGAAGTACGGCGCCGAGCCGTTCGCGGTGCCGGTGGCGCAGCGGCTGGCCAACAGCGATTACCGCAAGGCGGCGGACGATGCCGCGCTGGCGGAAAAGATCCGCAAGGCCGACGGCGTGTACTTCGCCGGCGGCGACCAGGCCCGCATCACGCAGGCGCTGATCCGCGAGAACGGCACCCGCACGCGGGCGCTCGAAGCGATCTGGGACCTGTACCGCCGCGGCGGCGTGGTGGCCGGCACCAGCGCCGGTGCGGCCATCATGAGCAGCACCATGTTCTACCGGCCCGACGCGATCCTGGCGATGCTGCGCGGCGGCGTCAAGGACGGGCAGGAGATCGCTCCCGGCCTGGGCTTCATCGGCGACGACGTGTTCGTGGACCAGCACCTGCTGGTGCGCGGGCGCTTCGCGCGGATGATCCCCGTCATGCTGGCCAAGAACTACAAGCTCGGCCTGGGCGTGGACGAGGACAGCGCCATGGTCATCAATGCCCAGCGCGAAGTGGAAGTCATCGGCTACACGGGCGCACTGCTGATGGACCTGTCGCTGGCGGTCACGGATACCAGCAAGCCCGATTTCAACGTCAGCAATGTTCGCATCAGCTACCTGGACCGCGGCGACAAGTTCAACATCATCACGCAAAGCTTCACCCCGTCGCCGGACAAGGCGGGCGGACGCATGGACCCGGCCCGCACCGCCCTGCGGGGCCCCGTGTTCAGCAACGACATCCTCGGCAACAGCGCCGTGGTGAACATCATGGAACGGCTGATCGACAGCGACCAGGAAGAGGCGATCGGCATCGCCAGCGGCAACCCGCGCTCGACCACGCCGGAGGTGGGCTTCGAGTTCCGCTTCACGAAAACGCCGGAAAGCGTGGGCTACATCTCCAACACGGTGGATGCGTATTCGGTGCTCAACATCCGGCTCGACATCCGGCCGATCGATATTCCGCGGCCGCTGTACCGTTACCGCTGAGGTCGACACCGCCGGGGACACGCTGCGAAAACCGTTGCCGCCCAAACATTTAACGATGACTTTAAAATAATTGAATCCGCCCGGCGCGCCGGTGCGTATAAGGCCACGCTGCACTCCATTTCAACCAGGGGGATATCGTGGTCAAACTGATTCAGCCTCACTTTCAACATGTCTTGCCGGCGGCATTGCCCGCCGTGCTGGCCGTTGCCTTGTCACTGGCGGCATCCATGGCGGCGGCGTCGAGCCACCGCGAAGCGCCGTTCATCGCCGGCATGCCGCGCGCCGATGCGACGGATTTCTACATGTTCCGCAGCTACGAGCCCGGCCGCGAGAAATTCGTGACGCTGGTGGCCAACTACCTGCCGCTGCAGGATGCCTACGGTGGGCCGAACTACTTCCAGCTGGACCAGCACGCGCTGTACGAAATCCACCTCGACAACAATGGCGACGCCAGGGAAGACATCACGTTCCAGTTCCGCTTCGCCAATGCGAACATGAACGATGCGTTCGTCGTGGGAGGCAAGAAAGTACCGATTCCGCTGATTATCAACGGCGGCGCCATCGACGATGTCAATCCGCCCGGCCTGAACGTGCGCGAGACCTACACGGTGACGATGGTGCGGGGCGACCGCCGCACCGGCACGCGCGAGCGCGTTGCCGCGCCTCGCGGGGCGCCGGGTTTCGACAAGCCCGTCGACAATATCGGCAACAAGGCCATTCCCGACTACGCCGGCTATGCGGCGCGGCACATCCACGACATGATGCTGCCCGGGTGCGCCGTGCCCGCGCGCGTGTTCGTGGGCCAGCGCAAGGATTCGTTCGCCGTCAACCTGGGCGAAACGTTCGACCTCGTCAACTACAAGTCGCCCGCCGTGGAATTCGATCCGAATGCCGAGAGCAGCGCGCGCGACGACCTGGCCGACAAGAACGTGACCACGATCGCGCTGGAAGTGGCGGCGAGCTGCCTGGTGGCGCCGGGCGGCGCCGACCCGGTGATCGGCGGCTGGACGACGGCCAGCGTGCCCCGCGGCCGGCCGGCCGGTACGGTGCAGGGAGATGCCGGCGAAGTGTCGAAAGAGGGCGACACATGGACGCAGGTGTCGCGCCTGGGCATGCCGCTGGTGAATGAGGTGGTGATCGGGCTGAAGGACAAGGACCGTTTCAACGGCAGCCGCCCCGGCAACGATACGCAATTCCTGACCTACGTGACCAATCCCACGCTGCCGGCCCTGGTGGAAACGCTGTTTGCCGGCGCCGGCGTGAAGGCACCCACGAACTTCCCCCGCAACGACCTGGTGACCGTGTTCCTGACCGGCGTGCCGGGCCTGAACCAGCCGGCGAAGGTGACGCCATCGGAAATGCTGCGGCTGAACACCGCCATCGCGCCGGTGCCGAAAGGATCGCAAAAACGCCTCGGTGTGATCGATGGCGACAATGCCGGCTTCCCGAACGGCCGCCGGCCCGGCGACGACGTGGTGGACATCGAACTGCGCGTGGCGATGGGCAAGCTGTGCACGCTGAACCTGGGCTGCGCGCCGGCCAGCGCGCCATCGGGAGCGATCCGCTTCACCGATGGCGCGTTCCTGGACGACAGTCCGTTCACGGCCGCCTTCCCGTACCTGGCCACGCCGATCCCCGGGTCGCCGCAATCGGTCGCCAGGCGATAAGCGAGGGAGCCGGCGATGACACGCAAGATCGCGGTGGTGCTGGCGCTGCTGGCATGGCTTTCTTCCATGCAGGCGGTGGCGGTGCCGCGCACGCCGGCTTCCGGCAACGAGGTGGTCGCCATGCTGCCGCGGCAGGACGACGGCCTGCGCACGCTGCGGGCCGCCGTGGCGGCCGCGCCGGCCGACCCGCTGCCGGCGCTGGCGCTGGCCCGGCGCTATGTGGCGCTGGGCCGCGGCAGCGCCGATCCGCGCTACTACGGGCAGGCGCAGGCCGTGCTGGCGCCATGGTGGGGCCGGCCCGATGCGCCGAACGAGGTGCGCCTGCTGCGTGCGACGCTGTTGCAGAACGGCCACCAGTTCGATGAAGCGCAGGCCGAGCTGCGTCACATCGTCGGCACCGATCCGCGCAATGCCCAGGCGTGGCTGACGCTGGCGACGATCCAGTCGGTGCAGGGCGACGTGCCTGGCGCGATCGCCAGTTGCGGGCGCCTGTCGTCGCTGGCGGCGCAGCTGGAAACGTTCGCCTGCCTGGCCGCCGCCGGCGCCAACACCGGCCGCATGCGGGGCAGCGAACAGTTGCTGGAACTGGGTCTGGAACGGGCCGGCGACACGGCGCTGGAAACGCGCACGTGGGCTTTGACGATGCTGGCGGAACTGGCGGCACGGCGCGGCGACAAGGCGGCCGCGCAACAGCGTTTCCAGGCCGCGCTGCGCGTCGCACCAACGGACAGCTACCTGCTGGGCGCCTACGCCGACTTCCTGCTCAACCAGGGCAGGGCGGCGGAGGTGCCGGCATTGCTGCGCGCGCACCATCGCAACGATGCCCTGCTGCTGCGGCATGCGCTGGCGCTGCGCGCAATGGGCCGGCAAGGGGCGCTGGCCCCGGCACGGGCCGAACTGCAGGCGCGCTTCGATGCCGCGGCGCGGCGCGGCGATGCGGTGCACCTGCGCGAACAGGCCCGCTTCACGCTGCACCTGCTGGGCGATGCCAGGGGGGCGCTGGCGCTGGCGCAGCGCAACTGGCGCGTGCAGAAGGAACTGGCCGATACCCGCATCCTGCTCGAGGCGGGCCTGGCCTCGAATGACCGGGCGGCGCTGCAACCGGTGCTGCGCTGGATCCGGGCGCAGGGCCTGCAGGATGTCGTCGTGACGCGCCTGGTCGGGCAGGCATCGTGAAGGCCTTCACGACTTTCGTGGCCACGCTGCTCATGCTGTGGGCACTGCCGGCGGCCGCGCACAAGCCCAGCGACAGCTACCTGGCGCTGGCTGTGGACGGCCGCCACATCGAGGGCCGCTGGGATATCGCGCTGCGCGACCTCGACGTGGCGCTGGGGCTGGACGGCGATGGCGACGGCCGGCTCACATGGCGGGAAGTCCAGGACCGCCACGCGGCGATCGCCGCCTATGCGCTGTCGCGGCTGAGCATTGCCGCGGGCGGGGCGCCGTGCACGCTGGCCGCCGGGCCGCAGCTGGTCGACGAGCATACGGACGGTGCCTACACGGTGCTGCCGCTGCGTGGCACCTGTGCCGTGGCACCCCGCGAGCTGACCATCGCCTACCGGCTGTTCGGCGACACCGATGCGCAGCATCGCGGCCTGCTGCGGCTCGGCGATGGCGACAATCCGCGCACGGCGATCCTCGGTGGCGAAAGGCCGGTGCAGACGGTGCCGCTGTCGCAGCCCGGTGCGGACGGCCACGCGGGGAGCCACGCAATAAGCCAATTCGTGGACTACCTGCGCCATGGCGCCTGGCATATCTGGATCGGCTATGACCACGTGCTCTTCCTCGTCTCGCTGCTGCTGCCCGCCGTGCTGGTGCGGCGCGATGGCGCCTGGCAGCCCGTGCCCGCCTTCCGTGGCGCCGCCACCGACGTGCTCAAGACCGTCACTGCCTTCACCGTGGCCCACTCGGTGACCCTGGCGCTTGCCGCGCTGGGCGTGCTGGCGCCGCCATCGCGCTGGGTCGAATCGGCGATCGCCGCTTCCGTGGTCGTGGCTGCGCTGAACAATGTCCGGCCCCTGGTCCCGGGGCCGCGCTGGGCCGCCGCGTTCGTGTTCGGTCTCGTCCACGGCTTCGGCTTTGCCGGCGTGCTGGCCGACCTGGGCCTGCCGCGCGGTGCGCTGGCCGTGTCGCTGCTGGGATTCAACCTGGGTGTGGAGCTGGGCCAGCTGGCCATCGTGGCCGCGGTGCTGCCGGCAGCCTGGCTGCTGCGCGATACGCGCGTCTACCGCCGGGTGCTGCTGCCGGCCGGCTCGCTGGCGATCGCCCTGGTCGCCATGGTCTGGCTCGGCGAACGCGCCTTCGATGTGACATTGCCGGGAGCCTGATCATGTTGCGAACCATTTTCACCGCGGGCGGCGTGCTCGCGACGGCCTGCTGCGCCGCCACGGAACCCGGCATGGCCTTCGTGCCCGTCGTGGAGGTCGTCGGCCAGCGCATCGGCGGTATCGACAGCGCCAGCGCCGGCAGCGTGGGGGCGGTGGAGATCGCGGCCCGGCCGCTGCTGCGCACCGGCGAACTGCTGGAATTCGTGCCAGGGCTCGCCGTCACCCAGCACAGTGGCGACGGCAAGGCCAATCAGTACTTCCTGCGTGGCTTCAACCTCGATCACGGCACGGATTTCGCCACCTTCGTCGACGGCATGCCCGTCAACATGCGCAGCCATGCGCATGGCCAGGGCTATTCGGACCTGAACTTCGTGATCCCGGAGCTGGTGCGGCGCATCGACTATCGCAAGGGGCCGTATGCCGCCGCTGACGGCGATTTCGTCTCGGCCGGCAGCGCGCGCATCGGGCTGGCCGATACGGTGCCGGATGCCGCCAGCGTCACCGCCGGCCGGCATGGCTACCGGCGCGCGCTGCTGGCGGGGACGATGCGGGAAAGCGATACCGGCCGGCTGCTGTATGGCCTCGACGTGCAGCGCAACGACGGGCCGTGGACCGTGCCGGAAGACGTACGCCGGATGTCGGGCGTGCTGCGCTGGAGTGGCGGCGACCGTGACGACGCCTGGCACGTGACGGCGATGGCCTACCGCAACCGCTGGCGGGCCACGGACCAGATACCGCTGCGTGCCGTGGCGCAGGTGGGCCGTTTCGGCAGCCTCGACGCCAGCGATGGCGGCCGCGCCTCGCGCTACAGCCTGTCCGCCGGCCGGCATGGCCCGTGGGGCGGCGGCCGTGTCGAACTGAACGCCTACGTGGTGCGCTCGGCGCTCGACCTGTACAGCAATTTTACCTACGCGCTGGACCGGCCGGAGGCGGGCGACCAGTTCCGCCAGAGCGAGCGGCGCACGACCGTGGGGCTGGACGCGACATGGTCCTGGCGCGCCACGCTGGCCGGGCTGGACCTGGCCAACCGCGCCGGGGTGCAGGTGCGCGGCGACCGGCTGTCGCCCGTCGGGCTGTACACGACGGTGACGCGGCGCACCACGGGCACGGTGCGCGAGGACCGCGTGCGCGAAACCAGCGCGGGCGTGTTCGCCGACACCTCGGCGCAGTGGACGCCATGGCTGCGCACGGTGGCCGGGCTGCGTGGCGACGCGTACCGGTTCAATGTCAACGGGCGCCGCGAGGAGGCCACGATCGCCGCACCGAAGCTGTCCATCGTTGCCGGGCCATGGCACGGCACGGAACTGTTCTTCAATGCCGGCCACGGCTTCCACAGCAACGATGCGCGCGGCGTGGTCGATGGCGTGACGCCGCTGGTGCGCACGCGCGGCGTGGAGGCCGGCGTGCGCAGCGAACTGGCGTGGGGATTGGAAACATCGTTGACGGCATGGCGCCTGGCCAACGGTTCCGAGCTGGTGTACGTCGGCGACGCCGGCACCACGGAACCGAGCCGCGCGAGCCGGCGGCACGGCATCGAATGGAATGTGCATTATGCGAAAGGACCGTGGCGGGCCGACCTGGACCTGGCCGCGTCACGGGCTCGCTACACGCAGCCGGCGGAAGAGGGCGACCGCGTGCCGGGTGCGCTGGAACGGATGGCGGCGCTGGACGTGAGCTATGCGCCTGCCGGCGGGCGCTGGTCCGGCGGGTTCAACGTGCGGCACCTGGGGCCGCGCCCGCTGGTGGAAGACGACAGCGTGCGTTCGCGGGCGTCGACGCTGGCTGGCGCGCGGATCGGCTACCGGTTCGACAAGCATGCGCAGCTCACGCTCGACGTGTTCAACCTGTTCGACCGCCTTGCCAGCGACATCGAGTATTCCTATGCGTCGCGGCTGCGGGGCGAAAGCCAGGCGCAGGACGACGTGCACTTCCACCCCGTCGAACCGCGCGCCGTGCGGCTGACATTCAGCTACGCCTTCTGATCACACCTTTCGATCACACCTTTGGGTCACGCCTTTCGGTCACGCCTTTCGATCACAGCCGCACCCAGGCACCCTTGTACAGCACCGGCCCGGTGGGCGCGTTCGGGTTCGGCGAGCCGCCCTTCGGCTCCAGGCTGACGGCCAGCACCGCGACATCCGGCCCCAGCGCCCGGTCGGTCAGCGCGATGGCGGCGGTGCCCCGTTCATCGAGGATGCCCAGCGAGCGCGGCGTGCCGGCCTGCGTGATGGCCCACAGCTGCAGCGTGCGGTCGCTTGGCACCGGCGTACCGCTCACGGCGCGAATGGCAATCGTGTTGTTGCGGCGGTCCGCCGTCACCACGACCGCGGCCCGGGCGCTGTCGTCCGTCAGCGCGGCGAAGGTGTCGATGCGCGGTGCCGGCTCCTGCACCGCGAGCACCACCGCCAGGGCCACGGCCGCCGTCGTGGCGGCACCCGCGACCATGCGCCACCATTGCAGCGGCTCGCGGTACCAGGGCTGCCCGGCATCCCGCAGATGCAGCCGCCGGGCGATGCCTTGCCAGACGCGGGCCGGCGGCTGCTGCGATGGCGCGAATTCGGCCAGCGGCACGAGCCGGCCCTGCCACTCCGCCACGGTGCGGCGCAACGCCGCGTCGCCATGCAGCCAGCCTTCGAAACGGCGCCGTGCACCGCCGCGCAGGGTGCCGAGCACGTATTCGGCCGCCAGGCGGTCGCACAGGTCGGGATGGTCGCGGTGGTTCATGCAGCCTCCCCGCGCGTGAGGCACGTCTTGAGCTTCTCCAGGCCGCGGCGGATCCATGTCTTGACGGTGCCCAGCGGCAGCGCCAGTTGCTGCGCCACTTCGCCGTGGGTCAAGTCATGGAAGAAGGCCAGGCCGATGGCTTGCTGGTGGCTGCGCTCCAGCGCGGCCATGCAGCGCGCCAGTGCCTGCGCTTCCGCCGAGCATTGCAGCGCCTCGGCCGGACCCTGGCCGGGCGACGCCAGTGCTTCCACGATGTCGCGGTCGAAGGCATCCGCATCGATTTCCACCATGCCTTCCCCGCCCTGGCGGCGGCGCACGTCGAGCGCCTTGTTGCGCACGATCGTGGCCATCCACGTCATCGGCGCGGCCATGCCGGGCTGGTAAGTGGCGGCCGCGTGCCAGATGGCCACGAAGCCATCCTGCAACGCCTCTTCGGCCAGCTCGTGCTTGTGCAATACGCGCAGCGCGAAGCCGAACAGTTTCGGCGACGTCGCGTCGTACAGTGCGCGAAACGCGCGGGCGTCGTGGCGGGCGGTGTCGCGCAGCAGTGTGCGCAGCTGGTCGGGATCGGGGTGGGCGTCGTAGGGCACGGGGGCCTTGTGCTGGTGATGGACGGTAATGACATTCTTGTAAGTTCAGGGTAGCGCGGATCGCCCGGCCCGGCAAGCACTGGCACGCCTTACAATGGCCCCCTCTCATTCCGACCGGAGCCCGCATGCGCCTCTTTTCCCTCGCCGCCCTGGCCTGTCTCGCCTCCCCGGGCGCTCTTTTGGCTCAACCCGTGGCCCAACCCGTGGCCCAACCCGTGGCCCAACCGGCCACCCAGCCCGCCACCGTGCGCGTCGACTACATCCACAGCGGCAATGCGCTGTCGGAAGGGTATGCGCTGGACCGCGTGGTGATCGAGCCGCTGCCGTGGCCTGGCGACATGACACGCACGCTGGACGACACGGACCGGGGCATCAACAAGGTCGAAGTGGTGGATGCGAAGACGGGCAGGCTGCTGTATTCGCGCGGGTTTTCGACCGTGTTCGGCGAATGGAAGACCACGGACGAGGCGGCGAAGGCCACGCGCGCGTTCGGCGAATCGGTGCGCTTTCCCAAGCCCGATGCGCCGGTCAGGGTGCGCATCCTGAAGCGGGACGAGCGCAACCAGTTCTCGATCGTGTGGACGGCGGAGATCGACCCCGATGCGCTCGACGTCGTGCGCAAGCAGCCGCCGGTGCCGGCGAAGCCGATTCCGATCCGCGTCAGCGGGCCTTCGCCGGGCAAGGTGGACCTGCTGATCCTCGGCGACGGCTACACGCGCGCGGAACTGGGGAAATTCGAGCAAACGGCGAAGAAGCTGGCCGATTACCTGTTCACCGTGTCGCCGTTCAAGGAGCGGGCGCAGGATTTCAATGTGTGGGGCCTGGCCGTGCCCACGGAAGCGTCGGGCGTGAGCCGGCCGTCGACGGGCACGCACCATGCTTCCGCACTGAACACGCGCTACGACATCTTCGGCAGCGAACGCTACGTGCTCACGACCGACAACCGCGCGCTGCGCGACATCGCCCAGCATGCGCCGTACGAGTTCATCGAAATCCTCGTCAACAACGATACGTATGGCGGTGGCGGCATCTACGGCCAGTTCAGCACCGCCGCGGCGAACAACGACTGGGCGAATTACCTGTTCGTGCACGAATTCGGCCACCACTTCGCCGGCCTGGCGGACGAGTACTACACGTCGCCCGTCGCCTACCAGGCCCCCCCCGGCCGGCCCGAGCCGTGGGAACCCAACGTGACGGCGCTGCACGACCCGGCCAACATCAAGTGGAAGCATTTCGTGAAGGCCGGCACGCCGCTGCCGACACCATGGCCGAAGGCCGAATACGAGGCGCATTCGCGGCAATACCAGAAGGTGCGCGCGCAACTGCGCAAGGACAACCGTCCCGAAAGCGAGATGAGCAAGCTGTTCGCGGACGACCTGGCCTGGACCGGCCGCCTGTTCTCGAAGGCACCGCATGCCCGGACTGTCGGTGCATTCGAGGGCGCGAACTACGAAGCGCAAGGGTATTACCGCTCGCAGCAGCAGTGCCTGATGTTCGACCGCAGCGAGGCATTCTGTGCGGTATGCGCGGAGGCGGTCGAGCAGACGATCGACCTGTATTCGCGCCCAGGCTCGCCCCGGTAAGATCGTAAGAAAGATAACAAAATGTTACTACGTTCGGTACCGCACAGTGGATATCGCCTGGAAACTTTATTCTGGATCCGTGACAAGACAGAACGCATTCAAATATAAAACCACTGGAAAGGTGTCAACCATGAACAAACTGCTCGCAACCCTGATCGCCGGCGTCTTTGCTACTTCCGCTTACGCCCAGTCCAACGATGTTGCCGAGGCCCGCGCCGACGCCCAGCACGACATCGCCAAGGCACAGGAAAAAGAAGCGAAGAAAGTGGCCAACGCAAACGAAGACGTCGCGAAAGCGCAATCCAAGGCCAACGAAAAAGTCGCCAAAGCCCAGGCCAAGGCCAACAAGGAACACCTGAAGGCCGGTGAAAAAGTGGCCGACGCCGATCCGGAAGACCGCCTGAAGGCTGAAGCCAAGGCCGACAAGAAAATCGCCGGCGCCGATGCCAAGGCCGCCAAATCCGTGGCGAAAGCCGATGCCAAGGTAGCCGAGAAAGTGGCTGAAGCCGACAAGGAAAAAGCCCTGGCCGCCGCGAAAACCCAGGAAGCCATCGCCAAGGCCAACGCCGACGTGAAGAAGGAAGCTGCCAAGCACTAAGCTGACAGCTGGTCGTTAAACGGCCGAGCCCGTGTCCACCCTGGGGTCAACCCCGGAAGTGGACACGGGCTCGGCCGTTTTGGCTGCGGGCAGGCGCCGTCGCAATGAAAAAAGCTCGGGCATCGGCCCTAATGCCGTTCAGTTAACGGAGTTCGATGCAGTTCGCGACGCTAGCGTGTTAGTGTCGGACCGCTGCGGTGGACCGACCGGTTTTCACGTGATCTTGCTGATTTCCTGAGTAGAAAACCGGTGTCCGACACATTTTCCGGATGAAGCGCCCGGAAAAAATGTCCGACACCAGGCACGCTAGCGCTGCCGCAATGAAAAAAGCCCGGGCATCGACCCGGGCTTTGACCATCGGCATCGCCAGCGCGGCGACGGTGAATCAGTTCGGCACGAGCCCCGTCGGCTTGATGCGCGTCGGCATCGGCTTGCCCTTCTTGGCGCGCTTGCCGAAGTGTTCGCCTTCGGCCAGCGCGTTCGGCGTCATGCGTTCTTCCTTGGCCTTCTGCGCATTGCCGATGCCCTGCACGGTCACGCCCTTCTGCGTGATCGCGCAGGCCGCCACCAGCTTTTCCTTCGGTTCCAGCTCCATCAGGATCACGCCGCGGCCGCCGTTCGACAGCACCTTCATCTCGTCCATGCCGAATACGAGCAGGCGCGCCTTTTCGGAGACGACGGCCACCGCGCTGGCATCGGGCAGCACCACCGAGGGCGCCAGCGGTTTCGCGCCGTCGTCCAGTGTGAGGAACGACTTGCCGCTCTTCTGGCGGCTGACCATGTCGCCCGCCTTCGTGATGAAGCCGAAGCCGGCGTCGGACGCCATCAGCAGCTGCGTCGAGGCGGGGCCGGCGAAGTAGTGCAGCAGGCGCGCGCCGCCGGACAGGTCCACCAGCGTGGTGATCGGCACGCCATCGCCGCGCGCGTTGGGCAGTGCGGCCACCGGCACCGAGTACACGCGGCCGTTGTCGCCGAAGCCGAGCAGCGTGTCGACGGTGCGGCATTCGATCGCATCGTGCAGCGCGTCGCCCGCCTTGAAGGTGAACTGGCCGCGGTCGTGGCCGATGCCGGTGCGCGCGCGCACCCAGCCTTTCTGCGAGATGATCACGGTGACCGGTTCGTCGACGATCTTCTGTTCGATCGTGGCGCGCTGCGCTTCCTCGATCAGCGTGCGGCGCGCATCGCCATACTGCTTGGCGTCGGCCTCGATCTCGCGGATGATCAGCCGCTTCATCGACGATGGATTGTCGAGCAGGTCCTGCAAGGTCTGCTTTTCCTTGCGCAGCTCGGCCAGTTCCTGCTGGATCTTGATCGCTTCCAGCCGCGCCAGCTGGCGCAGCCTGATCTCGAGGATATCCTCGGCCTGCCGGTCGGAGAGGTTGAAGCGCGCGATCAGCGCCGCCTTCGGCTCGTCCGAGTTGCGGATGATGTGGATCACCTCGTCGATGTTCAGCAGGATCGTTTCGCGGCCTTCCAGGATATGGATGCGGTCGTCGACCTTGGCCAGGCGGTGCTGCGTGCGGCGCGTCACGGTGGCGAAGCGGAAGGCGATCCACTCGCCGAGGATGTCGCCCAGGCCCTTCTGGCGCGGCCGGCCGTCGCCGCCGATCATCACGAGGTTCATCGGCACCGACGTTTCCAGCGACGTATGCGCCAGCAGCATCAGCATGAACTCGTTCTGGTCCTGGTTCTTCGACTTCGGCTCGAACACGAGGCGCACGGGCGCGGCGCGGCCCGATTCGTCGCGGATCGTGTCCAGCGCGCCGAGGATCTGCTGCTTCAGTGCCAGCTGTTCCGGCGACAGCGCCTTCTTGCCCAGCTTGACCTTCGGGTTCGTCAGTTCCTCGATTTCTTCCAGCACCTTCTGCGACGACGTGCCCGGCGGCAGTTCATGCACGACCGCCTGCCACTGGCCGCGTGCCAGCTCCTCGATCTTCCAGCGTGCCCGCACCTTCATGCTGCCGCGGCCGGATGCATACATGTCGGCGATCTGCGCCTGCGGCGTGATCAGCTGTCCGCCGCCCGGGAAGTCCGGGCCCGGCACCAGTTCCATCAGCTCGGCGTGCGTGATCTTCGGGTTGCGGATCAGCGCCACGGTGGCGGCGGCGACTTCGCGCAAATTGTGCGACGGGATCTCGGTGGCCATGCCCACGGCGATGCCGGACGCGCCGTTCAGCAGCGTCATCGGCAGGCGGGCCGGCAGCAGCGCCGGTTCTTCCGTCGAGCCGTCGTAGTTCGGGATGAAGTCCACGGTGCCGTGGCCGATCTCGTCGAGCAGCAGCTTGGCGATCGGCGTCAGGCGCGCCTCGGTATAGCGCATCGCCGCGGCGCCGTCGCCGTCGCGCGAGCCGAAGTTGCCCTGGCCGTCGATCAGCGGGTAGCGCAGCGAAAAGTCCTGCGCCATGCGCACCAATGCGTCGTACACGGACTGGTCGCCGTGCGGGTGCAGCTTGCCCAGCACGTCGCCGACCACGGTGGCGCTCTTGCGCGGCTTCGCGGTGGCGTTCAGCCCCAGTTCGTTCATCGAATACAGGATGCGGCGCTGCACCGGCTTCTGGCCGTCGCACACGTCGGGCAGGGCGCGGCCCTTGACCACGGAAATCGCGTAGTCGAGGTAGGCGCGTTCGGCAAAGGTGGACAGGGTCAGCGATTCGCCGCCGTCGCCGCCGTTGCCGTTGTTGTTGTCCGCGCCATCCGGCGGCGGGGCGTCAAAAAGGTTTGCTTGGCTCATTGTGCTTGATTCTTATCAGATATCGGCTTCGACTTCGTTGCCGTGTTCCTCGATCCATGCGCGGCGGGCGGCGGCTTCGCCTTTGCCCATCAGCATGTTGAAGCGGGCCGCGGCTTCCGTGTGGGCGAAGTCGCCCAGCGCCACCGGCAGCAGGCGCCGCGTATCGGGGTTCATCGTGGTTTCCCACAGCTGTTCGGCATTCATCTCGCCCAGGCCCTTGAAGCGGGAAATGCTCCAGCTGCCTTCCTTCAGGCCATCCTTGCGCAGCTTGTCCTCGATGGCGGTCAGCTCGCCGTCGTCCAGCGCATACAGCTTCTGGATCGGCTTCTTGCCGCGCGCCGGCGCATCCACGCGGTACAGCGGCGGGCGCGCCACGCAGATATTGCCGTTCTGGATCAGCGCCGGGAAGTGGCGGAAGAACAGCGTGAGCAGCAGCACCTGGATGTGCGAGCCGTCCACGTCCGCGTCGGACAGGATGCAGATTTTCCCGTAGCGCAGGTTCGACAGGTCGGGCGTGTCGCCGAAGCCGTGCGGGTCGACGCCGATCGCCACCGCGATGTCGTGGATCTCGTTGTTGGCGAACAGGCGGTCGCGGTCCGTCTCCCAGGAATTGAGCACCTTGCCGCGCAGCGGCAGGATCGCCTGGAATTCCTTGTCGCGGCCCATCTTCGCCGAGCCGCCCGCCGAGTCGCCCTCGACGAGGAACAGTTCCGTGCGCGAGACGTCGTTCGATTCGCAATCGGTCAGCTTGCCCGGCAACACGGCCACGCCGGACGATTTTTTCTTTTCCACCTTCTGCGCGGAGCGCAGGCGGGACTGGGCCTGCTTGATGACCAGCTCGGCCAGCTTCTTGCCCCAGTCGATGTGCTGGTTCAGCCACAGTTCCAGCGCCGGCTTGCTGTAGGTGGAGACGAGGCGCACCGCGTCGCGCGAATTCAGGCGCTCCTTGATCTGGCCCTGGAACTGCGGATCCAGCACTTTCGCGGACAAGACGAACGAAGCGCGCGCAAATACGTCTTCCGGCAGCAGTTTCACGCCTTTCGGCAACAATGAATGCAGTTCGACGAAGTTCTTCATCGCCCCGAACAGGCCTTCGCGCAGGCCCGATTCGTGGGTGCCGCCATTCGGCGTGGGAATCAGGTTCACGTAGGATTCGCGCATGATCGCGCCTTCCTCCGTCCAGGCCACCACCCACGAGGCGCCTTCGCCTTCCGCGAAACCTTCCGCATCGGGGCCGGCGAACTGCTCGCCCTCGAACAGCGGCACGAAGGTTTCGCCGTTGCCCGTTTGCGCCAGCGCTTCGGTCAGGTAGCCGCGCAGCCCGTCGTTGTATTGCCACGTCTGCACGTCGCCCGTCTTGCCGTTCTTCAGCGTGACGGTGACGCCCGGCAGCAGCACGGCCTTCGAGCGCAGCAGGCGCTGCAGTTCGACCTGCGAGATCAGCGGCGAGTCGAAATATTTCGCGTCCGGCCACGCGGTGACACGGGTACCGGATTTCTTGCCGTCCTTCGGCGCGGGGCCCGACGTGAGCGGCTGCACCAGGTCGCCGTTCTCGAACGCGATCGTGTGGTAGCCGTTGCCCTTGTCGTCCTTGCGCCAGACGTTGATTTCCAGGCGCTTCGACAGCGCGTTGGTGACGGACACGCCCACGCCGTGCAGGCCGCCCGAGAACGCGTAGGCGCCGCCCGAGCCCTTGTCGAACTTGCCGCCCGCGTGCAGCCGCGTGAACACGATTTCCACGGTGGGCACGTTTTCTTCCGGGTGCAGGCCGACAGGGATGCCGCGGCCGTCATCCTCGACGGTGATGCTGCCATCGGCGTTCTGGATGACGACGATGTTCCGGCAATGGCCGCCCAGCGCCTCGTCCGACGCGTTGTCGATCACCTCCTGGATGATGTGCAGCGGGTTCTCCGTGCGGGTATACATGCCGGGGCGCTGCTTGACGGGCTCGAGGCCCTTCAGAACGCGGATCGATGATTCGCTGTAGTCGGAAACTGGTTTTTTGGTGGCCATACGTGAATATTGCTGAGTATTTTGCTGAGTACGTTGCTGAGTAGTTGCTGAGTAGTTGCTGAGTGCGTTGCTGAGTAAGTGCGCCTGGTTGATGCGACGGCTGAATGGGTTGGTCCAGCATGTTAGTCCGGCATTCTAGCCGAGGCGCCGGGCAAGGTAGCAAGCATCACTGAAAACATCTGTATAAATATACAGTAAAACAGTCGTTTTTACACCTTGTTTACAGCCGACCGGCCAGTCTTTACCCTGTTTTTAGGTCCCCGTCGATAACCTGTTTTCCATCACAACACCTGGAAAGGGTAGCGATGGATATCGTATTTTTGGCCGCGATCGGCGCCTTCGCGGCGCTCGCATGCGGCATGGCGGCCGGGTGCGACCGCCTGGGGAACAAGCCATGAGCGCCGCCGGCAATCTCGTCTACCTGGGCGGGGCGCTGGTCGCGGCCGGGCTGCTCGCGTTGTTATTTGCATACCTGGTCGTGGCCCTGCTGAAGGCGGAGGACCTGTGACCGCCCAATCCCTGACGCTGCTGGCCGCCTTCCTGTTCGTGCTGCTGGCCCTGGCCTGGCCGCTCGGCGCCTTCCTGGCAAAAGTGGGCGCGGGCGACATGCCCGTTCCCGGCCTGGGCTGGCTGCGCAAGCCCGAGGCATTCCTGTACCGCGCCGCTGGCCTGCCCCAGGACCGCGCGATGGGCTGGAAAGCCTATGCGCTCGCGCTGATTGTCTTCAACGCGCTCGGCACACTGTTCGTCTACGCCATGCAGCGGCTGCAGGCCTGGCTGCCTTTGAACCCGCAGCACCTGCCGAACGTGGGCCCGGATTCGTCGTTCAACACGGCGGTCAGCTTTGTCGCCAACACGAACTGGCAGGGCTATGCCGGCGAGCAGACGATGAGCTACCTGACGCAGATGGTGGCGCTGGCCGGCCAGAATTTCCTGTCGGCGGCCACGGGCATCGCCGTCGTGTTCGCGCTGGTGCGCGCCTTTGCCACCCGTTCGAGCGCATCGGTCGGCAATTTCTGGGTCGACGTCACCCGCGCCACGCTGTACGTGCTGCTGCCGCTGTCGCTGCTGCTGGCGGTACTGCTCATGGGGCAGGGCGTGATCCAGAACTTCGACGCCTACCGCGACGTCGCCACCCTGGAAGGCGGCGTGCAGACGATCGCCATGGGCCCGGTCGCCTCGCAGGAAGCGATCAAGCTGCTGGGCACGAATGGCGGCGGCTTCTTCAATGCCAATTCCGCGCACCCGTTCGAGAACCCGACGGCGCTGGCCAATTTCATGCAGATGATCGCGATCTTCCTGATCCCGGCCGCGCTGTGCTTCGCGTTCGGCCGCATGGTGGGCGACATCCGCCAGGGCTGGGCCGTGCTGGCGGCGATGACGATCGTGTTCTGCCTGGCGACGCTCGCCATCTTCGCCGCCGAGCAGCAGGCCCACCCGGCATTGCAGGCGCTGGGCGTGGACCAGGCGGCGGGCGCGCTGCAATCGGGCGGCAACATGGAAGGCAAGGAAACCCGCTTCGGTGTCAAAGGCTCGGCGCTGTTCGCGGCCGTGACCACGGCCGCCTCGTGCGGCGCCGTCAACGCGATGCACGATTCCCTGATGCCGCTGGGCGGTGCCGTGCCGCTGCTGCTGATGCAGTTCGGCGAAGTGATCTTCGGCGGCGTGGGCTCCGGGCTGTACGGCATGCTCGTGTTCGCGATCCTGGCCGTGTTCGTGGCTGGCCTGATGATCGGCCGCACGCCGGAATACCTGGGCAAGAAGATCGGCCCCTACGAAATGAAGATGACGTCGCTGGCGATCCTCGCCACGCCGCTGCTGGTGCTGGGCGGCACGGCGATCACCGTGGTGGCGGGGGCCGGCACGGCGGGCATCGCCAATCCGGGCGCGCACGGCTTCTCCGAGATCCTGTATGCCTTCACCTCGGCCGCCAACAACAACGGCAGCGCGTTTGCCGGACTGTCCGCCAACACGCCGTTCTACAACTCGATGCTGGCGGTCGCCATGTGGTTCGGCCGCTTCGCCGTGATCGTGCCGGTGCTGGCCATCGCCGGTTCGCTGGCGGCCAAGGCGCGATTGCCTGTCACCGGCGGCACGATGCCGACCCACGGGCCGCTGTTCGTGTTCCTGCTGATCGGCACCGTCGTGCTGGTCGGGGTGCTGAACTACGTGCCGGCCCTGGCGCTCGGCCCCGTCGTCGAACACCTGCAGCTTTTCAACTAGGAGTTTTCATGTCACGCACACCGCTGGCACTTTTCGATGCGCGGCTGGCCGTTCCCGCGCTGGGCGACGCTTTCCGCAAGCTGCACCCGCGCGTGCAGCTGCGCAGCCCCGTCATGTTCGTTGTCTACGTGGGCAGCATCATCACGACCCTGCTGGCCGTGGCCGCGGCCATCGGGGGCGAGGGCAAGGCCGGCTTCACCGCGGCGATCACCACCTGGCTGTGGTTCACCGTGCTGTTCGCCAACTTCGCCGAGGCGCTGGCCGAAGGGCGCAGCAAGGCGCAGGCCGCATCGCTGCGGGCGCTGAAGACCACGGTCACGGCGAAGAAGCTGGCCACGCCAGTCTACGGCACCGCGTGGCTGCCGGTGCCGGCGAGCGACCTGCGCAAGGGCATGGCCGTGCTGGTCGAAGCGGGCGACGTGGTCCCGGCCGATGGCGAAGTGATCGAAGGCGTCGCTTCCGTTGACGAAAGCGCCATCACCGGCGAATCGGCGCCGGTGATCCGCGAATCGGGCGGCGATTTTTCGTCCGTCACGGGCGGCACCCGCGTGCTGTCGGACTGGCTCGTGGTGCGCATCGCCGTCAACCCGGGCGAGGCCTTCATCGACCGCATGATCTCGATGGTGGAGGGCGCGAAGCGGCAGAAGACGCCGAACGAGATCGCGCTGACCATCCTGCTCGTGGCGCTGACGATCGTGTTCCTCGTGGTGACGGTGACCTTGCTGCCGTTCTCGCTGTTCGCCGTGGGCGCGGCCGGCAGCGGCACGCCGGTGACGGTGACGGTGCTGATCGCGCTGCTCGTATGCCTGATCCCGACGACGATCGGCGGCCTGCTGTCGGCCATCGGCGTGGCCGGCATGAGCCGCATGATGGGTGCGAACGTGATCGCCACGTCCGGCCGGGCCGTGGAGGCGGCCGGCGACGTCGACGTGCTGCTGCTCGACAAGACGGGCACGATCACGCACGGCAACCGCCAGGCCGCGGCCTTCCTGCCCGCGCCGGGCGTGACGGAGGAGCAGCTGGCCCGCTCGGCGCGGCTGGCGTCGCTGGCCGACGAAACGCCGGAAGGGAGAAGCATCGTCGTCCTGGCCAGGCAAAAATTCACGATCGAAGAGGGGGAACTCGCCGCGGCCGGCGGCGAACGGGAACTCGCCGCGGCCGGCGGCGAACGGGAAGTCGCCGCGGCCGGCGGCGAACGGGAACTCGTCACGGCAGGCGGCGGCGACGAGATGACGTTCGTGGCCTTTACGGCGCAGACGCGCATGAGCGGCGCCGACATCGGCGAGCGCCAGCTGCGCAAGGGTGCCATGGACACGGTACGCCGCTACGTGGAAGGGCAGGGCGGGCGCTGGCCGGCCGAGGTGGCGCGCCTGGCCGACGACGTGGCGCGGCGCGGCAGCACGCCACTGGTCGTCGTCGACGGCGCCAGGGTGATGGGCGTGGTGGAGCTGAAGGACATCGTCAAGGCCGGCATCCGCGAACGTTTCGCCCAGCTGCGCAAGATGGGCATTCGCACCGTGATGATCACCGGCGACAACAAGCTTACCGCCGCGGCCATCGCCGCCGAGGCGGGCGTGGACGATTTCCTGGCCGAGGCCACGCCGGAAGACAAGCTGAGACTGATCCGTACCCAGCAGGCCGAGGGCCGGCTGGTGGCGATGACGGGCGACGGCACGAACGACGCGCCGGCGCTGGCCCAGGCCGACGTGGCGGTGGCGATGAACACGGGGACCCAGGCGGCGAAGGAAGCCGGCAACATGGTCGACCTGGATTCGAACCCGACCAAGCTGCTGGAGATCGTGGAGATCGGCAAGCAGATGCTGATGACGCGGGGCTCGCTGACCACGTTCTCGATCGCCAACGACGTGGCCAAGTATTTCGCCATCATTCCCGCGGCGTTCGTGGGCACCTATCCGCAGCTGGCGGCGCTAGACGTGATGCGGCTGACGAGCCCCGATTCCGCGATCATGTCCGCCGTGATCTTCAATGCGCTGATCATCGTGTTCCTCATTCCGCTGGCGCTGAAGGGCGTGAAGTACCGGGCGCTGGGCGCGAGCGTGCTGCTGCGCCGTAACCTGCTCGTCTATGGCCTGGGCGGCCTCGTGCTGCCGTTCATCGGCATCAAGCTGATCGACACTGCGCTGGCCACGCTCCACATGATCTGAAAGGTTCACCATGATTTCCCATCTTCGCCCCGCTGCCGTGATCTTCACCACGCTGACCCTCGTGTGCGGCATCGTCTATCCCTATGTCGTGACGGGTTTCGGCCGCGTCGCGTATGCCGACCGGGCTGCCGGCGGCTTCGTTTCACGCGACGGCAAGGTCGTCGGCGCACGGCTCATCGGCCAGCAGTTCACGTCGCCCCGCTATTTCTGGGGCCGGCCGTCGGCCACCGCGCCGGCGCCGTACAACGGTGCCGGTTCGGGCGGCTCGAACCAGGGGCCGACGAATCCCGCGCTGGTCGACGCGGTGAAGGCGCGGATCGCCGCCCTGCAGAGCGCCGATCCCGGCAACACGGCCGCGGTGCCGGTGGACCTGGTGACAGCATCGGCTTCCGGGCTCGATCCGGACATCAGCCTGGCGGCGGCCGCCTACCAGGCCGGCCGTGTCGCGCGCGTGCGCGGCATCTCGCCTGCCGCGGTGCAGGCGCTGGTCGAGCGCCATGCCGAGCGGCCGGCGCTCGGCTTCCTCGGCGAACCCAAGGTCAACGTGCTGGCCTTGAACCTGGCTCTCGATGGCGTCGCGCCGTGACCGCGCTGTGACCATTTCCTGAATCGACTACACTGCGCCCCATGCTCCCCATCGACAGCGAACGCCCCGATCCCGACGCCCTGCTGGCGCGGGTGCAGGCAGGTGAACGGCAAGCCGCGCGCGGCCGGCTGCGCATCTATTTCGGCGCCTCGGCCGGTGCCGGCAAGACGTACGCGATGCTCGCTGCTGCCCGCCAGCTGCAGGCCGAAGGCGAACGACCACTCGTGGGCATCGTGGAAACGCACGGCCGCGCCGACACGGGGGCGCTGCTCGACGGGCTGGACGTGCTGCCGCTGAAGACGGTCGCCTGGCGCGGCAAGTCGCTGACCGAGTTCGACCTCGATGCGGCGCTGGCGCGGCGCCCGGCGCTCATCCTCGTCGATGAACTGGCGCACTCGAACGCGCCGGGCGCGCGCCACCCGAAGCGGTGGCAGGACGTGGAAGAGCTGCTCGACGCGGGCATCGATGTCTTCACCACCGTCAACGTGCAGCACCTGGAAAGCCTGAACGACGTCGTCGGCGGCATTACCGGCATCCGCGTGGCGGAAACGTTGCCGGACACCGTGTTCGACCGCGCCGCCGAGGTGGTGCTGGTGGACGTGCCGGCCGACGTGCTGCTGGACCGGCTGAAGGATGGCAAGGTGTATGCGGGCGAGCAGGCCGGCCGCGCCGCCCGGCATTTCTTCAGGAAGGGCAACCTGATCGCGCTGCGCGAACTGGCGCTGCGACGCACGGCCGACCGCGTGGGCGGCGACGTGCGCGACTACCGCGTCGAGCAGTCGATCAGCCCGTTGTGGAAAAGTGGCGTTGCTCTGCTGGCCTGCGTGGGCCCCGTCGGCGGCGAAGCGGTGGTACGCAGCACGGCCCGCCTGGCCGCGCAGCTCAACGCGAGCTGGCACGCCGTCTATGTCGAAACCTCGGCGCTGCAACGGCTGCCGGCCGGCCACCGCGAGCGCATCCTGCAAACCCTGAAGCTGGCGCAGGACCTGGGCGCGGCCACGGCCGTGCTGGCCGGCGACGACATCGGTGCCGCCATCGCCCGCCATGCGCTCGAGCGCAACATCCCCAAGGCCGTGCTGGGCCGCGCATCCGGCCGCTGGCCGTGGCGGCAACCCCTGCTGCGCCGGCTCGCCGTCCGCGCCCCGGCGCTGGACATCGTCGAAGTCGCTGCCGCTGGAGAAAGTTTCCTGAAAAATGGGGGCGTAGCCGGGGTTTCAAGAAGCTTGGCTTCTTGCCGGCGCAGCGATGCAGGCTTGCAAGCCTGCATTCCTTCCGTACCCCATTTTTCAGGAAACTTTTCCGGGCAGCTGGACTGGTGGCGGTATGTGCTTGCGGCGCTCGCCACCGGCGCGGTGGCCGCCGTCGGCCTGCCGCTGGCGGGCGTGCTGGACATCACCAACATCGCGATGCTGTTCCTGCTGGCGGTGCTGCTGGTGGCGTTCCGGCTGGGCAGGGGGCCGGCGCTGCTGTCCAGCTTCATCGGCGTGGCGGCGTTCGACTATCTGTTCGTGCAGCCCACGTTCTCGTTTGCCGTCAGCGATTTCCAGTACCTCGTCACGTTTGCCGTGATGCTGCTGGTGGGCCTCGTCACCAGCCACCTCACGTCGCACCTGCGGTTCCAGGCGCGGGTGGCATCGCATCGCGCCGAGCGGTCGCAGGCGCTGTATGAATATGCGCGCGACCTGACCGGTGTGCTGCAGACGGAGCAGGTGGTGGACATCACGCGCCGCACGCTGGCCGGCGCGTTCCGCGCCGACGTGACGCTGCTGCTGCCCGATGCGGACGGCCGCCTCGCCGAGGCGGACAACACGTCCGGCATTGGCGCATCCGAACTGGCGATCGCGCAATGGGCGTTCGACCATGCCGAGGCGGCCGGCACGGGCACCGGCACGCTACCGTCGTCGCCGCTGTTCTACCTGCCGCTGAAGGCGCCGATGCGCACGCGCGGCGTGCTGGCGATCGCGCCGGCCGAGCCGCGCTGGCTGCTCATTCCCGAGCAGCGCCGCCAGCTCGACACCTTCGCGGCACTGGCGGCGATCACGCTGGAGCGCGTGCATTACATCGACGTGGCCCAGGGCGCGCTGGTGCAGATGGAATCGGAACGGCTGCGCAACTCGCTGCTGGCGGCGCTGTCGCACGACCTGCGCACGCCATTGACGTCGCTGGTGGGCATGGCGGAATCGCTGGCCCGGTCGCCATTGTCCCCGGTGCAGCTGGAACTGGCGCGGGCGCTGCAGGAGGAGAGCGTGCGCATGGGCACCCTCGTGACGAACCTGCTCGACATGGCGCGCATCGAGAGCGGTGCCGTGCACCTGAACCTGCAATGGCAGGCGATCGAGGAAACGGTGGGCAGCGCGCTGCGGGCGTGCCGCGTGCTGCTGGCCGCGCACCGCGTCGCCACGCGCCTGCCGTCCGACCTGCCGCTGGTGCGGTACGACGCGGTGCTCGTCGAACGCGTGCTGGCCAACCTGCTGGAGAATGCCGTCAAGTACACGCCGCCCGGCAGCACGATCACGCTGTCGGCCCGCTGTGCCGTCGACATGCTGGAAGTGACGGTCGCCGATGATGGCCCGGGCCTGCCCGCCGGCCAGGAACAGGCGATTTTCGAGAAATTCACGCGCGGGGAACGCGAGTCGGCCAAGCCGGGTGTCGGGCTCGGGCTGGCGATCTGCCGCGCTATCGTCGAAGCGCATGGCGGCACGATCGTGGCGCGACGCGCGGAGGAAGGGGGCGCCGCCCTCGTCTTCATGCTGCCGCTGGGCGACCCGCCCCCGCTGCCGGAGGAAAACGAATGACCGACAAGTTGATGCCGACCGCGCTGCTGGTCGAGGACGAACCGCAGATCCGACGCTTCGTGCGGCTGGCGCTGGAAGAGGAAGGCTGGAACGTACAGGAATCGGCGACGATGCAGCGCGGCCTGATCGATGCCGGTACGCGCCGCCCGGACCTGGTGATCCTCGACCTGGGCCTGCCCGACGGCGATGGCGTGGACCTGATCGACGACCTGCGCAAATGGTCGCCGGTGCCGGTCATCGTGCTGTCCGCACGCGTGGGCGAGGAGGACAAGATCCGCGCCCTCGATGCGGGGGCCGACGACTACCTGACGAAACCGTTCGGCGTGGGCGAACTGCTGGCCCGGGTGCGGGCGCTGCAGCGGCGGCGCCGCGCGCCGGAGCAGGATGCAGGCGGCGTGGTGCAGTTCGGCGACGTGAAGGTGGACCTGCAGGCGCGCATGGTCACCCGCGGCGGCCAGATGGTGCACCTGACGCCGACGGAGTACCGGCTGCTGGCGGTGCTCGTCAGCCACGCCGGGCGCGTCGTCACCAATCCGCAACTGCTGCGCGAGGTATGGGGGCCGTCGAACACGGAAAACGGCCACTACCTGCGCATCTACATGGGGCACCTGCGGCAAAAGCTGGAACGCGACCCCGCCCAGCCCGCGCACCTGCTGACCGAAACGGCGGTCGGCTACCGGCTGCTGCTGGCACCCGGCTAGAACCTCCACTCGCAGCACCAGGCCAGCTGCGCCGACGCGTGTCATGCGCGACGGCGAAGGCCCTGTTCATCCCACTATTTGAAAGAACACCATGAAACGACTGATTTCAGGCATCACCCTGGCCGTCGCCTTTGCAACGGCGTCGGCGCAGGTCACGTACAACGCGGCGGTGGTATCGGACTACCGCTACCGCGGCATTTCGCAGACGCGGCTGCAGCCGGCGCTGCAGGGCGGCGCCGACTGGACCGCCGGTGGCTTCTATGTGAGCGCCTGGGCGTCGACGATCAAATGGGTGAAGGATGCCGGCGGCGATGGCGGCGTGGAGATCGACGCCTACGCCGGCAAGCGCGGCGGGTTCGCGAACGGTTTCACCTACGACGTGGGCGTGCTGGGCTACGCCTACCCGTCGAACAGCCTGCATCCCGATGCCGACACGCTGGAACTGTACGGCCAGCTGGGATACGGGCCGGCCACGCTGAAATACTCGCACGCGGCCACGAACCTGTTCGGCTTTGCCGACAGCCGGCACAGCGGCTACCTGGACGCTTCCGTCAACCATGACGTGGGCGGCGGCTGGACCGTCAACCTCCATGCCGGCCGGCAGACGGTGCGCCACCACGACAGCGCCAGCTACACGGACTGGAAGGCGGGCGTGACGAAGGACTTCGGCATCGTTGCCGTGGCGCTGGCGTATGTCGGCACCAATGCCGTGCGGGCAACCTATTCGTCGCCGGTGAACGGCAAGTTCACCGGCCGTGATGCGGTGGTGGTGACGGTGTCGAAGGTGTTCTGACCATCGCCGCGCTAGCTTATGCCCGATGAGCTCGTGTCCACCCTGGGGTCAGGCACAAATGGGGACACGAACTCTGCCGTGATACGGTTCAGCTCGTGTCCACTTTCAAGCCTGGCTCCAGGGTGGACACGGCCCCGGCAGCTCGGCCAGGCGGGCGGCGCGGGCGCCGTCGCCATGCAGGTTCTCGAAGAAGACGGCCGTTGTTGTAACGGCCGTGTAAAAAGCGTCAGTGCTATTTCGACAGCGTGCGCATCGCCCGCTCCAGGCCCTCGAGCGTGGTGGGGAACATGCGGTTGTTCATGATCTGCCGGACGATGGCGATCGACTGCCGGTACTGCCAGTACTGTTCCGGCTCCGGGTTCAGCCACACGAATTTCGGGAACGCGTGCGTGAACCGGGCCAGCCACTCGGCGCCCGCTTCCTGGTTGTTGTATTCGACCGAGCCGCCGGCCTGCAGGATTTCATAGGGGCTCATCGTGGCATCGCCGACGAAGATCAGTTTCGTATCGGGCGTGTACTTGCGCAGCACGTCCCAGGTGGAAAAGCGCTCGGCGTTGCGGCGCCGGTTGTTCTTCCAAAGGTAGTCGTAAACGCAGTTGTGGAAGTAGAAGAACTCCATGTTCTTGAATTCCGAACTGGCCGCGGAAAACAGTTCCTCCGTGCGCTCGACGTGGTCGTCCATCGTGCCGCCCACGTCGAACAGCATCAGCACCTTGACGTTGTTGCGGCGTTCCGGCTGCATGCGGATATCGAGCCAGCCGGCGTTGTTGGCGGTGGCGCGGATCGTCTGGTCCAGCGCCAGTTCTTCCTGGGCGCCATCGCGGGCGAAGCGGCGCAGGCGGCGCAAGGCCACCTTGATGTTGCGGGTGCCCAGTTCCTTGTCGGCGTCGTAATCCTTGTAGGTGCGCTGGTCCCACACTTTCACGGCGGTGCGGTTGCCAGGTTTTGCAGACCCGTTGCCGCCGATGCGAACGCCTTCCGGGTTCGTGCCGCCGTTCCCGAACGGCGATGTGCCCCCGGTGCCGATCCACTTGCCGCCGCCTTCGTGGCGCTCCTTCTGTTCCTTCAGCAGCTCCTGCAGGCGGTCCATCAGCTTGTCGTAGCCGAATTTCTCCAGCGCGGCGATCTGCTCGTCCGTCAGCTCGCGCTTCATCCGCTGCAGCAGCCAGTCCAGCGGGATCGACGCCTTCGCGTCGAACGCGCCGTCGATGCCCTTGAAGTACTGGGCGAAGGCGCGGTCGAAACGGTCGTAGTGGGCTTCGTCCTTCACGAGGACGATGCGAGCGAGGTAATAGAAATCGTCGAGCGATTGCGTGACGACGTTTTTCTCCATCGCCTCCAGCAAGGTGAGGAACTCCTTGATGGAGACGGGGATTTTCGCGTCCTTCAGCGTGAAGAAGAAGTCGATCAGCATGGGCGTGGACGCTGCAATAGATAGTCGATGTGGGCGCGGATTTCCGGCCACTCGCCGCGCACGATGCTGTACATGACGGTGTCGCGCACCGTGCCGTCGCGCCGCACCCCGTGGTGGCGGATCACGCCATCCTTCTTCGCGCCGAGCCGCTCGATCGCCGCCTGCGAAGCGTGGTTGAAATTGTCCGTGCGCAGGCCCACGACGGCGCAGCCCAGCGTGTCGAACGCGTGCGCCAGCAGCATGCGCTTGCAGCTCGTGTTCACGTGGCTGCGCTGGCGGCTTTTCGCATACCACGTGTAGCCGATTTCCACGCGGTCGATGGCGGGCACGATGTCGTGGTAGCTGGTGCTGCCCAAGATTTCGCCGCTGGCGGTGTCGATCACCGCGAAGGCCAGCCGGGCAGGGCGCATCTCGAGCGCGGTGGCGATGTAGGCCTCCACGTTGTCAGGTTCCGGCACGGACGTGATGCGCAGTTTCCACAGTTCGCCGTCGCGGGCGGCCGCGCGCAGGCCGTCGGCATGCTGGTGGCCCAGCGGCTCCAGGCGCACGCCGTTCAATGCCAGCGTGACGGGCTGCACGTCGATCACCGGTTCGTCCTCGACATGAACACGAGGCGCTCGAACAGGTGCACGTCCTGTTCGTTCTTCAGCAGCGCACCGTGCAGCGGCGGCACGATGGCCTTGGCGTCCTTGCTGCGCAGCGCTTCCGGCGAAATGTCCTCCGCCAGCAGCAGCTTCATCCAGTCGAGGAATTCGGACGTGGAGGGCTTCTTCTTCAGGCCCGACACGTCGCGCACTTCGTAGAACGTCTGCAGCGCCTGTGCCAGCAATTCCTGTTTCAGGTGCGGGAAGTGCACCTTCACGATGGCTTCCATCGTATCCTTGTCGGGGAAGGCGATGTAGTGGAAGAAGCAGCGGCGCAGGAAGGCGTCCGGCAATTCCTTTTCGTTGTTCGACGTGATGATGACGAGCGGGCGGTGCTTCGCCACCACCATTTCGCGCGTTTCGTAGACGTAGAACTCCATCCGGTCCAGTTCGCGCAGCAGGTCGTTCGGGAATTCGATGTCGGCCTTGTCGATCTCGTCGATCAGCAGCACCACGGGTTCGGGCGCCGTGAAGGCCTGCCACAGCACGCCCTTGACGATGTAGTTGTGGATGTCGCGCACGCGCTCGTCGCCCAGCTGGGAGTCGCGCAGGCGCGAGACGGCGTCGTATTCATACAGGCCCTGCTGCGCCTTGGTGGTGGATTTGATGTGCCATTGCAACAGCGGGCGGTCCAGCGCGGCGGCCACTTCCTCGGCCAGCATTGTCTTGCCGGTGCCCGGTTCGCCCTTCACGAGCAGCGGCCGCTGCAAGGTGAGCGCCGCGTTGACGGCCAGTTTCAGGTCATTGGTGGCAACGTATTGGGCGGAGCCTTCAAAACGTTTATTCTTGTGGTCAACGGTCATGGACGAACTTCCGGTGGCGGGAAAAAAAGCCAGTATACGGTAGTTCTACGCAGGTTAGTACGTACTGGAAACGTGGTGGACGACCGGAAATACCTGCGCTAGAATCGGCCGCTGGTAGCACGAAAAACAAGTATTTATGCAAGCAGCAAGGGGGACACGGAGACCGCGATGAAGAATGAGTCCCCTCCAATTACTCTTTTGGACTCGACTAGCCACCCATGACCAGACTCACAGCAGTGTTCCTGCTTGCCGGCGCCATGCAAGCCGCCCCGGCCGCCTTCGCCGCGGACATCGTCGGCAACCCCGCCAACGTATCCGCGAACAAGCTTGAAATGTGCATCGGCTGCCACGCCATTCCCGGCTACAAGGCAACCTTCCCCGAAGTGTTCCAGGTGCCGAAGATCGGCGGCCAGAACGCCAAGTACATCGAAGCGGCGCTGAAGGCCTACCAGAAGGGCGATCGCAAGCACCCGTCGATGAAAGGCATCGCGGTCAGCCTTTCCGACCAGGAAATCGCCGACCTCGCCGCCTATTACGCCAAGCAGAAATGAGGAAGACCACGATGAAGAAAACCCTGTTCGCCGTGGCCTGCCTGATCGCATCCGCCGCCGCATCCGCCGTCGGCGGCAACATCAACAACGGCAAGGCGCTGGCCGAAAAATATGCCTGCGCCACCTGCCATGGCAAGGACTACAACTCGCCGATCGACCCGAGCTATCCGAAGCTCGCCGGCCAGCACAAGGATTACCTGGCCCACGCGCTGGTCGCCTACAAGCGCGGCGACGGCCCGAACGGCCGCAACAACCCGATCATGGGCGGGCTCGTGAAGCCGCTGTCGAACAAGGACATCGCCGACCTGGCGGCCTACTTCCACAGCCTGCCGGGCAACATGGTCGTCAAGCGGTAATCGCCAGACAGCAAAACAGGGGACGTACCCCTGTTTAGAGGAAATTTCTTCTAAACAGGGGTACGTCCCCTGTTTTTCTCCAGGGCTATTGCTGCACGCGGCGCTTCACGGCGTCGATGTACGCTTCGCCGTCCGGCGGCAGCCCGCTGCGCTGCGACTTCCAGATCATCTCCCCCAGGCATTCCATGATTTCATGCTGCGCATCGTGCGTGGAGTCGAGCTTTTTCGACAGTGCTTCGTAGGCGGCGCGGATGCCGCGCGGCGAGTCGATCGAGACCTGCTCGGAAATCGAAAGGTGCATCGCCAGGTGCAGGAAGGGATTGGCCTGGCCGCCTTCGACGGAATAGTCGCGCGCCAGGGCCGCTTCCGCGTCGGTCAGCGCCTCGTTGTACTCGGGGTGCAGGCGCACCCAGTCGAGCGCCATGGCTTCGAGCGGCGTGAGGATTTCATGGGCGCGGTCCTTGCGGAACACTTCGCAGAAGAAGCGGCGTACGTCGTGGGAAGAGGGGGTGAACATGGGCTGGCGGCGGCTGCGGGGAATGAGCCGGACATTGTACAAAGAAATGCCCGCCGGCGCAGATTGCGCGAGAGAAAACCGGTCGGTCCGCCGCAGCGGTCCGACACCCTGCCTCTGGGCAGGATGTCCGACACCGATGCATCGAGCGTTGGCGAAACGCTAGCGCTTGCCGGAGCTGGCCACCAGTGCCGCGCCATCGCAGCCGACCAGTTCCTGCGGTGGCGCCGCCACCGCCTGCTGCGGGCGCTGCCCTTGCTGGCCGCGGCCATGCGGCTGGCGCAAATAGCGCGACGAATGCCGGCGTTCGCCGTGCGCAGGCCACGAGAGGAACCGCGACAGTTCCTGCAGCGCGCGCTGGTAGACCTCGCGCTTGAACTCGATCACCACGTCCAGCGGCACCCAGTATTCATGCCAGCGCCAGGCGTCGAACTCGGGGTGGTCCGTCAGGCGCAGGTTGACTTCATTGTCGCGCGCGCACATGCGCAGCAGGAACCAGATCTGCTTCTGGCCGCGGTAGTGGCCGCGGATCTCGCGCTTGATGAAATGGTCCGGCACCTCGTAACGCAGCCAGTCGCGTGTGCGACCCACGATTTTCACGTGTTCCGGACGCAGGCCGATTTCCTCCTGCAACTCCCGGTACATGGCCTGCTCGGGTGTTTCGCCGTACTTGATTCCTCCTTGCGGAAATTGCCATGAGTGCTCGCGCACCCGCTTGCCCCACCAAACCTCGTTATGCGAGTTGAGCAGGATGATGCCGACGTTGGGGCGGAACCCTTCCCGATCGAGCATAGTGCACCTCAAACTTTCTGCGTGCCGATGCAGCCCTCAAGCATCTATCTTCTTACATTTTTGCCTACAAGTCCGTTTGCCGGCACCGCCTCCGAGGTACGGAGGGTGGCGGCAAGCCCGCAGTGATCGCCGCGGCTGGACGCCGCGGTGAACGCTGCAGTTGCATGCTGCACTTGTACGAATTTATAAATGATGGATGCATCAGCCAGCTAATCCTTTAAAATTAGGTTGATTATAACCCTCTCTTTTTGAAAAGAATTCACAGATATGCGTGCGTCACGGTTTTTTATTTCCACACTTAAAGAGGCGCCTTCCGACGCCGAAATCGTCAGCCACAAACTGATGATGCGGGCCGGCATGATCAAGCGGCTGGGCTCGGGCATCTACACGTACATGCCGATGGGCCTGAAGGTGATCCGCAAGGTCGAGGCGATCGTGCGCGAGGAGATGAACCGCGCTGGCGCCATCGAACTGCTGATGCCGCTGGTCCAGCCGGCCGAGCTGTGGCAGGAAACGGGCCGCTGGGACAAGATGGGGCCGGAACTGATGCGCGTAAAGGACCGGCATGGCCGCGAATTCGCCATCCAGCCCACGTCCGAGGAAGTCATCACCGACGTGGTGCGCAGCGAGATCAAGTCCTACCGCCAGCTGCCGTTGAATTTTTACCACATCCAGACGAAATTCCGCGACGAGCGCCGCCCGCGTTTCGGCCTGATGCGCGGCCGCGAATTCACGATGAAGGATGCGTACTCGTTCGACCGCGACCTGGAAGGCATGCAGAAGTCCTACCAGGTGATGTTCGATGCCTACACCAAGATCTTCACGCGCTTCGGCCTGAAGTTCCGCGCCGTGGCGGCGGACAACGGCGCCATCGGCGGCACCGGTTCGCATGAATTCCACGTGATCGCCAGCACCGGCGAGGATGCGCTGGTGTACTGCCCCACGTCCGACTACGCGGCCAATATGGAAGCGGCCGAAGCGGTGCCGACCGGCACCCGCGCGGCCCCGTCCGCCGAACTGGTGAAAACGGCCACGCCGAAAGCCGCCAAGTGCGAGGACGTGGCGAAGCTGCTGGGCATCGACCTGTCGAAGACGGTGAAGACGATCGCGCTGACCGCCGAAACGGAAACGGACGGCAAACTGGATAAACAGTATTTCATGCTGCTGCTGCGCGGCGACCATGAACTGAACGAAATCAAGGCATCGAAGGTGCCGGGCCTGCAGGGCACGTACCGCTTCTCCACCGAAGCGGAGATCGAGGAAGTCTACGGCTGCAAGCCGGGCTACCTGGGCCCGATCGGCACGAAGGCGCCGGTCACCGTCGTGGCCGACCGCACCGTGGCCAACATGGCCGACTTCGTGACCGGCGCGAACGAGGAAGACTTCCACTTCACGGGCGCGAACTGGGGCCGCGACGTGGCCGAGCCGCACGTGACGGCCGACCTGCGTAACGTGGTCGAAGGCGATCCTTCGCCGGACGGCAAGGGCGTGCTGGCGATCGAGCGCGGCATCGAGGTGGGCCACGTGTTCCAGCTGGGAACCGCATACTCGGCGGCGATGAACGCCACCTACCTGGATGAAAACGGCAAGCCGGCACCGCTGCAGATGGGGTGCTACGGTATCGGTGTCACGCGCATCCTGGGCGCGGCGATCGAGCAGAACTTCGACGACAAGGGCATCATCTGGCCGACGTCGATCGCGCCGTTCGAACTGGTGCTGTGCCCGATGGGCTACGACCGCAGCGAGCTGGTGAAGGAGGAGACCGACAAGCTGTACGCGGCGGCGCTGGCGGCCGGCATCGACGTGATCGTCGACGACCGCGGCCTGCGTCCGGGTGCGATGTTCGCGGACTGGGAACTGATCGGCGTGCCGCACCGCGTCGTCATCGGCGACCGTGGCCTGAAGGACGGCAACCTGGAATACCAGGGCCGCCGCGACACCGAAGCGACCAACGTGCCGGTCGCCGACATCGTGGCCTTCATCAAGGCCAAAGTGCAGCCGTAACCATGGCGGACGGACGGGAACGGCGCCGCTGGTGGGCGCGCCCCTTGCGCTGGTGGCACACGGTGGCCTTCGCCACCGGCGTGCTGTGCGCACCGTTCGGCTTTGCCGGCAACCAGAAAGAGGAATCGCTGGCCGACTCCGTGCGGGTGGCGCTGTCCAACGCGATCCTCGATGCCCGGCCGCCGAAACCCGTGTTCACCAACCCGGCCGACCAGGCGCGCTACGACGCGTGGTTGGCCGATATGTCCGGGCGCCTCGCGCGCAAGCTGCCGGATGAACAGCACCGCCGCGAATTCCTGGAAACCGTGTGGTACGAGGCACGCCGCGCCGGCCTCGAGCCGTCGCTCGTGCTGGGGCTGATCCAGGTGGAGTCGGCGTACCGCAAGTACGCCGTGTCGATCGTCGGCGCGCGCGGCTACATGCAGGTGATGCCGTTCTGGACCAACGTGATCGGCGACCGGGACCGCCGCAAGCTGTTCAACATGCAGACCAATTTGCGCTACGGCTGCGCCATCCTGCGCATGTACATCGACATGGAGCGCGGCGACCTGTTCCTCGCACTCGGGCGCTACAACGGCAGCCGCGGCAAGCCGGCCTATCCGAACGCCGTGCTGAAGGCCTGGAATAACTGGAAATAGCAAAACCGGTGGCGAAGCCGGGGTTTCGAGGAGCACTGCTCCTTGCCGGCGTAGCGGAGATGGTTTGCAAACCATCGCTCCTTTCTGACACCTTTTCTGGATGAATCTCCCAGAAAAGGTGTCAGACACCGGTGCTCGTCGGCCAACTGAAAAACTGGTGTCTGTCACCGGTTTTCTGGCAATAAAAAATCCCCGGGTGCAGTGCAGGCCGGGGATTTTTTTTGTACCGGGCAGGCCGGTACATGGTCAGCTCAGGTGGTCGGAAATCAGCTTCGTCATTTCAAACATGGAAACCTGGGCCTTGCCGCCGAAGACAGCTTTCAGCTTGTCGTCCGCGTTGATCATGCGGCGGTTGGCGGCATCCTGCAGGTTGTGCTTCTTGATGTATTCCCAGACTTTCTTCGTGACTTCCGTGCGTGGCAGCGGGGAGGCGCCTACTACCGGGGACAACTGGGCCGACGGAGTCATCTCTTTCATGAATGCTGCATTGGGCTTGCGTGCTGCGGGTTCTGCCTTTTTCGCTGCCGGCTTGGCTGCAGCTTTCGCTGGAGCGGCGGCCTTTGTTGCCGGAGCCGCTTTGGTTGCGGCTTTCTTGGCAGGTGCTGCCGTGGATTTCTTGGCTGTTGCCATATTCGAGCCTCCTTAACGAACACATGGAAAATTGCGCATTACAATCGCACGGCTAATATTGGTGGGCTTTTTACAAGGATGCAAGCGTTTTTCGCCTTTTTTGTGGGAAACGGCACGTAAAGAAAGGTTAATAATCAAAAAACCGCCGCTGCGCTTGCACGCAGGGCGGTTTCAAAGGCGCAGCGGGCGGAAAGCCGCGCCAATGCTGGCTTTCTTCGAAGGTCAGCGCATGCCCGGCATCATGCCTTTCATCGAGCGCATCATCTTCATCAGGCCGCCGCCCTGCAGTTTTTTCATCATGGTCTGCATCTGTTCGAACTGGTTCAGCATGCGGTTGACTTCCTGCACCTGCACGCCGGCGCCGGTCGCGATGCGGCGCTTGCGGGCAGCCTTGATCAGGTCGGGTTTCGCACGTTCGGCCGGGGTCATCGAATCGATGATGCCGACCATGCGGCGCACCTGTTTTTCCGCCTGGTCCATGTTCGCGTTGCCGGCCGCCTGCTGGAATTGCGCCGGCAGCTTGTCGACCAGGCCGGCCATGCCGCCCATCTTCTTCATCTGGCCCAGTTGCGCCTTGAAGTCGTTCATGTCGAACTTGCCGCCGGCCTTGACCTTCGCGGCCAGGTCCGCCGCCGCCTTCGCATCGACGCCCTTGCGCGCTTCCTCGACGAGCGCGAAGATGTCGCCCATGCCGAGCACGCGGTTGGCCATGCGGGCCGGGTCGAATGCTTCCAGGCCATCGAGCTTTTCCGACACGCCGGCGAACTTGATCGGCTTGCCGGTAATGTGGCGCACGGACAGCGCCGCACCGCCGCGCGAATCGCCATCGAGCTTGGTCAGCACGATGCCGGTCAGCGGCAGCGCGTCGTTGAAGGCCTTCGCGGTGTTGATCGCATCCTGGCCCAGCATCGCGTCGACGACGAACAGCGTTTCGATGGGCTTGACCGCGCCGTGCACGGCGGCGATTTCCTTCATCATTTCTTCGTCGATGCCCAGGCGGCCGGCCGTGTCGATGATCAGCACGTCGTGGTAATGCTTCTTCGCCCAGTCCAGCGCGGACAGCGCGATGTCCACCGGCTTGTCCTGCGCGGTGGACGGGAAGAAGTCGGCGCCGGCCTGGCCCGTCACGGACTGCAGCTGCGCGATTGCGGCGGGGCGGTACACGTCGGCCGACACGGTCAGCACTTTTTTCTTCTTCTGCTCGCGCAGGTACTTGGCCAGCTTGCCGACCGTGGTGGTTTTACCGACACCCTGCAGGCCGGCCATCAGGATGATCGCCGGCGGCTGCTGCGCAAAGCTCAGTTGCGTGGCTTCGGGGCCGAGGTCGGCGCCCATCAGCGCGCCCAGCTCGCGCTGCACCACGCCCACCAGCGCCTGGCCCGGCGACAGCGAGCCGACGACTTCTTCGCCGAGCGCCTTTTCCTTGACCTTGCCGATGAATTCGCGCACCGCGGGCAGCGCCACGTCGGCCTCGAGCAGGGCAAGGCGCACTTCGCGCAGCATCTCGGCGGTATTGGCTTCGGTCAGGCGGGCCTCGCCGCGCATGGTCTTGACGACCTTGGCAAGGCGTTGAGTCAGATTGTCTAGCATGTCGGGTTCAGAATGGAAGAGGGCGGGCACGTGCCCGGAACCGTGCCATTTTACATGAGTGCGGCGGGGGACGGTTCCATCGCGCCGGGCGCCGATGCTCTCCAATTGCCACAGCCGTGCACACTTCATGGCGATGAATGTCATTACTGATTGACAACGTTTCAAGCCGCCTGCATCGTGCTCGTTCACTTTCAACATCACGATCATGGGGAGCGGCATGAGCAGCAATCATAGCGGCGGTGCAGCGGTACACCAGGTGGAACCGGAACGCCGGGAAGAAGGCTTTGCATTCACCGCGACGGGCGGCGAGTATTTCCGGGACATTGCCGGCATCTACATCACCAACACGCTCGCCATCGTCTGCACGCTGGGCCTGTTCATTCCGTTCGCCACCGTGCGCCTGATGAAATATCGGCTGGACTCTGCGTCGCTGGTGGTCGACGGCAGCCTGGACGACATCGTGGCCGGCGAGCGGAGCCACGTCAGCGCCCTCGGCGACAGCGCTGCCGACCTGGCCGACTTCGACCTGGCGCTGTAAGCCATGGAGACAGGCCTGACCGGCAGCTACTTCGACGGTGTCACATCGCGCGCGCACCGCGTCACGCTGGCGGTGCGCGATGGTGAGGTGCACCTGGCGGGTGACGTGGAACGCAGCACGCCGCTGGCGCAGATGCGCGTGGCCGAGCGCATCGCCCGCGCGCCGCGCAAGCTCACATTTCCCGACGAAGCCACGTTCGAGGCGGACGACCAGGCGGCGCTCGACGCGCTGCTGCACGCCACCGGCCACCGCGACAGCATCGTCGTGCGGGCCCAGCAAAGCTGGCGCAGCGCGCTGGCCGCGATCGGCGTGACGGTCGGCCTGGTGGCGGTGGGCTACCTGTTCGTGCTGCCGGCCGGCGCCGACCTGGTGGCGCAGAACCTGCCCGTGTCGGTCGAGCGCCAGATCGGGCAGGGCACGCTGGCCCTGCTGGACCGGCATGTATTCTCCCCCAGCCGCCTGCCCGAGGCGCGGCGCGGCGAACTGGCGGCACGCTTTGCACGGCTGGTGCCGCCCGAAACGGTCGACGGGCCGGCTCCCGAATGGCACTTGGTGTTCCGCAAGAGCCGCATCGGCCCGAATGCGTTTGCGCTGCCATCCGGCCACATCGTGCTGACCGACGAGATGGTGGAACTGCTTAATGACGACGGCGCCGTGATGGCCACGCTGGCGCACGAGCTGGGCCACCTGCACGGCCGCCACCTGACGCGGCGGCTGGTCCAGGGCTCCGTCGTCGCGGCGGCCGGCCTGCTGATCTCCGGCGACGCCAGCTCGCTGGTGGCCGGGCTGCCGGCGCTGGCGCTGGACCTGCACCATTCGCGCGACGCGGAACGCGAGGCCGACGATTACGCCGTCGCGCTGCTGGAGCGGAACGGCTTGCCGCTGGTGTACCTGGAACGGGTGTTCCAGGCGTTCCAGCGCCTGGAGCAGGACGGCCCCCATGTGCCGGCCTACCTGTCCAGCCACCCCGCCACGGCGGAACGGCTGGACAAGGTGGTGCGGCTGCGGCGGAGCGCCGAGTAAGACCGGGGCCGGGGGCCTTCAGGCCCCCGGAACATCAGTGCTGCACGACCAGCCGCAGTACCGTGCCCTTCGACAGCACCGCGAAGCTGAACGGCCCGGTAGCCACCAGCGAGGAAGGACCGTCGAGGGAGCCCGGCAGGGTACCCACGTAATTGAACGTCTGGCCGGCGACGCCCGCAACCACCGACTTTTCGCCGCCCGGCGTGGTGCGGTAGATGACGGACTGTCCGTAGTCGGCTGTGTAGACGTTGCCGTTCGCATCCTTGACGGCGCCGAGACCCGCAGGCAGTTCCGCGACGGTCGTCACCACACCGGCCGGCGTGATCTTGCGCACCGGCACAGGCACGCCGACGCCGGTACCGTTGACCGATACGCGGTCGGTGGCATACAGGTTGCCTTCCGCATCGATGCCGGCCAGCGTCGGCACGATGAAGCGTGCCGCGGCGCCGGTGCCGTCCACCTTCGTGTCGGTCTTGTCGTGGGACCCGGCCAGCAGGGTGACCGCGCCCTGCGGCGTGACCTTGTAGATCGCGCCGCCGCCCGTCTGTGGCATGCTCCAGCCGGATACCTGGCGGTCCGACACGTACATATTGCCGCTCGCATCCGTGACGATCCCGGTCGGCACGTTCACGATCGGGGAATCGAGGAACGGGGTCACCACGCCGGAAGGCGTCACCTTGCGCAGCACCAGGCCCGGTATGTCATTGCTGTGGTTGCCGACCACTTCCCTGTGGACGACGAACAGGTTGCCCTGGTTGTCACCCGTCATCAGGTAGGTGGCAACGCTGAAGCGTGCGGCGGTACCCGTGCCATCGACCCGGTCACCGCCATCCGGCGCATCGCCGGCAAACGGTGTCGTGGTGCCGTCTGCGTTCAGCGCGTCGACTTGCGCGGTGTACGAGACCAGCACGCGCGCACCGCCGTTGCCAACGATCTGGCGTGCGCCGTTCAGTTGCCTGATACTGGTCACCACGCCTGCCTGGGTCACCTTGCGCAGCGAGATGCCGGCATTGCCGCTCAACGGGTCGAGCACCAGCACATTGTCCTGGCTGTCGACGGCCAGGCTGAACGGGGCGAGGAAGCGCGCCTGGCTACCGGTACCGTCCGCTGGCAGGGCAGCACCCAGGCTGCCGGCCAGCGTCGTGACCACGCCGGCCGGCGTGATCTTGCGGATCAGCGTATCGTCGATGACATACAGGTTGCCTTGCTGGTCACTGGCGGCTGCCTTGAGCGCGCGGAAGCGCGCCGTGGCGGCCGGGCCGTCCACCGGCACGGGCTGGGCGGCGCCGGTAATGGTGCCGGCCAGTGCAACCACACTGCCGTTCTCGCCGATCGTGACGATGCGTTCGTTCTGGATGCCATGGAGCTTGCCGCCCACCGTGCCATGCAGGTGGAAGTCGTCGGCCGGCGCCAGCGTCAGCGTGGCGAAGGTGGTGGACTGCTTGTCGCTGTTCAGCCGGCGGATCGCGACGGTGCCCGCGGCATGGTCGACCTCGGCGAACGTGAACGTGCCGGATGCCGACGGCGCCACGGTTTGCGCCAGTCCGGTCTGTGCCAATGTGGTGACCGTGCCTTTGGCCGTGACACGACGCAGCGCCGAATCCTCGGCCACCAGCAGGCCGCCTTGCGCATCGATCGCCAGTTCGCGAATGCTTTCAAAGCGTGCGAGCGTGCCCTGGCCATCCATCACACCGCTGCTGCCATCGTCGCCGGCAATGATTTCCAGGCGCGCCGCGCCCGGATCCGGATAAAGCGTGAGGTTGACGGCCTTCGTGACGCCGCCCGCCGTGGCATTGATCGTGACCAGCGTGGCTGCCGCGACACCGGCGGGCGGCGGCTGGTATTTGACGCTGGCGCCACTGGCGGCGGACAGCGAACCCGGACTGCCCGCGGCCAGCTGCCAGCTCACGGCCGAGGCATCGGACACCGTGGCCGAGAGCGTGACGGCGCCGCCGCCGGCCAATGCATAAGGCGTGCTGCTGCTGGCAGCCAGCGTCGTGGACTGGCCGCCGGTAGCTGGCGGTGCGGCGTTGCCGCCGCTATCGCCACCACCGCCGCATGCCGTGGCGGCCATGGCGAGCATTGCCGCGCAAATCGACCGGCTCAGAACGTTATATTGCATTGCCAAACTCCTCGTATGTCGTTGTTATAAGCCGGCCTATTCCTGTTCCGGCCCTGTTGTGATTCGTGGCAGATTATGAATAATGAAACCATGAAAATTCTCGCCAATTCTCACTTCTCACGAATCGTTACAAAGAAGTGCACTGAACATGGTGCATATACGTCACTTTGCATGACGCGGCATCTTCCAGTGCATTCACGCCGGCGGCCGGGGTATGATTCCCGGACAAACTGTCGGGCCCGCTTGGCCCCGGTCATTTCGCACAAGGAGTGGGAATGAAGCTGAATTCGGTGGTGTTCAATGCGGTACTGGCGCTCGGCATCGTCCACGGCGCACAGGCCCAGGCGCAGGACGTGGTCAGGCTGGGCAACCTGAAGTTCGCCCATTACGGGGCCGTCTCCTATATCAAGGAGATCGCGCCGAAATGCGGCATCAAGGTCGAGGAGCACGTGTTCGCGAAGGGGCTGGACGTGATGCAGGCGATCATTGCCGGTGAGCTGGACGTGGGCGCCACGGCGTCGGAGGCGGCGATCTCCGGCCGCGCCGGCGGCGCGCCGATCTACGTGGTGGCCGGCTTCGCGAAGGGCGGTGCGCGCCTCGTCGGCCGCACCGACCTGGCCATGAAGTCGATCAAGGACCTGAAGGGTAAGCGCGTGGGCGTCACGCGCGGCGGCATCCAGGAAGTGCTGCTGCTGGCCGAGCTGCAGCAGGCCGGGCTCACCGCATCCGACCAGCCGGGCAAGGACGTGCGCCTGGTGTTCCTGGCCTACGCCGATTTGAACCAGGCGCTGCTGGGCAAGAACATCGATGCGATGATGCAGTCCGAACCCCAGTCGTCGCAGGCGATCAACAAGGGCTTCGGCAACGAGATCATGAAGCCGTACAACACGCCGATCGGCGAGCCGGTGCGCACCATGGTGATGACCGAGAAGTTCTACAAGGAGCGCCGGCCGGTGGCCGAGAAGTTCATGCGCTGCTTCGTCGAAGCCACGAAGACCTTCATCGACAACAAGGCGGTCGCGGAAAAATACGTGCGCGAGGTGGTGTTCAAGGGCCAGATCACCAAGGACGATTTCGAGGACGCGATCGGCAATTCGCCGTATGTGTACGACATCTCGGTCGGGCACATCCAGACCACGACCGACGTGATGGTCAAGACCGGTGTCGGCCGCATGAGCCGCCCGCCGGTGGCGAAGGACTGGGTGAAGACCGACCTGCTGGAGCAGGCCCGCAAGAGCCTCGGCGTCAAGTAAGGGAGACGGCATGGCGCGCATCGACTGGCGGGAAGCGGGTATCGGCCTCGTGGTGCCGGTGGCCGTGATCGCCGCGTGGCAGCTGGCGTCCAGCCAGGGATGGGTGAATCCGCAGGTGCTGCCGTCGCCCTGGGCGGTGGTGACGAAGTGGGTCGAATACCTGCTGCCGCTGCAGCCGCACGACCCGGCCGCGCAATCGTGGCTGGCATGGGCTTTTTCCGGGGAGCTGATCCACGACTCGCTGGGCTCTCTATATAGAGTGGTGGTCGGCTTCGCCATCGGCGCCGGGCTGGCGCTGCCGATCGGGCTGTCGATGGGGGCCAGCCCGCGCGTGTATGCGTGGCTCAATCCGCTGGTGCAGCTGCTGCGGCCGATTCCGCCGATCGCCTACATCCCGCTGTCGATCCTGTGGTTCGGGCTGGGCAACCCGCCGGCCGTGTTCCTGATCGCGCTGGGCGCGTTCTTCCCGGTGCTGATGAACACCATCGCCGGCGTGCGCCAGGTGGACGGCATCTATATCCGCGCCGCGCGCAACCTGGGCGCCTCGGGCGGCACGCTGTTCGTGCGCGTGATCCTGCCGGCGGCCGTGCCCTATATATTGTCCGGCGTGCGGATCGGCATCGGCACCGCGTTCATTGTCGTGATCGTGGCCGAGATGATCGCCGTGAGCAACGGGCTCGGATTCCGCATCACGGAGGCGCGCGAATACTTCTGGTCGGACAAGATCATTGCCGGCATGTTCACGATCGGGATCCTCGGCCTGGCCATCGACGTGGGCGTGAACCGGCTGAACAACCACCTGCTGCGCTGGCACCGCGGCCTGGAGAACTGACATGGATGCTGGCAAGAGCGGTCCGCACATCGTCGTGGAGGGCGTGAGCAAGGTATTCGCCACCGGCGGGCGCGAAGTGGTGGCATTGAAGGATATCGACCTGGCCATCCCGCGCGGCCAGTTCGTTTGCCTGCTGGGGCCTTCCGGCTGCGGCAAGTCGACACTGCTGAACGCGGTGGCCGGCTTCGCGCCGCCCTCGAGCGGCACGATCACGGTCGATGGCCAGCAGGTCGTGGCGCCAGGGCCGGAACGGGGCATGGTGTTCCAGGAGTATGCGCTGTTTCCGTGGATGACGGTCGAGGACAACGTGGCCTTCGGCCTGGAAATCAAGGGCCAGCCGAAGGAACGGATCCGCGCCACCGTCGACAAGCTGCTGGCGATGCTGTCGCTGTCCGACTTTCGCCAGCGCTATCCGAAGGACCTGTCCGGCGGCATGCGCCAGCGCGTGGCGATCGCCCGCGTGCTGGCGCTCGACTCGCCGATCATGCTGATGGACGAGCCGTTCGGCGCCCTCGACGCGCTCACGCGGCGCAACCTGCAGGACGAACTGCTGCGCATCTGGTCCGAGCTGAAGAAAACGATCATCTTCGTCACGCACTCGATCGAGGAAGCGATCTACCTCGCCGACCGCATCGTGGTGATGACCTACCGGCCGGGCACGATCAAGCGCGACATCCTCGTCGACCTGCCCCGGCTGCGCGACCCGGCCGCCGCCGACTTCAATGCCCTCAAGCGCGAACTGGGGCTGCTCGTGATGGAAGAGCAGCAGCGCCACCACCACGACGAGCTGCGCCTCGCCGCCGTGGATTAGTTGCCCGAAAAATGGGGTACGTCCCCATTTTTCGGGAAATGTTTCTCAGAAAATGGGGTACGTCCCCATTTTTCGGGAAACTTTCCGCCCGATCCGCATGGCCGCGTTAGTGTAAACTGCGCGGATGCAGACCATTCTTTTGATCGCAGCCGCGCTGCTGTATATCGTGTGCGCTTCATTGCCCGCCGCCAGGGCGAAGCCGATTGCCGCGGTGACGGCGCTGGCGTGGCTGGTGCATGGGGCCGGGTTGTGGATGGACGTGGTGGTGCCCGGCTCGCTGCGGCTCGGCTTCGCGGCCATGCTGTCGTCCGCGCTGTGGATCTCGGTGGGCGCCTACTGGATCGAAAACCGCAATTTCGCGCTCGACGGCCTGCGCCGCATGGTCATGCCGGTTGCCGCCATCGCCAGTGCGCTGCAGGCATTGTTCCCGGGGGCGCTGATCGCGCTGGAAGGGCGCACGCCGATGTTCGGCTGGCACATCGCGGTCGCCACGCTGGCGTACAGCACGCTGACGATCGCCGCGTTCCATGCGGTGCTGATGGCGTTGCAGGAATCGCGGCTGCATACCCGCAGCGAGCAGGTCACGTTCCTGTCGGCCGCGCTGGACCAGCTGCCTGCGCTGCTGACGATGGAAAAACTGCTGTTCCGCCTGATCGGCTTCGGCTTTACGCTGCTCAGCCTTACCGTGCTGTCGGGCATCGTGTTTTCCGAGCAGCTGTTCGGCCAGGCCCTGAAGTGGGACCATAAATCCGTGTTCACGCTGCTGTCATGGATACTGTTCGCGGCGCTGCTGGCCGGCCGCCATTTCCGCGGCTGGCGCGGCAAGACGGCGCTGTCGTTTACGCTGGCGGGATTCGCCACGCTGCTGCTGGCCTATGTCGGCAGCCGCTTTGTTCTGGAAGTAGTGCTACACCGAGGTTTCGCATGACACGTATCCTGTTCTGGCTGGCGCTCGCGCTGCTGGTGTATTTCGCCATCCGTTCCAAGCTGAAGCAATCGCAGCGCCGGCAGCAGGAGGAGGCACTGCGGCAACAGCAACAGCAGCAACAGCAGGCGTCCGCGCAGCGCCAGGTGGTGGCGTCCGAGGAAATGCTGTGCTGCGCGCAGTGCGGCATGTATTTCCCCGCGTCGGAAAACGTGCCGGCCGATGGGCGCGACTACTGCAGCCCGGCCCACGCGCCGCTGAAGTGATGCGCACAGGATGATGTGCGCAACATGATGTGCGCAACCAGGCGGCCGGCACGGTGACCATCACGGATGCCGATGCAGGCGCCGCGGCCAGCCCGCCGCCGGCACTGTCCCCCGCGGCCCGCGACACGTTCTGGCGTTCGCTGCAAACGCTCAATGCCACGCGCGTCGTCATCGCGCTCGTGCTGCTGGTCTATCTGAGCATCGACGGCCGCGGCCTGCATGCCTCCGGCGACTTCCTGTACGCGCAAACGTGCGCGTCGTACCTGTTCCTGGCGATCGTGTTCGCGCTGACGGCCGCCTGGTGGCGCCGCCGTTTCCTGGTGCAACTGCTGTCCCAGGTCACCTGCGACCTCGTCGTCATCTCGCTGTTGTTCACCGCGGCCGGCGGCGTGCGCAGCGGGCTGGCCATCCTGTACCTGTTCCCGCTGGCCGGCTGCGCCATCCTCGCGCCGCTCGTGCTGGCCTTGTTCTGGGCCGCGCTGGCATCGCTGTACATGCTGGCCGAGAGCACCTGGCGCACGCTGGAAGGCGACGGCGACATGGCCGTGCTGCAGGCCGGCCTGTATGGCGCGGCGTTCTTCGCCGCCGTGCTCGTGGTGAACCGGATGGCGGCGCGGCTCATCAACCAGGAAGAGCTGGCGGTCCAGCGCGGTATCGAGATCGGCGTACAGCAGGCCGTCAACCGCCTCGTCATGTCGCAGGCAGGCGACGGGATCGTGGTGGTGGGGCCGAACGGCGAACTGCTGGCCGGCAACCCGGCCTCTCTTCAGATGCTGGGCCTGTCCGGTGCGCTGGGCCTGCGGCTGGGCGCGCTGCCGTCGCTGCATCCCATCGCGCAGGCCTACGAGGACTGGCGTGCCGACGCGGCGCGGCACACCGTCTACGTGACGATCAAGCCCTATACCGATCCGGCGCTGCAGGAGCTGACGACCGCCTGGAGCGTGCGCGCCGACCTGGCGGCCCACCTGAAGGTGCGTTTCGCCGCCGCCGACACGATGGAACTGGGCACCGAGCGCAACGTGCTCTTCCTGCAGGACGTGACGGCCATCGAAAACCAGGCGCAGCAACTGAAACTGGCGTCGATGGGCCGGCTCACCGCCAGCATCGCCCACGAGGTGCGCAACCCGCTGTCGGCGATCGGCCATGCCAACTCGCTGCTGGCCGAAGACCTGAACGCGCCGGTGCATGCGCGGCTGCTGAAGATCATCGGCGACAACGTCGCGCGCGTGAACCGGATGGTCGAAGACATCCTGCAACTGTCGCGCAAGGCGCACGTGCAGGGCGAGCCGCTGGCGCTGGCCGCGCTGGTGGCCGAGCTGAAGGCGGAGTTCGACGAGATCCACCGCCTCGATCCGCGCGTGCTCGACACGGCCAGGGTCAGCGACGTGACCGTGCGCTTCGACCCGCTGCACCTGCGCGAGGTGCTCCTCAACCTGCTCGGCAACGCGATCCGCTATGCCAGCAAGCGGCCATCGTCGATCCGGCTGTTCGTCGTGCAGGTGCAGGGCCGCCCGCCGGAGCTGCACGTGCAGGACGACGGCCCCGGCATTTCCACGGAGGTGCGGGCCCACCTGTTCGAACCGTTCTACACTACGTCGTCGAAAGGCACCGGCCTGGGCCTGTACCTGGCGCGGGAACTGTGCCTGAACAACGACGCGATGCTGGACTACGAATACCGCTTCGATGCCGGCCCGGTGGCGGCGCCGGTGTCGTCCGGCCGGTTCGTCATCACGTTCGCGCACCTGTCACGGGACAATAAAGCATGAGCAATTCACCCCGAGGCGCCCCGCGCGTTTCTCCTCGTGTGCTGGTGGTCGACGATGAAGACGACCTGCGCGAACTGCTGGAGATCACGCTGTTGAAGATGGGCCTGGACGTGGACGGCGCCGCCGACCTCAAAAGCGCCCGCGCACTGCTGGCAGCCCACGACCATGACCTGGTGCTCACCGACATGCGCCTGCCGGACGGCTTGGGCCTGGACCTGGTGCGCGAGATCGCCGCCAGCGGCCGCAACCTGCCGGTGGCGGTGGTAACGGCGTTCGGCAGTGCGGAAAATGCCGTGGTGGCGCTGAAGGCCGGCGCGTTCGATTACGTGACGAAGCCGCTGCAGCTCGACCAACTGCGCCTGATGGTGCAGTCGGCATTGAAGCTGAACGTGCCGTCCGGCCCCGCCGTGCCGAGCGCGGAACCGGTGGACAGCCGCCTGAAAGGGCAGTCGGCGGCCATGCAGGCGCTGCGCGCGCAGATCGCCCGGCTGGCCCGCTCGATGGCGCCGATCGCGATCACCGGCGAATCGGGCTCCGGCAAGGAACTGGCGGCCCGCGAAATCCACGCGCAGGGCGCGCGCGCCGACAAGCCGTTCATCGCCGTCAATTGCGGCGCGATTCCCGAGGCGCTGATGGAGGCCGAGTTCTTCGGCTACCGCAAGGGCGCGTTTACCGGCGCGGCGGACGAGCGCGACGGCTTCTTCCAGGCGGCCAATGGCGGCACGCTGATGCTCGACGAAGTGGCGGACCTGCCATTGCCGATGCAGGTGAAACTGCTGCGCGCGATCCAGGAACGGCGCGTGCGCAAGATCGGCGCCACCGCCGAGGAGCCGGTGGACGTGCGCATCGTCAGCGCCACGCACCAGGACCTGGCCCGCTGCGTTGAGCAGGGCAAGTTCCGGCAGGACCTGTTCTATCGGCTGAACGTGATCGAGCTGTCGCTGCCGCCGTTGCGCGAGCGGCTCGACGACCTGCCGGTACTGATCGAGGCGATCCTGGCGCGCCTGTCCGCCACGGGCGGCCAGCCGGCCACGCTGGGGCCGGGCGTGCTCGACGCACTGCGCGGCTACAGTTTTCCCGGCAATGTACGCGAACTGGAAAATATCCTGGAGCGCGCGCTGGCGTTTTCCAACGATGGCGTGATCGATGTGGCCGACCTGGCGCTGAAGGGGGCCAGGCTGGCCGAAGCGCCCGCGGCGGCGCCGGCGTCCGTGCCAGTGTCAGTACCCGCGCCCGTGCCCGTGGCACCGGGTGCCACGATGGTGCTCTCATCCGCCACTGCGCCGGCCGGCGAGCGGATGCCGCCGCTGCCCGATTTGTCCATACTGCCCTCGAACCTGCCGGCCTACCTCGAGCGGGTGGAGCGCGAAATCATCGTGCGCGCCCTCGACCAGACGCAATACAACCGCACGCAGGCCGCGCAACTGCTCGGCATCAGCTTCCGGCAGCTGCGCTACCAGATGCAGAAACTGGGGATCCAGGAGCCGGAAGGCTGAGCCGGGCCACTCCGAATGGATGAGGTAACTCGGCTATAATGCCCGGCCTCGTTGCGGCGCGGTGCTGTCGGCGGCAGATGAGGGGCCTGGTGTCGGACACTTTTTTCGCAGGAAAAGGTGTCGGACACCGGTGTTTGCCAGCGCACGGGAAACCGGTATCTGCACCGGAGAACCGGTGTCTGACACTATTTCCAAGTGAGACGCCTGGAAAATAGTGTCAGACACCAGACGTCGAGCAATCGTGCTTCCCTAACACATTTGACAGGTTAGCGCTTGCTTCACCCAGAAAGCCCGGTCTTATCGAGGCCCTGAAAAGTCAACTGAATTATTAGTCATTCTGGCAAAGAATTTTCGGTCATAGTCCTTGTCGCGAGCTATCGCGCTCACTACAATTAGTGTCATAGATTGTGTGGTGCACTAAATCTAGTGCTTTGGTGGATAACTTGGTGGGTAACTCGGCAAAATCGGTTGATAACCCGGTTGATAAGTCCGTTGATAACCTCTCGATGAAACTGTCTGGTACCCGGTGCATGTGATGACCAGGTAACCGGGTCCGCTGCGAGGCGCCTGAGCCTGCACCACCTATCAGCCACCGGGCGAAAACCCGGCAGCCGCGCGTCATTCGGACGATTTGTTCGAGGGCCCGGTTTTGCCGTTTTATCTCAGGTTCTTCTTAGTTTTCATCTTAGTTTCATGCCGGGCTTGATCCCTGGGTTTGATCCCATCCATGGCAACAGAATTTGTTCCGAACACTTAATCGGGAGCGTACATACATGCAATCCAACCAAGACATCACCACTCCATCGGCCCAGCAGGTTCCAGCGGCCGCAGCGCAGCCGGCCAGCGGCCTGACCACGGCAGCCGCCCTGGGCGACTACCGCATCATCCGCCGCAACGGCGCCGTCGTTGCCTTCGAGCCGTCGAAGATCAATGTCGCCATGACGAAGGCCTTCCTGGCCGTGCAGGGCGGCCCCGGCGCTGCTTCCGCGCGCATCCGCGACCTGGCCGAACAGCTGACGAACAACGTGGTGAATGCCCTGGTGCGCCGCCAGCCTTCCGGCGGCACGTTCCACATCGAAGACGTGCAGGACCAGGTGGAACTGGCGCTGATGCGCTCCGGCGAGCATGACGTGGCCAAGGCCTACGTGTTGTACCGCGCCAAGCAGATGGAAGAGCGCCGTGCCAAGAAGGCCGCCGCAGGTACCGCCGACGTCGCCGAACCGGAACTGCACGTGACGGAAAACGGCCAGCGCCGCCCACTGGTGGTGCAGGAAGTGCGCGACCTGATCGACGCTGCCTGCTCCGGCCTGGAAAAGCACGTGGACGCGGATGCGATCCTGTCCGAAACGTTCCGCAACCTGTATGACGGCGTGCCCGTCGAAGAGCTGTACAAGTCCGCCATCCTGGCTGCCCGTGCGCTGATGGAAAAGGACCCGGCCTACTCGCAGGTCACGGCCCGCATCCTGCTGCACGTGATCCGCAGGGAAGTCTTCGGCAAGGAAACCCCGCAGGCGCAGGCTGCCGCGACGTACGTGGACTACTTCCCGCAATACATCGCCAAGGGCATCACGGCCGAGCTGCTGGACCCGAAACTGGCCGAGTTCGACCTGGCCAAGCTGGCCAAGGCCCTGGTGGCCGACCGCGACCTGCAGTTCGGCTACATCGGCCTGCAAACGCTGTATGACCGCTACTTCCTGCACATCCGCGACGTGCGCATCGAAATGCCGCAGGCGTTCTACATGCGCGTGGCGATGGGCCTGGCGCTGAACGAGGAAAACCGCGAAGCCCGCGCGATCGAGTTCTACAACCTGCTGTCCTCGTTCGACTTCATGTCGTCGACGCCGACGCTGTTCAACTCGGGCACGCTGCGCTCGCAGCTGTCGTCGTGCTACCTCACCACCGTGTCCGACGACTTGGAAGGCATCTACGACGCCATCAAGGAAAACGCGCTGCTGGCGAAATTCGCCGGCGGCCTGGGCAACGACTGGACGCCGGTGCGCGCGCTGGGCGCCCACATCAAGGGCACCAACGGCAAATCGCAGGGCGTGGTGCCGTTCCTGAAAGTGGTCAACGACACGGCCGTGGCCGTGAACCAGGGCGGCAAGCGCAAGGGCGCCGTCTGCGCCTACCTGGAAACGTGGCACATGGACATCGAGGAATTCCTCGACCTGCGCAAGAACACCGGCGACGACCGCCGCCGCACGCACGACATGAACACGGCGAACTGGATTCCCGACATGTTCATGAAGCGCGTGATGGAAAAAGGCGAGTGGACGCTGTTCTCGCCGTCCGAAACGCCGGACCTCCACGATAAAGTGGGCAAGGCGTTCGAGCAGGCCTACCTCGGCTATGAAGCCGCGGCCGCCCGCGGCGAAATCCGCGTGTTCAAGAAGATCCAGGCGCTGGACCTGTGGCGCAAGATGCTGTCGATGCTGTTCGAAACGGGCCACCCGTGGATCACGTTCAAGGATCCGTGCAACATCCGTTCGCCGCAGCAGCACGTCGGCGTGGTCCACAGCTCGAACCTGTGCACCGAGATCACGCTGAACACGGGCCCGGACGAGATCGCCGTCTGCAACCTGGGTTCCGTGAACCTGCCGGCCCACATGAAAGAGGGCAAGCTCGATCACGTGAAGCTGCAAAAGACGATCCGCACCGCGATGCGCATGCTGGACAACGTCATCGACATCAACTACTACGCCGTCGACAAGGCGCGCAACGCGAACATGCGCCACCGTCCGGTGGGCATGGGCGTGATGGGCTTCCAGGATTGCCTGCACATGATGCGCGTGCCGTACGCCTCGCAGGCGGCGGTGGACTTCGCCGACACGTCGATGGAAGCGGTGTGCTACTACGCTTACTACGCGTCGACCGAGCTGGCCGAAGAGCGCGGCCAGTACGCTTCGTACAAGGGTTCGCTGTGGGACCGCGGCATCCTGCCGCAGGATTCCGTGAAACTGCTGGCGGAAGAGCGCGGCGGCTACCTGGAACAGGACATGTCGTCGTCGATGGACTGGACGCCGCTGCGCGAACGCATCAAGCAGTTCGGCATGCGCAACTCGAACTGCGTGGCGATCGCCCCGACCGCGACCATTTCGAACATCATCGGCGTGTCGGCCTGCATCGAACCCACGTTCCAGAACCTGTACGTGAAGTCGAACCTGTCCGGCGAATTTACCGAAATCAACTGCTACCTGGTGCGCGACCTGAAGGCCCGTGACCTGTGGGATGAAGTGATGATCGCCGACCTGAAGTACTTCGACGGTTCGCTGACCAAGATCGACCGCGTGCCGCAAGACCTGCGCGACATCTACGCCACGGCGTTCGAAGTGTCGCCGAGCTGGCTGGTGGAAGCCGCATCGCGCCGCCAGAAGTGGATCGACCAAGCCCAGTCGCTGAACATCTACATGGCCGGCGCCTCGGGCAAGAAGCTGGACGAAACGTACAAGCTGGCATGGCTGCGCGGCCTGAAAACCACGTACTACCTGCGCACGATCGCCGCTTCGCACATGGAGAAATCGACGTCGAAGACGGGCGCGCTGAACGCCGTGTCGCCGGCCGCCATCGGCTCTTCGGCCGCCCCTGCCGCCTCGGCCGCCGCCGGCACCGCCGTGCCGACGCATGCCGCGCCGGACACGGTGCAGCAGGTGGAAGAAGGCGCTGCCTGCTACCTGCGCCCGGGCGACGCCGGTTTCGAAGAGTGCGAAGCCTGCCAGTAAAACCCTTGCGCGACTCCTGCCGAGTCGCCATCTATCTGTAATCCAAAAGGGAGCCGCCTCATGGCGGCGGTTCCCGTGACCGATCAAAGGAACAAGAATATGTTGAACTGGGAAGATGACGTGGCGAAGCCCGCCGCTCCGGCAATCAGTGCCGTCGAGCCGGAAACCACCGCCGAGCAGATCTCGCACCGCGTCAACGCCGACGACAAGCGCATCATCAACGGCAAGACGGACGTCAACCAGCTGGTGCCGTTCAAGTACAAGTGGGCATGGGACAAGTACCTGGCCGGTTGCGCCAACCACTGGATGCCGCAGGAAGTGAACATGCAGCGCGACATCGAGCTGTGGAAGAACCCGAACGGCCTGTCGGAAGACGAGCGCCGCCTGGTCAAGCGCAACCTGGGCTTCTTCGTGACGGCCGACTCGCTGGCCGCGAACAACATCGTGCTGGGCACCTACCGCCACATCACGGCCCCGGAATGCCGCCAGTACCTGCTGCGCCAGGCATTCGAGGAAGCGATCCACACGCATGCCTACCAGTACATCGTGGAATCGCTGGGCCTGGATGAGCAGGAAATCTTCAACGCCTATAACGAAGTGAAGTCGATCCGCGACAAGGACCAGTTCCTGATCCCGTTCATCGACACGCTGACCGACCCGGCCTTCACGACCGGCACGACCGAAAGCGACCAGACGCTGCTGAAATCGCTGATCGTGTTCGCCTGCCTGATGGAAGGCCTGTTCTTCTACGTGGGCTTCACGCAGATCCTGGCGCTGGGCCGCCAGAACAAGATGACGGGCGCCGCCGAGCAGTACCAGTACATCCTGCGCGACGAATCGATGCACTGCAATTTCGGCATCGACCTGATCAACACGATCAAGCTGGAAAACCCGCAGCTGTGGACTCCGCAGTTCCGCGACGAAATCAAGGCACTGTTCCAGGAAGCCGTGGAACTGGAATACCGCTACGCCGAAGACACGATGCCACGCGGCGTGCTGGGCCTGAACGCAGCCATGTTCAAGGGCTACCTGCGCTTCATCGCCAACCGCCGCGCCGTGCAGATCGGCCTGGAGCCGATGTTCGACCAGGACGAGAACCCGTTCCCGTGGATGAGCGAGATGATCGATCTGAAGAAGGAACGTAACTTCTTCGAGACGCGCGTGACCGAGTACCAGACGGGTGGGGCGCTGAACTGGGATTGATGTCATCCCGTAGCCCTAGGATGGTCATGGAGGCCTGTCGAGAGACAGGCCTTTTTGCTTTCTACAGATGGGTCTTGTAAGCCAATCTCTCCTGGCGTCTCGGGCCATTGTTGTTTCCTGCTCCGGGATAATGTTTCTCGTGGGATCGGCGGGAAACCCGCATGCAGACCAAGCAGCTTTTTTCCGGACCTGACTAATTCGCTCTAGAACGAGCTGGAACGATCTAAATCGGGCTAAAAGCGTCCTCTTGAACGCGATTTGGATCGATATTGCCCTCCATAAGTCAGAAACCGGTCTAAATCAGCACCGCTGGTACCGATCGCATGGGTCACGTTGGACTGTATCGGTCTATTCAGGTCCACCATTACGGTGATTATCGATACCCACCCGGCAGTCGCTGGCACGCAACCAGTGCTCCTTGCCAGGGAAGCGCAGCCAGACAAAGCGCCAGGCATTACGCCCCTTCAAGTGGCGATTGGCAAACTGCAATGGTGGCAACACCGCACTGTCATCCGACATGATCCAGTCGCCGCAAACCTTGGCGAAATCGACAGTGTCGCCATGGCTGGTACGCAGATTGGTACCATCGGGGATAAAAAGGTTCTTCCATTGGAAGCCTCGCAACGCAGGCCCATTCTGCCGCAATGCAAGCCGCTCGTTTTCCGTATGCAGCCATCGCTTCACCAATTCCACCACAAAAGCATCCGGTCTGACGCCTGGACGTGTGTCCATTAAATAAAATTCAAGTTCCAGGAATCAGTGACGGGAAAGTTTATCAGTTGGGTTGCTTCGTAATCCATGATCGGCTCCATTCTATACGCGTCTAAAAGATTGGACCGCGGCGCTGAAAAAAGGTTGTTCAAGACTTTCGTTGGTTTGAAATGGATAAAATAAGAACAGACGGCGAGCTTTTTTAGACCGAATTTAGTCGTTGATCACCCCATTTGGAGCGAAGCAGACTATTTTGGCTAATTTTGGTTAATTTTAGATCACCAAGTTCCAGGTGCATTGGGCAGGCGCTGTGAATTTAGCCGCATTTCCGATAGCAATCAGCTCGCTATAAAAAGATTTGATCTACCGAGAGGGTGAGCAGAGCGCCGATCACCGAATCGACGAGCGCCGCGCTACGTGAATTAATCTTTGCGGAATGTTAACTACGATTTACGCGATAACTATCTGGACGACTACCGAGATGCGCAGTCAGCCCCTTCGTGAAGCAGGAAACCCGCCGAAGCGACTCGCAGTTTTCCATAGCGCGGTAGGATTCCCTTCTTCAGGAAGGAAAAGAAGTCAACAAGAGTTATGGCTTTTCGTAGCTTTCAAGAAAGTGGGGATGTCATATGTGTTCAGGTCGGGAGGGAGCGAGTCTGTAGTCGAGCTGGATTGCCGCGCGGCGGGGCCAAATACGAATATATCTACCTGCAACGTGTCCTGTGGAATCGACGAGTCGATATGAAAACCAGCCATATAGTTGCCATCTCCCGCGTGGGTACGGATCGCTGTGAAGACTTCGTTGACTTGGGTAGCCTTGAAGCGCGTCGGCCCTGTCAGTAAGCACAGGGTCCGGAAATTCGCAATGCTGCCGATTCTTTCAAGCGCTGTGCTGACTGCTTCCATTGCGGCGTACGAGCCGTTCGCACGGGCGAAACCCATACGGGTGGGGCCTGTACTGCGGGCATCCTGATTAAAACCTATTACAAGTGAGCGCATTTCATTCCAATCACTACAATATGCCTGGTTTGGTTCGCCAGGCGTGCTCACTGCAAGTGCAAGGCTGCGCGCCACCTGTTGGATCGCCTCATCAGGGACAATAAACAAGGCATCAAGGTTCGCGCCAAGCAGGATTATATCCTGCTCACTGACGCCGGCTCCTATTACACCAAGTATCAAACAATACTCAGGCCTGTTTAAAGCCGGCGCTAGTAGTTGGTCTATGCTGACAGGCTGATTGGACTCAACAGTAACGACCACTAGACGATCTGGTGAATTGTATCCTTCAATCAATTCCATATTACCATTCGGGTAATATATGCTTGCGATAAGGGTGGGGTCGCTTTCCGGGTGCCAGATCATTATGATTTCTTCCGCAATTAATTTAGCTTATTATTTAAAATAAAATCATTGAAAAACATCTTGCTTGATTGTAAATGGAGAATATAGTTTGGCATTGCGGCTATGAATTATATAAATTTGGAAAATAAGGGATGTCGTAGTGTTCGAATTCTTGAGCATCGTTCGTGGGGCAGAATAGAAGGTCGCGACGAAGATTCCTACCGTGAAAAGACCCATAAGTTAGCGAGCAACTGATCGGCCAAGTGCAGGGGCTTGCCGATCAACTGAGGTTTCATTTTCACTATCGCTACGGCGATGTGATTCGGCAGCAGCACGCAGCTTAAGCAAAGCCTGCTAACTATGCATTAATTTCTGTGGCTGTGCAAAGCGCTAGTGTGCCTAGGCTCAGCATAAACGTGATCCCTTGAATGATGGACATCGTTAGCCTCTTGCCGATGATGGGCAACAGCGCAGCGACTGTAACCGGCGATAATGTTACGGCTTCGTTCTCCGTCAGAAATCAGTCACATCCTCTTTTTTGTCAGGGAACTCCACACCGGGGGCCAGATTGCTGCATCGTCAGAATAGGAAATTTGATACCGTATTACATCGGCGTCCGGGCGAATTCAATCTCAGTTGTTCCACCGCCGCCAGATGCGGCTCACCTCCGTCCCCGTCATCACTGCGATACGTCGAGGCCAAAGCGCTGGTAACCGCTCGACACCTCAACCAACTTCGCTTCTAGAGCCTAATGCCTTTTAGCTACTCGAACTCATGATTGCCGACGCGTCAACTTACCCCGCAATCGGGAGGCGGTACCGTCGGAAAACCTTTGCTTCTCAGGATCCCAGTGCTTGCCTTTTAGCTACCAGGATCACCACTTTTTCCCGGCAATCACCTTCAATCCTTCGATCGCCCGTAACTGCCCGGCTAGCGTTTCTTCAGCTTGGCACTCTCGGCCTACAATTCCTTGAGCCGACGCGCTTCTGATACCGTCAATCGTTATATCTTTCTTCTAGCGGAAAGATCTGCCTGGTGGTGTTGTGCTTCCTGCAGAGATTCCGGAAGACTATACCAGCTGCCTCGACCAGGCGATAAATTCCAAGGTTCTGTCCTTTTGCAAAACGTTTCTTTATTCAGTAGCCATATGCAAAAATAACATGAAGAGTAGCTTTTTGACTGGTTGCGAGATTCCGAGCAAGTCGAAAACTTCTGCGTTAGTCTTTGTCACTGCAAATGCGCGCATGGCCGGGTAGCAGCCGTTAGCAAATGGCTATGCGCTTTTACTGCGTCCCACGCTTGAACTGTTGTTCAGCGTTCTCAACTGCGGGAGCTATTTGCATCGAGTTCGCGAACTAGAACGAAAAAGTTTCCTTATCGAAAGCAGGTTCGATAAAATTGAACAGATCACTTATTAGCTGTATCCCGTTGTTAACTGACGGGGCGAAACAGGGCATTGAATGAAATTCTCAGAATACGTTGTAATGGGCCGACAGGAGCTGATGATGGATCCGCTCGGGTTCCTGTCTCCCTATACCGCCTTGCAGGACAAGCTGTTCAAGCAATTCACCGTCCTGTCCAACTTCCCGGCCTACCACGGTGTACTGGCATTGATCTACAGTGTGCTCGCCGATGCCGGGGTCACGCCGGCACAAAAGGAGTTCTCGCTGCAGTTTCGCCGCGCGGAAGTCCTGTGGGGCCTCCTCCACGCGGGTAATGGCGCATCGTCCTCAGTCTTGAACATCAGGAAATACAAGACCCTGATGCGTGACCGGGACAGCTTGGCTCTGGCCGATATCAGCAAGAACGACCGCATCTACGCGAGCCTTTCCTACGGCACGCTCGGCCATTATTCGAGCCCCTCAGCCATCTGGGGCATCGTCGATAAGGCGGGACGGCGGTTGACTGACCAAGGCAACGAGCTAGCTGCCGCGTTCAGCAAACGTAATGGGATCTCTCTGCGTACTGCTATCGAGGCGTGGTTGAAAGGAGCATCCTGGAATCTACAGCGCATGGACGATTACTCGGCATTGTTCGAAACCGAGGCGCCGCCGGATCGCGCCGAAGCGCAGGTGTGGCGTAAACTGATCCGCGACTACTGCGAGCGCACGCCCGCGGTCACTTCGCTGTGGCATCAACCCTTGAGCGCAACGGAAAACGAGACGTGGCAGCGCGACGCGGCGAGCCACGCCGCCGGTTTCGACGCATGGCGCAACCGCTATGCGCCCTTGAAAACCGAGCTGACCCAAGTCGAACTGTTCCAGCAGTTGACCGGGCTAGTACAGCATATCTTCGAACGCGAGTATCTGTCGTGTGCCGAAAAGGGCAACCGGGCGCTGCCTTTCGGCGAGCTCGAGGAGGACCTCGCGAACGCGCTGCGCACGACAGCGCGCGCCTACACCCGGACGCCGGAGTGCAGCGACAGCAAGGGCTTGTTTGCCGGCTTGACGGATGCCAGCGATTATACGGACGCGGCACAGCGCATCCTCGCCCACCACCTTGCGCACCAAAAGGGCAAGGGAAGCCTGCCTTTCATGGAAGACGGCGAAATCCGCGTGCGCGACAGGTTCGACATGCGCAGCTACGGCGAGCGGCGCAGTGCCTTGGCATCCGCCGGCGGGCGCAGTGCCCGGCTTGCCCTGATCGCCTTCCAGCATCGGCGCGACTGGCACTTCCAGCGTGCTAGCCGTTACCATTCCTACGCCCACGCATGAGCCAATTACCTTCCCAGGGAGAATTCGATTCGCTGCAGAGTATCTTCGCCGACCTCGCTGCCAATGCGACCAAGGATCCGATCGAGCGCATAGTCGTCTTGACCTACGAATTCGACGATCAACAGCTGATCAACCTAATCGCCGGGCGCCGACTCGACGACGAGTTCGATTTGCGCACGAACCACCTGCGTTTTATCGCGGCCTGCCAGCCGCTCGTGCTTTATGACGCCCGCAAGACGCGAGAGTCGAACAAGCTGCCACATTTCCTCGACCTGATTCCCGTGCGTGCTAAGGCATACAGCTGCCACCATGCCAAGGCCTACCTCATAGTCACGCGCAATGCCGTGCGCCTCGTGCTCGGATCTTTCAACCTGACTCAGAGCGGCCTGTTTTCGAACCGCGAAGTCTTTATGGACTTTGAGTGGAGCGCGAAGGAGCGCGCCAACGCTGGGCTGCTGCGAGCCTTCATCGCATTGTTGCGCACAGGCTATGCGCGTCAACCCCATGCCGCCGCTTCGCCGGCGCTGGCGAGCGTCGTCGTCACCCTGGACGCCCGCTTCGAGAAGTGGAAGCTGGGTGGTGCAGACGCTGCCAAGGATGCCTATACCTTGCTGACCTCGGGCTACGGCGACACGGGACTGCAGCAACTGGCAGGCTCCTGGCAAGCGTTGTCGTCCGGCCCGGTACGCAAGCTGGTCGTGGTGTCGCCCTTCTTCGACCGCGGTAGCACTTTCCTGGCCGATGCCCTGGAGCGCGAGTTGGGACCGATCGGAGAAATCGTGATCCATACCGATGCGGACAATGTGGAGACGGTGAGCAAGCGTCATTACGGGAATGGGACGGGACGGCGCCTGCTGCACCTGATTCCGGAAACGATCAACAGCGAAGAACGTGCGCGCATCGCGGCCGCCAACGACGGGGCTAGCCTCGACAAGCTCGCCATCGTCCGCAAGCTGCACGCGAAGATCCTTATCCTGTGCGGACAAGGGCAAGACCACCTGGTCTACATCGGCAGCGCGAATTTTACTAGCAAGGCCTGGAACGGTGACAACCATGAGTTGGGACTGACCTGGGTGCACAAGGGCAGCGCGGAAGCGCTGGTCGCCACCGTCATCAAGGCGCTGGGGTCCACTGCCGTCTGCTCATACGCGCAGTTGTCGCAGCAGCTGGACGCCACCGAGCGCGAAGACGATGTGCTCTACGAGCATGGCGCCGGCGGGCTCGACTTCATCCGCGACATCGAACTGCGCTCACCAGATGGGCTGGCGACGGTGGCATTCCATTTCGCTTGCGATCAGCCCGAACGGCTGCGCGACTATGACATTGCCTGGGGCGACCTAGCCATCACGGCCGATGGAAACGCGTCGCAGGCGATCAGCTGGGATGCCTCCGCGCTTCCCTTGCTGGGAAAGCGCAACCTGCGCTTTCTCCCGCGTGGGCTTGCCGAACCCGTGTTCTACCTACCTTTCCGCCACGCCGCCGAGCTGTTGGCATATGCGGACCTGAAACTATTTGCCAATGCTGAAGACTGGCTGTCGTATTACTTGAAGCCGCCGTATAGGGGCATCGGTGGTCCGGGCGAGCGCATTCCTGGCGAGCCGGAGGAAGAGCAGCCGATCGACACGCCGGTCGACCGCGAAAGCAACGTGGTGATCGCGATGCAGCGCCATCTCAGTCTTTTCTCGGCGGTGGAGCGTGTGTTCGAGCAGCGGGTCGCCGACCTGGCGGGCTTACCGGACTGGCAGGAGCAGTGGGCGCGGATGGTGGAAAAGCCCTTGTTGCTGTATGCCCAGCTGCTCGACAAGGAATACCAGGAAGCGACCATTCCGCTTCGCGACCAGGTACACGCCTTCAAGCTGGGCGAACTGGTGCTGTCCTGCCACAGGATGGGCGTGCAGCTGCCAGCCATGAGCGCGCTTGCGCGCCGTCTCGCAGCCGGCTTGCAGTCGCGTCCCACCGCCCCCCCCGTGTTGGCAACCTATCTCGATTTTTGCAGGAGCGAACTGGCATGAAACGCAGCATCCCTTTCGAGCGCATCATCAAGGCCAGGGCCGAACGCGCGAGCGTGCAAGGCGACTGGGATCGTCAGCGAGCGACGGCGCAGGCTATCTCGGCGCGCTTTGCAGACGGCCATGATGCGGTCCTGCTCGCCGATGAAGTCGGCATGGGCAAAACTTATGTCGCCTTGGCGGTCATGGCTGATTACCTCATGCAAAGCGAGCAGAACGACCGCAAGGTTCTCTTAATCACACCGCCCAGTCACGTGCTCAAGCACAAGTGGGGCGAGGAGATTGCTAGCTTCAACGGCAGGTACGTGTGTCGCGCCAAAGATAGCAGACGCAAGGAAATGCGGCCGCTTAAGGTGAACAGTTATTGGGACCTGTTCCGCAACCTCCACGACTACGAGGATACGACGCGCCTGCGCGTGGACAAGGGAACCCTGCATCCTTTCCTCCACACGCTGTTCGGCTGGGCGAAGTCGCGCGGCCTGCTCGGCAAGCAGCCACGCCTGTGGCCCGTGCTGAGTGAATTCGACGTCCTCGACAATGCCAACTTGCGCTTTACCGCCCAGTACTCGCAAGCGGCGATCCAGGAATTCCTTGAGAGCGAATACGCGGTGTGCAAGGGCTGGTTCCAGGATCAGTTCCAGGGGTTGAAGACCAGCACCGGTGAGGACTGGCCGCTTGCCAACTTGTTCAAGCGGTTCACCGCCCAGCAGGACCGGTTTAAGCCCAACGTGTACGTTATGAACATGAGCGCGTTGAGCGCGCCGCGTATTGACGAAGCTGAGAACAAACTATTCTCGCAGTTCGTGCTGGGCTTCCTACTATCCGGTGTCCATGCTGAAAACAGGATGAAAGTAGTATGCGCTCTTGAAGCAGCGAACATCCTCAGGGAACGCGTGCGCTACGCGCGCTGGCAGGAGTATTTGGCGAGTGTGCTATCCACCAGCCGCGAAGACATGTATGGATTGCGCGGCGCCACTACGCGGGTTCTGGAACGCGCCGACGTGGCCGCGCGCTGGAGCGCCTTGCGTGCGCAACTGTCCGATGGCGGGGCACTGCGTGCCTTTTTCAACGACGTGCGCAACCTCGTCTTCCAGGAAAAGCTTGCTGAAGCTAATATCGGGCTCGCCGTCATCGACGAGGTGCATAACTGGAAGGCAGGCAAACACAACGCAGAGGTCTTCAACACCCAATACGCGCCTTATATCGCAAGCAAGCTCATCATGTCCGCAACGCCCTTCCAGGTCGAGCAGGGCGAAATGGCGCGCGTCTTCAACATCGTGGTGCGCAAGGACGGCAAGTCTGCCAGGGTGCTGAAGCAGGTGTTCGGGCAGGGACCAACGCAGAGCGGAGGATTGATGCAGATATGCCTCCAGGCAAGCAATAAGTTCGCGCTGGCTTGGCAAGCCTTGGGCACGGTGCGAAGCAACAAGGAGCTCGACGCCCTGCTCGCTGCCCGTGAAAAAGAGGGGATCCTCCAAGCGGCGCAAGCGATCGTGGACGAAGGCCATGCGCAGGAGGCGGTTGAGGATTTTGCCGCCGCGCTGTTGGCTTACCGAAATTCGATCGAAACTCTGCAAGCCGGATTGCGCGACATCGCCATTCGCCATACCAAGCCGCGCAACAAGCGCGATTTCCGGATTGGCCGGCATTTCCATGAGGGGCATCCCGATAGCCGTCCACGTCCGACCCTCTACCGAAGCGACGGGTATGGGGGCGAGGACGCCGCCATGGTCAACTTCATCGGCATGCGCCTGGGGCAGTTCGTGGAGCGCGAGGGGGGCAGGACAAAGGCAGCGAATGCGCGCCTGCTCGGTGGCCTGTCCTCGAGCACAAGCGCCTACCTGCATGGCGCCAGCGCGCGCAGGGGTGCGTCCTCGCAGCAGCGCTACCAAACCATGTTCACTCAAGTACTAGAAAAGACGGCGCATCCGAAGGTCGAGGCGACCGTCACGCGGGCATTCGAGAATTTCGTGCAAGGCCGCAAGACGCTGATCTTTTGCGAACGGGTCCAGACGCTGGGCGAGATCGAGGCCGCGCTCACCCGGAAGATCGATGTCTGGCACCAGGCCCAGGCTAGTGCCGATGCAATGCGACGCAAGAGCCTCCTGAAGCGCTCCGAACTCGTCGACAACCTGTGGTGGCTTTCGCTGGGCGACGCCAGCGGGCGAGCGGAAGAATTTGCGCGGGAACTGACGCGCGGGCGCGAGGCTGCCAGTAGATTCGTTCAGGCTTGCTTGGTACAGGCGGGGATCAAGTCGACTGCGCGGCGCATCATCCGGCTGCTCGACGCCTGCCTGCTGGCGCCGGCGGTGACGCAGGACCCCCAGCTCGCAGGGCGCTGGCCGCAGGCGCTGCGAATGTTCGCCGGAATGCACGATGCATTGACGGGCGTCGACAGCGAGCGCAGGACCAGTCTGCTGCAGGACTATGTGAATGGAACCGGACAGACCGAGGACGAGCGTTCCGAGGAAGACAAGGATGACGATGAAACAGCTGACGGAGCCGACGTGCTAAGGGTACTCGATGCCCAGTACCGCGACCGCCAGAACCTGTGGTGTGTGCAGCCGCGCCCGACTTTCCATGGCGCGCTGTGGGATCTGCTCGAGGCCGAAGCGGAGCGCTTGCTGGCGAGCCATCCTTCCGAGCTGCCCCTGCAGGCCTTTTCCGAAATACTGCTGCAGTTGATGGCCGGCTTGAGGCGGGTCGCCCTGCGCGACGACCTGATCGCGCGTTATGAAGCGCTCCCCGGCTACCAGACCCATTTCGAACGCATCAGTGCTGGCCTGGCGACGATGGAATTGGGACATGGCGAAACGATGCTGGCGCGCACAGTGCGGTTCATCGAAGGGCTAACGGCGGAAGAGGGCTCGATCAGCCAGGCCGATCAGCGCGAATCGAAGCGCAGGAGCATGTGGAGCGGCATCCTGCGCCGGGACGTGAAGCATGTCAGCATCCTGTCCGGTGCAACCGGCAATGAATTGCGCGCCAAGCTGTGCGCGTCGTTTAACTCGCCGCTGTTGCCGGACATTTTGGTGTGCTCGGCCATCGGTTCGGAAGGCATCGACTTGCACCGGCATTGCGCGGACATCGTCATTCATGACCTGCCTTGGAATCCCGCCAAGTTGGAACAGCGGATCGGCCGGCTGGACCGGGTCAATTCACTGGCTGATCCGTCCAAGAATATCCGGATTCGCATTGGTATCCCTTATTTAGCGAACAACTACGAACAATTTCAGTACGACGTCGTGTTTTCGCGGGCCCAGACATTCGAGGTGTTGCTGGGTACGCCCGATTTCGGGGCCGGCGATATCGACGAAGAGGTGTATGGCGAGGGCTCCACTGTTGAAGCGGTGCGCGAGGGCGAAGATGGCAACGCTGGTTCGCAAGCTGCTGTGATGCCCGCGTTGCCGGAATCGATGATCGGGTTCCTGAAGGTGGACCTCGCGGTAGTCAGTTAACCGACGGTGAAGGACAGCGTCTGGCCGAAAGCAGCCGATCGCATTGTCAAAGTTTACATGGTTGTTGTCCCTAGGACAAGCGCGAGGCGTTATCAGGCGCTTGTAAGCCAAGTTTTTACTCATGACGATAACGAAAGCCTGCCCGGTCGCAAAATGCCTCAAATTCACAGCGATATCCTTTCCTGACGTCAACTACAGGAGGGAACATGTCCGATTTCTATCGCTACTTCAAGGAGAACATGGATGGGCTTGGCTTACCAGCGCCGGAATCCCTGTATGGGACGTGTCAGGCGGCCGTAGCCAATGCAGCGGTGCTTCTCGGCCAGCTCGACAAATTCGGGCGGAAGGTTACCGTCAGGGAGCTTATCGTCGCAGGTACCCGGCTGGAACAGCTTGCCGTGATTGGTGCGCTATCAGCCGCCTTCTACGTTGGTGCGGTGATCGGCAGTATCGCAGTCGCCACCGGGCGCGTACTAGGCAACGGAACTTCGCTAGCCGACGTGATGCTGCTGGCCCACCAGAAACATCTGAGCAGGCCGTGGCTTCCTGCCACCCTTCAACGCTGGCCAGGCACCTATAAAGAAGCTGCAGGCCGCAACATGTACCGACAGGCAGCGACACAGCGATGAATGACAGGATCCTTCTGATTCTGGCCGCACTGGGATGCTCATTGGCTGCCTGGGCGTTCTGGCATTACATGGACCAGGATGCGTTCGAAGTCCTGGTCCTGGTGGCCCTGATCGCCGCAATCGCGGACAACTGGCGGTTGCGTCGCGCCCTGCGATCAGCCAGGGAATGCCGCAAGCCTTGATGATGGGGCGGTGAAGCGCTCCTCGATCGAGAACGCCAACCTCGACGGGTTGGCGTTCCTGTTCATGATGATTCGCCTGCCTGGTCCTCCACTCATTTCCAGATAAACCGCGTCCCATCCCCGCTTTCGGTCAGCGGCCCGGGGCTGTCGACGGACACCTTTCCGCTCGCTGCGTCTACCCTCACAAAGCGGTTATTGGCCAGCGCCATCAGCACGAGCTCCCCGGTCGGTGTCTCGATCCACTGGAAGCTCTGCGCCTCGCCCGGCGCGCCATCGGCCAGTGATAAAGCGCCATCCGAACCGACCGTCACATACTGTTTACCGGCCCGCAGCGCGACGCGGCCCAGCTTCATGTTCTCGACGGCGAACCGGGAAGGCGCACCAACCGACAAACGCCCATCGCCGGCGTGCAGCCCGGTCTTCCCGCCAAAAGAGGTCAACGTCACCGATCTACCGAACGGGATCGCCCGCATCAGTCCATGCGGATAGGGCTGGTGGACGTCCATGCTGTCGAAGTCGGCCACGCCACCTTCGACACCCGCGGTGTTGTAATTGAAGAGGGCATAGCGCACCCCCTGGAACGTCACGAGCTGGAAGATCATCGTGAACTCGTCGCCCACCGGCACGAAGGTCTTGCCGTCGACCGAGTAAGAGAAGCGCGCCTTCTCCGTCAGGAAGTCGGCATCGGCACGCAGCCAGACGCGCGAGGCTTTCACCGCGACCCGCTTCGTGGCGTTGCGGGCCTGGTCGAAGACGGCGACCGACAGCCCGCTGGCCGTCTTCTCGACACCCAGCGTCGCATAGGGCAGGTTCAGCAGCGCCAGGCCGGCCACGTCGCCTTCTTTCAGGCCACCGGCATCCAGCACGACGGTCGGCGACGACTTGGGGCCGATGGCGCGCTGGGTGAGGCTGTTGCGAGCCTCCCAGAACGACTTCGCCGGCAGCGCATGCAGCCGCAGGTAGCCCGGCCGCTCGGCCAGCGACCACTTGCCGTCCACCGGCACGTGGTTCCACTGCCAGACCGGTTTCAGCGATGTGCCTGAAAAGTCGTCGCTGCGCTCGTACGGCACGCGCACCGGCTGCGGCTCGGCCGTCTTCGGCTTCACCCACGTGCGCGGGTTGCGGCCCAGGTTGCCGGGCAGGCCGAAGTACGGCCAGCCATCCTGCCACGTGACCGGCGACAGCGACAGCAGGCGGCCCACCGAGTTGTAGTCCATCATCGAATAGCCCCACCATTCGCCGGCCGGCGTGAACACGATGCCGCCCTGGTGGATCGCGGTGGAGTCGTGCCGCTTTGGATTGCCCGGCACGACGTCGAACGGCGGACGCGGTGGCGCACCGGACTTCAGCCGGTTGCCCTCGGCCATGCCGAAGCCTTCGTTGGTGCTGATGGAGTGGTTCACTTCCCATGGGCCGAACGGGTTGTCGGCGCGGGCGGCCGGCATGCGGAAGCCGCCCGCGTAGTTCGCGCTGAGGATGTAGTACTTGCCGTCGATCTTCAGGAAGTGGGCGCCTTCGCCCATGCCCTGGTCCTTCGCGAACACCACCTTCTCGGTGCCGGGTACCAGGTCGGTCAGGTCGGCGGTGAGCTGGGCGACCTTCATCTCCTGGTGGTCCCACACCACGTAGACCTTGCCGTCGTCGTCGAACAGCACGGACAGGTCATGCAGGCTGCGCTTCATTTCGCGGTGGGTCCACGGGCCTTTCGGGTCCGTGGCGGTATAGATCTGCGTGCCGCGGCCGTTCACGTTGGTGAAGATGTAGAACGTGCCGTCGTGGTGGCGAAAGCTGGGCGCCCAGATGCCCTGGCCATAGATCGCCTTGCCCTCCTCGAGCCGGAACTGCGGGCCGAAGTCGAGCTTCGGCGATGCGTAGCTCAGGAACTCCCAGTTCACCAGGTCCTTCGAGCGCAGCACCGGCAGGCCCGGCATCGCGTGCATCGTGGTGCCGGTCAGGTAGAACCAGTCGCCCACGCGGATCATGTCGGGATCGGAGAACTCGTCGTAGAACAGCGGGTTGGTGAACGTGCCGTTGCCGTTGTCCGGCGTCCAGGTTTTCGTCGACAAGCCCTGGACCGGCCGCGCTTCCTGCTGGGCCATGGCGGGCGCGGCGATCAGGAGGGAAGACAGGGCGAGCGAAATGGCGAGACGCAGGGAGCGGGGAGTCGGCATGGTGGGAAAGCGGCGGGCGCGGTCGGTATCGGGAGCCCAACATAATCCCTTCGGCCTTCGAAGGCCAATGAATTTTTACGGCTCATCCATATGAAGTCGGATATGTCGGCAGGCCAGGGAAGGCGACACCTTCGCTGCGCCATTCGGCCGGTGCCGGCACCGCGTAGCCTTCGAGCAGGAGGCCGCCGTGCGGTGCGAGCGTGCGCCGGACTGTCGTGTCGAACAGCGCCCTGGCCGCCGCCGGATCGGACGCCAGCGCCGCCATCGCGGCCACGAGGTCGTCGGCGAGCGCGGCGTCCACGGCGCGCAGCCGCCGCGCCAGGTGCTTGCCCACGCCGGTCCACGCACCGGCCGCGAGCAGGGCGAACTGGGCCAGCGCGTCGTACAGCTTGATGGCGGTGGCCAGCGTTTCGTCCGGCGCCGTGCCATCGACCAGGTCTTCGAGCAGCGTGGTGATTTCATAGCGGCGGCCGGCCAGCATGGCTTGTGTCGGCGGCGGTGCGCCGAGATCGAGCAGTTGCCGCGCATGAGCGCGCAGCCATGCCGCGCATGTGTCGTCGTGCAGCACGCTCACGCCATCGACCACCATGTTCGCCAGCGGCATGCGTCCGGCCGGCCGGTCGATCGTGCGGCAAAAGTAGTCGAACGTGGCAGGGTCGTGGCCGAACAGCTCGACCGTTTGCGTGTCCACCTTCAGCGTGTCGCGCCATGCGTGGTCGACGCGATCGAACACGAGCAGCAGGTCGATGTCCGACGTCGGCGTGGCTTCGCCGCGCGCGATCGAGCCACCGATGATCGCCACCCTCGCATCGGGCCAGCGCGGTAGCAGCCGGTGCTTGACGAGGTGGCGTGCGGCGTCGATATGCATGGGTCGTCTTTCGATATGAGAAGCGGGCAGTGTAGACCGTCCACGTCGTGCGCGCGCAGGTTCACGGCGGCCGAACCGGCCCGCTCCATCAACGTCGAGCACGTTCGCGAGAACGTCCACATTGAGCACGCCGCGCCACGCGCGACACCTTGCGCCGCCTGCCGTATGGCCCTTTCGGGCAGGCGTGCGCACGGTTGCACCACATTTTTTTCACGTGCGGTGTCATCTGCATGGCGGCCTCGCGACGGCGTTCCGACACCTCGCATGCATGCCGGCTCAAGCATGCGGAGATGTTGGAGTGCTTTGCATAACGCCTTTAGGTAAAGGCGTTATGCAAAGCGAGGTTGGTCGGCGAGCGTCGCGAAGTGCACGCGTTCGATGGCGCACGGTGCGCACGATGCACTCGGCTATGTGCGTTACCTCGCGCAGCACGGTAAAAAAAGAGCGTGAAAAGCATGCGTGCCGGTTGCGCATCATTAAGGTTTTCGTGTACTTTACGAGCTTGAAAAGACCGGGATTTGCAAGCACTCTTTTTAGAGTGTGCCGCTCCGGCGAAAACCCAAGAACAACAGGACAAAAGTTCGCACAGATATGCACGACGACCACATGGTTATCTGGTATGCCGCCTCGCCTGAACATCGTCGGGCCGGGCGGTTTTTTCTTTGAGCGCCAGGAAACGATGTGAGCAAATGCTGGGTTCGGAGCTGAGTGCGCGCCCGACCCTGGAGACACGAAGAACAAGAATTCTCAGACCGGCGCCGCCCGCCCGTGCCAGGAGCACGAATGAAAGCGGTAGCGTCGATCGAATGGCTGAAGTGCTGCAGTCGTGAGGAGCTGCAGCAGTTCAGCCGGGTGCCAAATTCATTAGTGCAAACACCGCGATGCTTGTGCCGATGAATAATTCGCCCTGTGTACCGACGGGTATGCCGGACGGGTTTCAACTATGTGCGTAATTTCATCCCGGATGAAGGAGTAATAAAATGGCTACCGCCACCAAGAAAACCGATACGAAGAAGCCAGCCGCCGCCAAGGCCGCTGCCGCTCCGGCCAAGAAGGCCGCGACTGCGAAGTCGACCGAGAAGTCCGCCGCCGCCAAGCCGGCTGCGAAGAAAACCACCGCGGCTGCCAAGCCTGCTGCGGTGAAGAAGACCACGGCCGCGGCGAAACCTGCTGCAGCGAAGAAGACCACCGCGGCTGCGAAGCCGGCGGCAGCGAAGAAGACCACGGCAGCAGCAAAGCCGGCAGCAGCGAAGAAGTCCACGGCAGCAGCAAAGCCGGCTGCAGCGAAGAAGTCGGCGACCGCAACGAAGTCGACGGCAACCAAGTCCTCGGCAGCAAAGTCCACGGCAACCAAGTCGACGGCGGCGAAGTCCACCGCAGCGAAGTCCACCGCAGCGAAGAAGTCGACCACGGCAACCAAGTCCACCGCGGTAAAGAAATCGGCGGCAACCGCTGCCAAGCCGGCAGCCAAGAAAGCTGCAACCAAGACCGCCGCCGCCAAGCCGGCAGCCAAGAAAGCTGCAACCAAGACCGCCGCCGCCAAGCCGGCAGCCAAGAAGGCAGCGACCAAGACGGCCGCCGCCAAGCCTGCAGCCAAGAAGGCAGCGACCAAGACCGCCGCCGCCAAGCCGGCAGCCAAGAAGGCAGCGACCAAGACCGCCGCCGCCAAGCCTGCAGCCAAGAAGGCAGCAACCAAGACGGCCGCCGCCAAGCCTGCAGCCAAGAAGGCAGCGACCAAGACGGCCGCCGCCAAGCCTGCAGCCAAACAGGCTGCTACCAAGACCGCAGCCGCCAAGCCTGCAGCCAAGAAAGCCGCAACGAAGTCGGCAGCCGCCAAGCCGGCAGCTTCGGCAGCGAAGCCGGCAGCAAGCAAGTCCGCAGCCAAGCCAGCCGCCAAGCCAGCAGCCAAATCGGCCGCTAAACCAGCTGCTAAACCAGCCGCCAAAAAGGCCGCAGCAAAAAAGCCTGAGGCCGCGCCGGCTACCGCCCCGGCAGCGACTACGGCCGACAAGCCCGCGGAACAACCAGTAGCAAAGAAAGCCGCTGCGCCGAAGAAGGCGGCAGCGAAAAAGGATGGCGCAGCGAAGAAGGAAACGCCGGCTGCAGCACCGGCAGCGGCTCCGTCCGCCGCTACCGTGCCGTCGGCAAAGACGACGCTGGCACCGGCGGCCGCATGGCCGTTCCCGACCAGCACCCGTCCTTCCTGAGCGGCGATGGGCGGGCCGGCTCCGTGCCGGTACCCGTCCCGGTCGTCGATCTCCATCGGTCCCGTCGATACCTTTGACGGCCCGATGGGCGCGAATACCGCCGTGTGAGACAATCGCACGGCGGTTTTTTTATGGAGAATGCTCGTGCTTAGTATTGTGATGCTGATCGTCGATACCGTTGCCGTCCTGCTCGGCGGGGTGCTGCTGCTGCGGTTCTGGATGCAGGCGACTCGCGTGCGGCCGCCGTCGTCGGTGGCGCAATTTACCTTCCAGTTATCCGACTGGCTGGTGCGCCCGATGCGCCGCATCGTTCCCGGCGTGGGCGGCTACGACTGGGCCAGCCTGCTCGGCGCGTTCCTGATCGTGGTGCTGGCCACGTCGGTGCGCTGGTTCGCCGGCTATTCGTTCGACATCATCATGCTGATGGCGTTGCACCGCTTCCTGCAATGGATACTCTACGGTTTCATGATCCTGCTGGTGGTCGAGGCGATCTTCAGCTGGGTCAACCCGCACGCGCCGCTGGCGCCCTTCGTGCGCGCACTCAACGAGCCGATCCTGAAGCCCGTGCGCCGCGTGGTGCCGCTGGTGGGCAACCTCGACCTGTCGCTGCTGGTGGCGCTGGTGCTGCTGCAGATCGCGCAGCTCGTGCTGGATATGCTGTTCCGGTGAGGCTTTGCTGAGCCAATGAAAAAAGGCGCCGCGGCGCCTTTTTTTGTTTTTGGGGTAATGGGGGATGTCGAGAGAGCGTTCGCGTCGCAGGGGGCGTAGCAGGGGTTTCGAGGAGCATGCTCCTCGCCTGCGTAGCGGTGAACCCTTGCAAGGGTTCACTCCTTCCTGTCCCCACTTTTTGTTGTTTCTGCCGGCGTCATCGGAACGCCAGCAAAAACCGGGGTCAGTCCCCTTGGTTCAAGCTGACGGCGACGATCGAGGCTGACGACTGGCGGGGACAGACCCCTGCGGATCCAGCGCCACCCGCGACATCAAGCAGCCGGCAAGCTACTTAAAACCGGTACCCGAACGCCTGCTCGAACTTGTCCGCGATCTCTTCCGGTGTGAAGTGGTGGTTCTGCGCGCCCTTGTGGGCGATCTTGATGGCGCCCAGCAGGCTGGCCAGCCGGCCGGTGGTTTCCCAGCCCAGGTCGTGCGTCAGGCCGTACAGCAGGCCGGCGCGGTAGGCGTCGCCGCAGCCGGTCGGGTCCAGCACGGCCGCTTCCACGGCCGGGATGTCGATGCGCTTGCCTTCGGTATAGATCTCGGAACCCTTTTCGCCGCGCGTGACGATCAGCGCCTGCACGCGGGTCGCGATTTCTTCCAGCGCCAGGCCGGTGCGGTCCGTCAGCAGTTCGATTTCATAGTCGTTGCAGGTCACGTAGGTGGCCTGGTCGATGAACTTGACCAGCTGCTCGGGCGTGAACATGGGCAGTTGCTGGCCCGGGTCGAACACGAACGGGATGCCCAGGCGTGCCAGGTCCTCGGCGTGCTTCAGCATGCCCAGGTGGCCATCCGGGGAGATGATCGCGATGCGGGCCGGGCCGGCGGCTTCGATATCGTTCTCGTGCGCGAACGACATGGCGCCGGGGTGGAAGGCGTTGATCTGGTTGTTGTCCGAGTCGGCCGTGACGAAGCACTGGGCGTTGTACGCATCCTTCTTGATCAGGATGTTCTGCGTGCTGATGCCGAGCGTTTGCAGCCGCTCGAGGTAGGCCGCGCAATCCTGGCCCATCACGCCGACGATACGGGGATCGCCGCCGAGCAGTTTCAGGTTGTAGGCGATGTTGCCGGAGCAGCCGCCGAATTCGGTGCGCATCGTCGGCACCAGGAACGACACGTTCACCTTGTGCAGCTGGTCGGCCAGCAGCGTGTCGCCGAAGCGACCCTCGTATTGCATGATGATGTCGATGGCGAGCGAGCCGCAGATCAGGGAAGTCTGGTTCATGGGAGTAGGAGTCGATCCGGAAAAAATCAGGAAAAAATCAGGGATGGAAAATGGCGATGCGGTAGCCGGAGGCGCGCAGCCCGTCCAGCTTGAAATACAGTTTCACGGCCTGTTCGCTGCGTGGCCGGAAACCCTGCGCCATGGCGCCCTTGCCCAGGTAATCGCGTGGCGCGAACACGCGGCGCAGCACGGGCTTGTCGGCGCCATCGTTCAGCACCAGCTCGATGTGGGGCCATGCCTGCACGGAGCGCGACTGGTTGCGCAGCACGGTGACGAAACTGTACGTGTCCGGGGCCAGCGTTTGCAGCTCGCCTTCTTCGATCGCCAGCGCGTCGATCCGGCGCGGCAACTCGACCGCGCAGCCCAGCGGCGCGCACAGCGCCTGCAGCGCCGGCTTCATGGCCGGGTAGTCGGCGGCCAGGCCGTTGCGCAGCGTGAACACGGCCTGGCCCAGCAGCACCAGGGCCAGCAGCGGAATGCCGGCGATCATCGCCAGGCGGGTGTTGGAACGCGTGCGTTCGCGGCGCTCGGCCTGGCGCACGAATTCCGGCTCGTCGTCCAGCACATCGTCCGGCGCATCATGTTCGTCGGGCGTTGCCGCGGCGGTGCCGGCACCGGCCGCCAGCAGCGCGCTTTCCGGCGCCCCCGTCAGCAGGTCGGCGGCGGAGGCGTCGTCGGCGGCGCGTTCGGCAGCTTCGTTGGCCAGCCGGCCGGCGGTGCGGCCTGTGTCGTCCCGCGCTGCGGGCGCGGGAACGATCGGCTCCGGTTCGTCGTCGAAGTGATGCAGGTCGTCCAGCGCGACGGCCACGATGTGCTCCGACGGCATGTCGAACGCGGGTTCGCGGCGATGGGTATCGGCGGCGTGGGAGGCAAGTACCGGCGCGGGTGCCGGTTCGGGTTCCGATTCGGATTCCGATTCCGGTGCCGGCAGCGGACTCGCGGTTTCTTGCGGAACCGCAGCCGTTTCCGGGGGCTGGCCCTGCGGGTCCGGCCCCTGCGCGGGCATCAGGGTTTCGGGGAGTGCGGGCGCCTGCTCGACGGCTGTCGCCTGTTCATCCAGGTCCAGCTCGAGATCCAGCTTCGGCACGGCGGGCGGCGCCACAACCGGGGCGGCCGGTTCCAGCAACGCCGCGTTCCCGTCGAAGATTTCATTGCATGCGCCACAGCGCACGATGCCCCCACGCAGCTTCAACTGGTCCAGGGCGACCCGGAACACGGTATGGCAGTGGGGGCATTTCGTGGCGAGCGCCATGCGTTGCGATTACCCTTGGCGTGGAGGAGGGGCGGTATCGCTACCCTTGCGGCCGTAGAGTGCCACCCAGCCTTCGTGCTCGGCCCAGACGGACATCTTGATGAAGGGCGCATACGCGGCCGCCACTTCATCGGCCTGGCGCGCCAGCACGCCGGACAGCACCAGCGCGCCGCCGTCGGCCACGCGGCCGGACAGCATCGGCGCCATCAGCTTGAGCGGCGACGACAGGATGTTGGCGACGACGATGTCGAACTGCGCACCGGCATGGGCCGATTGCGCGAAGTCGTCCGGCACGAAGTATTCGATGTCCTCGACCTTGTTGCGCACGGCGTTGTCGCGTGCCGACTCGATCGCCTGCGGATCGATGTCCACGCCGGCCACCGGCGCGGCGCCCAGCTTGCGCGCCACCATCGCCAGGATGCCGGAGCCGCAACCGTAGTCGAGCACCGTCTTGCCCGGCGCCGGGTGGGCTTCCAGCCATTCCATGCACAGGCGGGTGGTCGGGTGGCTGCCGGTGCCGAAGGCCAGGCCCGGGTCGAGTTCCAGGATCAGCGCCGATGGATCCGGCGCTTCGTGCCAGCTCGGCACGACCCAGATGTTCTTGCCGATATGGATCGGGTCGAACTGCGATTGCGTGAGGCGCACCCAGTCCTCATCGGCCACGCTGCGCGTGGTGTAGGCCGGCAGGGCCTTCAGGCCGACAGCCTGGGCCGCGGCGGCCACGATGAACGAATGATCGGCATCGACGTCGGCCAGGGCCACCACGCGGCTGTGTTCCCACGCGGCTTCCTTCGGTTCCATGCCCGGCTCGCCGAACAGCGGCTGTTCCGCTTCCGTGCCTTCGTCCGCATCCTCGACGGAGACGGACAGCGCACCCGCTTCCATCAGCGCGTCGGACAGTGCCTCCGCGTGTTCGCGGGCGACTTCGATGACGATCTCGTTCCAGCTCATGAACCCGCCTTGGGCATTGCCGCCAGTTTCTGTTCCAGGTAGTGGATGTTCGTGCCGCCTTCGATGAAGCGGGCATCCACCATCAGCTCGCGGTGCAGCGGGATGTTGGTGAGGATGCCTTCGACCACCATTTCCGACAGCGCGATCTGCATGCGGCGGATCGCCTGCTCGCGGGTGGCGCCGTAGGTGATGACCTTGCCGATCATCGAATCGTAGTGCGGCGGTACATAGTAACCCGCATACGAATGGGAGTCGACGCGCACGCCCGGGCCGCCCGGCACATGCCATGAGGTGATGCGGCCCGGCGACGGCGTGAACTTGAACGGGTCTTCGGCGTTGATGCGGCATTCCAGCGCATGGCCGGACAGCATCACGTCGCGCTGGCGGAAGCGCAGGCGCTCGCCGCAGGCGATGCGGATCTGTTCCTGCACGATATCGATGCCGGTGATCATCTCGGTGACCGGGTGCTCGACCTGCACGCGGGTATTCATCTCGATGAAGTAGAACTCGCCGTTTTCATACAGGAATTCGAACGTGCCGGCGCCGCGGTAGCCGATCTTGCGGCACGCTTCGGCGCAGCGGTCGCCGATCTTCTCGATCAGCTTGCGCGGAATGCCGGGTGCCGGCGCTTCCTCGATCACCTTCTGGTGGCGGCGCTGCATGGAGCAGTCGCGCTCGCCCAGCCACACGGCGTTCTTGTGTTCGTCGGCCAGGATCTGGATTTCCACGTGGCGCGGATTTTCCAGGTACTTCTCCATATAGACTTCCGGATTGCCGAAGGCCGCGCCCGCTTCGCTCTTCGTCATCGTCACCGCATTGAGCAGCGCCGCTTCGGTATGCACCACGCGCATGCCGCGGCCGCCACCGCCGCCGGCCGCCTTGATGATGACCGGATAGCCGATCTTGCGGGCAATTTGCACGATCGCCTTGGGATCTTCCGGCAGCGCGCCTTCCGAACCCGGCACGCACGGCACGCCGGCCTTGATCATCGCCTGCTTGGCCGATACCTTGTCGCCCATCAGGCGAATCGAATCGGAACGGGGGCCGATGAAGACAAAGCCGGATTTTTCCACGCGTTCGGCGAAGTCGGCGTTCTCCGACAGGAAGCCATAGCCCGGGTGGATCGCCTCGGCATCGGTCACTTCGGCCGCGCTGATGATCGCGGGCATGTTCAGGTACGACAGGCTGGAAGCCGCCGGGCCGATGCAGACGGATTCATCGGCCAGCTTGACGTATTTCGCGTCCTTGTCCGCTTCGGAGTGCACGACGACCGTCTTGATGCCCATTTCGCGGCAGGCGCGCTGGATACGCAGCGCGATTTCACCACGGTTGGCAATGAGGATTTTTTCAAACATGGCTAGTTCTATCTTTGCGAACACCCGGACTTGCCGGGTGTTCTTGTAGAAGGGGGGCTTACTGGCGGCGGAGCCGCCGCACCGGCAGAGATTCGGTGAATATCGGCCGATGAAGGTTCAGCCAATGACGATCAGCCGATGATGAACAGCGGCTGGCCGAATTCCACCGGCTGGCCGTTTTCGACCAGGATCTGGGTAATCGTGCCCGACTTGTCGGTATCGATTTCGTTCAGCAGTTTCATCGCTTCGATGATGCACAGCGTATCGCCTTCCTTCACGGTCGCGCCCACTTCGACAAACGGCGCGCTGCCCGGCGAGGACGAACGGTAGAACGTGCCGACCATCGGCGACTTGACGACGTGGCCGGTCGGCTCGGCGGCGGCAGCCGGCACGGCCGGCGCGGCGGCGCTCGGTGCCGGCGCGGCGGTCGGGGCGAACTGGGTCGGGGCGCCAGCTTGCGGCATCATCACGACCTGGTTTTGCGGCAGGGCGGAGGACTTGACGATGCGTACCTTGCTCTCGCCTTCGGTCACTTCGAGTTCTGCAATATCCGATTCGGCAACCAAGTCAATCAACGTCTTGAGCTTGCGTAGATCCATCTGAGACTCCCGTCTAATCTTGTTTTGTGAATGTTGGCGCGGCTGCCAGTCTGGTTACCGATCACGGCTGCCAATATTACGCGATAACACCGTAATAAGGCGCAGATCGCGTAGATTAACTGCTTTTTAGTGCAAAGTCGATGGCAAAGCGGTACCCATCGGTGCCGAGTCCGCAAATCGTTCCCTTGGCAATCGCGCTGAGAAATGAGTGGTGGCGAAAGCTTTCGCGCTGATAAATATTCGATATATGGACTTCGACGAACGGTATCGCCACGCCGGCCAGCGCATCGCGCAGTGCCACGCTCGTGTGGGTATAACCGCCGGGATTGATGACAATGAAGTCCACCCCTTCGTCGCGCGCGGCATGGATGCGGTCGATCAGCGCACCTTCATGGTTGCTCTGGAAAACCGCCAGTTGCGCACCGGCCGCCGCGGCCTGGTCCCGCGCCGCCTGTTCCACCTGTGCCAGTGTCGTCGCCCCATAGATACCGGGCTCGCGGGTGCCCAACAGGTTCAGATTGGGGCCGTTCATCAGCAGCAGGTGTTTTGCCATGTCGTGACCTTAGTCCAACGAAAGTTCCGCATTTTGCCGCCTGACGCGACTATTTGGCAAGAAAAAAGAACTTGCCAGATAGTAAACGCAGTCGTTACCCGGGCGGGGGTGGCATGCGCCCGCGCCCGTCAGAGCGCGGCCAGGTCCTGGTGTAGCTGGTCGAACTTCAGCAGGCCCAGGTAGGTCTTTTTGACCTGCCCATCGGCGCCGATCAGCACCGTGAACGGCAAGCCGCCCTGGGTATTGCCGAACTGGCGCGACAGTTCCGTGCCGGCCACGCCATCCACGTAGAGCGGATAAGCGATCTGGAATTTCCGGGTGAATTCGGCGATGTTCGATGGCGAGTCGATGCCGATACCGATCACTTGCAAGTCCTTGTACTTGCCGCTGGCCTGCAGCGCGGACAGTTCCGGCATCTCCTTCACGCACGGCGCGCACCACGTGGCCCAGAAGTTCACCAGCAGCGGCTTGCCTTTCCATTGGGCCAGCGGCTGCTGTGTCCCCGCGGCATCGGCCATCGTGCGGGCCAGCAGGCCGTTCACCACGGCGCTGCCGGCAGCGGCCTGTTCGGGCGGGATGGTGGTGGTGATCGGGGGAGCGGGTTCTTTCTTGTTGATGCCGACCCAGGCGCCGACGGCGCCGAAAAGGATCGCGATGGCACCGCAGGCCAGCAGGTGGGATGTCTTCATTCGTTTCCGTATTCGGTATGTTCGGTGGCGATCAGGGCGCGCAGTTCGGCGATATCGGCGCGCGCGGGGCGATCGCCCGCTTTTTGTTTCTTTGCACCACGCAGGTCGTGCTGTTCGTAGAGTTCCGCGTGCACGCCTTCGCCGTGCCACAGGAAGCTCACGGTCTCGACCGGGTCATGGCGCGGCCCCTTGAAATGCTCGCTTTCCGAGATCTCTATATTGACGTTCTTATTCAGCAGGAAGATCTGCACCTCCTTCGCGCTGTCGGCGAACAGTTGCAGGCGGATGTCGTCGTGCTCGCCCGCGGTGCCGTTCAGCACCGCGCCGGTGAGGAACGGGTGGTAGTCTTCCAGCCGTTCCATCACTTCCAGCGCGATCGTGCGCAGTTTGTGCAGCCGGGCCGGCTGCGTTCCGGCATTGAACACGGCGTGATACTGGCGCACTTCCTCCTCGATCTGCGCGTCGTCCGGCAGCGCGTCCCGCAGGGCATTGGCCTGCGCATCGCCGAGGATGCGGCGGGCCGCCTTGCGCTTGGCGGTGCCGTAATCGGCGCCGTCCTGCGCAACCATCCGGGCCGCGGCGGCGGCGATTTCGGCGCGCAGCTGCGCAACCTGGTCGTTGGCTTCATGGTTCGGCATCATGGCCGGAATGATACTCTGAACCGGCCGAAGCCAGCGCGTCGGGTAAAATCGCGCCTTCGACCACGGAGCACGACGGAGCACGACAGACCATGCACATTCACATCCTCGGCATTTGCGGCACCTTCATGGGCGGCCTCGCGGTGCTCGCCAAGGAAGCCGGCCACAAGGTGACCGGCTGCGACGCCAACGTCTACCCGCCGATGAGCACCCAGCTGGAAGCCCAGGGCATCGAGCTGATCCAGGGTTTCGATGCCGAGCAGGTGAAGCTCGACCCGGATTTGTACGTGATCGGCAACGTGGTCTCCCGTGGCAATCCGCTGGTCGAGGAAATCCTGAACCGCAGCCTGCCCTATGTGTCGGGTCCGCAGTGGATCGGCGAACACATCCTGCGTAACAAGTGGGTGCTGGCGGTGGCCGGCACGCATGGCAAGACGACGACGTCGTCGATGCTGGCCTGGATTCTCGAGGATGCGGGCTACGCGCCGGGCTTCCTGATCGGTGGCGTGCCGATGAACTTCGGAATTTCGGCGCGGCTGTCCGCGCCCGGCAAGGAGTCCGACTTCTTCGTGATCGAGGCCGACGAATACGATACGGCGTTCTTCGACAAGCGCAGCAAGTTCGTGCACTACCACGCCAAGACGGCGATCCTGAACAACCTGGAATACGACCATGCCGACATCTTCCCGGATATCGGCGCCATCGAAACCCAGTTCCACCACCTGGTGCGCACGGTGCCGGGCATCGGCCGCGTGGTCGTCAATGGCGACGAAGAGTCGTTGCAGCGCGTGATCCGCCGCGGCTGCTGGAGCGAGAAGGAAACCTTCGGCAACGACGGCAACGCCAACTGGACGCTGAAGGAACACCCGGACGGCAGCTTCGACGTGCTCTTCAACGGCAAGTTCGAAGCGCTGATCAACTGGAAGCTCACAGGCCGCCACAACCGCTACAACGCGCTGGCCGCGATCGCCGCCGCGCGCAACGTGGGCGTGCCGATCGCCCAGGCCGCAAAATCGCTGGAAGCGTTCGAGAGCGTGAAGCGCCGGATGGAAGTGCGCGGCGTGGTCAATGGCGTGACGGTCTATGACGATTTCGCCCACCACCCGACCGCGATCGCCACCACGGTGGGCGGCCTGCGCCAGAAGCTGGGTGCCGACACGCGCATCCTCGCCGTGCTGGAGCCGCGTTCCAACACGATGAAGCTGGGCGCGATGAAGGATGCGCTGCCCGCCAGTCTGAAGGACGCCGATTTCGTGTTCGGCTTCGGCAGCGAGAAGTCGCTGGGCTGGAGCCTGGGGTCCACGCTCGCGCCGATGGGCTCGAAAGCTTCGGCATATGAGGACATCGACCTGATGGTGAAGGCCATCGTCGGCCAGGCGCGCCCGGGCGACCATGTGGTGGTCATGAGCAATGGCGGCTTTGGCGGCGTGCACGGCAAGCTGCTGGACGCACTGCAGGCACTGAAGGCCTGACCATGATTCCCGCAGGTAAGATCCTGTATCTGCACGGCTTCCGCTCGTCGCCGCTGTCGATGAAGGGGCGGCTGCTGGGCGAGCGGATGGCGCAGCTGGGCCGCGCGGCCGACTATGTGGCGCCGCAATTGCCGCCGTCGCCGAAGCTGGCGATGGAACAGGCCATGACGTTGGCCAATGAGCTCGTGCAAGGCGTGCCGGCCAATGAGCTGGCGATCATCGGCTCGTCGCTGGGCGGTTACTACGCCACGTGGATGGCCGAGCGGCTGGGCTGCCGCGCCGCGCTGCTGAACCCCGCCGTCACGCCGCTGGCCAGCCTGGAGAAATACGTGGGCATGACCACCATGTTCCACAGCGGCGAGCCGTTCGAGTTCAAGCGCGAGTACATCGCCGAGCTGGGGGAACTGGCGGTGCCGGCCATCACGCGGCCGGAACGCTATTACCTGATGGCCGCCACGGGCGACGAGGTGCTGGACTGGCGCGGCATGGTGGCCCATTATCCCGGCGCACGGCAGCACGTGATCGAGGGCTCCGACCATGGCATCGCCGAATTCGCGCAGTACGTGGACGAAGTGCTGGCCTGTTGCGGAATCGGGGCCGGATGAGGGAACGCTCGCTGCGCCGGGCCAACTGGCACCGGCACGTGCTGGCCGTGAATGCGCCGGCCGCGCTGGCGTGCTGGCTCACGTCCGGCGGCTCGCTGACGGCACGGCTGAAAGCCCATGCCGACACTTTCCGCGTGCAGGTGCTGGGCCAGCATCCGGCGCAGTGCCTGGCGGACGAGGCGGCCGCGCTCGGCCTGCACCGGGCAGGCAACGGGCGTGCCCGCTGCTGGGAACGGGAAGTGCTGCTGCGGTGTGATAATACGCCGGTGGTGTTCGCGCACACCGTGGTGCCGATGAGCGCGACGGCGGCCGACTGGCCGCTGTTTTCCGCGCTGGGCGAGCGGTCGCTGGGCACCACGCTGTTCGGCGATCCGATGGTGGCGCGCGGCCCGCTCGAGTATGCGCGGCTGCGCGCCAGCCACCCGCTGGCGCGGCGCGCCCGGGCCGCGCTGTCGGGCGAAGGTATCGCCGTTCCCGAAGAACAAATGCTGTATGCACGGCGCTGCCTTTACCGGCGTCGCCAGGGCACGCTGCTGGTGACCGAGGTGTTCCTGCCCCGGGTCGCCGCGCTGGTGCCGAAAACCCCCAACACGAGATGAACATGAATGTCTTTTTTGAAGAATCCGGCGATTTCAAGGTCGGACAAGTGCTGTCCACCGCCGGCGAGGCTTACCAGGTGGAGATGGCCAGCGGCAAGCGCAGCAAGGTAAAGGCCAAGGACGTGCTGCTGCAGTACGAGAAGCCGGCACCGGAGGAGCTGCTAGAACAGGCGCGCGCGGTGGCTGCCGATGTCGACCTGGATTTCCTGTGGGAGGTGGCGGGCCAGGAGGAATTCGGTTTCGCGGAACTGGGCGCCGAGTACTTCGGCCATGCGCCGCTGCCCGCCGAGGCGGCGGGGCTGATCCTGGCGCTGCACACGGCGCCCGTGTATTTCCACAAGAAGGGCCGCGGGCGCTACAAGGCCGCGCCCGAGCAGACGTTGAAGGCGGCACTGGCCGGCATCGAGAAGAAAAAGCAGCAGGCGATCGTCCAGCAGGGCTACGTGGACGAGCTGAAGGCGAACAAGCTGCCGGAATCGATGGCCGGCATCGTGCACCAGCTGCTGTTCAAGCCGGACAAGAACACGATCGAATACAAGGCGCTGGAAGCGGCCTGCAATGAATTGCACACCTCGCCGGCGCGCCTGATGCTGGCCGTGGGCGGCATCGGGTCGGCCAAGGACCTGCACATGGCGAAGTTCCTGTTCGAGTCGTTCCCGCGCGGACATGGTTTCCCGGAGGTGGCGGTGCCGAAGCCGCCGGCCAACCTGCCGGTGGCCGACGTGGAAGCCTTCTCGATCGACGACGTGACCACCACCGAGATCGACGATGCGATCTCGATCGTCCACCTGGACGGCGGCAAGGTGCGCATCGGCATCCACATCGCCGCGCCGGGGCTGGCGATCCGCCCGGACGATGCGATCGACAAGATCGCGCGCGCGCGGCTGTCCACCGTCTATATGCCGGGCGACAAGATCACGATGCTGCCGGATGCCGTCGTCGACGCCTACACGCTGGCCGAGGGCAAGACGTGCCCGGCACTATCGCTGTATGCCACGCTGGACATGGCCGACTGGAGTGTAGTCTCGACCGAGACGCGCGCCGAAATGGTGCCGATCGCGAACAACCTGCGCCATAACGACCTCGACGACGTGGTGAATGAGGAAACCCTCGCCAGCGGTGAGGGCGATTATCCGCGCAAGGCCGAACTGACCTTGCTGTGGGGCTGGGCGCAGCACCTGGAAGCGGGCCGCATGGCCAAGCGCGAGGCGTTCGGCCTGCGGCCGGAGCAGAACAACCGCGTCGACTTCAATTTCTATGTCGAGGACGACGTGGTCACGATCACGCGCCGCAAGCGCGGCGCGCCGCTGGACAAGATCGTGGCCGAGCTGATGATCTTCGCCAACAGCACGTGGGGCAAGCTGATGCACGACCATGGCGTGCCGGGCATCTACCGCAGCCAGGGCCGCGGCGTGGGCGGCTGGAACGCCAAGATGCAGGTGCGCATGCTGACGCACGCCGCGCCGCACGAAGGCCTCGGCGTCGACCAGTATGCATGGAGCACGTCGCCGCTGCGCCGTTACACCGACCTCGTCAACCAGTGGCAGATCCTGGCCGTGGCCGAGAAGGGCGTGATGGCGCCGCTCGTCGCGCCGTTCAAGCACAAGGATGCGAACCTGTTCGCGATCGTGTCCGCGTTCGACGCCGCGTACGCCGCCTATGCCGACTTCCAGGCCGATATGGAACGCTACTGGTGCCTGCGCTGGCTGGGCCAGGAGGACAAGCACCAGGTCGATGCCGTGGTGCTGAAGGACGAAGTGCTGCGCCTGACCGACATCCCGCTGGTGATCCGCCTGTCCGGCATGCCGTCCGCCCCGCGCGGCGCCGCCGTCAAGCTGGACGTGATCCGCTGGGACGAAGTCGACCTGTCGATCGAAACGCGCCTGCTGGAAATCGAGCAGGCCGCCCCGGCCGCCGTCGATTTCGAGGAAGAAGAGGAAGAGGAAAAGGCACTGGTCGGCGAAACGGTGCCGGACCTGGTGCCCGACCCCGACCAGCCCGCCGACGAGAAGGTGGAAGTGGCCGAGGCTGCCGACGCAGTGGACGACACTGCGGCACCGCCGTCCACGAACCCGTAAAAGTTTCCCGGAAAATGGGGTACGTCCCCATTTTTCAGGCAATGTTTCTCGGAAAATGGGGTACGTCCCCATTTTTGCGGCAACCTTTCGCGAGTAGAATGGTGCATTTCGCCGACGCTTTTCCTTTCCTCCGCGTGAAGTATTTACAAGAAAACCGGTTCCTCGCAATCGCCCTGGCCGTGTCGGTGCTCGCGCATGCGGCTTTGCTGGCGGTGCGGTTCGTGGCGCCGCAGGAGTTCAAGCCGCCGCCCACCGATCCGGCGCTGGAAGTCATCCTCGTCAATGCCAAGCACGCCAACCGGCCGCTGAAGGCCGAGGCACTGGCGCAGGCGAACCTGGATGGCGGCGGCATGGCCGACCAGGGGCGGTCGAAGTCGCCGCTGCCGGACATGCGCCGGGTGGCCGATGGCGACAGCATCGAGGCGTCGCGCCGCCGCATCGAACAGCTCGAGGAAATGCAGAAGAAGCTGCTGACGCAGGTAAAGACCACGCCCTATCGCGCCGCGCCCGTTACCGAGAACGCCAAGCCCGATCCCACGTCCACCGGCGCCGAGCTGATGGAAAGCAGCAAGGCCATCGCGCGCATGGCGGCCGAGATCGCGCAAACGATCGAAGACCAGAACAAGCGCCCGCGCCGCACCTACATCACGCCCAGCACGCAGCAGGTGGGCTACGCGATGTACTACAAGACCTTCCAGCGCAAGGTGGAGGAAGTCGGCACGCTGAACTTCCCGCAGCAGAACGGCCGCAAGCTGTATGGCGAGCTGGTGCTGTCGATTCCGATCTTCCAGGATGGTACGCTGTATACGAAAGAGGGCGGCATCACGGTGCAGACCAGTTCCGGCAACCGCGCGCTGGACGACGCGGCGATCGCGATCGTGCGCCGTTCGGCGCCGTTCGGCAAGTTCCCGCCGAACATGCTGTCGAACGACCGCGACGACCTGTGGGTCATCATCACCCGCTTCAAGTTCACCCGCGAACAGAAACTCGAAGCCATCCTTGGCGGAGCAAAATAAGAATATGGACAACCACAGCATGGACCGCACTTTTGTCGACAAGTACTGCGTCTTCGGCAACCCGATCGCCCACAGCAAATCGCCCGACATCCACGCCGCGTTCGCGGCCGCGACGGGCCAGCAGCTGACCTATGAAAAGCGCCTGGCGCCGCTGGACGCCTTTGCACAAGCAGTGCAGGCGTTCATCGCCGAAGGCGGCAAGGGGGCCAATGTGACCGTGCCGTTCAAGCTGGAGGCCTATCGGCTGGCCAATGCATTGACGGTGCGTGCGCAGGCCGCGGGCGCCGTCAACACGCTGCTCTTCGACGAGCACGGCATCACCGGCGACAACACCGACGGCGCCGGCCTCGTGGCGGACATCACCGTCAATGCCGGCGTGCCCATCGCCGGCAAGCGCGTGCTGCTGCTCGGGGCCGGCGGGGCCGCGCGCGGCGCCGTGCTGCCGATCCTCGAGCACCGCCCGGCGGCGCTGGCGATCGCCAACCGCACGGTCGCCACCGCCGAAGCGCTGGTGCAGCAGTTCGCACCGCTGGGGGGCGAAGGTGTCGTGTCCGCGTGCGGCTTCGCCGGCATCGCCGGCAGTTTCGATATCGTCATCAATGCCACGTCGGCCAGCCTGCAGGCCGACCTGCCGCCCGTTCCCGCATCCGTATTCAAGGAAGGCACGCTGGCGCTGGACATGATGTACGCGAAAGAGCCGACCGTGTTCATGCAGTTCGCCGCCGGCCATGGCGCCATCGTGCGCGACGGGCTGGGCATGCTGGTGGAGCAGGCCGCCGAAGCGTTCCATGGCTGGCGCGGCGTGCGCCCGGCCACGGCGGAGGTGCTGGCGAAGCTGCGATGATGACCCGGGCGACGAAGGTGAACAAGGTAACCAGGGCTCCCGGGCGCCATGCCTGGATCAAGTGGGTATTCATCATTCCCGTCGCACTGTTCATCGCGGTGCAGCTGTATTTCCTCGCGCAGATCTGGTGGTGGCGCGACCATGAGCCGGGCATGACGGCATTCATGCGCCAGCAGCTGTCGGTCATGCAGGAGAAGAACCCGGATGCGAAGATCGTGCAGAAATGGGTGCCGTACGAGCGCATATCGACGAACCTGAAGCGGGCCATCATCGCTTCCGAGGATGCGAATTTTTCCGACCACGATGGCGTGGACTGGGAAGCGCTGGAAAAGGCTTACGAGCGCAATGAAAAGCGCAAGAAGGTCACGCACGGCGGTTCGACCATCACACAGCAGCTGGCGAAGAACCTGTTCCTGTCCGGCTCGCGCAGTTACCTGCGCAAGGGCCAGGAGCTGATCATCGCCTACATGCTGGAAACGGTGCTGGACAAGCGCCGCATCTTCGAGATCTACCTGAACGTCGTCGAATTCGGCCGCGGCGTGTATGGCGCCGAAGCGGCGGCGCGCCATTACTACAAGGTGCCGGCGTCGAAACTGGGCGCGTCGCAGGCGGCGCGGCTGGCCGTGATGCTGCCGAATCCCCGTTATTACGATGACCACCGCAACACGCGCTACCTGAACCGGCGCGCGCAGATCATCCTGCGGCGCATGGGTTCGGCCGAGCTGCCGTGAATTTCGCAGCATAATTACCGCAACTACTGGTTCCGCCTGTAAAAAGTGGTCCTGCGGTCTGGTCCCGCCGGGGGCTTTGCCTGTACACTTGCGCTGTTTTATTTTTTGCTTCTCGCAAGTATCCAGAATGCCAGTCGGCTGAGAGTGCCTATGATTAATGTCTTCGTTCTACAAAATGGCCGGCTGAATCAGGTTCCCATCGAAACGCGCGAAGACCTTGAAAAAGTGGCACCTGTCTGGGTCGACCTGACCGATCCGGAAGACGACGAGCGTGCCTGGGTCAAGGCGATCTACGGCGTGACCTTGCCGGGCGAGGACGAAGTCAAGGACATCGAAGCCTCGGCCCGCTACTACGAAGCCGAAAACGGCGACCTGCACCTGCGCACGGATTTCCTGCTGGAAGAAGACGATGGCCCGTCGCGCGTCGTCACCGTGGCCTTCATCCTGGCCCGCAAGATGCTGTTCTCCGTCCACACGGACGACCTGCCCGTGTTCCGCCTGGTGCGCATGCGCGCCCGCTCGCGCCCCGGGTCGATCGCCGACTACATGGACGTGCTGCTGGACCTGTACGCCACCGACGCCGAATACTCGGCCGATGCGCTGGAAGGGATCTACCAGAACCTGGAAGAGGTGTCGTTCCGCGTGCTGCAGGAAGAGTTCACCGACAAGGACGCGGCCGACGCGCTGTCGGCGATCGCCCACGAGGAAGACTTGAACGGCCGCATCCGCCGCAACATGATGGACACGCGGCGCGCGGTCAGCTTCCTGATGCGTGGTCGCCTGCTCAATTCCGAGCAGTTCGAGGAGGCGCGGCAGATCCTGCGCGACATCGAGTCGCTCGATGGCCACACGTCCTTCCTGTTCGACAAGATCAACTTCTTGATGGATGCCACCGTCGGCTTCATCAACATCAACCAGAACAAGATCATCAAGATCTTCTCGGTGGCCAGCGTGGGCTTCCTGCCGCCGACGCTGATCGCCAGCGTGTACGGCATGAACTTCAACTTCATGCCGGAACTGAACTGGACGTTCGGCTATCCGTGGGCATGGGGCCTGATGATCACGAGCGCCATCGCGCCATTCCTGTATTTCCGGCACCGGGGCTGGTTGAAATAAGCGTGTACAAAAAAGCGGCCGAGGCCGCTTTTTTCATCCGGCTTGCCTTACGCGCCGTGGGTTGAAACGCCCGCCGGCAGAACGGCAGCTGTTTCCTTTTTGTTCTGCAGGTTCAGGAAGATGTTGGCCGTCATGGCCAGGATCGATACCGCGGCGGAAATCTCCGAGATCACCAGCGCGGGCAGGATTTTCACGTCCCCGGTCAGCAGCACGTAGGCGAGCGAACCCATCATGAGCGGCAGTGCCAGGTTCAGCAGCCAGAAATGGATGCGCGCCAGCCTGGTGGTGCCCGTTTGCGGGAAGACTGTATAGATGAGCCCGGAAATGGCCAGGGTCGCCCAGCCCAGCAGGTTGACGTGCGCATGGATCGGCCGCAACGTGAAGTCCTGGCTGGCGCCCATGCCGATGCCGATGGCCACGCCGACCACGAGGTAGAGTACGGCCAGCTTGATCCAGACGATGCCGGGCTGTGACTGCTCCTGTCGACCCATGATGACTCTCCTTTCGATCTTGTGAAGCAGCGAATTGTAAAGATCGAATGTCATCGATTTGTAGGGAGATTGTCGGGTAAGAATTTTCAGAATTCGCCATGTTCGCAGAATGGCCCACTGAAACATTGCTCGAAAAATGGGGTACGGGAGGAGTACGGGCCTGCAGGCCAGTACCGCTGCGCCGGCAAGGAGTGATACTCCTTGAAACCCCGGCTACGCCCCCATTTTTCAGGCAACAAAAAAGGCGGTCACCCGCCCTTTTTGTATTGCTTCGACGCTGCTTACTTCAGCCGCGCAAACACCCGCCGTGCCGCCTCGATGGTTTCGTCGATGACCGCGTCATCATGAGCCGCCGAGACAAATCCGGCTTCGAACGCGGCGGGCGCGAAATACACGCCTTCATCGAGCATCGCGTGGAAGAATTCGTTGAACTTCGCGCGGTCGCCGGCCATCATCTCGGCATAGTTGCGCGGCGGCTCGGCGCTGAAATACAGGCCGAACATGCCGCCTTCGTAGTCGGCGCAGAACGTGACGCCTTCCTGGAACGCGGCATCGGTCAGGCCCTCGGCCAGGCGTTTCGCGGTGGCGGTGAGGCGCTCGTAGAAGCCCGGTTCCTGGATCAGTTTCAGCGTGGCCATGCCGGCGGCGACGGCGATCGGGTTGCCGGACAACGTGCCGGCCTGGTAGACGGCGCCAACCGGCGACATATTGCCCATCAACGCGGCGCTGCCGCCGAAGGCCGCCACGGGCAGGCCGCCGCCGATGACCTTGCCGAGCGCGGTGAGGTCGGGCTTGATGTCGTACAGGGCCTGGGCGCCGGCCAGGCCGACGCGGAAGCCGCACATCACTTCATCGAAGATCAGCAGCGCGCCATGGCGCGTGCACAGGTCGCGCAGCGCCTGCAGGAACTCGGGCGACGCCTTGATCAGGTTCATGTTGCCGGCTACGGGCTCGACGATCACGCAGGCGATCTCGTCGCCATACTCGTCGAACGCTTCCTCGACCCCGGTCACGTCGTTATAGTCCAGCACGAGCGTGTGCTTGACGAAATCTTCGGGCACGCCGGCCGACGTGGGGTTGCCGAACGTGAGCAGGCCGCTGCCGGCTTTCACCAGCAGCGAATCGGCGTGGCCGTGGTAGCAGCCTTCGAACTTGACGATCTTGTCGCGGCCCGTGGCGCCGCGCGCCAGGCGCAGCGCGCTCATCGTGGCCTCGGTGCCGGACGACACCAGGCGCACCTGCTCGATCGACGGCACGATGCGGGCGATTTCCTCCGCCATTTCCACTTCGCCCTGGGTCGGCGCGCCGAACGACAGGCCGCGCGTGGCCGCATCCTGCACCGCCTTCACTACCTGCGGGTGGGCATGCCCGACGATGGCCGGGCCCCAGGATCCGATATAGTCGATGTAGCGCTTGCCGTCGGCATCCCAGAAATACGGGCCCTCGGCGCGGGTGATGAAGCGCGGGGTGCCGCCCACGGAGCGGAAGGCGCGCACCGGCGAGTTGACGCCGCCGGGCGTGGTCTTCTGCGCGCGTTCGAACAGCACATCGTTTTGCGAAATCGTCATTGCTTATCCTTTATCGGTTTCTCCGCCACCGCATGGAAGCGGTTCGGCACCAGCCTGCCCATGCCATAGCGTTGGGCATGGCGCAGGGCGCCGAAAGTATATTGCTGGGCAAGGTCGACGGCTTGCGGCAGCGGCAGGCCGCGCGCCATGTAGGCAGTGATCGCACCGGACAGTACACAGCCCGCGCCGACGAACGGGCCGGGCAGGTGGTGCCAGCGGTCATGCCGGATCACGCCGCCGTCGCCGTACAGCGTATTGGCGCGCAGGCCCGACTCGGCACGCGAGGTGCCGGCCGGGGTACCCGTCACCAGCACGTATTCGCAGCCCAGGTCGATCAGGTGCTGTGCATCGTCGCCCATCGTTTCGCCGTTCGACAGGTCGCGCCACGTTTCCGCCATGCGCCCCAGTTCCACCTGCGACAGCATCAGCAGCGTGGCCTGCGGCACCAGCAGCTGGCGCAGCACGGTAAGCAGTTCCTCGGGATCGGTCTGTTCGGACAGCGGCGGCAGTTGCGAACCGAACGGGTCGAGGATCAGCGGGGCGTCCGGATAATCGGACACCACTTCGGCGATCGACGAGATGTGCTCCATCTGGTCGACCGCGCCGATCTTGAATGCCGCCACGTGAACGTCTTCCAGCACCACGCGGGCCTGGTCGGACACCCAGTCCGGTTCCACGTGCTGCTGTTCCTCCACGCGGGCGCTGTCGCCGATGAGCAGGGCAGTGGTCACGGACAGGCCCTGGCATCCGAGCGCGGCGAACACGCCGATGTCGGAATGCACGCCCACTGCGCCGATCGGATCGGCCACGCCGAAAGTCAGGATGAGGGGTGATGTTTGGTTTTGCACGGCCAGTAGATTAAGATACCCGATTCAGCATTTTACTTGATTGAAGGTGGCAGAACGTGAGCAGCAATAATGTAGAAAATAGCGCCCGGCAAAATGCCGGCGGCGAGTTCAAAAGCTGGATGTGCCTGATTTGCGGCTGGATCTATGACGAAGAAGCGGGGCTGCCCGAAGAAGGCATCGCGCCGGGAACGCGCTGGGAGGATGTGCCGATGAACTGGACTTGCCCGGAGTGCGGGGCCCGCAAGGACGACTTCGAAATGGTCGCGCTGTAGTAGGACCTCGATCAACCTATTGCGCGACGCTGTGGTGAGACCTCGATAAACCTATTGCGCGGCGCCGCATGCTGGTCTGCGATGCTCGTCGTACTAAAGTACGACTGCGCGTCTCAACCAGATGCGACACCGCTCATTACGGTTTCTCGAGGCCCCGAGACGTCCGTAGGAAAAGCGGATCGTTGCCGATAGCGGTTGTGCGAACGTTCTCTTTTCTTTTGGAATTTACTGTCCGCCCTCTCATTTTTCGCTGTGCTATCGTAGTGGAAATGGGTGGACACAATATATGACGACAACGCCGCAAGCGAACGGTTTGACCATCATGGTGATCGATGACAGCAGTACGATCCGCCGGTCGGCCGAGATCTTCCTGGGCGGGGCCGGGTATCACGTGGTGCTGGCCGAGGATGGCTTCGATGCGCTGGCCAAGATCGTCGATCACCAGCCCGCCCTGATCTTCTGTGACATCCTGATGCCCCGGCTGGACGGTTACCAGACCTGCGCGCTGATCAAGAAAAGCGCGAAATTCCATGCCACGCCCGTGCTGATGCTGTCGTCCAGGGATGGCCTGTTCGACCGTGCGCGCGGCGCGATGGTCGGCTCGGCCGCCTACCTTACCAAACCCTTCAGCAAGGACAGCCTGCTGGCCGCGGTGCGCGAGCACGCCGGTCCCGGCCGTCATAACGAGAGCACCCCATGGCCATCCACCGCATCCTGATCGTCGACGATTCGCCGACCGAACGTTATTACCTGTCCGATATCCTGGCCCGCAACGGCTACGAGGTATCGACCGCCGAGAGCGGCGAAGAGGCGCTGGCGCGCATCCGCACGGACCAGCCGGAACTGATCCTGATGGATGTCGTGATGCCGGGCGCGAATGGCTTCCAGGTCACCCGCTCGATCGCCCGCGACCCCGCGCTGCAGCATGTGCCAGTGATCATCTGCTCGTCGAAGAACCAGGAAACCGACCGTATCTGGGGTTTGCGCCAGGGCGCCAAGGATTACCTCGTCAAGCCCGTCAGCGCAGCCGAGCTGCTGTCGAAGATCGCAGCGCTGGGCTGATGGCGGACGCGGAACACGATACCGGCGAGCGCCGCAGCCGGCTGCGCCAGTATCAGGCGCAATTGCTGGAGCGTATGCAGGCGGCGCAGGGCGCCGGCGCCGCGGCGGCCCGCGAGCTGGGCGTGCTGGTCGGCGCGCGCCACTGCCTGCTGGACCTCACGCAGGTCGGCGAAATCGTGCCGTTCCAGTCCGCCACACCGGTGCCGTTGACCCGGCCGTGGTACCGGGGCCTGGCCAATGTACGCGGCAACCTGGTCGGCGTGGTGGACCTGGCCGCCTACCTGGGCGATGAGGAAACGGCCACCGGCCCGGAGTCCCGGTTGCTGACGTTCGCCGCCGGCATCGGCTTGCCGTGCGCGCTGCTGGCGCACCGCGTGCTGGGCTTGCGCCGGCTGGCCGACATGCGCGCCGATGGCAGCGACGCGGCGGCCCCGGGCTGGTGCGCCGAACGGCATGTCGACGGCGATGGCCAACCCTGGACCCGGCTGGACCTGGCGCTGCTGGTGCGCGAACCCGGCTTCCTGCAGGTGGACCTGGGGGCCGGCGCCTAGCCGGGAGAGCACTTACCATGCGATTCAAGTTTCCACCGCGCGAACGGCCTGAGCCGCCACCCGATTCCCGCTTTGCCGACAGCATCGACTCACGGTTCGCCCACGGTAGCGCTCCGGCCGATTCCCCGCTGCGCCTGCGCGATGCGTTGCCCCGCCGTGCCGGTGCCGGAGCCGGTGCTGCAGCACAGCCCGGGCCGGCATTGCGGCTGCCGCTGATCGGCGACCTGCCGCCGCAGCGGCAGCTCAGCTATCTCGTCACCGCGCTGGCGGTCGTGCTGGCGCTGTCGGCCGGCCTGGTGGCCCTGTATGCAAGCCGGGGTGCGGCCGATGCGGCCGCCACGCAGCTGGCCGGCGATGCGCTGATGCACTCGCAGCGCATCGGCAAGGCCGCACCGAACGCCCTGCAAGGCAACGAAGACGCGTTCCGCCAGCTCGAGGAGAGCCGGCGCGAACTGGAGGGCGACCTCGCGCTGCTCGACGATGGCGGCAGCTACCGGGGCCGCGGCGTGGCCGCCGCGTCGGGCGCGCGGCAGGCGGCGATCGAGGAGGCCCGCGCGAAATGGGCCGCCACCGCGCAGGCGGCGGACACGATCGTGCGCCACCGCGGCGACCTGGCCGGCATCGACAAGTCGCTGCGCGCGCTCGATGCGCTGGCGCCCGAACTGCTGGCGCAGGCCGAAGCCATTGCAGCGCTGCGGCTGGAGCGTGGCGCGGGCTCGCGCGAGGCCGCGGCGCTGGCCCGTCTGACGATCCTCGTGCAGCGGATGAGCCTTGGCGCGGCCGAATTCGCCGCCGCCAGCGGCATCCGCTCGGAAACGGCATTCCAGCTCGGCCGCGACATCACGGCCTTCCGCACCACGGTCGAAGCGCTGCGGCAAGGCAGCGTAACGCTGGGCATCGCCGCCGTGCGCGATGCGGACGTGCGCGAACGCCTCGACGCGCTGCTGGCCGGCTTCGAGCAGTATCAGACGCAGGCCGGCAGGATTCTCGGCCGGCTCGACCGCCTGCTAGCGTCGCGCAACGCCGAGCGCCTGATCTTCAACCAGAACGAGCCGCTGCGCCAGAGCCTCGTCCGGCTGCTGGACGGCTACCGGTCCGCGCAGGAATCGCTGAACTGGACGTTCTGGCTGATGGTGGCCGGCGGCATGCTGACATTGCTGACGGGCGCCGCGATCGGGCGCGTACTGCTGCAGGATTCCCATGACCGCGCGCGCGCGGCCGAGCGCCGGCGCCAGCAGGCCGACGAGCTGCGCCAGCAGGCGCAGCGGCAGGAAGAGGAAGCAAAGGCCGCCAACGCGCAGAACCAGGCAGCGATCCTGCGCCTGATGAACGAATTGCAGGAAGTGGCCGACGGCGACCTGACGGTGCAGGCCACCGTTTCCGAGGACATCACCGGCGCCATCGCCGATTCCGTGAATTACACGGTCGAGGAATTGCGCGCCCTGGTGGGCCGCGTGACGGCGACGGCCGGGCAGGTGACGGCCGCGTCCAGCCAGGCGCAGGACACTTCCACGGCGCTGCTGGCCGCCTCGCAGGAGCAGGCGCGCGAAATCCGCGATACCAGCGCGACCGTGCTGCGCATGGCGTCCGAGATCACGCACGTGTCGACATCCGCCGCCGAGTCGGCCGATGTGGCACGCCGCTCCGTGGCGGCGGCGCGGCAGGGCGCGGCCGCCGTGCAGGATGCGATCGCCGGCATGAACGAGATCCGCGAGCAGATCCAGGAAACGAGCAAGCGCATCAAGCGCCTGGGCGAGTCGTCGCAGCAGATCGGCGAGATCACGGAACTGATCTCCGACATCACCGAGCAGACCAATGTGCTGGCGCTGAACGCGGCGATCCAGGCCGCATCGGCGGGCGAGGCGGGCCGCGGCTTTTCCGTGGTGGCCGAGGAGGTGCAGCGGCTGGCGGAACGCTCGGCCGGCAACGCCCGGCAGATCGGCGCACTGGTGCGCACCATCCAGGCCGACACGCACGATGCGGTGGCGGCCATGGAACGGTCCACGCGCGGCGTGGTCGAAGGCGCACGCTTGTCCGACGCGGCGGGCGCGGCGCTGGACGACATCGAACGCGTGTCGCACCAGCTGGCCGACCTGATTGCCGGCATGTCCCGGGCGACCGGCACGCAGGCGGCATCGGCCAGCGGCGTGGCGCAGCAGATCGGCCATATCCTGCAGGCCACGGAAGCGGCGCAGGCCGGCACGCAGCAGACGGCACAATCGGTGCACCAGCTGTCGGTGCTGGCCCAGCAACTGAAGGATTCCGTGTCGCGCTTTCGCATCGGCAACCCAACAACCTGAACACCGAGACCATGAGCGAGACCGATTACCAGACCCCCTCCTTCGATCCCGGCCCGCTGTCATGGGTCATGGGCGAGATCCGCGAAGCGCTCGGCCGCTCGCGCACGGCACTGTTCGAGGCGGGCGGGCTGGAGCCCGAAGACCAGGCCACCGCGCTGCGGCTGGCCAAGTCGCACCTGCACCAGGCGCACGGTGCGCTGCAGATGGTGGACGTGGAGGGCGTGGGCACGATCACGCAACTGGCCGAGGAAGCGCTGGACCGCTTCAAGGACGGCAGCGTGAAATGCAGCGCCGACCACGTGGCGGTGATCGGGCGGCTGTATGGCGCGCTGGTCGAATACCTGGAAGAGCTGCTGGAAGGGGCGCCCCGCCAGCCGGTGCGGCTGTTCCCATACTACGCGGCGGTGCAGCAGATGCTCGGCGCGGCGCGCGTGCACCCGGCGGACCTGTTCTTTCCCGATCTCGCCCGCGAACCGGCACTGCCTGCGGCGGATGGCGGGAAGGAAGCCGGCGATGTGGACTACGGCGCGCTGCGCCAGCGTTTCGAACGCGCGCTGCTGCCTTACCTGAAATCCGGCGATCCGGCCCAGGCCGCGCCGCTGGCCGAGGTGATCGCCGAGGTGGCCGCCAGGGTGGGCGTAACCAGGGCGGCCCCGCGCGGCCACGTGTTCTGGCTGGCGCTGCAGGCTTTCGCCGAGCTGGTGGTGCAGGGCCATGTGCCTGGCGGCGTCTACGTCAAGCAGCTGTTCGGCGCGGCCAACCTGCAGATGCGCCGGCTGGCGCAAGGCGCTCCCGAATACCCGGACACGGTGCTGCGCGATGCGCTGTTCTTCGTGGCCGCGGCCGAACCGGAACACCTGGCGCCGCTGGCCCGCGATTTGCGCACCGGCTTTGCGCTGGACGGCATGGTGCCGCCCGATTACGCGGCCGAACGTTATTGCCGCATCGACCCGGAAGCGCTGGCGCGCGCGAAGGAGGGCCTCGGCGAGGCACGCGCTGCCTGGCAGCGCATCGAGGCGGGTGACAGCGCCGCACAAACCGCGTTCGGCCAGGCCGTGGCGCTCGTGGGTGCCGCCAGCGACAAGCTGGGCATCGCGCCGCTGGCCGGCCTGATGCGGCAGCTCGCCGCCGTCGCCCAGGCCAGCCGGAGCGAGGCGCTCGGGCTGGAAATGGCCACCGCGCTGCTGTTCGCCGGCCATGGCCTGGACCAGGTGCGCCATTTGCCGGACGATTTCGCGGCCAGCGCAGCCACGATCGGCGCACGGCTCGAAGCACTGGCGGCGGGGCGGGAACCGCCGGAGCCGGCGCAATGGCAGCAGGGCCTGGAACAGCGCCTGCGGCAGGACGACACCGTGGCGGCGCTGGCGCAGCAGATGAAAGTGGCGTTGCGCGACGTGGAGCGTGCCCTGGACGAATTCGCCACCGACCCGGCGGCCAGGCCGCTACCGGCGGACCTGGATCGCGTGCTGCACCAGCTCGAGGGCGCGCTGGCGATCACCGACCAGCCGGATGCGCAGGCCGCCGTGGCACATGTGCGCCGGCAGGTGGCGGCACTTGCCGCCGGCACCGGCGTGGACGACGCGGCGCAGCTCGACCGTATCGCCCAGGACGTGGGCGCGCTGGGCTTTTTCGTCGACATGCTGGCGCAGAACGCCGCCGGCGCGCGCGAGCGTTTCGCCTTCGATGCCGCGCAGGGCACGTTCCGCGCCGTCCCGCTGCGCAAGATCGCCGGGCCGGAGTCGATCCCCGTGCTCGACGAGGAGGTGCCTGCGCCGCCAGAACCGGCACCGGCCGCCGCCATCCCGGTGGCGCCGGGCGCCAGCGACGCGGCCATCGAGGAGGAATTGCTGGAGATTTTCATCGGCGAGGCGAGGGAAGTGCTGGCCTTCGTCGATGGCCAGCTGGCCACGCCGGATGCGGGATCGCCGGACAGCCTGGCGCTGCTGCGCCGGTCGTTCCACACGCTCAAGGGCAGTGGCCGGATGGTGGGCCTGAACCAGTTCGCCGATGCCGCGGCCGCGCTCGAGAAAGTGCTGAACGCATGGCTGGCCGATGGCCGGCCCGCCAACGAAGCACTGCGCGGCTTGCTGGAATGGACCGCGGCCGAACTCAATGCCTGGGTCGGCGAACTGGTGGCAAAAGGCATTTCGCCGCGCAGCGCCGCGCCGGTGGCGGCTGCGGCCGCACGGATACTCGAAGGGCAGCCGTTCATTTCCCCCGACAACGTACCAGGCACGGAGGCGCCGGCGATCGAACCACCTCCGGACGAACCGTATGTGACCGACGAAAACGGGGCGGCTGAAGCAGCGGACGATGAAGCAGCGGTCATTGAAAACGTGGCCGACGAAGCAGCGGTCATTGAAAACGTGGCCGATGAGGCAGTAGCCGACGAACACGTGGCCGATGAAGCAGCGGTCATTGAACAAGTGGCCGATGAAGACGTGGCCGGTGAAGCGGCGTCCGATGAAAGAGTGGCCGATGCATCGCTGGCGGAATCGGGCACGGCTCCCGTGCCGGCGGAGGAAGGCATGCGCTTCGTCGGCCGCCTTGCCGTGCCGGCCCAACTGTTCGACATCTACGTGGCCGAAGCCACCGCGCTGGCCCAGGCGCTGGCGCGCGACTTCGCCACGTGGCGCCGCCAGGGCGAACTGGATCCCGAGGCGCTGCACCTGGCGCACACGCTGGCCGGCACGTCGGGCACGGTCGGCTTCAAGGCGCTGCGCGAGCTGGCCTTCGCGCTCGAGGCCACGCTGCAGGCCGCGCCGGCCACGCTGCATGATCCGGCGCATCACGACCTGTTCGATCTGGTCATCGCGCGTGCCGGCGACATGGTGGCCGGCTTCGCCGCCGGCGAGATGCCGCCCGAACAGCCGGAACTGATCGCGGCACTCGAACGGCTGCGCGACGAACTGGCCCGCGCGCATGCCGCCGGCGCAGAGCTGGAAGCGCGGCTGGATGGCATGCCGGCGGTAACCGATGTGGACGATGAGGTAGCCGAGAATGCAGCCGATGAGGTAGTTGCGAATGCAGCCAATGAGGTAGCCGAGAATGCAGCCGATGAGGTAGCCGATGAGGTAGCCGATGAGCCGGTGGATGCTCCGCTCGACGAGCTCGCCGCCCGCCTCGACACGCTGTTTGCCGATACCTATCACGCGCTGCTTGCCGACCCGCCACCGGCGCCTGAACGGGGCGCGCCGCTGCCGCTGCGACCGCAACTGGCAACGCAGGACGACTCGATCGACGACCTCTTCAACGCCGCGTTCGACGATGCGTTCGCGGCGCCGCCGGCACAGGCCGCGCAGCAGTTGTCGCCGGTGCCGCCGCCCGGGCCGGAGGCGCAGGATGAGCCGGAGGACGCCGCCACGGGCGGCGCCGATGTGCCCGATGTGCCCGATGTGCCCGATGTGCCCGATGTGCCGGAAGTGCCGGACGTGCAGATGCTGCCGCTGCCCGAACCGGAGGCGGATATCCCGACCGTGGCCGATGAACTCGATCCGGACCTGCTGCCCGTGTTCCTGGAAGAAGGGGCGGACCTGCTGCCGCAGGTGGGCGCCGCATTGCGCGCCTGGCAGCATGCGCCGGCCGACACCGCTCATCCGGCCACGCTGCAGCGGGTGCTGCACACGCTCAAGGGCAGCGCACGGATGGCCGGCGCGATGCGCCTGGGCCAGCATGCGCACGAGATGGAAACGCATGTCGAGGGCATGGACACGCCGGAACCGGCGGCGTTCGAAGGCTTGCTGGCCCATTACGATCATGCGCTGCTGCTGTTCGACCAGTTGCAGCATCCGCCCGTGACGCAGGGGGCCGCGGTCGCGACCGTGCCGGCCGATACCGAAGCGGCTGCCGTCCAGGCACCGCTGGTGCGCGTGCGCGCCGACATCCTGGATCGCCTCGTCAACCAGGCCGGCGAGGTGGCGATCACCCGCTCGCGGCTGGAGAACGAAGTGGGCGCGCTGCGCACCGCGCTGGCGGACTTCGGGGACAGTCTCGGCAAGCTGCGCGGGCAATTGCGCGAGGTGGAGATGCAGGCCGAATCACAGCTGAGTTCACAGCTGAGTTCACAACTGAATTCGCAGCTGACTTCGCGGAACACATCGCGGCAACCGGCGTCGGGCGAGCGGGAATTCGACCCGCTCGAATTCGACCGCTACACGCGCCTGCAGGAATTGACGCGGATGATGGCCGAAAGCGTCGACGACGTGGCGTCGTTCCACATCGGGATGCTGCGTTCGGTCGACAGCGCCAGCGACGACCTGGCCCAGCAGGCGCGCATGACGCGCGAATTGCAGCGCGACCTGCTGCGGGTGCGCATGGTGCCGTTCGCCAGCATCGCCGAGCGCCTGTACCGCGTGGCGCGGCAGGGTGCCAAGGAGATGGACAAGCGCGTCAACCTCGATATCCGCGGCGGTTCCGTCGACATGGATCGCGGCGTGCTGGAACGCATGGCCGCGCCGTTCGAACACCTGCTGCGCAATGCAATCGTGCATGGCATCGAGGCGCGGGAAGCCCGTGCCGCCGCCGGCAAGCCGGAAACCGGCGAAGTGGTGGTGCAGGCCAGCCAGCAGGGCAACGAGATCGTGCTGGAATTCTCCGACGACGGGGCCGGACTGGACCTGGAACGCATCCGTGCCCGGGCGCGCGAGCGGGGGCTGCTGGCGCAGGAGCAGGATGCCGACGATGCGCAGGTGGCGAACCTGATCTTCGAGCCCGGCTTTTCCACGGCCGACGCCCTGACGGAACTGGCCGGCCGTGGCGTGGGCATGGACGTGGTGCGTGCGGAAACGCAGGCGCTGGGCGGCCGCATCGACACGCAGACGGCGCCGGGGCAGGGCACGCGCTTCACGATCCACCTGCCGCTGACACTTGCCGTTACCCAGGTCGTGCTGCTGGCCGCCGGTGGCCGTACCCATGCGGTGCCGGCCGCGCTGGTGGAACAGGTGCTGCAGGTGAAGGCCGCGGCACTGGACGAAGCGGGCGGGCGTGTCGACGTGGCCGGCCAGCCGCTGCCGCTGCACTACCTGCCCGCGCTGCTGGGCGACGCCCGCGCGAAGCCGCTGGCGCAGCGCTCCGTGCCGGTGCTGGTGCTGCGTGCCGGCACCGACCGCCTGGCGCTGCGTGCCGACGAGGTGCTCGGCAACCGCGAAGTGGTCGTCAAGAACACCGGCCCGCAACTGGCACGCGTGCCCGGCATCGCCGGTGCCACCGTGCTGGGCTCCGGCGAGATCGTGCTGATCCTGAACCCGGTCGTGCTGGCCCAGCAGATGGCGCAACATCCCGAGTTGCACGCGCCGGTGCCGGTCGTGCATGCGGCGGGCGGCACCATCATGGTCGTCGACGATTCGCTTACCGTGCGCAAGGTGACGCAGCGGCTGCTGGAGCGCGAGGGCTACACGGTGCTGCTGGCCAAGGATGGCGTCGACGCGCTCGAACAGATCGCCACCCGCCAGCCGGAGCTGATGCTGGTCGATATCGAAATGCCGCGCATGGATGGCTTCGACCTGGTGCGCCACGTGCGCGCCGATCCCGCCACGAGCGAGATCCCGATCATCATGATCACGTCGCGCAGCGCGGACAAGCACCGCAACCTGGCGCTGCAACTGGGCGTCAACGCGTATTTCGGCAAGCCTTACCAGCAGGCCGTGCTGCTGGGGGCGATTGCCGGCCTGCTGCCGGCGCGGGGGGAGTCGGGCGAGCGGTGACATGGCGTCTGTCATTGCGACATGTCATTTGCCATCCTTGGGGTGTCGTATGGGATAATGCAAACCGACTTTTACTCAAATGCCGCCTGCACGATGTGCCGGCTGGCCGACGTAAATGATGAGGAATGCGCAAGCCCATCATGCTGCCGAGTACTTGCGCCGGAAGGGAAGCTGGTGCTCATGGACGAGGAATACAAAGCCTGCCGACGCAAGAACTATGTTCACGCCGCCTATGTCGAAGCCGCCATTCACATCAACAAGGTGCTGGGCTCCGACCGCGCGTACTGGATACTGCTCCGCGAAAATGTGCCCGCGACGGTCATCGAGCGGATCATCAAGGGCAAGGATGGCAGGCTGCGGCGGAAGGATCGCCGCTATGCCACCCGCCGCGCAACGATCACCGGGGCCGATCAGGATCCCCTGTCCGATGACCAGCGCGCGGACCAGTTGACGTCGCAGCGCATCGAGGTGGCGCTGGTCTTCCAGTCGATGCTGGGTACGGATGCCGCGGCGGAATACCTGCGCAATGCCGGGATTCCCATCTGGATAACGGCCCGGGTGCTTGGCTCCGCAAAACGGCGACCCGCGCCGGCGCTGGTTGTCGACCGATGATCGGATGAGCGTGGCAGGTGGCGGTCTGATACAGGTCAGAAGGTGTGATCCGAGCCATGGCTGTCCCGCCAATGCATGGCTCGTCGTTCCGAAGCACTGCCCGACAACACTCTTTCGATCACGTCGCGCGGCACTTCGCCCGATGACAGCAGCGCTCGCGCATAGGAGAGGTGAAAGACCTCCTTCAGGATGATCGCAGCATCGACCAGCGCTGCGAGTCCGGCATCCTGGCGTATCATTTTGTGCTCCGGTTAAAAACCGTGCACCAAGACCGACGGTTACTCCCTTGTAACGGGAAATACGGCCGGCTCGTTGACATCCGGTTCGTTGACATCCGGTTCGTTGACCTATTCATCACGCATTTGCATGTCCACCGGCTCGACAGCGGCCACCGCCGTGCAGCCTGCCGGTCAGCCGCGCGCTTTCACCACTTCGAACCGCTCCAGCGTGCGCTGCCGTGCTTCGGCGTGGTCGACGATGGGCGCCGGATAGCCGTCCGCACCGCCGTGCAGCCATGGCGCATGGATCTCTTTCGCCGATAAATCCGCCAGCTGCGGCACGAACTTCCGGATGAATTCGCCATCGCGGTCGAACCGCTCGGACTGCGTGACCGGATTGAAGATCCGGAAGAACGGCTGGGCATCGCAGCCGCTCGAGGCGGCCCACTGCCAGCCGCCATTGTTCGACGCCAGCTCGTAATCGTTCAGCTTCAGTGCGAAATAGGCTTCGCCGCGCCGCCAGTCGATACCCAGGTCCTTGCACAGGAAGCTGGCCGTCACCATGCGCAGCCGGTTGTGCATGAAGCCGGTCGTATTGATCTGCGCCATCGCGGCGTCGACCAGCGGGTAGCCGGTGCGGCCCTCGCACCAGGCGGCGAACAGTTCGTCGGCTGCCGGTCCGGTTTCCCAGTCGACCTTGTCGTACACGGGCTTGAACGACGTGCCCACCACGTGCGGGTTATGGAACAGGATCATCTGGTAGAAGTCACGCCAGACGAGTTCGGACAGCCATGTGGCGCCGCCTTCGCCCGCCTGGCCGCGGGCCGACAGTTGCTGGACGGTGCGCACGAGGTGGCGGATCGACACGGTGCCGAACCGCAGGTGCAGCGACAGATGCGAGGTGCCGTCGCGCGCCGGGTAGTCGCGCGCGGTGCCATAGTCGGCCAGTTGCGGCCCGAAGGCGTCGAACAGCGCGCTGCCGCCGGCCATGCCGGGCGTCACGCCGACGTCCGCCAGGCCGGCGCCATCGAAGCCGATGGCCTCCAGCGGCAGCAATTGCGACTTGCCGGCAGCGAACGCTGCCGCATGCGGCTCGATGTGCCACGGCGCGAGCGCATCCGGCTGTGCTTCCAGCCGCTTCATCCATGCCTTCTTGTAGGGCGTGAACACGCCAAGCGGCTTGCCCGCCTGCGAGAGCACTTCGCTCTTTGCAAAGATCACGTGGTCCTTGAACAGTCTCAATGCCCGGTCATCCGCCTCCAGGGCCCTGGCCACGGCATCGTCGCGGGCGATGGCGGCCGGATCGTAGTCCTCGTTCGTATACACGGCTGCAACGCCAAGCGCGGCAGCCAGTGCCGGGATTTCGGTGCGGGCGTCGCCGTGGCGGACGAGCAGGTGGCCACCCAGCGCCTCCAGTTCGCCCGCCAGTTCCGCCAGCGAGGCGTGGATGAAGGCGACGCGGCGGTCGTTGCGCGGTAAACCTGCAAGGATCGGACTGTCGAAGATGAAGGCACAATGGACGGGGGCACCGGCCAGCAGGGCATGGTGCAGGGCAGCATGGTCGAAGACGCGCAGGTCGCGTCGAAACCACACCAGGGTGCCGCGGGTTTCGGAATTGCTCTGGGGCATGTTCAAGGTCAAGTCGGAAGTGGGATTATTGCTTACTATCAGTTTACGGGGCGCCACCGTCGTTTGGTGGCCGTTCCGGCAATTCATAGTAAACTGTCGATGTGGCGCGCGTTTCCGCACGTCATTAACTACTACAACAGTCCAGCAAAGAGAGCAGCTTATGAAGAAGAGCAAAGTGAGCAAACCGCTACCTGCGCCCGGGCTGTTACAGGAAAGCGAGTCACCGCTGCACAAGATGGAATCGAAGGAAACGTCCGCGACGCCAGCGCTGAACCTGGCAAATCATTTCCTGATCGCCATGCCGTCGATGCAGGATCCCGTGTTCGGCGGCGCCGTCGTGTATGTCTGCGAGCACAATGAAAACGGCGTGCTCGGCGTCATCATCAACAAGGCGACCGACATGACGATGGACGTGCTGTTCGAGCGTATCGAGCTCGAGGTCACGGCCGCGAACGACCAGATGACGAGAAAGCCCATCATGCTCGGCGGTCCCGTGCAGGACGACCGCGGCTTCGTGCTGCATACGCCCGGCGCGCGCTATTCGTCGTCGCTGACGGTGACGGAAGAGGTGGCGTTCACCACGTCGATCGACGTGCTGGAAGCCGTCGCCAAGGGTATCGGCCCGCAGCGCATGCTGGTGTCGATCGGTTACTCGGGCTGGAGCCCGGGCCAGCTCGAGGATGAAATCAGCCGCAACGGCTGGCTGACCGTGAATGCCGATCCGGCCGTGCTGTTCGAGGTGCCGATCGAGGAACGCTACGTGGCCGCGATGAAACTGCTGGGCATCGATCCATTGATGCTCACTTCCGAAGCGGGCCATGCATAGTTCGGGCAATGCGCCGGAAACCTTGTTCGGCTTCGACTTCGGCATCAAACGTATCGGTGTAGCGATGGGAAACACGATGATCGGCCAGGCGAGCCCGCTGGCCGTCATCAAGTCCATCGACAATCAATCCCGCTTCGCGGAAATCAAGACCCTGATCGACAAGTGGGGCCCGACGAAATTCGTCGTCGGGCTGCCGCTGCATCCGGACGGCGCCGAGCACGAGATGACGGCCCGTTGCCGCCGCTTCGCCAACCAGCTGCATGGCCGCTTCAGCATTCCCGTCGAGCTCGTCGATGAACGCTATTCCTCCGCCGTGCTGTCCCAGAAGCGGGGCGAGGTGATCGACGACCGCGCGGCGGCCGTCATCCTGCAACAGTATTTCGACCAACATTCAAACTAACCATGTCCCACACTGACCCAACCTTGCTGGACGCCGAGGCGCTGTATGCTGCGCTGCTCGACCAGGTGAAGGCCGGCCTGGCCGGCGCACACGAGCCGGCGATCGTCGGCATCCACTCCGGCGGCGCCTGGATCGCCGAACGCCTTGCCCAGGATCTCGGCATGCAGGACCGCTGCGGCGTGCTCGATGTGTCGTTCTACCGCGACGATTACGCCAAGAAGGGCTTGCCTGCCGAAGTGAAACCGACCAGTATCGGTTTCGACGTGGCCGGCGCCACGATCCTGCTGGTGGACGACGTGCTGTACACGGGCCGCACCACGCGTGCCGCGATCAACGAACTGTTCGACTACGGCCGTCCGGCGCGCATCCTGCTGGCCGCGCTGGTCGACCGCGGCGGGCGCCAGTTGCCGGTGGCCGCCGACTTCGTGGCCGCGCACACGCGCGTCGCCCCCGGCGAAGCGCTGCGCCTGAAACAGGCCGAAGACCGACGGTTCCAACTCACCATCGAACACGAATCCGCGTAAATTCCATGCTTAATCCGCAACTGAACAAACACGGTGAGCTGCAGCACCTGCTGTCCACCGAAGGCCTGCCGAAGGCCATCATCAACCAGATCCTCGACACCGCCAGTTCCTTCGTCAGCGTCTCCGACCGCGAAGTGAAGAAAGTGCCGCTGTTGCGCGGCAAGAGCGTGTTCAACCTGTTCTTTGAAAATTCCACGCGCACGCGCACCACGTTCGAGATCGCGTCGAAGCGCCTGTCGGCGGACGTGATCAACCTGAACATCTCGGCATCGTCGGCCAGCAAGGGCGAATCGCTGCTGGACACGATCGACAACCTGGCGGCCATGCACGCCGACATGTTCGTGGTGCGCCACGCGCAGTCCGGCGCGCCGTATCTGATCGCCAAGCACCTGCAGGACACGAAGCAGAACCACGTGCACGTGGTGAACGCGGGCGACGGCCGCCACGCGCACCCCACGCAGGGCCTGCTGGACATGTACACGATCCGGCACTACAAGAAGGACTTCACCAACCTGCGCGTGGCGATCGTGGGCGACATCCTGCACAGCCGCGTGGCCCGCTCGGACATCCACGCGCTGACCACGCTGGGCGTGCCCGAGATCCGCGCCATTGGCCCGCACACGCTGCTGCCGGGCGGCCTGGAACAGCTGGGCGTGCGCACGTTCACGAACATGGACGAGGGCCTGAAGGACGTGGACGTGATCATCATGCTGCGCCTGCAGAACGAACGGATGAGCGGCGCGCTGCTGCCTTCGGCGCAGGAATACTTCAAGAGCTACGGCCTGACGCCGGAACGCCTCGCGCTGGCGAAGCCGGATGCCATCGTGATGCACCCGGGCCCGATGAACCGCGGTGTCGAGATCGACTCGGCGGTGGCCGATGGCCCGCAGGCGGTGATCCTGCCGCAGGTCACGTTCGGGATCGCGGTGCGGATGGCCGTGATGAGCATTGTCGCAGGGACTCAAGGATAAGTATCAGGATGAGCAATCTTCACATCAAGAACGGCCGCGTGATCGACCCGGCCAACGGCGTCGACGCGGTACAGGACCTGTATATCGTCGACGGCAAGGTGGCCGCGCTGGGCACGGCTCCCGAAGGTTTCACGGCGGCGCGCACGATCGATGCGAGCGGCCTGGTGGTGGCCCCCGGCCTGGTGGACCTGGCGGCGCGGCTGCGCGAGCCGGGCTATGAATACAAGGCCACGCTGGAATCGGAAATGCAGGCCGCGCTGCATGGCGGCGTGACGAGCCTGGTGTGCCCGCCGGACACCGAGCCCGTGCTCGACGAGCCGGGCCTGGTGGAAATGCTGAAGCACCGCGCGCGCAGCCGCAACGGCGCGCACGTGCATCCGCTGGGCGCACTGACGATGGGCCTGAAAGGCGAGTCGCTGACGGAAATGGCCGAGCTGACCGAAGCGGGTTGCATCGGCTTCGCGCAGGCCGAGATGCCGGTGACGGACACCAACGTGCTGCTGCGCGCGCTGCAATATGCGAACACGTTCGGCTACACCGTGTGGCTGCGCCCCCAGGATGCGTACATCGGCAAGGGCGGCGTGGCCCATAGCGGGCCGCTGGCTTCGCGCCTGGGCCTGTCCGGCGTGCCGGTGATGGCCGAAACCATCGCGCTGCACACGATCTTCGAACTGGTGCGCTCCACCGGCGCCAGGGTGCACCTGTGCCGGCTGTCGTCGGCCGCCGGCCTGGAACTGATGCGCGCGGCAAAGGCCGAAGGCTTGCCGGTCACCTGCGACGTGGGCGCGCACCACGTGCACCTGACCGACGCCGACATCAATTTCTTCGATCCGAACGCGCGCGTGACGCCGCCATTCCGCACCCAGCGCGACCGCGACGCGATCCGCGCCGCGCTGGCCGACGGCACGATCGACGCGATCTGCTCGGACCACACGCCGGTCGACGACGACGAAAAGCTGCTGCCGTTCGCCGAGGCGTCGCCCGGCGCCACCGGCCTGGAACTGCTGCTGTCGCTGGCGATCAAGTGGAGCGAAACGCTGGGCAATGGTCATGGCACGGGCGACAAGCACCTGTTCAAGGCGCTGCAGCGCGTCACGTCCGACCCGGCCCGCGTCGCTGGCCTGGATGCCGGTCACCTGCGCGTGGGCGCGAGCGCCGACGTGGTCCTGTTCGATCCGGCCGAACGCTGGCTGGTCGAGGCGGGCGCACTGGCCAGCCAGGGCAAGCACACGCCATTCCTCGGCTACGAAATGCCGGGCCAGGTCAAGGCCACGATCGTGGCTGGCCGGGTTGCCTACGAACGGAAAGCCGCCTGAGTCGATGATCCTCGCATTGCGCATCGCGCGGCTTGTCTTCCACCTGCTGTCCGGCATGGCGATCTGCGCGCTGTTCTTCCCGTGGATCGATCGCGAGGCACGGGAGATCCACATCCGCCGCTGGTCGCGCCACCTGCTGGGCATCTGCAACGTGCACGTGCAGATCACCGGCAACAGCGCGGCACCGCGTGCCCAGGCCCTGGTGGTGGCCAACCATGTCTCCTGGCTGGATATCTTCGTGCTCAATGCGCTGTACCCATGCCGCTTCGTGGCCAAGGCCGAGATCCGCGCCTGGCCGCTGGCCGGCTGGCTCGTCGAGCAGGCCGGCACCGTGTTCATCGCGCGCGGCAACCGGCGCGACCTGCGCCGCGCGTTCGAAGGGCTGGTGACGGCGCTGAAGACGGGCGAGCGCGTGGCGTTCTTCCCGGAAGGGACGACCGCCCCGCAAGGCACGCTGCTGCCGTTCCACGCCAACCTGTTCGAGGCGGCGGTGGATGCGAAATCACGCGTGCAGCCGTATGCGATCCGCTATATCGACCATGAGCGCAAGCCGCATCCTTCCGTGGAGTTCATCGGCGACATGACGTTCGTGCAGAGCGTGATGGCGATCCTGTCCGGCAAGGCGATCCACGCCCGCGTGACGATCCTGCGTTCGATGAAAAGCGAAGGCGTGGGCCGGCGCGACCTGGCCGAGCGCTCGTACCAGGCGATCAGGGAAGCGCTGGGGATCGCGCCGCAAGGCGCGGAGCCCGCGCCGGCGGACAAGGAGCCTGGCGACGCAGATACCCGCCAGGCATAGTCTTGCCGGAAAACCGGTGACAGACACCAGTATTTTGGAATGTTTCAAAAAAACCGGTGTCTGTCACCGGTTTTCATTTTTGCCCTTGGCCCGTTTGAACTCCGGGCATTCCACCTGCAGCAGCGAACGGTCGTCCAGGCAAACCGCCGACAGCTGGCCACCCCACACGCAACCGCTGTCGAGCGCGATGTAGCGAGGCGCGATACGCAGACCCAGCGCCGACCAGTGGCCGAATACCACGGTCACGTCTTCCGTGCGGCGGCCGGGCACGTCGAACCATGGCATCAGCCCGGTGGCGGGATCGACGGTGGCGCTTTCCTTCAGCTTGAAATCCATCTCGCCGTCGGCGCTGCAAAAACGCATCCGCGTCAGCGCGTTGACGATGCAGCGCAGCCGGGCCGTGCCGCGCAGGTCGTCGTCCCAGCGGTCCGGCTGGTTGCCGTACATTTCAGCCAGGAAGCCGGTCCAGTCAGGGCTGCGCAGGGCCGCTTCCACTTCGCCGGCCAGTGCGATCGTCTGCACCGCGCTCCATTGCGGCAGCACGCCGCCATGTACCAGCAGGTGCCCCTTCGTCAACAGCGCCAGCGGACGTTCGCGCAGCCAGTGCAGCAGCGCCGCACGATCGGGCGCGGCAAGGATCGTATCGAGGGTGTCGGAACCGGATTCGGGCCGGATACCGTCGGCGACGGCCAGCAAGTGCAGGTCGTGGTTGCCCAGTACCGCATCAATGCGGCCGCCGCTGCCTTGCGCCAGCGCCTGCACATAGCGCAGCGTGGACAGCGAGTCGGGGCCACGGTTGATCAGGTCGCCGCAGAACAGGATGGCCGGCGGTTCGTTGCCGTGCTCGCGTTCAAGGATGCGCTCGACGAGCGCCACAGTTTCGGCATGGCACCCCTGCAGGTCGCCAATCGCATAAGTCCGCATACTTCTCCATCGTGGCACCGCGTCGTATTCCAGCGGGTCGCTTGTCAATCGATCGTGGGTTCAAAGCGCGGCCGCATTTTTTCCTGCGCCATGCCGTCGAAATTCCCGGGACAGCCAGCCATCCCGCGAAATATCCGCCTGGCCTGACACGAAATGCATCGCTTTGATTCCATGCCGTTGTCAAGTGAGCCACTACCCGTAGGCCGCGACGCGCTTTGCCATTACAATCGGTGTTATCAAAAATTAATTTCCTGGACTGGGATACTAAATGATTTTCGTGACTGGTGGGGCCGGGTTTATTGGCTCGAATTTCGTGCTGGACTGGCTCGCGCAATCGGACGAGCCCGTGGTCAACTTCGACAAGTTGACCTATGCCGGCAACCTGAACAACCTGGCATCGCTGAAGGAAGACGTGCGCCACGTGTTCGTGCGCGGCGACATCTGCGACGGCGAGCAGGTGCTGGCGCTGCTGCAGGAACACCGGCCGCGCGCGATCGTGCACTTCGCGGCCGAGAGCCACGTGGACCGGTCGATCCATGGTCCTGCCGAATTCATCAACACGAACATCAACGGCACGTTCGCGCTGCTGGAAGCGGCGCGGGCCTACTGGAGCGCCTTGCCGGAAGCGGACAAGGCGGCGTTCCGTTTCCTGCACGTGTCCACCGACGAAGTGTATGGCACGCTGGGGCCTGGCGATGCGCCGTTTACCGAAACCACGGCCTATGCGCCGAACAGCCCGTATTCGGCATCGAAGGCGGCATCCGACCACCTGGTGCGCTCCTACCACCACACGTACGGCTTCCCCACGGTGACGACGAACTGCTCGAACAACTATGGCCCGTACCACTTCCCCGAAAAGCTGATCCCGCTGATGATCGCCAACGCGCAGGCCGGTAAATCGCTGCCCATCTATGGCGACGGCCAGCAGATCCGCGACTGGCTGTACGTGTCCGACCATTGCACGGCGATCCGGCGCGTACTGGCCGATGGCGTGCTGGGCGAAACCTACAACGTGGGCGGCTGGAACGAGATGGCGAACCTGGACGTGGTACACACGCTGTGCGAGATCCTCGACAGCCTGAAACCGAAGGCCGACGGCAGCAGCTACCGCACCCAGATCACGTATGTGAAGGACCGTCCGGGCCACGACCGCCGCTATGCGATCGATGCGCGCAAGCTCGAGCGCGAGCTGGGGTGGAAACCGGCCGAAACGTTCGAGACCGGCATCCGCAAAACCGTGCAATGGTATCTCGACCACCCTGACTGGGTAGCGGACGTGCAGTCCGGCGCCTATGCAAAGTGGGTCGAGACCAATTATTTCAACCGCGACGGCGCAGGGAGGAGCACGCCATGAGCATCGATCCGATCAGTGCACGCAAGGGCATCATCCTGGCCGGCGGTTCCGGTACCCGCCTGTATCCGGTGACCACCAGCGTGTCCAAGCAGCTGCTGCCGATCTACGACAAGCCGATGATCTACCATCCGCTGACCACGCTGATGCTGGCGGGCATGCGCGAGATCCTGGTCATTTCGACGCCACAGGATACGCCGCGCTTTCGCGAACTGCTGGGCGACGGCAGCCAGTGGGGCCTGCAGCTCTCGTATGCCGTGCAGCCGTCGCCGGACGGTCTGGCGCAGGCGTTCATCATCGGCCGCGAATTTGTCGGCGATGCGCCGTCCGCGCTGATCCTGGGCGATAACATCTACTACGGCAACGACCTCGATGGGCTGTTGCGCAGCGCCGCCGGCGAACCGGATGGCGCAACGGTGTTCGCCTACCACGTGAACGATCCCGAGCGCTATGGCGTCGTGGAATTCGACGGCAACCGGCGTGCGGTCAGCATCGAGGAAAAGCCGGCGGTGCCGAAATCGAACTACGCGGTGACGGGCCTGTATTTCTACGACCGGCAGGTATGCGACATTGCCGCCTCGATCAAACCCTCCGCGCGGGGCGAGCTGGAAATCACGGATGTGAACAAGGCCTACCTGGAGCGGGGCGAGCTGCGCGTGGAGCTGATGGGGCGTGGCATGGCGTGGCTCGATACGGGCACCCACGAATCGCTGCTCGATGCCTCGCAATTCATCGCCACGATCGAGAAACGCCAGGGCCTGAAAGTGGCCTGCCCGGAAGAAATCGCCTATCGCAAGGGCTATATCGACGCAGAGCACTTGCGCCGCCTCGCCGAACCGTTGAGGAAAAACGGTTACGGTCAATACCTGATGCAAATCCTGCTGGATAAAGTGATAGCACGATGAAAGCCATTCCTACCCCGATCGAAGGCCTGCTGATCATCGAACCGACCGTGTTCGGCGACGATCGGGGCTTTTTCTACGAGAGCTTCAACGCGCAGCGCTTTGCCGAACTGACCGGTGTGCAGCTGCCATTCGTGCAGGACAACCACTCGCGGTCGGCGCGCGGCGTCTTGCGCGGCATGCATTACCAGATCCGCCAGGCGCAGGGCAAACTGGTGCGCGTGACCGCTGGCAGCGTATTCGACGTGGTCGTCGACCTGCGCAGGAGTTCGCCCACATTCGGCCAATGGCATGGCCTGGAACTGTCGGCCGAGAACAAGCGGCAGTTGTGGATTCCACCGGGCTTCGCGCACGGCTTTACCGTGACCAGCGAGTTCGCCGAGTTCCTGTACAAGACCACCGATTACTACGCGCCCGAGCACGAGCGCTCGATCGCCTGGAACGACCCGGCTGTCGGCATCGAATGGCCGGTCGAAGGCGCGCCGCTGCTGTCGGCCAAGGACCGGAACGGCGTGGCGCTGGCCGACGCGGAAGTGTTCCAATGAAGATCCTGCTTACCGGGAGTACCGGCCAGGTCGGCTATGAGCTGGAACGCAGCCTGCAGGGCCTGGGCGAGGTGATTGCCGTCGACCGCCATCGCATGGACCTGGCGAACCTCGACCAGGTGCGCGACGTGATCCGGGAGGTGCGACCGCAACTGATCGTCAACCCGGCCGCCTACACGGCGGTGGACAAGGCGGAAAGCGAGCCTGACCTGGCGCACCGTATCAACGCCGAAGCGCCGGCCGTGATGGCGGCCGAAGCGAACGTGCTGGGCGCGGCGCTGGTGCATTACTCGACCGATTACGTGTTCGACGGGCACGCAGCCGATGCGCGCGTGGAAAACGACGCCGTCGGGCCATTGAGCGTGTATGGCGCCAGCAAGCTGGCCGGCGAAAGGGCGATTGCCGCCTCCGGTGTGCCGCACCTGATCTTCCGCACCAGTTGGGTGTACGGCATGCGCGGCAAGAACTTCCTGTTGACGATGCTGCGCCTGGCAAGGGAACGCGATGAACTGCGCATCGTCGACGACCAGCATGGCGCGCCCACGTGGAGCCGCACCATTGCCGATGCCACGGCGCTGATCCTGGCGCAGGCGCGGGCGGGCGGGCAGCCATGGTGGGCCGAAAACGGCGGCACCTATCACCTTTCCAGCCAGGGCCGCACCACGTGGTGCGGATTTACCGCCGCGATCCTGGAAGAGGCCGGCATCGGCTGCAAGCTGGTGCCGATCACCACCGAGCAGTATCCGCTCCCGGCTGCCCGTCCCCGGTATTCGGTACTCGATTCCAGCCGGTTGCAGGAGCGCTTCGTGCGCCTGCCCGAATGGCGTGAAGCGCTGCGCCTCTGCCTGCGCTGAATGCTCGCCAGCGCCGCCAATTTCAGCCACGCGCAATTATTTAGATGTTTCCAATAGTAAGTGATTTCTGGCAACTTGCTTGGCGGGGTTAGAATCCCGCATTTTCCCGCAGCCCTGGCCATTACCCTGGCAAGGGCCTGATTTTCCCAGTTTCCATTTATTAATCCGGTACAATCGCTGGTTGGCATGCAGACAACGCCCGTTGCTGCAGTGCGGCATCGCCTGACCACGACCGATTTTCGATACATGTTTTCTTTCCTTGTAAGCTTTGTCGCTTCAGCCTTGTTGACCCTGCTGGTCATCAAGGAGGCGCGGCTGCACGGGCCTGCGCTGGATACCGATTTCAACGGGGTCCAGAAAGTGCATTCGCACAGTGTGGCCCGGATTGGCGGGCTGTCGATCTTTCTCGCCGTCGCGCTGTCGGCGTGCATTTCCGTCTGGCGCGTGCCTGCATTGACGACCTGGATGCTGTCGCTGATGGCATGCAGCTCGTGCGCGTTTGTCGGCGGTATCGTCGAGGATTACACGGGGCGGGTATCCGCCGCACGCCGCCTGCTGCTGACGATGGTCGCGGCATTGCTTGGCTATTACCTGCTCGATGCCAGGATCGACCGTATCGACTGGATCGATGCGGTGTGGCCGCTGCCTTATATCTGGCTGACGCTGCCGCTGACCGTCCTGTCGGTGGCCGGCATTGCCAATGCCGTCAATATCATCGACGGATTTAATGGCCTGGCCAGCGTTGTCACGATATGCATGCTGCTTTCCCTCGGCTATGTCGCGTTGCAGGTCAACGATATGTTCGTGCTGGTGGCGGCGCTGATGGTGGCTGGCGCCACGGCCGGGTTCCTCATCTGGAATTACCCGGTCGGCCTGATATTCCTGGGCGATGGCGGGGCATACTTCATCGGATTCATGCTGGGCGAACTGGCGCTGCTGCTGGTAATGCGCAATCCGCAGGTTTCCACGTGGTACGCGGCGCTACTGCTCATCTACCCGGCATTTGAAACACTGTTTTCCGTGTATCGCCGCATGTTCATTCGCGGCAAGTCGCCGGCAATGCCGGACGGTATTCACCTGCACAGCCTGATATTCAGGCGCGTGGTGCAATGGGCGGTCGGGCACAAGGATGCCCGCGCGTTAATGCGCCGCAATTCACTGACATCGCCCTACCTTTGGATGTTTTCGCTGATGGCGGTAATACCGGCCACCGTATTCTGGCGCTATACGGGCGTGCTGATGCTATTTTGCCTGCTGTTCATTATCAGTTATGTCTGGTTATATGTACGCATCGTCCGTTTTAAAGCGCCGCGTTGGATGATTCGCCACAAAAGAGACCGGTGAATACAAAGTTGGTGTATATTTCGCACAGAAACACGTTTCCCGATCATCTTTACAAAGGAATAGACGATGGATCTGTCGAATTTATCCGCCACGGATTTGCGCAATCTGCAGGAGCAGGTCAAACGCGAATTGAAGAAACGCGAGTCGCATGACTTGCAAAAAGCAAAGGATGAGATTCTCGCGATCGCCCAGCGCGTGGGCCTGCCGCTGAAGGAATTGATCGCCACCAATTCGCGCGGCAAAGGCGGCACCGTTGCGGCACGTTTCCGCAATCCTGGCGATTCGGGCCAGCAATGGACCGGCCGTGGCCGCCAGCCGAAATGGGTGAAGGACTGGGTGGATTCGGGTAAATCCATCGACGACCTGCGAATCTAAAGTATCGGCTACTTGGAATTTGGTTTGCTTTGCCCTGGTGCCTCGGGGCATTGAGAAACCGTAATGAGCGGCGTTGGGTCTGGTTGAGGAACGGAACCGTACTATAGTACGGTCGGTCCGCCGCTGCGGAGTACCGCAGGCCAGCAGCCAGCGCCGCGCAATAGGTGTATCAAGGTCCCCTCAGCAGCAAGACTTGCTTGCAGGCGGGATCGCACTTACTATACCGGTTGTTTCCATTTCATAAAGCCGGCTGCCCGATCAGCCCGGGCTCCCGACATTCATGGTCTCCCTCTCCAAATCAATCTTCAAAGCTTACGACATTCGCGGCATCATCGATAAAACCCTCGACGCAGGCGTGGCCCGCCAGATCGGTCACGCCTTCGGCGCCGCCGCGCTGGCGAAAGGCGAGCGCAGTGTCGTGATCGGCCGCGATGGCCGCCTGTCCGGGCCGGCACTGGCTGCCGCGCTGGCGGAAGGGCTGCAAGCGGCAGGCGCCGATGTGATCGACCTGGGCGTGGTCGCCACGCCGATGGTGTACTTCGGCACGAATGTCCTGGAAACGAAATCGGGCATCATGGTCACGGGCAGCCACAATCCGCCCGACTACAACGGCTTCAAGATGGTGCTGGCCGGCGAAGCGATCTACGGCGACGCGATCACCGGCCTGTACGAGCGCATCGCCGCCGGCGACCTGCAGCCGGCTGCCCAGCCTGGCAGCTACCGCACGCACGATATCCGCGCCGCCTACCTGGAACGCATCATCGGCGACGTGAAGATCGCCCGTCCCATCAAGATCGCCGTCGACTGCGGCAATGGCGTGGCCGGCGCGTTCGCAGGCGACCTGTACCGCGGCATGGGCTGCGAAGTGATCGAACTGTTCTGCGAGGTGGACGGCAACTTCCCGAACCACCACCCGGATCCGGCCCACCCGGAAAACCTGCAGGACCTGATCCGCTGCCTGCAGGAGACCGATGCCGAGATCGGCCTGGCATTCGATGGCGACGGCGACCGCCTCGGTCTCGTCACGAAGGATGGCCAGATCATCTATCCGGACCGCCAGATGATGCTGTTCGCGGCCGACGTGCTGTCGCGCGTACCGGGCGAACAGATCCTGTACGACGTGAAGTGCACGCGCCACCTGGCGCCCTACATCGAGAAATCGGGCGGCACGCCGCTGATGTACAAGACCGGCCATTCGCTGGTGAAGGCCAAGCTGAAGGAAACCGGCGCCCCGCTGGGCGGCGAGATGAGCGGCCATATCTTCTTCAAGGAACGCTGGTATGGCTTCGACGACGGCCTGTATGCCGGCGCGCGCATGCTGGAAATCCTGACGAAGGAAACGGATCCTTCCGCGCTGCTCAATTCCCTGCCGCAGTCCGACAGCACCCCGGAACTGCACCTGCACCTGAACGAAGGCGAGAACTTCGCGCTGATGGACAAGCTGCGCGCGGATGCGAAATTCCCCGGCAACGAACGCATCATCACGATCGACGGCCTGCGCGTCGAATACGCCGACGGCTTCGGCCTGGCCCGCTCGTCGAACACCACCCCCGTGATCGTGCTGCGCTTCGAGGCCGAGACGCCGCAAGCGCTGGCACGCATCCAGGGCCAGTTCCGCGACGTGATCCTGACCGCGAAGCCGGACGCCGAGCTGCCGTTCTGAGCTAGATGAACATCCTGCTGGTGCGCGTCTCCTCGCTGGGAGACGTGCTGCACAACATGCCCATCGTGGCGGATATCCGCCGCCACTTCCCCGATGCGAACATCGACTGGGTCGTGGAAGAGGGCTATGTCAGCCTGGTGCGCCTCAATCCCGAAGTGCGGCACGTCATCCCGTTCGCGCTGCGCCGCTGGCGCAAGAACCTGGGCGACAAGGCTGTGCGGGCCGAGATCAGGGGATTCTTCCGCCGGCTGCGCGAAGTCGAGTACGACTATGTGTTCGACACGCAGGGCCTGCTGAAGACCGGCATCATCATGGGGGCCGCGCGCATCCGCAAGGGCGGCCACAAGGTGGGCCTGGCGAACGGCAGCGAAGGCTCCGGCTACGAAGGCATTTCCCGCATCTTCCACACGAACAGCATTCCCCTCGACCCGCGCACGCACGCGGTGGCGCGCGGCCGGCTCGTGGCCGGCGCGGCGCTCGGCTATGCCGTCGACACGCCGGCCGATTTCGGCCTGCCCGACGTGGCGGCCGATGAACCGCGTCCGGACTGGATGCCCGCCGGGCCGTATGCCGTGTACTTCCATGGCACCGCGCGCGACGCGAAGAAATGGGCTCCGGCCAACTGGATCGCATTGGGCCACGAGCTGGCGCCGATGCCGATCCTGCTGCCATGGGGCTCGCCCAAGGAAAAGGCGGAAGCCGAAGCCCTGGCGGCGGGCATCCCGAATGCGCGCGTGCTGCCGAAGCTGCCGATGGCCGACGCGGTGATGCTGGCACGCCGTGCCGCGCTCGCCGTCGGGGTCGACACGGGGCTCACGCACATCGCCGCCGCGTTCAGCCGGCCGGTGGTCGAGATCTATTGCGACTCGCCGCGCTGGAAGACAGAGGGCAACTGGTCGCCGAAGATCATCAACCTGGGCGACCGGGGCAATCCGCCGTCCGTTGCCGAAGTGGCGGTGGCCGCCAGGAGCCTGCTGTGAAGGTGCCGGCTTGATCCGCTTTTTGTATTCCCTGGCCTGGCGGCTGGCACTGCCGCTGGTGCTGGCGCGCCTGTGGTGGCGCGGCCGCCAGGAGCCGGGCTACCGCCAGTTCTGGAACGAGCGCCTTGGCATCTACGGCCGCAGGGCCGCCAATGACGAGCCGCTGACGATCTGGGTGCATGCGGTATCGGTGGGTGAAACACGCGCCGCCGAGCCGCTGGTGGAGGCGCTGCTGAAGCGCTATCCGCGCGGCCGCATCGTGCTCACGCACATGACGCCGACCGGCCGCGCTACCGGCAAGGGCCTGTTCGGCAAGCACGGCGCACGCGTCGTGCAATCGTACCTGCCGTACGACCTGCCGGCGCTGGTGCAGCGCTTCATTGCGCACTTCGAGCCGCGCGTGTGCATCCTGATGGAAACCGAGGTGTGGCCGAACCTGATCCATGGCTGCAACCGGCGCAAAGTACCGGTGGTGCTGGCGAATGCGCGCTTGTCGGAACGTTCGCTGCGCAAGGCGCGCAAGCTGGGAAGCCTGATGACCGACGCGGCGCGCGGCATTTCGCTGGTGGCAGCCCAGACGCAGGACGATGCGGACAGGGTACGGGCGCTGGGGGTTGCCAACGTGGCCGTTACCGGCAGCATCAAGTTCGACGTGGCGGTGCCGCCGGCCGCGCTGGCGACCGGCGCACAGCTGAAAAACCAGTTTGGCGTGACGCGCCCGGTGCTGCTGTGCGCCAGCACGCGCGAGGGCGAGGAGGAAGCCATCCTCGATGCGTTCAAGGCGGCCGCGTTGCCGGAAGGGGCGCTGCTGCTGCTGGTGCCGCGCCACCCGCAGCGCTTCGATGCCGTCGAGGCGATGGCGCGCGAGCGCTCGCTTGCCGTGCAGCGGCGCTCGGCGCTGGCGCAACCGGGCGCCCGGGTCGATGCATCGACCCGGGTCCTGCTGGGCGATTCGATGGGCGAGATGTTCGCGTATTACGCCACCTGCGATGTCGCCTTCATCGGCGGCAGCCTCGCGCCGCTGGGCGGGCAAAACCTGATCGAGGCGGCGGCGCTGGCCAAGCCCGTGCTGATCGGCCAGCACACGTTCAACTTCGCCCAGGTGACGGACGACGCGGTGGCTGCCGGCGGCGCGCTGCGCGTCGTCGATGCGGCCAGCCTGATGGCCCAGGCGGCCCGGCTGCTGTCCGACGACGGCGCCCGCGCCGCGATGGGCCAGGCGGGCCTTGCGTTCGCCAACCAGCACCGCGGCGCGACCGCCCGCACACTCGACCTGCTGCCGCCCTTGGCTGACTGAGGTTCCTACGGGAACAGCACCGGCAGCTCCTGCGCGCGGCGCCGCAGCAGCTGTTTCGCTTCCTCGTATTGCGGATAGACGCGCCCCACGTGCGCCCAGAAGCGCGGGCTGTGGTTCATTTCATGGATGTGCGCCAGCTCGTGCGCCACCACATAATCGATCAGCGGCAACGAGAAAAACATCAGCTTCCAGTTCAGCCGGATCACGCGCCCGATCGTGCACGAGCCCCATCGCGCATCGGCCGAGGAGACCGACATCGATGCATATTGCACGCCCACACGCGGCGCATACAGGTCGAGCCGCTGCGCGAACAGGCCTTCGGCCTGCTGCTTGTACCAGTTCTTCACACGCTCCTTGACCAGCAGTTCGGTGGCGCCCTGCACAAGGCCCAGCGCCAGCTCTCCCGTTTCCGGATCGAATGTGGTGCGGTTGCGCGGCGCATGGTGCAGCCGCAACGTGATCTCGCCGCCCAGGTAAGGCAGTTTCGCGCCATCCTTCCATTCGACCGGCGGCTTGTCCAGCCGCGCGGCGCGGCGCTGGCGGCGATCGTCCAGCTTCGACAGGATCCAGTTCTGCTTGGCGCGGATCGCATTCTCGATGTCGGCCAGCGTGCAGCGCTTCGGTGCCGTCACGCGCAGGCCGTCGTCGTCGACCATGAAGCCGATCGAGCGGCGCGTGGAGCGGCGCAGCGCGTATTCGAGGATGAAGCTGCCCACCAGCACCTGGCGGCGTTCCATGCCGTCGGCCGGCGGCAGCACGGGGGATGGATCCGGCCGGCGCAGCGGCACAGGGGGGCGCAGCAAGTTGACGGTGGCCGGCGCCGCGATGGGGAACGACGATGCGGGGAACGGAAACGGAGGGGAGGGAGGAGCCGCCGGCGCTTCGGCTGGTGCGGCGCCGCCGGCGAACAAATCGAGCTGGAGTTCGGCTTGAGCGACGCCTTCGCCGCTCCTTTCACTGGCCTGGGTGCGGTTTTCTAGCCAGCGCTGTAGGCGTGGGGCGAAATGACGCGCATTTCTGATTCTATCCACTGTTCCACCTGTTCCATCATGCCGTCGGGGGTCTGTCCCTCGGAAGATATCGGCTTGCCCACCGAAACCGTGATCTTGCCCGGATACTTGATAAACGAATTCTTCGGCCAGCACTCGCCCGAGTTGACGGCGATCGGTATGACCGGAACGCCGGTGTCGATCGCGAGGCGCGTGCCGCCGCTCTTGTACTTGCCCGCCTGGCCCACCGGGATGCGTGTGCCTTCCGGGAACATGATAATCCATTGGCCGTCTTTCAGGCGACGCTTTCCATGGGCAACCACCATCCGGAACGCGTTCTTGCCCTGCTTGCGGTCGATCGGGATCATGCGCAGCAGCGCGATGCCCCAGCCGAAGAACGGGATGTACAGGATTTCCTTCTTGAACACGAAGACGAGGGGCCGCGGCAGGTTCGCCAGCAGGAAGATCGTTTCCCATGCCGACTGGTGTTTCGACAGCACGATGGCCGGGCTGTCGGGGAAATTCTCGTAGCCCTTGAATTCGTAATGGATGCCGCAGACGACCTTCGCCAGCCAGATGACGAACACGTTCCAGCGCGACGTGACGTAGTACCGCTTGTTATAAGGCAGCGGCGCAGCCAGCATGCAGACGAACGACCAGATCACCGTGGCGATCGCCATCACCACGGAAAAAACGAGGGAACGCAGGAACAGGACAGCTTTACGCAACGCGGTACTCCAGATTCAAGATTGGGGCGTGGATTTCAGGATGTGCTGCACGGTGGCCGCCAGGTCGGGGAACGTGAGCGTGCCTGGTGGCAGTCCGCCGGTCGCCTCGGTTTTCTCGCCCTTGCCGGTGCGCACCAGGAACGGCACGCAGCCGCCGATGAAGCCCGACTGCAGGTCGCGCAGCGAATCGCCTACGGTGGGCACGCCCTTCAGGCTCACCTGGTAGCGCTTCGAGATCTCGGCGAACATGCCGGGTTTCGGCTTGCGGCAGTCGCAGTTGTCGGCCGCCGCGTGCGGGCAGAAGAATACCGCCTCGATGTTCGCCCCCACCTGCAGGGCGAGACGGTGCATCTTGGCGTGGATCGCGTTCAGCGTGGTGATGTCGAACAGTTGCCGCGCGATGCCGGACTGGTTCGAGGCGATCACCACGCGGTAATTGGCCTGGTTCAGGCGCGCGATCGCTTCGAGCGAGCCGGGGATGGGGATCCACTCGTCGGGGGACTTGATGAAGTCCGGCGAATCGTGGTTGATCACGCCATCCCGGTCCAGGATGATCAGTTTCGGCTGCGGCATCCGGGCTTCCTCAGGCGGCCAGCTTCGAGATGTCCGCCACGCGGTTCATCATGCCGTGCAGCGAAGACAGCAGCGCCAGGCGGTTGTTGCGCAGCGCGATGTCGTCGGCCATCACCATCACGTCGTTGAAGAACGCATCCACGTCGTCGCGCAGTTGCGCGAGCGTCTTCAGGGTGCCGGTGAAATCGCCGGCGGCAAAGGCCGCGTCGACTTCCGGCTGCACGCGCGTCACGGCGGCGGCGAGGTTCTTTTCCGCCTCGTCCTGCAGCAGCGCCGGGTTCACCGTGCCGGCCTGGGCCAGGGCTTCCTCGTTCTTCTTGAGGATGTTCGTGATGCGCTTGTTGGCGGCGGCCAGCGACGCCGCTTCCGGCAGCGCGGCAAACGCCTGCACCGCTTCCAGGCGCTGGACGATGTCGTCCAGGCGGTCCGGGTTCTGCGCAACGACGGCCTCGATCTCGTTCGGCGTGAAGCCGCGTTCGCGCAGGATGCCGCGCAGGCGGTCCATGAAGAATGCCGTCACGTCCGCAGTCGGATCCTTGAAATTCGGCACGGAAGCGAATTGCGCCACCGCATCGGCCAGCACTTCGGAGATATCCAGCGGCAGGCGCTTCTCGATCAGCATGCGCAGCACGCCCAGCGCATGGCGGCGCAGCGCGAACGGATCCTTGTCGCCGGTCGGCTGCAGGCCGATGGCCCAGATGCCCACCAGCGTTTCGAGTTTGTCGGCCAGCGCGACGGCCGTGCCGGTCTGCGTGGACGGCAGCGCATCGCCGGCAAAGCGCGGCTGGTAATGCTCGGAAGCAGCCAGCGCCACTTCCTCGTTCTCGCCGTCGTGGCGGGCGTAGTACGTGCCCATGATGCCTTGCAGCTCGGGGAACTCGCCCACCATGTCGGTCAGCAGGTCGGCCTTCGACAGGCGTGCGCCCCGCTCGGCCAGCGCAGCATCGGCGCCGAGGCGTTTGGCGATCGCGGTCGCCAGTGCGGTCACGCGGTCGCTGCGCTCGGCCTGCGTGCCCAGCTTGTTGTGGTAGACCACGTTCTTCAGCAGCGGCAGGCGCGACTCCAGCGTCTTTTTCTTGTCCTGCTCGAAAAAGAACTTGGCGTCGGACAGGCGCGGGCGCACCACGCGCTCGTTGCCGCCCACGATCGCGGCCGGTGTGTCGGTGGCGATGTTCGAGACGATCAGGAAGCGCGAACGCAGCTTGCCGTTCGCATCGGTCAGCGCGAAGTATTTCTGGTTCGTCTGCATCGTCAGGATCAGGCATTCCTGCGGCACGGCCAGGAATTCATCCTCGAAGCGGCATTCGTACACCACCGGCCATTCGACGAGCGACGCCACTTCATCGAGCAGCGCATCGGGCATCAGCACCTTGTCGTCGCCGGCCTTGGCCAGCAGCTCCTTGCGGATCTGCTCCTTGCGGGCGTCGAACGACGGGATCACCTTGGCTTTTTCCACCAGAGTGTCGGCGTACGCGTCGGCGTGCGCGATGGTCACGGCGCGCTGGCCCGGTGCCGTGAGGAACCGGTGGCCCTGCGTGACGTTCGATGCCGTCAGCCCCAGCAGCGTCAGCGGCAGCACGGTGTCGCCGAACAGGGCGATCACGCTGTGCGCGGGGCGCACGAACTGCACGGTGGCGCCGTCCGGGCGCTGGTAGCTCATCACCTTCGGGATCGGCAGCTTGGCCACCGAATCCTCCAGCGCGGCCTGCAGGCCGCTTTCCAGCTGCGAGCCCGGTGCGGTATACGTGTGGAAGAACGATTCGGCTTTGCCGTCCTGCGCGCGTTCCAGGTCGCTCACCTGCAGATCGGGGAAGCCCAGTGCCGCCAGCTTCTTGGCCAGCGGCGCGGTCGGGTTGCCTTCCTTGTCGAGGGCCACCGCTACCGGCAGCACCTTTTCGCGGATCGACTTGTCCGGCGACACGTCGCGCACGCGGGTGATGGAAACGGCCAGGCGGCGCGGCGTGGCATACGAGGTGGCGATGCTGTCATCTTCGAGGAAGTCGCGCGACTTCAGGCCGTTGACGATGCCGGCGGCAAACGCGGCGCCCAGTTTCGACAGCGCCTTCGGCGGCAGTTCTTCGGTCAGCAGTTCGATCAGGAGAGTTTGAGTCATGGCGATTATTCTTGTGCTTGGGCGGCCATCGGGAAGCCGAGGCGTTCGCGGGAATCGTAGTAGGCTTGGGCGACGAGGCGCGACAGCGTGCGCACGCGGCCGATGTAGGCGGCGCGTTCCGTCACGGAGATGGCGCCGCGCGCGTCCAGCATGTTGAAGCTGTGCGAGGCCTTCATGATCTGTTCGTAGGCCGGCAGCGTGAGCTGCAGCTCGACCAGGCGCTTGGCTTCCGATTCATGGTTCGCGAACTGGGCGAACAGCAGCTCGGTGTTGGCGTGCTCGAAGTTGTAGGTGGACTGTTCCACTTCGTTCTGGTGGAACACGTCGCCGTATTTCAGCACTTTCTTGACGCCACCTTCTTCCCACTCGGTCCACACCAGGTCATACACGTTCTCGACGCCCTGCAGGTACATGGCCAGGCGCTCGATGCCGTAGGTGATCTCGCCCAGCACGGGCTTGCAATCGAGGCCGCCCACCTGCTGGAAGTAGGTGAACTGCGTGACTTCCATGCCGTTCAGCCAGACTTCCCAGCCCAGGCCCCAGGCGCCCAGCGTGGGGCTTTCCCAGTCATCCTCGACGAAACGCACGTCGTTCTGCTTCAGGTCCAGGCCCAGCGCTTCCAGCGAACCGAGGTACAGGTCGAGGATGTTTTCCGGCGCCGGCTTGAGCACCACCTGGTACTGGTAATAGTGCTGCAGGCGGTTCGGATTTTCGCCATAGCGGCCATCCTTCGGGCGGCGCGACGGCTGCACGTAGGCGGCGCGCCACGGCTCCGGGCCGATCGCGCGCAGGAAGGTGCCGGTGTGGAACGTGCCCGCGCCGACTTCCATGTCGTACGGCTGGAGCAGGGCGCAACCCTGCTTGTCCCAATAGGTTTGCAGGGTCAGGATGATTTGTTGGAATGTCAGCATCGTGTTCTTTTAGTGGCGTGCAGGACGCGCAAGCATGATCAGGAGAGCAGCGTGGTTCGCTGAAACGGCTCATTTTAGCGGTTTTTGCAACGGACCAGTAGGGTTCAGGGGGTTGCCTTCCTGCGGCGGGAGAGCAGCCAGGCGGCCAGCACGCTTGCCGCGGCCAGCGCGAGGATCAGGCGATTCTGCAGCACGATGTAGGGCGTGTCGCCTGTCATGCCCTGCACCGTGGCCTTCAGCACGCCGGCCTGGTAGTACGGCAGGCTCGCCTGGATTACGCCGCGATGGTCGATGACGACGGTGGCGCCATTGTTCGTGGCAGCCAGCATCGGGCGGCCCGTTTCCAGGGTGCGCATCTGCGAGATCTGCAAGTGCTGCGGGATCGCCACCGATTCGCCGTACCAGGCCAGTTCGGAGACGTTCAGCAGCACGGTGGCGCGGGAACCCGCATTTTTTCCGCTACTTAATTGCGCCGCGATCTCTTCGCCGAAGTTGTTTTCATAGCAGATGTTCGGCAGCACGCGCTGGTCTTTCACCGCGAACGACGGCTGCAATGTTTCGCCGCGGGTCTGGTCGCCCAGCGGGATGCGCATCATGTTGGTGAACCAGCGGAAGCCCAATGGGATGAATTCGCCGAACGGCACGAGATGGTGCTTGTCGTAGCGGTATGGTTTCGCCATCGTGGGCCCCAGCCCCATCACGCTGTTCGCATAGCGGGTGGGGCTGTCGGCGAACGGCATGCCCAGCACCACGGCGCTGCCGGTCTTGCGGGCGAACTGTCCGTAAGCATCCAGGTAACCGGCCGGCAACTGCTGCGGGAACAGCGGGATGCCCGTTTCGGGAATCGCGATCAGGTCGGCCGGTTCGGCCAGCACGATTTGCTGGTAGCGCCGCAGCGTATTGCCGATATGGTTCGGGTCGAACTTGGTCTGCAGCGGGATGTTGGCCTGCACCAGGCGCACCGTCAGCGGCTGTCCGGCCGGCGCGGTCCAGTCGATCCACTGCAGCGACCAGCCGCCGACCCACAATGCGGCGATCAGCGACAGCGCCGGCTTGCGTACCGGGTGCATCAGCAGCAGCAGGGCGCCGGCGGTGATGGCCACGATCCAGCCGATGCCGAACACGCCCAGCACGGGAGCATATCCGGCGAGGGGGGAGGCATTGTGCGCATAGCCGCTGGACGCCCACGGGAAGCCCGTGAACAGCCAGCCGCGCGTCCATTCGGAAACAGCCCACAGCGCCGGCAGCACGAGCAGGTTCGCGGCCGGCAGCGACAGGCCCCAGCGCTTGCGCAGCCAGGCGGCGGCGCCCATCGCGGCGCCGCAGTGCGCGCCCATGTATACCGCCAGCAAAGCAATGGCGATCCAGGCCAGCGGCAGCGGCAGGCCGCCGAACCGCGAGATCGCGATCGTCAGCCAGTGCACGCCGGCCAGGCACCAGCCGAAGCCGAATGCCCAGCCGATGAACGCCGAAGCCTTCACGGAGTCGGCGCGCAGCACCTGGTAGAACAGGATCGCCAGCGTGAGCAGCTGGACCGGCCACCAGCCGAGCGGCGCGAACGACACCACGCTGGCGCCGCCGGCAACGGCGGCGATGAGCATGCGGCTCTTGGTGCTGCGGGGTGGGGCGGGAGGTGCGCCGGGGGCGGCGCGGCGAAAACGCATCAATCCTGCTCGTCGATGGCGGGTGGCAGTTTCTCGACCGTCAGCACGTGGATCTGGCGGGCATCGGCGCGCAGGACTTCGAAGCGCAGGTTGTCGATGTCGAACACGTCGCCCTTGTGGGGCATGCGGGCCAGGTGCTTGGCAACGAAGCCGCCGATGGTGTCGACGTCGTCGTCCGGCAGGTCGGCGTCCAGTTCCTCGTTGAACTGGGCGATCTCGGTCAGTGCCTTGACGCGCCAGCGCGGACCCAGTTGCCCTTCGCGGATGGAAAGGATGTTGTCCTCTTCTTCGTCGAAGTCGTATTCATCCTCGATGTCGCCGACGATCTGTTCCAGCACGTCCTCGATCGTGATCAGGCCGGCCACGCCGGAATACTCGTCGACGACGATCGCCATGTGGTTGTGGTTGGCGCGGAAATCGCGCAGCAGCACATTCAGGCGTTTCGATTCGGGGATGAAGATCGCCGGACGCAGCATGCTGCGCACGTCGAACGATTCCTCGGCGTAATAGCGCAGCAAGTCCTTCGCCAGCAGGATGCCGACGACCTTGTCGCGCTCGCCCTCGATGGCCGGGAAGCGCGAGTGCGCCGTTTCCAGCACGAGCGGCATCCACTCTTCGATGGGCTTGGTGATGTCGATGACGTCCATCTGCGAACGGGGCACCATGATGTCGCGCGCGGACAGGTCGGATACCTGGAACACGCCTTCGATCATCGACAGGGCGTCGGCATCGATCAGGTTGCGTTCGTGGGCTTCGTGCAGAACATCGAGGAGCTCGGAGCGGTTTTCCGGCTCGGGGGAGATCAGGGCGGTAAGTCGCTCGAGAAGTGAGCGGTGGGGTTTAGCGTCATTCCTGACGCTAGTAGAGTGCTCTTGCATAGCAGGCATAAAGCCATTTGTTTTGAAGGGATACAGGATACACCAAACCGGCGGACGGGGCGCTTTTTATCAAAAAGTCATCGGCGCCATGCCGATGTCATCCTGATCTGGTAGGCTGGCGCCGGGAGGAAGCATGCAGGCGCTGGAATATGGATCGGATCAGAATGGATTGGTGTGCGGCTACCTGTTCGGGCGCGGCCCGGCGGCCGTGCCGATCGAGGCGGGCGAGGCTGCCGCGTGGCTGCGGGAAAGTACCGGCCAGCCGGACGAATTCCTGTGGCTGCACTTCAACCTGGCCAACACGGCCAGCGAAAAATGGCTGCGTGAACATGCCCGCCTGTCCGACGAATTCTACGATTGCCTGCACGAAGGCTCGCGCTCGACGCGCATCGAGCAGGCCGACGATACGCTGGTGGCCGTCGTCAACGACGTGCTGCGCGATTTCTCGTTCGAGCCGTCCGATATCTCCAGCCTGTATCTGTCGGTGGAACGGCAGCTCGTGATCAGCGCGCGGCGCAGCCCGCTGCAGGCGGTGGAGCGGCTGCGCCAGGCCGTGCGGCGCGGCGAGCCGATCGCCTCGTCGGTGGTGCTGCTGACGCACCTGCTGCGCGACCAGGCGGATGTGCTGACGCGCATCGTGCGCATGGCCACGGGCAAGGTCGACAACATCGAGGACAACCTGCTGTCCGGCCAGCTCAAGTTCAAGCGGGCCGACCTGGGCGCGCTGCGGCGCGTGCTGGTGCGCCTGCAGCGGCTGCTGGCGCCGGAGCCGGCCGCCATGTTCCGGCTGCTGCAGCGGCCACCCCTGTGGGTGACCGTGCAGGACCGGCAGGAATTGCGCGAAGCCAGCGAGGAATTCGCCGTCACGCTCAACGACATCGCCACCTTGCAGGAACGCATCAAGCTGCTGCAGGAAGAGATCGCCGCGCTCGTCAACGAAGGCAACAACCGCAGCCTGTATACACTGACGATCGTCACCGTGCTGGCACTGCCGATCAACATCATCGCCGGCCTGCTGGGCATGAACGTGGGGGGCGTGCCGCTGGCGACGGATGTCTCAGGCTTCTGGATCATCGCCGGGATCGTGGCCGTGTTCACCTGCGCCGCCGCGTGGTTCGTGATGCGGCGCCGGCGGGAAGTGGACTAGCGCAGGACTGCAAAACCGGTGACAGACACCAGTTATTTTGAAACACCTGTTCCAGAAAAAACGGTGTCTGTCACCGGTTTTGGCTTACTTCTCGGCGGCGTAGGGATCGGCGTAGCCGAGCCCTTCCAGCAGCTCGGTTTCCAGGCTTTCCATTTCCTCGGCCTCGTCGTCCTCTTCGTGGTCGTAGCCCTGCGCATGAAGCACGCCGTGCACGATCAGGTGGGCCGTGTGTTCCTCGACCGACTTCTTCTGTTCGGCCGCTTCCCGCTCCAGCACGTCGGTGCACAGGATGATATCGGCGCGCGTGGGCTCGTCGTCGGCGATCTCTTCCCCTTCGTTGTAGGCGAACGTCAGCACATTGGTGGCGTAGTCCTTGCCGCGGTACGCCAGGTTCAGCTGCTGGCCCTCGGCCGCGTCGACGAAGCGGATCGTCAGCTCGGCCGGCGCGAACAGCGCGGCCTTCACCCACTTGCGGATCAGCGGGCGGGTGATGGTTTCCTGCAGGCGGGTGTCGGCGTATTGCACCGACAGGGTCAGCTTATTTTTTTCGGACATTCCGGGCAGCGGTCTTGACGGGTTTCAGCAATGGCGCGATGTCGGCGGTGCTCTGGTGGGCGCTGTCGTAGGCGTCGACGATGCGGGCCACCAGCGGGTGGCGCACCACGTCTTCGCTGGAGAAGTGCGAGAAGGCGATGCCGCGCACGTCGCGCAGCACGCCGATCGCATCGACGAGGCCGCTCTTCTGGCTTTTCGCCAGGTCGACCTGGGTCACGTCGCCGGTCACCACGGCCTTGCTGCCGAAGCCGATCCGCGTCAGGAACATCTTCATCTGTTCGACGGTGGTGTTCTGCGCCTCGTCGAGGATCACGAACGCATGGTTCAGCGTGCGGCCGCGCATGTAGGCCAGCGGTGCGATTTCGATCACCTGCTTCTCGAACATCTTCTGCGTGCGGTCGAAGCCGAGCAGGTCGTACAGCGCGTCGTACAGCGGGCGCAGATAAGGGTCGACCTTCTGCGCCATGTCGCCCGGCAGGAAGCCCAGCCGTTCCCCGGCCTCGACGGCGGGGCGGCACAGGATGATGCGCTTGACGGCATCGCGTTCCAGCGCATCGACGGCGCAGGCCACGGCGAGGTACGTCTTGCCGGTGCCGGCCGGGCCCACGCCGAAGCTGATGTCGTGTTCGAGGATGTTGCGCAGGTAGCGGATCTGGTGCGGCGTGCGGCCGCGCAGGTCGCTGCGGCGCGTCTTCAATACGGGGCTGGCGATCTCGGGATCGTTGAACGGCGGTTCTTCCTCGTCGTCGCCGTCCGGCACGGCCTGGCTGGTGCGCTGTTCCACGAGGCCCAGCTGGACTTCCTCGATCGGCACGGATTTGTCGGCCACCGCGTAGAACTTTTCCAGGATCTGCACGGCGCGCTCGGCATTGGTGCCGCTGACGATGAATTTCTCGCCGCGCCGGAAGATCGTCACATCGAGTGCCGCCGAGATCTGGCGCAGGTTTTCATCGAGGGGGCCGCACAGGTTGGCCAGCCGCGTATTGTCCAGCGGTTCGGGGATGAAGTAGTGCGGTTGTACTGGAGTCTTTGTTTTCAATGGTCGGTCAGGGCAGAGTGGCGCGGCGGGCGTGAATGTTCGGATGAGTGTTCAGACGAATGTTCAGATGAATGTTCAGATGAATGTTCAAGCAAGTTCGCCGCGCAGGGAATAGGACAGGCTTTCCGTAATCGTTACGTCCACCATCTTGCCATGCAGTGCGGCCGGCGTGTCGCCACCATCGAACAGCACGGTGCGCGTGTTGCCGGCGCGGCCGGCCAGCTCGTTGCCGCCGTTCTTCGATGGCCCTTCGACCAGCACGCGCATCGTCCTGCCGACCATCGCGGCGCTGTGCCGCTTGGTGTTGGCGTCGATCAACGCCTGCAGGCGCTGCAGGCGCGCCAGCTTGACCTCGTGCGGCGTGTCGTCGGCCAGGTTGGCGGCCGGCGTGCCGGGGCGTTTGCTGAAGATGAAGCTGAACGAATTGTCGAAATCCACGTCGCGGATCAGCTTCATCATCGCCTCGAAATCCTCTTCCGTTTCGCCGGGGAAACCGACGATGAAGTCCGAGGCGATCGTCACGTCGGGCCGCACGGCCTTCACCTTGCGGATGATCGATTTGTATTCCAGCGCCGTGTAGCCGCGCTTCATTGCGCCCAGGATCTTGTCCGAGCCGTGCTGGGCGGGCAGGTACAGGTGGTCGGCCAGTTGCGGGATGCGCGCGTAGCAGTCGACGAGGCGCTGCGTGAATTCCTTCGGGTGGCTGGTGACGAAGCGGATGCGCTCGATGCCGGGAATTTCCGCCACGTATTCGATCAGCAGCGCGAAGTCGGCCTGCTGGCCATCGGCCATCTGGCCGCGGAACGCATTCACGTTCTGGCCCAGCAGCATCACTTCCTTGACGCCCTGTGCGGCCAGCCCGGCCACTTCGGTCAGCACGTCGTCGAACCGGCGCGACACTTCCTCGCCGCGGGTGTACGGCACCACGCAATAGCTGCAATACTTGCTGCAGCCTTCCATGATCGATACATAGGCGAACGCGCCATCGACACGTGCCGGCGGCAGGTGATCGAACTTTTCGATCTCGGGGAACGTGATGTCCACCTGCGGCTTGCCGCTGTGGCGGCGCAGTTCGATCATCTTCGGCAGCCGGTGCAGGGTCTGCGGGCCGAACACGATGTCGACCTGCGGCGCGCGCTTGACGATCGCCTCGCCTTCCTGCGACGCCACGCAGCCGCCCACGCCGATCACGAGATCGGGATTTTTTTCCTTCAGCTTGCGAAACACGCCCAAGTCGGAAAATACCTTCTCCTGTGCCTTTTCGCGCACCGAACAGGTATTGAGGAGGATGACGTCCGCATCTTCCGGACGGTCGGTGCGCTCCAGGCCGTCCGTGGCGCCGAGCAAGTCCGCCATCTTGTCCGAGTCATACTCGTTCATCTGGCAGCCGAAGGTCTTGATGAATACTTTTTTCTGCATGGCCGGCAGTTTACCGTAATTCGACCTGGTGAAATACGGAAAAACTTCCGATGCCAACAGGCATGCGGCTTTCCGGCTCATCAATATCAGCTTGGCAACTCTGTCACTGCTGAGTTGACTGTTGTAACAATTTCCCACCGGTTCTATCGTGCGCTGCCTGCCCTATGCGTGTGTTGAAATAGCATTGTTGTCAAGTATTTCAGCGAAAGATTGATATTGATTAAATCTTCGCTTGGCATCGCTAGGCTGGAGCGTGCTTGTTTGGGCATAGAATTTTGTAGAAAGTGCAAGTTTCTACCCCGATGGTCGCCGGCCCTTGCGCCAGATACATGGCGTACTCGTTCCGGAACGGATTTTTTGGAAAACGAATGTAGAAAACTGCAATCTTTCCTAATGTACGGAGCAGCATCTATCAACTATATCGACGAGGATCAATCATGGCACACCACGCACTCTCATCCCAAGAAAGCTATAACCCGAATCACCTGCTCGATATTCTGCTGGGCAAGATGCAACTGAAAAACGATGCCGCCCTGTCGCGCCTGCTGGAAGTCGCGCCGCCTGTCATCAGCAAGATCCGCCACCACCGCCTGCCTGTCGGCGCGTCGCTGCTGATCCGCATGCATGAAGTGACCGGCATGAGCATTCGCGACCTGCGCGACCTGATGGGCGACCGCCGTACCAAATACCGCCTGTCGGATGCGCAGGGCCGCCCGAAGCCAGAGGAAAAGGCCGCACAACAGGCTGCCGCCGCCGCCCAACAAGCCCAGCAAAAGCCAGAGGGCAACTACACGCACTGAGCCTGGCTGGCCGGAGTTTTCGCTCCGGCCGACCTTCCTGTGTTGCATGTCTCGCAGCCGGCAGCTTGACCAGCCCGCGATTTTCCGCGGCAGCCGTTTCCGCTGCCCGTCTTCTTCCTGCCTGATTCTTTCTGCCTGATTCTCCCTGCCGGATTCTCCCTGCCGGATTCTCCCTGCCGGATTCTCCCTGCCGGATTCTCCCTGCCTGACTCTCCCTCACGGCAACAGCACCGGCGCCATCGCCGCGAATCCCGTTTCCGTTTCCTCGAACACACGCAGGCACGCTGCCTCGTCGAGCTGCAGCGCATGCCACGCCACGGCCGACAGCGGTGGCACGAGCTCGTCCGCAACGCCGGCCAGGTCCAGTCCATGCGCGATCGCGTCCGCCACGTGGATGATCGTGGCCAGGAACCCGGCGCCCGGCACTTCCGGCGCATGGTGGTGGCCGATGGCGAGCCGCATCGTGTCCGAAAAGTTCCAATGTCCGGCAAGCGCGAGGCCGGCATCCACGTGATCGATGCCCAGCACGGCACGCTCGGCGTCGAGCCACTGCGCATCGTGCGCGCTGCGCCAGGCGATCACGCGCGCATAGCGATCGGGGAAGCAACTGACCAGCGCCAGGCGGCCGACATCGTGCAGCAGCCCTGCCGTGAAGGCGTAATCCTGGTTGAAGCGCACGTGGCGTGCCAGCGCCCCGGCACAGAGGGCGGTGGCGATCGCGTGCCGCCAGAACGCCGGGTGCGAAAAGCCGGGGCAGCGGTTTTCGGGAAAGCAGCCCGTCAGCGCCGCGGCGGTGATCACGTTGCGCGCGGTCTGGAAACCGAGGTAGGTGATCGCCTGCTGGATCGTGGTCACGCGCACCCGCAAGCCATACATCGCCGAGTTCGCCAGGCGCAGCGTCTTCGCCGTCAGCGCCTGGTCCTGCGCGACCTTTTTCGCCAGCACGGCAATGTCGACTTCCTCGGCATCGATGCTGTTCAACAGCTCCATCACGACCGCCGGCAGCGAGGGCAGGTCGTCCAGGTTCCGGACGATATCGTCGTGGCGCAGGGGATTCATCTTGTCACCCCGGAACGCCATGCATGCAGGCTAGCGCGCAGTTCGGCGCCAGCCCAGGCATCGGCACCGGCCGGGTCGAGCTTGCGGAACAGGTAGTCGACGCGGTCGCGCGGTGCAACGAGCACCGGCAGTGCGTCGATACCGTGGCGTGCCAGCGAAGCGAGCATGGCCGGAGTCAGCACGGTTCCCCCAGGCAGCAGCAACTCGCCCTGCGCATCGCGCAGTTCGCCCGACAGCACCATGCCGGCACGCGCTTGCGCCAGCGGCAGTTCGCCGATCTCCATCGCATCCTCCTCGTCGAGAACCGATCTTACACCAGGCATTCCACGGCGCGGTCCGGTCCGGCCGGGGCCGCAAGCCGGGCGCCCGCTTCGACGTGGCTGACGCATACTGCGCTAAAGGAGGAGTCATGAGCACACAGCGGCAGGTTGCCCTGCTACGGGGAGTCAATGTCGGCCGGGCCAAACGCATCGCCATGGCGGATCTGCGCCAAGTTCTGGGCGACCTGGGTTTTTCCGGCGTGCGTACGCTGCTCAACAGCGGCAATGCCGTGTTCGACTGCCCCGCGGCCGACGCGGCGCGATCCGCCATGCGCATCGAGGAAACGCTGGTGCTGAAGCTAGGCGTGCCCGCCCGCGTGACCGTGCTCGATGCGCAGCAGCTGGCCGAGGTCGTCGCTGCGAACCCGCTGCTGGACCTGGCGACGGATCCCGCACGGCTGATGGTGGCGGTGCTCAGCAACCCGGCCGACCATGTCAAGCTGGAAGCGCTGGCGCACCAGCAATGGCAGCCGGAGGCGTTCGCGCTGGGGCAATGGGCCGCCTATATCTGGTGCTGCGATGGCGTGCTGGCCAGCCGTGCCGCCGCGGCGATGGGCAACCTGCTGGGCGATGCCGTTACCACCCGCAACTGGAGTACCATTACCAAATTGCATTCTTTGGCAATGGAAACTTAACTCGGGAGACGGGCATGGCGCAGGTCAGCGGGGAATTCGATGTGAAACTGGTGCCGGAAATCCTGGCCGCAGGCAGCGAGGGAACAGGCATCGAGCGCATGACGCTCGACAAGCATTACCACGGGGCGCTCACGGCGACGGGCCGCGGCGAATTCCTGTCCTTCCGCAGCCCTGTGCCCACATCGGCCGTGTATATCGCGCTCGAGAAGGTCGACGGCACGCTGGAAGGGCGCGCGGGCAGCTTCCTGCTCCAGCATGCCGGCGTGATGGGCGGCGCACATGCCGGCCTGCGCATCCTCATCGCCCCCGATTCCGGTACCGGAGAACTGACCGGCATTGCGGGCACGCTGGGCATCCGCATCGAGAACGACAAGCATTACTACGACCTCGACTACACGCTGCCCGCCGCGGACCGGTAAGAGCGGCTTCGGTTAGACTGGCCGTTTTCCGTTACCGACGAGTCACATGAAACATCTCCCGTTCGTTGCCGTGCTGGCCGGTGCTCTGCTGGCCGGCTGCGGCATCGTCAAGAAGGACAGCGCTGCCGGCCGCCTGACCGGCATGCAGGATGCCGCCAATCCCCAGGTGCTGCTGCTGGGCGAGGTGCACGACAATCCCCAGGGCCACAAGCTGCGTTTCGCGGAATTGAAGAAGCGGGTCGACGCCGGCTGGCATCCCGTGATCGCGATGGAACAGTTCGACCACGAAGACCAGCCGATGCTCGATGAGGCACAGAAGGGCTGCGTGGATGCCGGCTGCGTCATCCGCGCGATGAACAAGAAGGGGTGGGACTGGCAGCAGTACTATCCTGTGATCCAGCTGGCGCTGGACAAGCACCTGCCGATCGTGGCCGTCAACCTGTCGCGCGCGAACGCCTCGAAAGTGGTGCGCGATGGCGTGGCATCGAGCTTCGACGCGAAGACGGTGGCGGACTACCGGCTCAACGAACCAATCTCGGCCGACTGGCGCAAGGCACAGGAAAACGAGATCCGCACCGGCCATTGCAATATGCTGCCGGACATGATGATCCCCGGCATGGTCGACGCCCAGATGGCGCGTGACATCTGGATGGCCAGGCTGATCCGCGACCAGCAGCCGCGCGACGTGGTGCTCATCGCCGGCAACGGCCACGTGCGCAAGGACATCGGCGTGCCGCGCTGGCTGAACGCCTTCGGCGGCAAGCTGACGGTGAAGGCGATCGGCTACGTGGAAGGCGGCGGACAGAAGGAACTGTTCGACGAGGTGCGGAACATCCCGGCACAGAAGCGCGCCGATCCCTGCGCGAAGTTCAAGAAATAATGTTTCCGAAAACCGGGGGCTTTGCAGGGGGTGACGCGGGGATTTCGTGGAGCATGCTCCACGCCTGCGGAACGATGCGGCCCTGCCTGGCCGCAGCTTCGCAGAGCATGCTCTGCGCCTGCAAAGCGGTGATGGCATGCATGCCATCACTCCTTCCGGCCCACATTCTTCGGACAACAAAAAAGGGCGCATGGAAGAGGGTGCTGACCTGCATGTCATCACCCGCTGCGCAGGCGAGGAGCAGCACTCCTCGAAACCCCTGCTCCGCCCTTTGATCAGTCCTTGTACATCGGCCCGTCGAAGATGAACTTACCGCCGTGGTAGTTGAAGGTGGCGTCGTCCGCCGGCGGGTATTCGCCGGTTTCCGGCACGTCGGCGCGGAACTGTTCCGACGAATCCTTCGGCTGGAAGCCCAGGTGGGCGGCCTTGCGGTTGTCCCACCACTGGCGCTTGTTGTTCGAGGCGCCGAACAGGATCGTGTGGCCCACGCGCGGGGTCAGCAGCGATACGCGCAGCGCTTCCACCAGGTCGTCATAGGACAGGTACGTGCACATCATGCGCGGGTTGTTCACCGACGGGAACGACGAACCGATACGCAGGCACACGGTCTCGATGCCGGCGCGGTCGAAGTAGTAGCGCGACAGCTGCTCGCCGAAGACTTTCGAGACGCCGTACATGCTGTCCGGGCGCGGCGGATCGTCCGCGTCGATGACCTGCGTTTGCGGGTAGAAGCCGATCGCATGGTTCGACGAGGCGAACACGATGCGCTTCACGCCGTGGCGGTGGGCCGCCTCGTAGATGTTGTACGTGCCCTGGATGTTGGCGAACATGATGTTCTCGAACGTGTTCTCCGTCGAGATGCCGCCGAAATGCAGGATGGCGTCGACGCCTTCGACCATCTTCAGCACGGCGGCCTTGTCGGCAAGGTCGGCCTGGAAGATCTCTTCGCCTTCACCGGCTTCGCCCATGTCGCCGATGTCGGACAGGCGTACCACGTCCGCCCATGGCTTGATCCGCTCGCGCAGCACTTTACCGAGGCCGCCGGCCGCGCCGGTCAGCAACAGGCGCTTGAAAGGTTTTTTCGTCGTCATTGTCGTCTCTTGAGTCTCGTACAAGGTTCGGGAAGAAGCATCCTAACCGAATCCGCCGGGGCCGGCGGATTCAGGGGGGAAATACGCGGAAGCTTGATTTCTTGTCCGGTGTCAGGTCACCGGCGCCGGGTTGAACAGGACCAGCGCGTTGTGCAGTTTCCAGTGCTCGGCCCAGGTTCTCTTGCCGCTTGCCGTATCCAGCAGCAGCTGGAACAGTTCCCAGCCCACGCTTTCGATCGTTGCCTCGCCGGTGGCGATGCGGCCCGCGTTCACGTCCATCAGGTCGTGCCAGCGGCGCGCCAGGTCGTCGCGCGTGGCCACCTTGATCACCGGGCATTCGGCCAGGCCGTACGGCGTGCCGCGGCCCGTGGTGAACACGTGCAGGTTCATGCCGGCCGCCAGCTGCAGCGTGCCGCAGATGAAGTCCGAGGCCGGCGTGGCCGTGTACAGCAGGCCCTTCACGCCTTTCGTGCTGGCCTTCTCGCCCGGCGACAGCACGCCGGAAATCGGCACGCTGCCCGACTTGACGATCGAGCCCATCGCTTTTTCCACGATGTTCGACAGGCCGCCTTTCTTGTTGCCCGGTGTGGTGTTGGCGCTACGGTCGACACCGCCGCGTGTCAGGTACGCGTCGTACCACGCCATCTCGCGGATCATTTCCTCGGCCACTTCGGCGTTGATGGCGCGCGAGGTCAGCTGGTCGATCCCGTCGCGCACTTCCGTCACTTCCGAGAACATCACGGTGGCGCCGGCGCGCACCAGCAGGTCGGTGGCGAAGCCCACGGCCGGGTTGGCGGTCACGCCGGAGAACGCGTCGCTGCCGCCGCACTGCACGCCGACCACCAGGTCGGATGCCGGGCAGGTCACGCGCTGGCGCTTGTTCAGCACTTCCAGTTGCGCCTCGGCCGTCTGCATGATCGAGTCGACCATCGACATGAAGCCCACGTTGCCGGCATCCTGCAGGCACACCACCGGCGGCTCGGTGGCGACGGTGTCGTCCTTGCGGCGGATCTGGATCGAATTGGCCGGGAACAGGCGGGTCGGCTGCAGCTTTTCGCAGCCGAGCGAAACGACCATCGCCTGGCCGCCGAAGTTCGGGTTCTTGCTGATGTTGTGGATCGTGCGGATCGGGATGTTCGCGCCCGGCGCATCGATCGCCACGCCGCAGCCGTAGGTATGTTCGAGGCCGACCACGTCGTCCACGTTCGGGTATTTCGGCAGCAGCTCGGCCTTGATGCGCTTCACGGCGAATTCGACGACACCGGACACGCACTGCACGGTCGTCGTGATGCCAAGGAGGTTGCGGGTGCCGACGGAGCCGTCTTCATTGCGGTAGCCCTGGAACGTGTAACCCTCCAGCGGCTCGAGCGGCGGCACCTTCACGGTGGCGATGGGCAGGTTGTCCAGCTCGCGCGCCGGCGGCATTTCCAGCAATTGCTCGGAAACCCAGCTGCCTTTTGGGATGTCGCGCACGGCGCGACCGATCGAAACGTTGTAGCGCAGCACGCTCTGGCCCTGCGCAATGTCCGTCAGCGCCACCTTGTGGCCCTGCGGCACGCCTTCGACCAGCGTGAGGCCATCGTCGAAAACGGTGCCCGCCGGCAAGCCGCCATCGTTGACGACGATCGCCACATTGTCGTTGGCGTGCATGAGGATACGGCGCGGAGTGCTCGCTGTCATGGTTCTGTCCTGAGGGGCCGGCTGCGCTCCCGATCGCTGCTGTTGTAGTGGTGCAACGACCAGACGTACCGGCGAGTTGTCTGATGACTTCAGTATGACAGATGCCCAAATTTTTGGCTAGTCCACATTGCTCATTTGGTCTGACCGGTTTAGAATGGCCTGACCAAATAAAATATTAAAAACAAGATGCTGAAACGTCCTCCCGCTCCGCAAGAGAACCATGAACCGCGGCTTTACCGCGTGGTGGCGGATCGCATCGCGCAGTTGATCCGCGAAGAAGGCATCGAACCCGGTGCGCGACTGCCGTCCGAGCGCGACCTGGCCACCCGGCTGGCCGTCAGCCGCGCTTCGCTGCGCGAGGCGCTGATCGCCCTGGAGCTGGGCGGCGTGATCGAAGTGCGCGGCGGTTCCGGCGTGTATGTGTGCGAGGTAAAACAGGAAAGCAATGTGCCGGAAGCGGGTCCGGGGCCTTTCGAGGTGTTGTCCGCGCGCCGCCTGATCGAGGCGGAGGTGGCGGCGATCGCTGCCCGCGTGGCCACCGACAACGCGATCGACGCGATCCTCAAGGCGGTCGAAGAGATGGAGGCGCACCACGCCAACAAGACGACCAACGAGATGGCCGACCGCAATTTCCACCTGGCGATCGCCCGCGCCACCGGCAACGGCGCGCTGGTGGGCACGATGGACTACCTGTGGAACCAGCGCGGCCGGCTGTGGCACAAGCTGAAGGAGCATTTCCAGACGGAAGAGCTGCGCCAGGAAACGCTGAAGGACCACCGCCGCATCTTCGAGGCGATCGCGGCGCACGATCCGGCCGCCGCACGGCGCGCCATGCGCTCGCACCTCGAACGCGTGACACGGACGTTCTCCCGCGGCTGAGGACGAAGGCAGCAGCAGTACAGGACAAGCAGTACAAGACAAGCAAGACAGACAGGCAAAAAGACAGGCAAGAAGACAAGCAAGACAAGACAGGCAGTACCGGAACAGGCAATACAAGAACAAGAAGTACCGGAACGGCATTACAAGAAACGACAGCAGCGTGGCGCCGCATCGAACGGTACCGCGACAGGAGACAGGATGTATTCGATATCGCCAGCGGCATTAGCCGCTACCCTTGCCGGCGGCGCGCGCCATGCGCAGCGCCACCGCGCCCCTGTTCTTCAATAAAAACAAGCTTATCCACCGCCTGCGACCCCGGCCCTGGCTCGATCCCGGCCTTCGTCGCAGCGGCACGGAGCACGCGAGGTGCTCCACCAACGCCGCCCGCCGCACCATGCAGGCTGGCGCGAACACCATCGGAAACCCAGGAGACAAGCATGAACAAGCGCGCAAGTTTGCAAACCCGCCTCCAGCCACGGCTGGCGTTGACCTCGATCGCCCTGGCCGTGCTGGCCATGGCCAACGGGGCGGCCGCACAGGAGGCCGCGATGCAGCGCATCGAAGTGACGGGTTCCTCGATCAAGCGGCTGGCCAATGAAGAAGCGCTGCCGGTCACCAGCATCAAGGCGGAAGAATTCACCCAGCGCGGCATGACCACGCTGGCTGACGTGATGATGGCGCTGCCGCAATCGGCATCGCTGGCGCCGTCGAACGCCGGCTCCGGCACCAACATCAACCTGCGTGGCCTGGGCGTGAACCGCACGCTGGTGCTGCTGAACGGCCGCCGCATGGCCAACGAGGCAATTTCCGCCGGCTATGCCAACCTGGACGTGATTCCATTCTCCGCGCTGCAGCGCGTCGAGATCCTGCGCGATGGCGCTTCCTCGCTGTACGGTTCGGATGCGATCGGCGGCGTGGTCAACTTCATCACGAAGAAGGAATTCGAAGGCGTGCAGGTCACCGGCCAGTACGTGACGCCGGAGAAAAGCGGCGGCGGCGACGAACGCCGCGCCACGCTGACCTTCGGCAAGGGCAACCTGAGCCGCGACGGCTGGTCGGCTTACGCCACCGTCGACTTCCACGACCGTTCGCGCCTGGCCGCGCGCGACCGCGCCGAGCTGTCCTCCGACGAGCTGCTGGCGTCGCTGGGCCGTTCCCGCGCGCTGGGCACCGGCGGCTATGCGATGCCCGCCAACTTCACCACGGCCACCAACAGGAATGCGCAAAATCCGTATGCCGGCAGCTGCGCCGCGCCGTACTCGATGATCGGCGCCAAGAACACCTGTATCCTCGACAGCAACGAATACGGCACCGCGCTGTATGAAAACCAGCAGGTCAGTTTCTACGCGCGTGCCGCCAAGCAGATCAGCGAAGACCACACGTTCACGGTCGAATACACGCGCGGCCAGTCGTACATCATCTCCGCCCGCAATCCGACCCAGTCGGTCGCGGTGCAAGGCGTGTCGGCGCAGTTGCCATCGACGTCGAAGTGGTACCCGGGCAACAGCGGCGGCGTGCCTGCCATGGCCGGCCTGAACGGCGTGCCGCTGAACGTGACCTGGTCGGTGGCCGACTACGGCCTGGCCGCGCAGAAGGACAAGCAGGTCAACCAGCGCCTGGCCTTCGTCGACGAAGGCGTGCTGGCCGGCTGGGACTACCGCGCTGGCCTCGTGATCGGCCTGTCCGACCGCGAAAACTTCTACCAGAACGGCTTCTTCAAGGGCCAGGGCATCCTCGATGGCCTGAAGAGCGGCGCGCTGAACCCGTTCGGCCTGCAGGACCAGGCCGGCCGCGACTACCTGGCGTCGATCTCGGTCGACGGCATGAAGAACCGCGATTCGCAAACCACCTACAAGGGCATCGACTTCTCGGCCAGCCGTTCGCTGTTCGCGATGGCCGGCGGCGACGCCGCGATCGCGGTCGGTGCCGACATGAGCCACCAGACCACGCGCGACGACAAGCTGGCGATCCAGAACGAAGTGCAGTACCTGAACAGCACGTCGTCGCATGGCGAAGGCCAGCGCAACGTGTACGCGCTGTACGCCGAACTGGACTTGCCGGTCACGAAGACGCTGAACGTCAACCTGGCCGTGCGCGACGACTACTTCAGCGACTTCGGCAACACCATCAACCCGAAGGCGAGCTTCCGCTGGGAAGCCACCAAGAACGTGATGTTCCGCGGTTCGGCCAACACGGGCTTCCGCGCGCCGACACTGTTCGATGCCTACGGCTACCGCCTGCCTGGCGCCACCGGCAAGACGTCGGCACGCTGGGACGATCCGCTGCAGTGCCCGGGCGCGACGCCGGCCATTGCCGGTACCGGCACGCCGCTGCCGGGCCTCGTGGAATCCGAAGTCTGCAACGTGCAGCTGAACAAGCAGGTGGGTTCCAATGCCGGCCTGAAGCCGGAGAAATCGAAAGGCTTCACGCTGGGCGTGGTGTTCGAGCCGATCAAGTCGATGACGCTGTCGTTCGACTACTGGAACATCCGCATGAAGGACATGCTGGCCAACCTGCCGGAGCAGGTGTACTTCCAGGACCCGGCCAAGTACGCGAACCTGTTCGTGCGTAACGCCGACGGCTCGCTGGCGTTCATCAACAACACCACGATGAACCTGGGCGGCCAGAAGGCGGCCGGTATCGACGTCTCGGCGTCGTACCGCTTCCCGCGCAGCACCTACGGCGACTTCAGGGTGGAACTGGACGGCACGTACCTGACGCAGTTCGAGAACCAGCTGTTCCCGGGCGAGGAGTGGGTCAACAACGTGGGCCGCTTCGGCGCCGCGTCGAACGGCACCACGTCGAGCTTCCCGATCATCACGTACCGCTGGAAGCACGTGCTGAAGATGTCGTGGGCACTGGGCGACTGGACCGCGCAGGCGACCCAGAACTACAACTCGAAGTACGAAGACCAGAACCTGGTCGCCGAGCAGTACTGGCGCGACATCAACTCGTACAAGCCGTGGAACCTGACGCTGGGCTACAAGGGCTTCAAGAACACGCAGCTGACGTTCGGCATCACCAACGTGTTCGATTCGAACCCGCCGGTCACGAACCACAGCGGCTATTCGTACGGTTACCTGTCGAGTGCGGGCAGCGCGATCGGCCGCTCGTACAACCTGCGCGCGAGCTACACCTTCTAAGCGCGGTCCAGCTGGAACATTGCCTCAAAACAGGGGGCTTGGCCGGGGTTTCAAGGAGCACCGCTCCTTGCCGGCCCGGCGGCCCTGCCATGCATGGCAGGGCTCCTTCCAGCCCCCTGTCTGGAAACACTTTTGTGGAGCGGAGGTCTCATATGAAGCAACGTTTCCTGTCGGGCGCAGTCGCGGCGCTGTTGTGCGTGGGCGGCGCCCAGGCGGCCGACAAGCCGGTACGGTTCATCCTCGTCGGCGATTCGACGATGGCGTCGAACAGCGGCTACGGCGACGCGTTCTGCGCGCGCGTGAACCGCGCCAACACCTGCATCAATCTCGCCAAGGGCGGGCGCAGCTCGTCGAGTTTTCGCGCCGAAGGACGGTGGGACGAGGTGCAAGGCCTGCTGAAAGGCAGCGCGGCCTACCGCGCCACGTACGTACTGATCCAGTTCGGCCACAACGACCAGCCGGGCAAGCCGGGCCGGTCGACCGACCTGAAGACCGAATTTCCCGTCAACATGGCCCGCTATGTCGACGAAGTCAGGGCATTGAACGGCATGCCGGTACTGGTGACGCCCCTGACGCGCCGCATGTTCAAGGACGGCGTGCTGGAAAACACGCTGGTGCCGTGGGCGGACGTGATGCGCGCCACGGCGAAGGAAAAGCAGGTGCCGCTGCTGGACCTGAATGCCGACAGCTACGCCGCCGTGCAGGCCATGGGCGAGACGGAAGCCGATACACTGGCCGTGGCGCCGAAGCCGGCCGCAGTTTCGGCACCGGCAGCAGCCAGCGGCGCGGCGGTCGAGCCGCAGGGCGCCGCGAAGAGCGCATTCGACTACACGCACCTCGGCGCCAAGGGCGCGAAATACTTCGCGGCGATGGTCGAACGCGAACTGAAGGCGGCCATCCCGGCCGTGACGGCCGAGTTCAAGCCGGAGGGCGAATGATGCGCGCCGCGCTGATCGCCGCGGCCGTATTCATGGCCGGTGGCGTGCACGCCCAGGATACCGGCGCCGCCGGCCGTCCCCAGCTCACCGCGGCGGAAGCAAAACGCTACACGATCGCCGAGGTGCTGAAAACGACCGGCCGCGCTGGCGCCGAGAAAACCGATCCGTGGGACCCGCTGGCCGATCCGCTGGCCGGGGACGCGGCATTCAAGGCCGACTACATCGTCGATGCCGGCGGCCGGGCCGATGGCGTGACGACGTTCGTCAGCGTGCAGCAGGCGGTCAACCGCGCGGTCATCGATGCCGCCGCGAAGCCGCAGGGCGGGCGCCAGTACATCCTCGTCAAGCCCGGCACCTACCGCGAGCTGGTCTACGTGCCGGCATCGGCGCGGCCGATCACGCTGTTCGGGGAGGGCAGGGATGCCGCCGATACCGTGATCTCGGCCGGGCTCGATGCCGCCATTCCCGTGGCCGACTATCTCGAGCGCCATGGACCGCAGTTCGAGCGGCTCGATCCCTCGATCGTGGCCATGCACGCGCAGATCGCGGCCCGCGCCCCCACGATCTCGACCAGTGGCTCGATGACGGTATGGACGCGCAACCACGGCTTCCAGGCGCGCAAGCTGACGATCGAGAACAGCTACAACAAGGCCACCGGCAATGCGCGCGACGAATGCGGCGAGCGCGTGTGCGGCACGCCGGACAAGCCGCAGCAGCGTGTCAGCCACCAGGCCGTGGCGCTGCTGGTCGAAGGCGCGGACAAGGCGCAATTCGAGAACGTACGGCTGATCGGCTTCCAGGACACGCTGTACCTGAAGTCAGGCGAAACCCGCGTCACGTCGCGCAGCTTCTTCCACAAGTCGTATATCGAGGGCGACGTCGACTTCATCTTCGGCGATACCACGGCCTACTTCTACCGCAGTGAAGTGAAATCGCTGGGCGACCGCACGATGTCGTACGTGGGCGCCCCGAACACCAACTGGCTCACGAAATTCGGCTTTGTGTTTAATGAAGTGAAGTTCACCAGCGACGGCTCGCCGAATGCGCTGGCCGGCAAGTTCTACCTGGCCCGCCAGTGGTTCCACAATTCGCGCTGCAGCCCCTACGCGCCGGTGGCCGTGGAAGGCTATGCGTGCACGCTGGGCACCGAGAGCGTCTATAAAGCGCCGAAGGGCACGATCACGCCCACGGTGCTGGAGACCGTCGGCAAGATGGTGGTGATGAATTCGCGCATCGGCGCGCACATCGGCCGCGACAAGCCATGGTCGGACTGGAACACCCCCGGCACGCTGGCTTACCGCCCGGCGCAGTTTTCACCGGATGATTTCTACAAGAACCTGAAGAACGCGGGCATCGACCCCGTCAACCACCTGGGCTACCGGAAGCAGCCCCCGCCAGGCGATGCATACCTGGCGGAATTCAACAACGCCCACGAGTAGGAGACTGCATGAACCATTTCAATGAACACCGCGTGAACGAGGTTAACGGCAAGCGCCGCGCGATGATGAAGGCCGTATCGGCTTCCAGCCTGGCGCTGGCCGGCGGCGGCGCCGCCCTGGCAACCGGTTCGGCCGGCGCGGCCATCGCGGACGACCCGTGGGGCCGCGCGAAGGAAATCGTCGATCGCCTGAACAAGCCGCGCCGTTTCCGCGACCAGGATTTCCCGATCACGGAATTCGGCGCAGCACAGTGCAAGCTGGTGAAGATCAAGGCATGGATTTCCCATGACGACCAGGCGACGGTCGAAACCCAGGCCCCCGGATCGCACGATTGCTATCCGGCGATCAAGGCCGCCATCGAGGCCTGCCACAAGGCGGGCGGCGGCCGCGTGGTGATCCCGGCCGGTAACTGGTTCGTGGCCGGCCCGATCGTGCTGCTGTCGAACGTGCACGTGCACCTGAAGAAGGGCGCCAACGTGCTGTTCTCCACGCAGCCGGCCGATTATGCGAAATACGGCGAATTCGATTGCGGCAAGCACGGCAAGCTGGTGATCACGCGCTGGCAGGGCAACGACTGCCTGAACTTCGCGTCACCGATCTATGCCTACGGCGCCGACAATATCGCGCTGACCGGCGAGGACTGGACCAGCGTGCTCAATGGCCAGGGCGGCGTGCCGTTCAACGGCAAGGATGGCGACTGCTGGTGGACGTGGAAGGGCAAGAACCGCACGATCAACCCGGCCTCGCAGGCGAACACGCCGGGCTACGTGGAAGGCAAGCTGACGCAGCGCCTGCCGAACCCGATCAACCCGAAATCACTGAAGGACGTGGCGCCGCACCTGACGGAAGCAGAACGCCTGCACATCCAGGGCGAGGGCGAGCGCTGGCGCGCCGACGAGCAGTATTTGCCTGCGCTGTCCGAGGCGGGCGTGCCGCTGGCGCAGCGCGTGTTCGGCCTGGGCCACTTCCTGCGCCCGACGATGATCCACATCATCGGCTGCACCAACGTGCTGCTCGAAGGCTATGAAGTGAAGGACACGCCGTTCTGGCAACACCATCCGGTCCATTGCCGCAATATCGTGATCCGCAACGTGCACTGCAACAGCAAGGGCCCGAACAGCGACGGCTTCGACCCGGAGTCGTGCGACATGGTGCTGATCGAAGGCTGCACGTTCGATACGGGCGACGATTGCATCGCCATCAAGGCCGGCAAGGACCTGGATGTGCAATACGGACCGTCGCAGAACATCGTGGTGCAGAAGTGCATCATGCAGAGCGGCCACGGCGCCGTCACGCTGGGCAGCGAGATGGCCGGCGGCATCCAGAACGTCTACGCGCAGGACCTCGTGTTCGAGAACATCCATTGGGCGACCGATCCGCTGAACACGGCGATCCGGCTGAAGACCAACATGAACCGCGGCGGCTACCTGAAGAACTTCTACGTGCGCAACGTGAAGATCCCGAATGGCGTGCAGACCAGCCCGTCGTTCTACGCGTCGCTGCCCAACTCGCCGATCGAATCGAAGACCGTGGCCGTCGCCGCCGGTGCCGTCGTCACCTTCGACTGCGACTACACGCCGACCGCCGACACCGTGCGCACCCGGCCGCCGGTGGTGGACAACGTGCAGATCTCCAACGTCACCGTGGGCAACGTGGAGGTGAAGAAAGGACCGAAGAAAGGGCAGAAGGCGGCGTGCTACCAGGCCGTCGTCATCCTCGGGCCGGTGTCCAACAACTACAACGGCCCGCAGCCGATGCCGCAAGTGCCGCCGGTGACCAACGTGACGATCAGCGACTGCGACTTCGGCACCACCGTCAGCACCGAGCAGCCGTTCTTCCTGTACAACGTGCGCGGGCTGAAGCTGAACCGGGTGAAGATCGGCGGCAAGGAGTACAACACCACGCTGTCGGCGTAAGCGGCAAGACGGCAGTGCTCACCCCGACGGCGTGACCCTGGGGTCAGACCATGGTCTGACCCCGGCATTTGCCTTTGGGTTGTACACACGTTTCCGGCGCGCCCATGGTAAGGTTTCTCCAATAACCTTGCCATGGAGCCTACGATGGAACGTACATACCAGGAAGCGGCGCCGACGCGCGCCGAGATCGATGCCCTGACCGGCCCCGCATTGCTGGAGTTCGGCACCAACTGGTGCGGCTACTGCCGCGCCGCCCAGGCGCCGCTCGCCGAGGCCTATGCGGACTACCCCGGCATCCGGCACTTCAAGGTGGAGGACGGGCCCGGCCGCTTGCTGGGCCGTTCCTTCCGTGTCAAACTCTGGCCCACCATGATCTTCCTGCAAGACGGGAAGGAAGTGGCGCGCGTGGTGCGCCCCGCAAGCGCGGGCGAGATCCGCGACGCGTTCGCCCAGATCGCCCAACCCGGCTGACGGCACTTATCGGTTTTTCCCTCATTCCGGAGTACGCATGTCCCAGCCTCACCCGGCCGGCCGAGTCAACTCGCCCGGCACCGTGCTGTTCGCCAGCCTGATCGGCACCACGATCGAATTCTTCGACTTCTATATCTACGCGACGGCCGCCGTCCTCGTCTTTCCCCACCTGTTCTTCCCGGCAGGCGATCCCACCGCCGCCACCCTGCAGTCGCTGGCCACGTTCGCCATCGCGTTCTTTGCGCGCCCCGTCGGCTCGGCCGTGTTCGGCCACTTCGGCGACCGTGTCGGCCGCAAGGCCACGCTGGTGGCCGCACTGCTGACGATGGGCCTGTCCACCGTGGCCATCGGCATGCTGCCCACCTACGCGCAGATCGGCGCCTGGGCGCCGGCACTGCTGGCGCTGTGCCGCTTCGGCCAGGGCCTGGGCCTGGGCGGGGAGTGGGGTGGTGCCGTGCTGCTGGCCACCGAGAATGCACCGCCGGGCAAGCGCGCCTGGTACGGCATGTTCCCGCAACTGGGCGCGCCGATCGGCTTCTTCCTTTCCGGCGGCATCTTCCTGCTGCTGTCCGAAGTGCAAACTGATCAGCAGTTCTTCAGCTGGGGCTGGCGTGTGCCGTTCCTGGCCAGTGCGCTGCTCGTGGTGGTGGGCCTGTACGTACGCCTGAAGATCACCGAAACGCCGGATTTCCAGAAAGTGCTCGACAAGGGCGAACGCGTCGAGGTGCCGGTGAAGGCCGTGCTGGTGCAGCACACCCGCGCGCTGGTGCTGGGCACGATGATGGCGATGGCCACCTTCGTGCTGTTCTACCTGATGACGGTGTTCACGCTGAACTGGGGCGTGGCCGGGCTGGGCTTCTCGCGCCAGCAGATGCTGATCCAGCAGCTGGTCGCCGTGGTGTTCTTCGGCCTGACGATTCCCGTGGCGGCATTGCTGGCGGACCGCCATGGCCGGCGCGGCACGCTGATCTGGGTATCGGCCGCGATCGCGCTGTTCGGCCTCGCGTTCGGCCCGCTGTTCGATTCGCGCAGCGCCGTGCAGGTCACGCTGTTCCTCGCATTGGGCCTGGGGCTGATGGGCATGACGTATGGCCCGCTGGGCACGATCCTGTCGGAACTGTTCCCGGCCGAGGTGCGCTATACGGGCGCGTCGCTGACGTTCAACCTGGCCGGTATCATCGGCGCCTCGCTGGCACCGTATATCGCCACCATGCTGGCCACCACGTACGGCCTGCAGTACGTGGGGTATTACCTGTCGATCGCAGCCCTGCTCAGCCTTCTCGCGCTGGTGCTGGCGAAAGAACAGTAGCAGCTGCTCCCTCCGGCTACCTCCTTCGGCAGAGGATTGCTGTGCCCCGTCTAGGGATGACGGGGCACACAGGGTGCGTATGATGGAACCACCCATCGCCTACCCTGACAAGACCATGCTGATCCTGACCAACGGCCGCTTTCATACGGCCGACAAATCCCATCCCGTCGCCACGGCGGTCGCCATCGCCGACGGCAAGTTCCTCGCCGTGGGCACCACCGAAGAAGTGATGCGCCATGCCGCGGCGGACACGCAGGTGATCGACCTGAACGGCCGCACCGTCATTCCCGGCCTGAACGATTCGCACCTGCACCTGATCCGTGGCGGCCTCAACTACAACCTGGAGCTGCGCTGGGAAGGCGTGCCATCGCTGGCCGATGCGCTGCGCATGCTGAAGGAACAGGCGCTGCGCACGCCCACCCCGCAGTGGGTGCGCGTGGTCGGCGGCTGGAACGAGTTCCAGTTCGCCGAAAAGCGCATGCCCACGCTGGACGAGATCAACGCCGCCGCGCCCGATACGCCCGTGTTCGTGCTGCACCTGTACGACCGCGCGCTGCTGAACCGCGCCGCGCTGCGCGCCGTGGGCTACGACAAGGACACGCCGGCGCCACCGGGCGGAGAAATCGCCCGCGATGCGCACGGCAACCCGACGGGCATGCTGATCGCGCGTCCGAACGCGATGATCCTGTACGCCACGCTGGCCAAGGGCCCTGCGCTGCCGCTGGAGCACCAGGTGAACAGCACGCGCCAGTTCATGCGCGAACTGAACCGCCTGGGCCTGACCAGTGCGATCGACGCGGGCGGCGGCTTCCAGAATTACCCGCAGGATTACCAGGTGGTGCAGCAGCTGGCCGAGCAGGACCAGCTGACGATCCGCATCGCCTACAACCTGTTCACGCAGAACAAGGGCGCGGAACTGCAGGATTTCAAGCAGTGGACGGACATCGTCAAGCCGGGTGACGGCAGCGACTGGTACCGCCACAACGGCGCCGGCGAGATGCTGGTGTTCTCGGCGGCCGACTTCGAGGACTTCCTGGAACCGCGCCCGGACCTGCCGCCCGAGATGGAGGCGCAACTGGAGCAGGTGGTGCGCCACCTCGTCGAGCAGCGCTGGCCGTTCCGCCTGCATGCCACCTACGACGAATCGATCGGCCGCATGCTCGACGTGTTCGAGAAGGTCAACCGCGATATCCCGTTCGACGGCCTGCACTGGCTGTTCGACCACGCCGAGACGATCACGCCGAGGAACATCGAGCGCGTGAAAGCGCTGGGCGGCGGCATCGCCATCCAGCACCGCATGGCGTTCCAGGGTGAGTACTTCGTCGACCGCTACGGCGCCGAAGCCGCAAAGCACACGCCGCCGATCAAGCGCATGCTGGAGAACGGCGTGCCGGTGGGCGCCGGCACGGATGCGACGCGCGTGGCCAGCTACAACCCGTGGACGGCCCTGTACTGGCTCGTGTCCGGCCGCACCGTGGGCGGCCTGCGCCTGTACGATGCCGGCGCCAGGCTCGATCGCGACACGGCGATCGAACTGTGGACGTCGGGCAGTGCGTGGTTCTCGAACGAGCAGGGCAAGAAGGGCCGCATCAAGGAAGGCATGCTGGCCGACCTGGCCGTGCTGTCGGCCGATTTCTTCCGCGTGGAGGAAGAGGCGATCAAGTCGATCGAATCCGTGCTGACCGTGGTGGGCGGCAGGATCGTGTTCGCCCAGGCCGAGTTCGACAAGCTGGGCCCGCCGCAACTGCCGGTGCTGCCGGACTGGTCGCCGGTCAACAAGGTGCCGGGCCACTACCGTGCCGTAGCCCCTGCCGCGCAGAAGAGCACACTGCCGCACCAGTGCGCCGGCGCCTGCGCGGTGCACAAGCACTCGCACGATGTGGCGCGCAAGTCCACTGTGCCCGTGTCGGACCATGCCGGCTTCTGGGGCGCGTTCGGCTGCAGCTGCTTTGCGTTCTGACGGAGGGGCGATGAACTACGTGAAGATCCTGGCCGGCCTCGTGCTGTCGTTCGTGGTAGGGCTGGCGTGCCGCAAGTTCGGCATTCCGGCCGCGTCGCCGCCCGTGCTGTCCGGCGCGCTGCTGGTATTCATGATGAGCAGCGGCTACTGGCTGGTGGACCGCTACGTGGCCCGCCGTGCCGCCGAGAACAAGCGCCATTGCGGCGGCCATGCGATCGAAGCCGCACCGACGCAGACTGGAGGTGGCCGATGAGCGCGCTGCTGGCCGGTGCCGTGCTGGGCCTCGTGATCGGCGCCGTGTGCCGGGCCTGCGATATTCCATCTCCCGCGCCGCCCACGCCGATCGGCGCGCTGCTGGTGGTGGCGATGACGGGAGGCTATGTGATGGGCGGGCTGGTGTAAGCAAACCCGCGTGGCCGGCCGTTGCCACGCAGGTCGTCATGGTCATTTTCCGGCCGCGGCTGCCGCTGGCGGTGCCGATGCTGTTCGACCAGTTCCAGGCCCTCGACCTGGACGAGGAATTGCCCGGCCTGACGCTGCATCCGATGCTGCGCGAGGACGGGCTGTTGACGCGGGCGACGCACTATTCATCCGTTGCGTGCGCGACGTGGCGCACGAAGCCCGCTGACCGGTCAGGGCGGCGGTGCGAGCTGGGCCAGCACCCGGTCGCGGTTGGCCAGCATGAAGGTGCGGAACGCCGGTTCCTTCACGGCCAGCCGTACCAGGCCGGGCAGCAACTCGTAGCAGCAACGGATCACGGTATCCATCGCACCATCGTTCTGCAGTGCTGCCATGGTCAAGGTGCCTGCCTTGCCATCGAGCTTTTGCAGGATTTCATCGCGGTGCGCGCCGATCACGCGCGAGACCGGTTGCATCAGGTCAGTCATATTTCCTCCGGTGTGTAAAACCCACAGTCTGATTTTCTTTCGGGTATCTAGTAATGAGTTGAAGCAAGATTTCTCATGGGAATTGCGTTAGCGCAATTTCACCCTTGCCTGGTGGACATACAGTGACTTCCGGGACAGTTCACAGAGGGGAAGACATGAGAAACCAGGGAACCCTGGCGGTACTGCTGATCACGGCCGGCGCCCTGATCTACGCGGCCATGCAGCATCCGCGTGATCCGCGGCAATCGGCACGGCGCGAGACGGAAGCCTCGAAGCAGGTGACCTGGGCAGTGGATGCCACCTCGAAGACGCCACGCTTCGCCGCCGAAGCATTCAACGACCGGATCGACCAGTTGCTGGACAAGGCGGTGCGCGACGTGCCGGCTTACCAGGACACGAACCGCTTCGTGTGCAAGCTGCCCGCCGAAGTAGGACCGGTGCCGCTGCTGGACGCCGTCGACGCCTACCTGCGCGGCCTGCCGGACAGCCGAAGCAACCCGGACTTGCTGCGTGGCCTGCACCGTGCCGCGCAACAGGGCAACTGGCTGGCCAAGGTGCAGGTGTACCTGTCGCGGCTCGGGAACGGCGCGCCGGACGACGCCACGATCTTCCAGGCGATCACGCTGATCGAGTGGATGCAGGAGCACCGGATCGGCGCGTTGTACGCCGCGATCGGCGACGCGGCCGATGCATCCGGCGCGCGGCGCGCCGCGTCCGGCAAGGCGCTGTCGAGCCTCGATATCTATGCCGCCATGCACCACAACTATCCGTCGCAATACAAGGTGGGACAGGCACTGGTACGCAGCGGCGATGCGCAGCAGGCCGCCACCGGGCGGCGCATGCTCGACTGCGCGGCACGGGCGCTGCCGGCGTATCGGGAGATGGTGGGCGACCACGCGCTGGCGGCGCGTGGGTGATCGGATTCGACAAGGAGAGGGATATGGCACGCCAACTGATCGTTTTGCTGGTTTTGCTGCTGGGCCTGGGCGCCCTGCATACGGCGGGGACACATCGGGCGCTGGCGCCGAAGCCGGCGGCATCGAAGGATCCGCATGCATGGCTGGGCACGTTGCCAGTTCGTATGGATCCCGCTGTGCTGGAAAAGCGCCAGGATCGTTTGTTCGAGCGGATGACCAAGGATGCCCAGGCAGTGGATGTGCGCCGGTTTGTCTGCAGGAGTCCTGCGGAGGTGGGCGCATTGCCGATGATGGGCGCCGTCATGCGTTACGTGGATGCACTGCCGGCCAGCCAGGATGACAAGGCACTGACCGAGGAACTGATGCAGGCGGCGGCGCACGGCAACTGGCTGGCGCGTACGCTGTTGCTGCCCCTGCTCGACAAATCCGGCAACGCAGCGTCGAGCTATCGGGCCATCCAGCTGGCGGAATGGCTGTACCATCACCGGCTCGGCCGGCTGTATGCCGATCTGGAACCGACAGCAAAGTGGATCGCCAGTTATGACGGTGACGGCGGCAACGATCCGTCCGGCTTCCTCGCCGCCGCAGCCATGCAACAGGACTACGCCATGCAAGCCAGCGTTGGCCGCGCGCTGATCGAGATGGACGATCCGAAAGTCGTTGTGGCAGGGGGTAGGATGCTGGCCTGTGCCGCCGAGGCGCGGGCGGCCTACGAGAAAATGGCACAGGTCCGCGGTGGAAGATCGGTGCGCGGCCTGGCCGAGCGCGCTGGATCGGACATCGGCATAATCCGGTGACAAGCCAGTGGAGCGGATGCACTGGCAAATCAGCAGTGCATTTTCTCCCGCCCGACAGCTCTGGTGTCGGGAGCCTGCTTTCCCGATTGCTATCTTGCCAGGGCATGGGCATCGCGATAGCGCCAAATGAAAAAAGCCGCCGGTCTCGCAACCGGCGGCTTTTTTACATCTGGTGGTGATAGGTGGACTTGAACCACCGACCCCAGCATTATGAGTGCTGTGCTCTAACCAGCTGAGCTATATCACCGCAAACTGTACAGCAAAGTTCCTGAAGAAAAACGACCTGAGCCGTTGCCGGTCAGGTCGTTTTGCTTGAATTCTGGTGGTGGTGATAGGTGGACTTGAACCACCGACCCCAGCATTATGAGTGCTGTGCTCTAACCAACTGAGCTATATCACCGCAACGGCAAGCATTATCGCGGCTGCTACCCGCGCTGTCAAGAACGGCACGGCTTTTTTGCAGTCGATGGCCAATCAGACAATATAGCGCAAATCCGCCCCGCGCAGCGAAAATGCGCAGTGGCGCGTGGCTGCAACGTCCAGCTCAGCCCTGCAATGCCGGCAGGCGTGCGAGGACCTGGCCGGTCGCGTCGGGCGCCAGGCAGTCGATGACGATCCGGTCCGGCATCGCGCGCAGCCACGTCAGCTGGCGCTTGGCAAGCTGGCGCGTGGCGATGATGCCGGTCTCGCGCATGTCCTTGTAGCCGATGCGGCCGTCGAGGTATTCCCACACCTGGCGGTAGCCCACGCAGCGCATCGAGGGCAGGCCGGGATGCAGGTCGCCGCGGCGGCGCAGCACTTCCACTTCGTCGATCAGCGCATCGTCTTCCAGCATGATGTCGAAGCGGCGCGCGATCCGGTCGTGCAGCACGGCGCGGTCATTCGGTTCCAGCGCGAATGACCGCAGCTCGAACGGCAGCGGTTCCTTCTCGCGCCGCGCCAGCAGCGAGGACATGGGCTTGCCTGACAGGCGGATGATTTCCAGCGCGCGCCCGATGCGCTGCGCATCGTTGGGATTGAGCCGCGCCGCCGTTTCCGGGTCCAGCGTGGCCAGCCGCGCATGCAGCGCCGGCCAGCCCAGGCGGGCCGCTTCCTCGTCCAGTTCGGCGCGCACCGCCGGGTCGGCGCCGGGCAGGTCGTCGAGCCCGTCGGCCAGGCCCTTGAAGTACAACATCGTGCCGCCGACCAGCAGCGGCAGCTTGCCGCGTGCCGCGATATCGGCCACGAGGCGCAATGTGTCGTTGCGGAACTGGGCTACGGAATAAGCGTCGAGCGGGTCGAGGATGTCGATCAGGTGGTGGGGCACCGCGGCCCGCTCTTCGCGTGTGGGCTTGGCGGTGCCGATATCCATGCCGCGGTACACAAGGGCCGAATCGACGGAGATGATTTCGGACGGGATGCGTTCGGCAATCGCCAGCGCGGCGGCGGTCTTGCCGCTCGCGGTCGGGCCCATGATGGCGACCGCGAGCGGGCGCTGGGAGTGATCAACCATTATTTCAAGGTCCAGAAAATTTTACGGTGCCTCAGGGGCGATGCCCCCACCACTACTGACCGCGCAGGAAGAGTTTGTCGAGGGCGGAGATTTCGACCTGTACCCAGGTGGGACGGCCATGGTTGCACTGGTCCGCGCGTTCCGTGCTTTCCATCTGGCGCAGCAGCGCGTTCATTTCCGGCGCGGTCAGGATGCGGTTGGCGCGCACGGCCGTGTGGCAGGCGAGGGTGCCGAGCAGTTCGTTGCGGCGCTCGATCAGCACGCGCGAGCCGCCGAATTCGCGCACGTCGCGCAGCACGTCGCGCGCCAGCGTTTGCGCATCGGCGTTTTTCAGCAGGGCCGGCACGGCGCGCACCGCCAGCGTCGTGGGCGACAGCACGGCAATGTCGAAGCCCAGCGCCTTCAGGGTGTCGCCATGTTCCTGCACCGTGCCCACTTCCACCGCATCGGCATAGAAGGTGACGGGGATCAGCAGCGACTGCACCTGCATGTCGGTGCCGGCGACCTGCGCATCGAGCGCATTTTTCAGCTGTTCGTACAGGATGCGCTCGTGCGCGGCGTGCATGTCCACCAGCACGAGGCCCTTGCTGTTCTGCGCCAGGATATAGATGCCGTGCAGTTGCGCCAGTGCGAAGCCGAGCGGGAATTCCTCGTGGGCGAGGGCGGCCGGCGTGGCGGTGTACGACGCCGGCTGCGGGATCGCGTAGGGCGCTGCCTGTTCGGCGGCGCGCGGCGGTTCCGCGTCGGCGAACAGCGCGCCGTAGCGTTCCGTGCTCTGCGCCACGCCGCCGCCGTCGCGCGATCCGAACGGCGACGGCGAGAACGTGGGCGTGTAGGTGGGGTTCATCATCGCGCCGAACGACGTTTGCTGCTGCGGGCGCCATGCATGGCCGCTGAGCGGAACGTCGCCGCCCAGCGTCTGCGCGGCGGGCAGGGGGGGCGGCACACTGCCGTGGGCCGTGGCGGACGTTTGCGCCAGCGCGCGCTGCACCGCGTGGAACACGAACTGGTGCACGGCGCGGCTGTCGCGGAAGCGCACCTCGATCTTCGACGGGTGTACGTTCACGTCCACCAGCGCCGGGTCCAGTTCCAGCGCCAGCACGTAGGACGGGAAGCGGTCGCCGTGCAGCACGTCTTCATAGGCCGCGCGCACCGCGTGCACGAGCACCTTGTCGCGCACGAAACGGCCGTTCACGTAGAAATACTGGCAATCGGCGCGCGACTTCGACGCCGTCGGCAGGCCGGCGAAGCCATGCAGCCGCAGCACGCCCGAAGCTTCGTCGATGGCGATGCGTGCTTCGGCAAACGCTTCGCCAAGAATCTGCGCGCTGCGCTTGGCCATGTCGCTGGCCATCCAGTGATCGACCGTGCGGCCGTTGTGCGTGAGCGTGAATGTCACGTCCGGCCGCGCCAGCGCGATGCGGCGCACGACTTCGGCGCAGTGGCCGAACTCGGTCTGTTCCGATTTCAGGAACTTGCGGCGCGCCGGGGTGTTGTAGTACAGGTCCTGCACATTGACGGTGGTGCCGGGCGCGCCGGACGACGGCTGCACCGTGCCCAGGTGCGAGCCTTCCAGCTCCCATGCGTGGGCCGCATCGGCCGTGCGCGACGTCAGATTCACGACCGCGACCGAGGCGATCGACGCCAGCGCCTCGCCGCGAAAGCCCAGGGTGTTGACGTTTTCCAGGTCGTCCAGCGAGGCGATCTTCGACGTGGCGTGCCGTGCCAGCGCGAGCGGCATCTGGTCCGGCGGGATGCCCTTGCCGTTGTCGGTGATGCAAATACGCTTGACGCCGCCTTCCTCGAGCCGGACCGTGATCTGGCTGCCGCCGGCGTCCAGCGCGTTTTCCAGCAGCTCCTTGACGACGGCGGACGGCCGCTCGACGACCTCGCCGGCGGCGATCTGCGAAATGAGCTGGTCGGGAAGCGCCTGGATCGGGCGGTGAGGAATCGGGGCATTCATGGTGGCCGAAATTATACCCCGGCCCGCATCCGCGCCCGCCATCGCCCGCGCCGTCAGGAACCGCGCTGGCGCACCGGGATCGGCACGTTGCACAAGTCCACGTGGCCGGCGGCCACCTTGGTCCACGGGCCGCCGCGGTTGCGCGAGGCCTCGGCCACCGCCTTGAAGCTGGCCGATGCCGTGCGCATCACTTCGAGCCTGCTGCGCTGTTCTTCCGGCACGTCGGCCGCCAGCTTCACCGACCTGATCGCCACGCGTTGCGCCGGGTCTTCATAAAAACCCATCGCGCCGGGGCCGCGCGGCATCACCGACAGCAGCGGCATGCCATCCACGACACGGCCAACCACGGTGATGTTGCGGTCCAGCTGGCGCGGCGCCTGGCCGATGACAGCGTACAGCGCGCCGCCATTGCCGCTGTCCGCCGCCGCGTCGCGGCCCACGCCCACCATGCCGTAGCAGTGTGCCAGCCAGGCCTGGCCGGTTTTCGGATCGCGCGCGGACGGGAAACCGTTCGAGTGGCCCACCTGCGGCGCATAGCCGTCGCGGTCCGGAAGGCGCGTGAAATCGCGGTCGTTCTTCATGGGCACCGTGAATTCGCCGGCCAGCTTTTCCTTTGCCGTTTTCGGCTTGCGCGGATTGGCTTCCTCCGGATCGCCCCACTGCACCACGAAGTTATCCTGCGCGCGCAGGATCGCCAGGCCGTCGAAGTAGCCTTCGCGCACCAGCGCACGGATATTGTCGGCATGGTTGGGGGCGAATGCCGGTGCCAGTTCGATGACGACACGCCCGGCCGGCAGTTCCAGGTACAGCGTGCTGGCCGGATCGAGCGCGCGCCATTCGCTGGCCTGCGACGCCTTGATCACGTCCGCCACGGAGGGTTTCGGCGGTAATTCCTTTGCCGCCAGTGGCATTGCGGCGAGAGAGGCGAGAAAATAGAGGGGCCAGCGGGTCATCGGGTCTCCTGGTTGCTTGCTCGAGCGGACTGGAAAATTGTAATCTTTAAAACTGACTCGATGAAAACTTTGTTGCTGTGGCAAGGAACCGGCCTGACCACTGGCGTATGGCTGGTGTATGATCGCCGCCGCAACCTTACAGGAATATTATGGAATTCGTTCAATTGATGGAAATGCTGGTCCACGTCGACAAGGTGATGGACACGCTGCTCGAACAGTACGGCACGCTGGTCTATGCAATCCTGTTTGCCATCATCTTTTGCGAGACGGGCCTCGTGGTCCTGTTCTTCTTCCCCGGCGACACGCTGCTGTTCATTGCCGGCGCCGCCTGCGCCACGGGCCACATGCACCTGGGCCTGCTGATTTTCCTGCTCGTTTGCGCCGCCGTGATCGGCAATACGACGAATTACTGGATCGGCGAGAAGATCGGCAACCGCGTATTCACGCACAATTACCGCTGGATCAACCGCGACGCGCTGCAGCGCACGCACAACTTCTTCGAGCGGCATGGCGGCAAGACGATCATCCTGGCGCGCTTCGTGCCAGTGGTGCGCACGTTCGCGCCCTTCGTGGCCGGGGTGTCGGACATGACGTTTGCCCGCTTCCAGCTCTATAACGTCACCGGGGCCCTGCTGTGGGTGGTGTCGCTGTGCGTGGCGGGCTACTTCTTCGGCAACATGCCGCTGGTGCGCGACAACCTGACCACGATCGTGCTGATCGGGGTGGCCGTGGCCGTGGTGCCGGTGGTGCTGGGCGGTATGTGGAAGATGGGCCGCCGCATGCTGGGCCGTTGATTTCCAGCAAAAAAAAGCTTAAGTTTTTCCGTACGGCATCCGTTAACGGGGCAAGTCTGCTTCTTCCCCGGATTGACATGCGCATTCTGATTGGCCTCCTCGCGTGCTGCTTCGCCCTTGGCGTGGCCAGTGCCAACGACTCCCCGACCAAGATCGTCGGCGTGCAACCGTCGTCGCCCGCGCGCGACGATGCGATGGGCATCGGCGATCTCAAGGCCAAGTTGTCGAAATTGGGCAAGCCCGTGCGCAAGCTGTCCGAGCGCGAGCTGGAAGAGGAAGCCGAAGCCGCGCTGTCCGCCAGGATCGCCGAGCGACTGGCGCAAATGAAAGCCAGCCAGGCTGCCCGCCATGCGGCCGCTGCCAGGGCGCGCAAGGCCGCGCAGGCACAGGGTGTAAAGGCCGCCTACACCGTCCCCGTGCCGGCGCCGGCCAATGGCACGTTCTGGACGTATGAAGGCGAATTCGGGCCGGCCAACTGGAGCAAGATCAACGCCGCCTGGAACAAGTGCAATGGCGGCGAGCGCCAGTCGCCCATCGATATCCGCGACGGCATCAAGGTCGACCTCGAGCAGATCTCGTTCGACTACCGCCCGTCCGGCTTTACCGTCACCGACAATGGCCACACCGTGCAGGTCTCACTGGGCGCGGGCAACTACCTGTCCGTGGGTGGGCGCAGCTACGAATTGCAGCAGCTGCATTTCCATCGCCCGGCCGAAGAGCGCGTCAATGGCAAGGCCTACGAGATGGGCATCCACCTCGTGCACAAGGACACCGAAGGCCGCACCGCGGTACTGGCACTGATGCTGCAGCGGGGCCGTGCGCAGCCGGCGATCCAGACCGTATGGAACAATCTGCCGCTGGAAAAAAAGGAAACGTCCACGCCGTCGATCGTGTTCAATCCGGGCGACCTGCTGCCCGAGCGGCGCGACTATTACACCTACATGGGGTCGCTCAGCGAGCCGCCATGCACCGAAGGCGTGCTGTGGCTGGTGATGAAGGAGCCGCTGCAGGCATCCGGCGAACAGATGGCGCTGTTCTCGCGGCTGTATCCGCTCAATGCGCGGCCCGTGCAGGCGGCCGCGGGGCGGCTGATCAAGGAATCCCACTAAGGGACGAGGAAGCGGTGCCGGACACCGTGTTCTCCTGATGAAAAAACGGGCGCGTCATGCGCCCTTTTTTCATGCCTGGGCGGTGATGGTATGCACGCCGGTCCAGTGGGCGCCGGCGGCCAGCGGCTGCTTGTCGACCCGCGCGGGTTCGATGCACACGAAGCGCTGCCATTCGTCGTCGCGCAGGTCGGTCAGTTTCGCGGCAGCCTCGGCGCCCGGATTCCACACGACGAATTCCGTGAATCCTTCCTGCTGCAGGCGCAGCGCGCCGTTGTCCGGCTGCAGCGCCAGTTCGGCCGGGGCAGGGTAGATGTTGTCCAGCGGCGGGCCGAAATGCAGCGGCGACTGGTCCGGCAGGCCGGCCAGCACGGTGCGCGTGAAGTCGTCGACCTGGAAATACGTGTGCAGCGCGCAGGCGAAGTCGAACGGTTCGGCGCCCGTGTTGCGCACGTGGTAGCGCATTTCCAGCGCATCGGGCTTGAGCGTGAAGCGCAGCGCCAGTGCGAAGGCGTGCGGCCAGCCTTGCGCCAGTTCGGCCGGCACGTCCTCGTGCGTCAGCAGGAATTCGGCCCATGCGGTCGTGGCGTCGTTGCCATGGTCGCCCAGGCGCCAGTGCGACAGGCGGGCCACGCCGTGGCGCTGGCCGGTGCCGCGCGTGGAGAACTGCGGGAAGATCACCGGCACGCCGCCGCGGATGGCGGCGCTGCCGTCGCGCGGCGACGCTTCGCTCATGAACAGGCGCTCGCGCTTGTCGGGCGTCTGCCACGACACCAGGTGCGCGCCATACAGCGCGATGGTGGCTTGCGCGCCGTCGGGCGCGGCGATGGTCACGGCCGGGAGCTGGCCGAACGTCGTCGATTGCATGCAATGGTCCTCAGGTCAGCCGGCTCTTGGCGAGCGGCGGGTTCTTGGCGAAATACGAACGGATGCCCTTCACGATGGCATCGGCGATCTGGTCCTGGTAATTGTTGTCGAGCAGGCGCGCTTCCTCTTCCGGGTTGGAGATGAACGCGGTTTCGATGAGGATCGATGGAATGTCCGGCGCCTTCAGCACGGCGAAGCCGGCCCGCTCCACGGCGCCGTTGTGCAGCTTGTTGATGCCGCCGATCTGCTGCAGCACGGCCTTGCCCACTTTCAGGCTGTCGTTGATCTGCGCCGTCGTCGACAGGTCGAACAGCACGCTGGCCAGCTGCGGGTCGTGGTCCTTGCTGTTGGCGCCGCCGATCAGGTCGGCCTGGTTTTCCTTGTTGGCCAGCCAGCGCGCGGCAGACGAGCTGGCGCTCTTCTCGGACAGCACGAATACCGAGGAGCCGCGTGCCGACGGCTTGATGAACGCGTCGGCGTGGATCGACACGAACAGGTCGGCATCGACCTTGCGTGCCTTTTCCACGCGCTTGTTCAGCGGCACGAAGAAGTCGCCGTCGCGCGTGAGCATCACGCGCATGTTCGGGTGCTGCTCCAGCTTGGCCTTCAGGCGCTTGGCGATGGCCAGCACGATGTCCTTCTCGCGGCTGCCGCGCGAACCGATCGCGCCGGGGTCTTCGCCACCGTGGCCCGGGTCCAGCGCCACCGTCAGCATGCGCACCAGCTTGTCGGCCGGCTGCGGCGGCTCGGGGCGGGCCGGCGGTTTGGCCGCGATGTCCGGCCGCGGCACCGCTGCCGAGGGAACGCCCGGCGCCGGGATGCGGTTGTCCGGCAGCGGCAGCCCGGGGGCAGGGTGCTGCTCGGCCACCTGCGGCTGGCCCACCGGCACGCCGTCGCTCGACCATTCACCTTTTTCGATCATGGCCGCGATCGGGTCCACTTCGCGCACCGGATACAGGTCGAAGATCAGGCGGTGCTTGTATTCGCCCACGGGATCGAGGGTGAACACCTGCGGGCGGATTTCCGACTTCAGGTCGAACACGAGGCGCACCACGCCCGGCCGGTTCTGGCCCACGCGCACCTGCTGGATGTACGGGTCGTTCGACTGGATCTTCGCCACCAGCGTCTTCAGCTCGGGGTTCAGGTCGAGGCCCTCGATGTCGACCACAAGGCGCTCGGGATTCTTGATGATGAAGTGCGATGTCTTCAGGTCGGAATCGTTTTCCAGCGTGACGCGGGTGTACTCGTCGGCCGGCCATACGCGCACGGCGAGGATCTGCGCGGCGCGCGCCGGCAGCGGGGTGAGCACCGACAGCAGCAGCGTGCCGCCGACCTTCAGGAAGGTGCGGCGGGTACGGTGCTTTCGACCGGGCTGCGCGGGGATCAGAGGATCTGCGGGAAGTGGAGGCGTTGCAGGCATGAGATACCTAATGCAGAAAACGCCTGCAATTCTACATCACGTCCCTCGCCCGCCACGCTGAGCGTCACGCGCAGGTCGGGCGCCGGCAGCACGCCCTCGGCTTTTTCCGGCCACTCGACGATGCAGATGTTGCGGCCGTCGAAGTCTTCGCGAAAGCCCGCGTCGAGGAATTCCTCCGGGCTGCCCATGCGGTACAGGTCGTAGTGGATCACGTTGACGGCCTGGCCGTCGAGCGTGACGGCATAGGGCTCGGACAGCGTGTAGGTGGGGCTTTTCACGGTGCCCGCGTGGCCGGCCGCGTGCAGCAGCGCTCGCGTGAGGGCCGTCTTGCCGGCGCCGAGGTCGCCATGCAGGTGGATCGACAGGCCGGGCAGCAGGGCACGGGCCAGCGAGAGGCCGAGGGCGGCCGTATGGCTTTCGTCACGCAGGTGGGCTTTCATGGGGCGTTTCGCATAAAATGGTGGATTGCTGCCGCCATTGTACCGTTCGATGTCCCTGTCGCCCGAAGTGTTGTCCTCTCTTGCCGCCGCCATCAAGCGGTGGGGGCGCGAACTCGGGTTTGCCGAGGTGCGCATCGCCGATATCGACCTGGCCGCCGCCGAAGCCGGCCTGCAGGCGTGGCTCGACGCGGGCATGCATGGCGAGATGGATTACATGGCGGCCCACGGCATGAAGCGCGCCCGTCCCGCCGAGCTGGTGCCGGGCACCGTGCGCGTGATCACGGCGCGCATGGATTACCTGCCGCCATCCCACGACACCGACTGGCGCATGCGCGAACGGGATCGGCTGGCCGATCCGAATGCCGCCGTGATCTCCGTGTATGCCCGCGGGCGCGATTACCACAAGGTGCTGCGTGCCCGGCTGCAGCAGCTGGCCGACCGCATCCGCGGTGAAGCGGGCGAGTTCGGCTATCGCGTGTTTACCGATTCGGCCCCGGTGATGGAATTGCCGCTGGCGGAAAAATCCGGCCTGGGCTGGCGCGGCAAGCACACCCTGCTGATCAACCGCGATGCCGGCTCCATGTTCTTCATGGGCGAGATCCTCGTCGACCTGCCGCTGCCGGTCGACGCGCCGACGGAGGCGCACTGCGGCCAGTGCAGCGCCTGCATCACGGCGTGCCCGACAGGCGCCATCCTCGGCCCCGGCCGCCTCGATGCACGGCGCTGCATTTCCTACCTGACGATCGAGCTGAAGGGCAGCATCCCGGAAGACCTGCGGCCGCTGCTGGGCAACCGCGTGTATGGCTGCGACGATTGCCAGACGGTCTGCCCCTGGAACAAGTTCGCCGCGCGTGCCACGCTGCCCGATTTCAACGAGCGGCATGGCCTGGGCAGTGCCGCCATGGTGACGCTGTTCGGCTGGAGCGAGGAAGACTTCAACCGGCAGATGGAAGGCAGCCCGATCCGGCGCATCGGCCACGAGCGGTGGCTGCGCAACCTGGCCGTGGGCCTCGGCAACGCCGCCGCGCTGGGCGGGCAGGGCGAGCCGGGCATCGTGGCCGCCTTGCGCGCGCGGCTCGGCCACCCTTCGGAACTGGTGCGCGAACACGTGCGCTGGGCGCTGGCGCGGCACGGCTGCGCCCAGCCGTGATTCACGGCCTGGCCAGCCATTGCCCGCGCCGGCGGGCAAGGAGCAGCAGCACGATGGCGGCGGCGCTCCAGGCCAGCACGGCAATGATCGAACCCTCCACGCCGTAGCCGCCGCCGGTGAGCCATTCCGGGCCGTTGGCCGTGACCTGGATCCAGCCCCTCGCCGCGTGGCCGGAGACGGGAATTGCGAACACGGCATCGAACAAATAGTTCCAGGCGAAGTGCATGCCGACCGGTACCCACAGGCGCCGCGTGGCAATGTAGCCGGCGGACAGCGCGGTGGAAGCGGCAAAAGTGGCCAGCACGCCGAGTGCGCTGATGTGTTCGCTCGGCAGGTGGCCGGCGGCGAACAGCACGCCGGAGACGGCCAGCGCCGTGGATGTGCCCCATGCGCGCTCCAGCAGCCGGTACAGCACCGCGCGGAACAGGAGCTCCTCCATGAATGCGACGAACACCTGCTCCGGCAGGGGCACCAGCAATGCACTCCAATGCGTGGTGCCGGTGTACGTGTACGCGCCGCCGGCCAGCAGCAGCACGCTGCAGGCCACCATCAGCGCGGCGCCGAGCCCGATCCCGGCGCCCAGTTCGCCACCCGCCCCGGCCAGCGTCAGTTCCGCCACGTCGCGCTTTTCGATCTTGCGCACGTACAAGCGGTAGCCGGCGACGATGGCCGCGGCGGCCAGCAGGAACGGCCAGGCGGTGCGCCACGGTTTCGGGACGATTTCACTCAGCGCCAGCGCCACGCTCATCGGCACCAGCACCGCCAGGATGCCCAGCACGGCCCGCACGAATCCGTTGGCGAGCAGGCGCTTGCCCAGCGATGGGCGGGATGAAGCCGAAAACGAGGCGGTACTCATGATTTCTCCTGTTGGTTGTCCTGGGGGGCTGTGGAAAGCCGGTTGCGCGCCGCACGGATGCGCGCGCCGAATGGGTGCTGCTCCAGCGCGGCGATCGCCTGCGCCAGCGTTTCCGATAACGGGTAAGGCAGGTCGGCATCCAGGCTGGCCGCGGCGGCGCTCGTGGCGGCCCAGCATTGCTGGAGTTGCGGCAGCAGCGCCTGCCCGCGGCGCGACAGGCTTACCAGCTTTTGCCGCGCATCGGCCGGCGACGCCATCGTGCTCACCAGGTCTTCCTTCAACATCAAGGCCACTGTCTGCGTGGCGGCGGGCTGCGTGATGCCGGCCGCCTCCGCGATCTGGCCGACGGTGCGCGGCGCGCCTGCCGCGAGTGCCCGCATCACCGGCGTGTAGCGCGGACGATAATCGATGCCGGCTTCCTCGTAGGAGGCCGCTACCGCGCCATCGAGCAATTCGATCAGGTGTCGCAACTGGGTGCCGAGTCCTTGTTTCATGCGCCCATATTTACATAAGCGCTTATGTATTGCAAGGAAAACACTGCATGTGTTGGCGGGTGTGGTTATTCGTCCAGCAATGTGTCGAGCGTCCGGCGCGGATTGCGCAGGAAGTCGAGCGTGACCTGGTAATGCTCGGTGTCTTCGTAATCGGTGCGGCGCAATCCGTCCGGCAGGCATGCAAGGATGCGTGCGTCCGGGTAGGCCATCAGGATGGGCGAGTGGGTGGCGATGATGAATTGCGACCCTGCCTTCACGAGGCGATGGATCTGCTGCAGGGCGGCCAGCTGGCGCTGCGGCGACAGTGCCGCTTCCGGCTCGTCCAGCACATACAGCCCCTGGCCGCCGAAGCGGTGCGTCAGCAGGGCCATGAACGCTTCGCCGTGCGACTGCTCGTGCAGGGAGCGCCCGCCATAGGAGGTGAAAGCGCCCGGGCCCAGCCGCTCCAGTTCGGATGCCACGTTGAAGAAACTTTCGGCGCGCAGGAAATAGCCGTCGCGGGGGCGCCGGTAACCCCGGGTGACGAGAAGGTATTCATGCAGGGGCGAATGCGAGGCGCGTGTGCCGAAGTTGAAATTGCGCCCGCCGCCTTCCGCGTTGTACCCCAGCGCCACCGCGATGGCTTCCAGCAAGGTCGACTTGCCGCTGCCATTCTCGCCAACGATGAATGTCACTGCCGGGTGGAACGTCAGCGTGTCGAGGTGCCTGACCGCGGGCAGCGCGAACGGATAGCGGTCGAAGTCGGGCACCAGCTCGCGCCGCAGCGTCATGCTGATCGCGAAGGTGGCGGACAATGCCATCGTGTTGCGTGATCTTATTTCAGCAGGCCGGCCAGCTCGACGGCGGTCTTGACCTGCATCTTGTCGAAGATGTGCGCGCGGTGCACCTCGACCGTGCGCATGCTGATGCCCAGTTCGTCCGCCACGACCTTGTTCATCTTGCCCGCCAGGATCAGGTCCAGCACCTCGCGTTCGCGCGAGGACAGCGTGGCCAGGCGCGCATGCACGGCCGCATGGGCGCTGGCCTGCTGCGAGCGTTCCAGGCCTTCCTGCACCCTGTCCATCAGCTCGTTGTCGTTGAACGGTTTTTCAAAGAAATCAAAGGCACCGCGCTTCAAGGTATCGACGGCCATCGGCACGTCGCCATGGCCGGTCAGGAAAATCACCGGGAGGCGTTGCGCCAGGCCGCGCGCATGCAACTGGTCGAACACGGCCACGCCATTCATGTCCGGCATTCGCACGTCGAGCAGCACGCAGTCGCCGGCCGGGTCGAACTGGCCCGATTCCACGTAGGCCAGGAACTTGGCGCCGCAATCGTAGGTGGTGGCGGGAATGGCGCGCGAGGAGGCCAGCCACGACAGCGAGTCACGGACCACTTCTTCATCATCGACGATATGCAACATCTTGTTATTTCTCCGTAAATACTTGCGACGCCGGCAGCGTGAACGTGAATATGGTACCGCCTTGCGGGTTGTCCCGGTGCGTCAGCGTGCCGCCGTGGAATTCGATCGCCGTGCGGCAGATGTTCAGGCCCATGCCCATGCCCTGCGCTTTCGTGGAGAAGAAGGGCGAGAACAGACGTTCGGCCACGTCCTGCGGAATGCCATGGCCATTGTCGATCACGTTGACGGCCACCTGGCCCGCCACCGCGTCGTGCGTTGCCTCGATGCGCAGCACGCGGCGCGCCAGCGGCACGGCGGCCATGGCCTCGATGCCGTTGCGCGCCAGGTTCAGCAGCACCTGCTCGATCATGATCCGGTCGGCCCGCACCCGGGGCAAGTCGTCCGGCAGGTCGATCTGCAGGGATGCCTGGTGCGGGCGGGCCTGCATGTCGATCAGCGCGCGGATGCTGTCGATCATCGTCGCAACATCCTCGTCGTGCCGCGCGGGTTCGCGCTTGCGCACGAACTCATGCACGCTGCGGATGATCTGCCCGGCGCGGCGCGCCTGGGTGCCGGCCTGTTCCAGCGCCGGCTTCAGCATGGCGGGATCGACGTTCGGCCGCGCCAGCAGGTTCAGCGCGCCGGTGGTGTAGCTGGAAATCGCGGCCAGGGGCTGGTTCAGTTCGTGCGCCAGCATCGAGGCGATCTCGCCCATCGTGGCCAGGCGGCTCGAGACCTGCAGCTTTTCCTGGTGTTCGCGGTTCAGTTCCTCGATGCGCTTGCGGTCGCTGATGTCGAGGATGGACCCCATCCAGCCCGTATGCCGGCCGTCGTTGTCCACCAGCGGCGCCTCGAAGATCAGCACGGGGATGCGGGTGCCGTCCGGCCGCTGGAAAATCGTCTCGAATTCCGGGGTCACCGTTCCCTGCAGCACGTTCTGCAACCGGTGCTGGTATTCGGCCATCACTTCGGGCGCCCAGTAGGGCATGGGCGGCGAGCGGCCTACCAGTTCCTCCTCGCTGTAGCCCACCATCTGGCAAAACGCCGGGTTCACGTAGGTGATGCGGCCTTCCAGGTCGCGCGCGCGCAGGCCCGTGACCAGCGAGTTTTCCATGGCGGTGCGGAACGCCATCTGCTGGCGCAGCGCCTCTTCCGCTTCGAGGCGCCGCGAGATATGGCCCCACAGTGCCAGCAGGCTCCACAGCAGCGCCAGCGACAGCACGATCACCGAGCCCACCAGCAGGTTCGGCAGCAGCTTCGGCGCCGTCTTCACGCTGTCCGTCATCAGCGTGACGACGGCGCCGGGCAGGTCGAGCGCGCGCTTGTGCGTGTACACGCCGTGGCCCGGCCCGGCCGCCGCGCGGCGGGCGAGGATGCGGTCGTCGCGGTCCAGCAGCGTGACCTGGTTATCCTGCGCGAACCACCATGGCACCATTTCTTCCAGGATCGAAGACAACTGGTACGTGGCGACCAGCGTGCCCAGGTAAGTGGCGCCGCGGTACAGGGGGTAGTGGTAATCCATCATCATCGCACCCGGGGTGCCGGCCGGGTAGGCCGGCTGGGGCGCCGGCTCGGCATAGACGCCATTGCGGCTGAGCCGCGCGCGCTCGGCCGCGTCCCGCGACGGCGCCGACAGCGTGGCCACCGGCGGTGGCGCCTCGTCGCTCGAGGCCGCCACGTCGCCCTCGGGCGTGATCCACATGACGCGCTTCAGTTCCAGGCCCGTCTTCAGCTCGCTGGCCATGCGCTCGTGCAGGCGCTTCACCGACGCGCCGGCCAGGATTTCGTTGGCCACGCTTTTCAGATCTTCTTCATGGCGGCCGAGCTGGAAGCGGATCGTCTGCTCGACCCACAGCGTGTCGGCGATCAGCTGCTCCTGGCGCTCGTTGCTTTCCATCTGGCGCGCCTGCCACGGCAACCAGATTAGAATGGCCAGGAACAGCAGAACTAGCACAACAGGCAGCAGCCAGCGCGCGGAGCTGGGAAACGGCAGGCGCGCCGCCATGGAACGAAGGGAGGTCATTGTCCGAGGGTATCCAATTTGCTCCGGCGGGATATTGTGGTTTTCCACAGTTGCCCCTGGTAGAAACGCTATACAAAATGGAAGAGCAGGAATAATAATTGCAACTTCTAAATTTGGGGACACGCATGAAGCTCAAGACTATCCTGGTCGCGCTGGCCGCGACCGCCTGCATCACCACCAACGCCTTTGCCCAGGCACCGATCGTCATCAAATTCAGCCATGTAGTGGCCACCGACACGCCCAAAGGGCAGGCCGCAGCCCGCTTCAAGCAGTTGGCCGAGCGCGCCACCAATGGCCGCGTGAAGGTGGAGGTCTATCCGAACAGCCAGCTGTACAAGGACAAGGAAGAGCTCGAAGCCCTGCAACTGGGCGCCGTGCAGATGCTGGCGCCGTCGCTGGCCAAGTTCGGACCGCTGGGCGTGAAGGAGTTCGAGGTCTTTGACCTGCCCTATGCATTCCCCACCAAGCAGTCACTGTACAACGTGACCGAAGGGCCGATCGGCAAGAGCCTGCTGAAGAAACTGGAAACCAAGGGCATCACCGGCCTGGCTTACTGGGACAACGGCTTCAAGATCATGTCGGCCAACAAGCCGCTGACCCAGCCCACCGATTTCCGTGGCCTGAAGATGCGCATCCAGTCCTCGAAAGTGCTCGATGCGCAAATGCGCGCGCTGGGCGCCAACCCGCAGGTGCTGGCGTTCTCCGAGGTTTACCAGGCGCTGCAGACGGGCGTGGTGGATGGCACCGAGAATCCGCCGTCGAACATGTACACGCAGAAAATGCACGAGGTACAGAAGTACGCCACCGTGTCGAACCACGGCTACCTGGGCTATGCGGTCATCGTCAACAAGAAGTTCTGGGATGGCTTGCCGGCCGATATCCGCACCGCGCTCGAAGGGGCCATGCGCGAAGCCACCACGTATGAAAAGGCCATCGCCCAGCGCGACAACGACATGGCCCTCGATGCCATGAAAAAATCCGGCCGCACCCAGTTCGTCACCCTTACCGCGCAGCAGCAGGCTGCGTGGAAAAACGCGCTGCTGCCCGTGCACAAGCAGATGCAAAGCCGTATCGGCGCCGATCTCGTCAACGCGATCGCGAAGGAAAGCGCGAAGTAATTCGCCGTGGGGCGGCGTCCTGCCGCCCCGTTGTTCCTGACGTACCGGCCGCCCGGCCGGCTCCCGTGAAAGTCACCCATGAAATTCCTGGACCACCTGGAAGAGTGGCTCATCGCGTCCCTGATGGGCGCGGCCACCTTCATCATCTTCGTGGCGGTCGTGCACCGCTACCTGTCCGGTCTGCCGATTCCCTGGCTGCAGGACGAACTCATCCAGATCAACACCAGCTGGGCGCAGGAACTGTGCATCTACATGTTCGTGTGGATGGCCAAGTTCGGCGCCGCGTACGGCGTGCGCACCGGCATCCATGTGGGCGTCGACGTGGTCATCAACCGCCTGTCGACGCCATGGCGCAACAAGTTCGTCGTGTTCGGCCTGCTGGCCGGCGCGCTGTTCACCGGGGTCGTCGGCACGCTGGGCGCCTCGTTCGTGTGGGATATCGGCCATACCGACCAGACATCGCCCGATCTCGAGGTGCCGATGTGGCTCGTTTACCTGGCCGTGCCGGCCGGTTCCTGGCTGATGTGTTTCCGCTTCCTGCAGGTGATGGTGACATTCCTGCGCACCGGCGAGCTGCCGAAACACGACCATGCCCACGTCGAAGGGCTGGACGACGAATTGGGAGCCAAGGCATGAACGGGCTGATCATCTTTACGCTGCTGCTGGTACTGATGCTGACCGGCATGCCCATCTCGATCTCGCTGGGCCTGACGGTGCTGACGTTCCTGTTCACGATGACGGAAGTGCCGATCGAGGCGGTGGCGCTGAAACTGTTCACCGGGATCGAGAAGTTCGAGATCATGGCGATCCCGTTCTTCATCCTGGCCGGTAATTTCCTCACGCATGGCGGCGTGGCGCGGCGCATGATCAACTTCGCCACGTCGATGGTCGGCCACTGGCACGGCGGGCTGGCGCTGGCCGGCGTGCTGGCGTGCGCGCTGTTCGCGGCCGTCTCCGGGTCCAGCCCGGCCACCGTGGTGGCGATCGGTTCGATCATCCTGCCGGCGATGGTGAAGCAGGGCTTTCCAAAGCGCTTCGGCGCCGGCGTGATCACCACATCGGGCGCGCTGGGCATCCTGATTCCGCCATCGATCGTGATGGTGATGTATTCGGTCACGACGAACACGTCGGTGGGCGCGCTGTTCATGGCCGGCGTCGTGCCGGGCATCATGCTGGCATTCCTGCTGGGGCTGACGACGTGGGTACTGGCGAAAAAGCGCGGCTACCCGCGCATGCGCAAAGCCACGTGGGGCGAGCGGCTGGCGGCGTTCCGCAAGAGCGCCTGGGGCCTGCTGCTGATCCTGATCGTGATGGGCGGCATCTATACGGGCTTGTTCACGCCCACCGAGGCGGCGGCGATGGCGGCCGTGTACGCATTCGTCATCGCCGTGTTCGTCTACAAGGACCTGAAACTGCGCCAGGTGGGCAAGGTACTGCTCGATTCGGCGTCGATGTCGGCCATGCTGCTGTACATCATCACGAACGCCGTGCTCTTCTCGTTCCTCATGACGAGCGAAAACATTCCGCAGGAAATGGCGGCATGGTTGACGGCGCAAGGGCTGGGGCCGGTGGCTTTCCTACTGGTGGTCAACCTGCTGCTGCTGGCGGCAGGTAACTTCATGGAGCCGTCGTCGATCGTGCTGATCATGGCACCGATCCTGTTCCCCGTCGCGGTCGCGCTGGGCATCAATCCCATCCATTTCGGCATCCTCATCGTCGTCAACATGGAAGTGGGGATGTGCCACCCGCCGGTGGGATTGAACCTGTACGTGGCCTCCGGCATCACGAAGATGGGCATCTCGGAGCTGACGGTGGCCGTGATGCCCTGGCTGCTCACCATGCTGGCTTTCCTGATGCTGGTGACATTCGTGCCGGAAATTTCGCTGTGGCTGCCGAGGCTAATCTATGGCCAGGTGTGATGCCGCATTGCGCGTCACTACCAAACTTCCGGAAACATTGCCATAGTTAATTTATGTTCAAGCCAAATATTTTCTTGCTACAAAAAAACAGGAGAAATGCGCGTTTGGATCAGTTATGATCGCTCCTGTTTGGTGCAACACATAACGATATGCACCAAGGTAGCAACGGATACGCGAGTTAGTGGGGAGTGGTAATAAAAACGGCATGCCGGAGACGGCGATAAATCGAGGAGACACGCGGTTCACAGTATGTTGTTGGCATCACTGCTGAAGGCGGCCAAAAGCCAGCCGCGGCGGGACCAAACAACCGGAATCGCGCCAAAGCACTACTTAAAACGCACCCGTACAGGTGCGTTTTTTTTCGTCCGTGCGTGCCGCCTTGCAGGAACTGCCACGATCGGCGAAAAGTGTCGCCGCGTTCTTTGAAAGGCTGCGGCCAACACGGCATCTGGCTCCGGAGGCGCCGTTCGTGTAGCATGTTTGCCACAGTAGTCTGGAGTTAATTGTGACGCAAATACAACAAGCTGGCGAGCTGTTCGCAGCGATCGTTTCCACGCCTTTCGGCGCACTCGGCATCCGCACCGGCGGCGCTGTCGTCAGCGAGCTGGTCTACCTGCCAGCCAGCCTGGCACCGAAGGCACCCACCGATGCGACTGCCGAGCGTGCCGCGCACCAGGTGGAGCGCTATTGCATCGATCCCGATTTCACTTTCGACCTGCCGCTGGCGCAGGTGGGCAGCGCATTCCAGCGCAAGGTGTGGGAAGCGATCCGGGCGATTCCGCGCGGCGAGGTGCGCACGTATGGCGAGATCGCCCGATTCGTCGGCTCGATGCCCCGCGCCGTGGGCCAGGCGTGCGGCGCCAATTATTTTCCGCTGGTGATCCCCTGCCACCGCGTGACGGGTGCGCAGGGCCTGGGCGGCTTTGCCGGCAGCGACGATCGCAACGGCTTCACGCTGGACGTCAAGCGCTGGCTGCTGGCACACGAAGGGCATCGCGAATACGCATGGCAGCAAACGACCCTGCTCTGATCGACGAGTTCTGCGACACGCTGTGGCTCGAGGACGGCCTGTCGAAAAACACGCTGGCTGCCTACCGGCGCGACTTGAAGCTGTTCTCGGCCTGGCTGGCGGAGGCGCGCCCCGGTACCGGACTGCTGGCCGCGCATGCCGGCGACATTGCCGGGTACTTCGCGGCCCGGCATGACGATACCAAGGCCAGCTCGTCCAACCGCCGCCTGTCCGTGTTCAAGCGCTTCTACCAGCAGGCGTTGCGCCGGCAGCGCATTGCCGAGGACCCCTGCCTGAAACTGGCATCGGCAAAGCAGCCGGCGCGGTTCGTCCACACCTTGTCCGAAAGCCACGTGGAAGCGCTGCTCGCCGCGCCGGACGTGCGCGAACCGCTGGGCATCCGCGACCGCACGATGCTGGAGCTGATGTACGCGAGCGGGCTGCGGGTCTCGGAACTGGTGGCGCTCAAGATCACCGAACTGGGCTTGAACGAGGGCGTGGTGCGGGTCACCGGCAAGGGATCGAAGATGCGGCTCGTGCCGTTCGGCGAGGCGGCGCGACACTGGATCGAACGCTACCTGCGCGAAGCACGCGGAACCATCCTGAACGGCCAGCAGGATGACGCCCTGTTCGTGACCGCCCGCGGCGGGCCGATGACGCGGCAAATGTTCTGGGTGGTGGTCAAGAAATGCGCACGCAAGGCGGACATTACCGCGCCATTGTCGCCGCATACGCTGCGCCACGCGTTCGCCACGCACCTGCTGAACCATGGCGCCGACTTGCGCGTGGTGCAACTGCTGCTGGGGCATGCCGATATCTCGACCACGCAGATCTATACGCATGTGGCGCGCGAACGGTTGAAACAGCTGCATGCGTTACATCATCCGCGGGGATGAGAAATCTGCGATGCTGATGTTGTCGCATAATGTGGGTAATGGAGGTAGTCATGGCAAAAACGAATTTTCAATACGAAAAGCGCCAACGCGAGTTGGAAAAGAAGCGCAAGGCCGAAGAAAAAGCCCGGCGCAAGGTCGAGGCGAAAAGCCTGCCGGCCGGCGAGCAGGAGGCCGATACCGGGGACGAGGCCGCAGAGGAGGATGCGACAGCGGCCCGGCAGGAATGAACCGCGGCGGTTCGGCGCCGCGCTGAAACGGATATTGCCGCTGCTCCGGCATGGTCTTGCCGGAAGCGGATCCATCTTCCGAGTTTCAATTAAGCAACAAATGTGCTGTTCACGCAGCCATTCTTGAGCCAGCGCAAGCGACTGCTGAGCAGGGCGGCAAGAATGGTACGATGACTCCGCACGATCATCTCCCCCATTCCACACCCGAATTCACGCAGGGCTCGCTTCCAAATCCTGCGTCGAATCCTGCGTCGAATCCTGCGCCGAATCCTGCATCGAATCCTGCGCCGAATCTTGCGCCGAATACCGCACTGGCCGCGCTCGACCTGATCGCGCGCCTCGTTGCCGCGCTCGAACTCACGCCGCTGGTGGCCGTCTGCAGCATCGATCGCGAAGGCAGGATCCGCTTCTGCAACCAGGCATGTGCCGACCTGTCCGGCCTTGCGCTGGATGAAGTACTCGGCCAGCCGCTGAAAGCCCTGTTCTCACGGGGCGATCGCGAAGCGGAACATGATGCGCTGGTGGAAGAGGCCTGGCGCACCGGTCATCATTCCCCCATTGGCGACTGGCACGTTCGCGCGGCCGGCGGCCGCGAGCTGTGGCTGTATTCCACGCTGGTGCCCGTGTACCACGAAGGCGCGCTGACACAGGTGTTCTGCATGGACGTCGACGTCACGTCCCGCAAGGTGGATGAAGATGCGCTGGCTGCCGCCGGTGCCAATTTCCGCCAGCTGTTCCGCAAGTCGGGCGATGCGATCCTGTTGGTGCGCAACGGCCTGATCGAAGAAGCAAACCCTGCCGCGCTGCAGCTGTTCAAGTGCCCCGATCCGGCGAGCTTCGTCGGCCGCCGGCTGGCCGATTTCTCGCCATTGCAGCAACCCGGCGGTGCGCTGTCGGCGTCGGCCGCGCACCGCCTCGAGGGAGAGGCGCACCAGCACGGCAATTGCCGCTACGACTGGCGTTACCTCGATTGCGGCGGCAACCTGTTCTGGGCCGAGGTGCTGATGACTTCCGTCACGTTGAACCACGAACACCTGTTCTACGTGCTGGTGCGCGATATTTCGGCGCGCAAGAGCGCCGAGCGCATGCTGTACCTGGCGGCCCAGGTGTTCGAGAACAGCCGCGATGCGATCCTGCTGACGGACCACGACCGCCACGTCATCTCGATCAATCGCGCCTACTCGGAAATCACCGGCTACAGCAGTGACGACATGCTGGGCAAGCCGCTGTCGGTCTACCGTTCGGGCATCGAGGATGAAACCTTTTTCCGGCAAGTGTGGGACCAGATCGACGCCACCGATCACTGGCAGGGCGAAATCTGGTCGCGCCGCAAGCGGGGCGAGCTGTTCCCTGCCTGGCTGGCGCTGACGGCGATCCGCGACAGCCACGACCAGATCAGCAACTACATGGCGATCGTCTCCGACATCACCGAACGCAAGCGCTCGGAAGAGCACACGCGCCACCTTGCCGAGCATGATTTCCTGACCGACCTGCCGAACCGCGTGCTGCTGCTGGACCGCCTGTCGCTGGCCCTGTCCACCGCGCGCCGCAAGGGCAGCATGCTGGCGATCCTGTTCCTCGACCTCGACCGTTTCAAGCAGGTCAACGACACGCTGGGGCACCAGGTCGGCGACCAGCTGTTGAAGGAAGTGGCGGCGCGGCTCCTCAAGTGCGTGCGCAAGGTCGATACCGTCAGCCGCCAGGGGGGCGACGAATTCGTCATCATCCTGGCCGACATCGGCGGCATCGACCATGCGGCACACGTGGCGGGCGCGATCCGGCAGGCGATCTGCCAGCCGTATGCGATCGGCGAACACGAACTGCACGTGTCCACGTCGATCGGCGTCTCCATCTTTCCCAGCGACGGCGACGATATCGACACGCTGGTCAAGAACACCGATATCGCGATGTACCACGCCAAGCAGGGCGGCCGCAACAATTTCCAGTTCTTCAGCGCCGAGATGAACGAGCGCATCGTGGAACGCGCATCGGTCGAGCAGGGCCTGCGCCGCGCGCTGGCCGAAGGGCAATTCGAGCTGGCATTCGAACCGGAACTGGACATCGCCACCGGCGCCCTGGTCGCGGCGGAAGCATTGATCCGGTGGCGCCACCCCGAACTGGGCCTGCTGTTGCCGGAACACTTCATCGGCGTGGCGGAAGAGGCGGGCCTGATGGTCCCGATCGGCGACTGGGTGCTGCGCGAAGCGTGCCGCCAGGCCCGCCGCTGGCATGATGGCGGGCATCCGATGCAGGTGGCCGTCAACCTGTCATTGGCGCAATTCGTGCAGCGCGACCTGGTCGACAATGTGCGCGCCGCCCTGGATGAGGCGGGGCTCGAACCGCGCTGGCTCGAACTGGAACTGACCGAAGCGATCATCATGAAAGGCGGCACCGCCACCGCGGCCACGCTGGAAAGCCTGCGCACCCTCGGTGTGCGGCTGTCACTGGACGACTTCGGCACGGGCTGGTCCCGCCTGGGGCAACTGAAGGATTATCCGATCGACAAGCTGAAGATCGCCCAGGCCTTCATGCTGGGCGGCGCGGATGAAACCGTGATCCGCACCATCATCGCGATGGCACGCAGCATGCGGATGACGGTGATCGCGGAAGGCGTGGAAACGCCCGGCCAGCTGGCATTCCTGCGCGGCGAAGGCTGCGATCTGTACCAGGGGCGGCAGGCGGAAGCGGCAGTGCGGGATGGCGGTCTGGATGGCTTACTGCAATAACACTCTCGCGTAACGTTCAGAACAGGCGCATGCGCACCAGCACCTGGCCGTGATCCGACGCTTCGGGCCGTTCCAGCCGCAAGTGATCGTTGAAATAGCTGACATCGATCACCTCGCCGATCGCGCGCGGCGAATGCCGGTTGAATTCCTCCGACACGAGCACGTGGTCGATCGTCGAATAATGCCCCTCATGGATGCTGGTGTAGCCCACGTGGCGCAGGTGATCCTGGCGCAGCTGGATCTGGTTGCTGTCGTACAGCCGGCCGCGGCGCTCCGCGGCCTGGACGCCATGGCCGCCCTGGCCATCGGTGCTGCGGCTGCTCCCGTCGCCTGCCATGGTGCGGGCGCTGCCATCATCCGCCGGGGCGCCGATGCTTGACCTGCCCGCAATTTGGCCGATGCCTCCCGTTCCCGCCACGCTGCGCGTGCCTCCCGTTCCCAGCACGATCGTCGTGGTGACCGCATCGGCGGTATCGTTGAAGTCGCCGAGCACCACGCAGGGCCGGCGCCCTTCGCGCATCATCTTCGACAGCAGCACGCGCAGCGCCACGGCCTCCGTGCCGCGCCACACCAGCGAGCGCAGGCTGGCCATCGCGTAATGCAGCGGGTCGTCGCCGCTGTCGCCGCCGCGGTAGTCCGGGCGGCGCGATTTGAGGTGCACCACCACCACGTCCACGACGCGCTCGCCGGGCAGCACGACCTGCACATGCAGCGGCGCGCGGGCGAAGCGGTCCGATTCCGGACTGCCGGAGTCGCAGGGCACATCTGCAGGGAAACTGGCATGCACGCTGGGCGGGGCGGCGAACGGCAGGCGCGATACGATGGCCACGTTCGGCGTCAGCCGCTGCGCGTTCGGGTCGGGATCGAAACCGGCATGCAGCGCTTCGCGATAGCGGCGCGTGCGGGAGAGCACGTCGCGCAATGCCGCCTGCGAAAAGATTTCCTGGAAACCGATCACATCGGCATCCAGCTGATCGAGCTGTTGCGCGATCCAGTTCGCCTTGGCCTCATACCCCTCGAGAGTGAGGGGCTCGAGGTTGTCGTACAATTTCGCGCCGGGCGGGGCGAGGTTGCAGACGTTGAAGGTGGCAAAGCGAATTTCTTCCTGCATAATGAGAAACTCCTTTTCACAACGATCGTAACACGGCATGGCCAAGAAAGAGCATATATCAGAGACCCCGGCAACCGCGCTGCTCAAGCAGCGCAAGGTGCCGTTCAGCGAACATCCGTACGGGTACGAAGAACATGGCGGCACTTCCGTCTCGGCGCGCGAACTCGGTGTCGACGAGCACCACGTGGTCAAGACGCTGGTGATGCAGGACGAAGCCGCCAAACCATTGATTGTGCTGATGCACGGAGATCGCAAGGTCTCCACGAAAAATTTGGCTCGCAATATCGGCTGCAAGTCGGTCGAGCCGTGCAAGCCCGAGGTGGCCCAGCGCCATTCCGGCTACATGGTGGGCGGCACGTCGCCGTTCGGTACGAAAAAGGCGATGCCGGTGTACGTGGAAGAGTCGATCCTGGGTCTGGAAACGATTTATATCAATGGAGGCCGGCGCGGCTTCCTGGTCGGGATCGCGCCGCGCGTGCTGACCGAGGTGCTGGATGCCAGGCCGGTCGCTTGCGCACTGGCCGACTGAGCCCGGTTTCGGTATAGTCACCGCCCGCTGCCGCGCTGCGCCACTCACAATATCAAACCATAGGATTTCTTGGGGAAATGACTACCATCCTGCTGGCAATTGCCGCCTACCTGATCGGTTCGATCTCATTTGCTGTCGTCGTGAGCAAGGTCTACGGCCTGTCCGACCCGCGCACCTACGGTTCCGGCAACCCCGGCGCCACCAACGTGCTACGTAGCGGAAACAAGGGCGCCGCGATCTGGACGCTGGTCGGCGATGCCTTCAAGGGCTGGCTGGCGGTCTGGCTGACGATCCGTTTTGCCGCCCAGCTCGGTATCGGCGACGGCACCATCGCCATCGTGGCGCTGGCCGTGTTCATCGGCCACCTGTGGCCGGTATTCTTCCGCTTCGAAGGCGGCAAGGGCGTGGCAACGGCCGCCGGCGTGCTGCTGGCGCTGAATATCTGGCTCGGCCTGGCCACGCTGGCCACCTGGGCAATCGTGGCGTATGCGTTCCGCTATTCGTCGCTGGCCGCGCTGATCGCCTCGGTCTTCGCACCGTTCTACTATGGCCTGCTGTTCGGCGTGGAGCCGCAGCTGTTCGCCGTGCTGGTGATGTGCGGCCTGCTGGTGTGGCGCCATGCAAAAAATATCGGCAACCTGATGGCCGGCAAGGAAAGCCGGATCGGCAGCAAGAGCAAGGGTGCCACCGCCGGCGCAAAGAAAAAGTAACTTGCAATCCCGGCAGCGGCCCTCATCATGCGGCGATCGGCCGCCGCCGGCGGCCCGCAAGCGAAAGGCTGCCATGTCCACTCCCTCCGCCGCACCCCCGGCTACCGCAGTTACACCCCCGGTTACGCCACTGCGCATCGATTTCGTCTCCGACGTGTCCTGCCCCTGGTGCGCCATCGGGCTGAAATCGCTGGAAACGGCGCTTGCCCGCATTCCCGAAGCCGCCGTCGAGTTCCACGTGCAGCCCTTCGAGCTGAACCCGAACATGGGGCAGGAAGGGCAGGACATCACCGAACACATCGCCGAAAAATACGGCAGTACGCCGGAACAGCAGGAGCAGTCGCGCGACATGATCCGCCAGCGCGGCGCGGCGGTCGGCTTCACGTTCGCGATGGACAAGCGCAGCCGCATCTACAACACGTTCGATGCCCACCGCCTGCTGCACTGGGCCGAGGAGGCGGGCCGCCAGAAGGAACTGAAGCATGCGCTGTTCGACGCCTATTTCACGAACGGCGAAGACCCGAGCTCGCACGACGTGCTGCTGCGTGCGGCCGAGCGGGTGGGACTGGACCGCGAGGCCGCCCGGCAGGTGCTGGAGTCGGACCGGTTCGCCGACGAAGTGCGCATGCTCGAACAATACTGGCAGCAGGCCGGCGTGCGTTCGGTGCCGGCCATCGTCATCAACCAGCGCCACCTGATTTCCGGCGGCCAGCCGCCCGAGGTGTTCGAGGGCGCGCTGCGGCAGATCCTGGAAGGCAAGTAGCGCGTCTGCCGGTGTGCTTGCCGGTATTGCAGTATCCACCGGCTTTTGCGCTACACTGCGCGGCACCAAACGGTGGCGGCTCCCCGTCCGCAATGGGGGAAGCGGCTGCACGTCAACCGCCGTATCATCGGTAGTCAGCTACCAGGAGAACAGCCATGCCCAAAGCCATCTGGAACGGCGCCGTCATCGCCGAGGCAACCGCCGACGAGGTGGAAATCGTCGAGCAGAATGTGTATTTCCCGCCCGAGCGCGTCAAGCGCGAATTCCTGAAGGACAGCAGCCATACCACGCTGTGCCCATGGAAAGGCGTGGCCAGCTATTACGACGTGGAGGTGGACGGGCAACTGAACCGCAACGCGGCATGGTTCTATCCGGCCGCGAAGGATGCGGCCAAGGCCATCGAGGGCCGCATCGCCTTCTGGCATGGAGTCGAGGTCAGCCGCTGAGTGGACAACGTCACCCACACCTTCGTCGGCCTCGGCATCGGCGAACTGGTGCAGCGCTCGCTGCCGGCCGAGCCCGATGAAGCACGCCAGCGCACGCGCCACCGGCTGCTGCTGACCGCCTGCGCGGCGGCCAGCAATTTCCCCGACCTGGACCTGGTGCTGACCGACCTGCTGCCGGCGCCGCTGGGCTACCTGCTGCATCACCGCGGCCACACGCATACGCTGCTGTACGCATTGCCGCAGGCGCTGCTGCTGCTTGCCGCACTGTGGCTGCTGTGGCCGAATGCGCGCCGCCTGCTGAAAGGCAGCGGCCATGCGCGGCTGGGCCTGGGGCTGGCCATCGTGCTCGGCTTCCTGCTGCACATGTCGATGGACTTCCTGAATTCGTACGGCATCCACCCGCTCGCCCCGTTCGACCCGCGCTGGTTCTACGGCGACCTGGTGTTCATCGTCGAACCCGTATTCTGGGTGGCGTTCGGCGTGCCGCTCGCGCTGGCGATTCCACGGCGCCCCCTGCGCTGGCTGGCGCTGGGTGCACTGGCGGCGTTCCTGGCCTTCGTTACATGGCGCGGCTACCTGGACATCGTCTCGCTGGCCGGCCTGCTGGCCCTGGGCGGCGTCATCGCGGCGCTGCGCATCACGCGCATGCAGAGCCGGCGCGCCCTGGCGCTGTCCGCGCTGGCGAGCGTGGCCTTCATCGCCGTGCAGGGCGGCGCCTCGTCGGCGGGCCGCGCCCGCATCGAAGCGGCGCTGCAGGGGATCGACCCGGCGTCGCGCGTGCTGGACGTGGCGATGACGGCGTTCCCCGCACAGCCGCTGTGCTGGTCGTTCGTGGCCATCGAGGAAAACGCGGGGCAGGGCACCTACCGGCTGCGGCGCGGCCTGCTGAACCTGGCCCCCGGCGTGCTGGCGCAATGTCCGGCCGCCTTCGCCGATCCGGCGGCCCTCGCCACCGCGGTGGCCGGCGTGCGCCTCGCTTCCGAATGGCAGGGCAGCCTGGCCACGCTGCGCACGCTGGCGAAGAACGATTGCCACGTGAACGCCTGGCTGCGCTTTGCCCGCATGCCGGCCGTGGATGCCGAGGTGGCCAGCGACCTGCGCTTCTCGGCCACGCCGCGCGGCAATTTCACCACGCTGGACGTGGCCGCGGCCGGCCGCGCGCCGTGCGGCAACGTGCCGCGCTGGGGCTACCCGCGCGCCGATCTGCTGGGCCCTGCGTTACACTGACCGACCCATGAACGTTCGCCCGACCAAGGCACCGGCGCCACCCGAGCAGTCGACCGATCCCCACCAGCACTTTGGCAAGCCCGAAGGCGGCTGGCGCGAAGAGCTGTATGAAATCATCTTCGAGTCGCACACCCGCAAGGGTCAGGTCTTCGACCTGATACTGATCGGTGCGATCCTGCTGTCGGTGGCCACGGTCGTGCTGACATCGATCGCGCCGGTCGCAGAGGAATATGGACCGTGGCTGCTCGCCGCCGAATGGCTGTTCACGCTGCTGTTCACGGTCGAATACATCGGCCGGCTGCTGTGCGTGAAGCGGCCTGACCGCTACGCCCGCAGCTTCTTCGGCGTGATCGACCTGATGTCGGTGGTGCCCAGCTATGTGTCGCTGTTCTTCCCCGGTTCGCACGTGCTGCTGGACGTGCGGATACTGCGGCTGCTGCGCATCTTCCGCATCCTCAAGCTCACGCTGTATATCCAGGAATACGGCATGCTGGGCGACGCGCTGCTGGCCAGCCGGCGCAAGATCCTCATCTTCCTTTCCGTGGTGTTCCTGATCGTATTCCTGCTGGGCACGGTGATGTACGTGGTCGAAGGCCCCAGGCATGGCTTTACCAGCATTCCCACGGCCGTCTACTGGGCCATTTCGACCGTGACGACGGTGGGCTTCGGCGACCTGGTGCCCAGGACCGACATCGGCCGCGCCATCGCCTCGTTCATGATGCTGCTCGGCTGGGGCATCCTGGCCGTGCCGACCGGTATCATCAGTTCGGAACTTTCGCACCAGCGCGGGGTGCGGGTGGCAACGGGCCGGATCTGCACGCGCTGCCATGCAACCGGTCACGAAGAAGGCGCCTACTTCTGCAAGAACTGCGGCGAAGCACTGCCGCAGGAAACCTGACGGGAATCGACAAGCAGTGCGGTAGAACTGCCCAGCTCGCTCGGCAATTGTCATACAAGCCACGACCGTTGCAAATTCGTGGCCATGGCACGCCAATTGCTGCTACATTGTCTCGTATAGACAAATCCAATCAGGAGCGCACCATGAACGAATCGGTTTCCACCTCCAAGCCGGCGCCACGCGAACGCGAAAACACCAAGGCAATGTTGCGCGCCGACCGCATGCAGGATCTGCACAAGAAACATGTCAAGACCGGTGCCGTGGCCGCAGGTGGCCTGCTGGCGCTGGTGGGCCTGGCCGCGGTGCTGCTGGGCGCCTGAGTCCGGCGCCCGCTTGCCTTCAGATGACTTTCAGTTCGTCCAGCGGCCAGCGTGGGCGCACATTGAACGCATAGTCGCGGCGGGCGGCCGCGGGATTGATCGATAGCCGCATCGCGCCGGCAAAGGCAATCATCGCGCCGTTATCGGTGCAGAACTCCAGTTCGGGGTAATACACTCGGAAGCGCTTGGCCGCGGGGCCTTTCGCTGCCGCCGCGTTCAGCGCGGCGCGCAGCTGGCTGTTCGCGCCCACGCCCCCGGCAATGACGAGGCGCTTCAGGCCGGTGTGCTTGAGCGCCGCGACGCATTTCGCCACCAGCACATCGACGATCGCATCGACGAAGCCGCGCGCAATGTTGGCCTTGTCCTGGTCGCAAACATTGGCCACGCCGCTTTTCTTGACCACCGTGAGCACGGCCGTCTTCAGGCCGGAAAAGCTGAAGTTCAAATCCTTCGAGTGCAGCATGGGCCGCGGCAGCTTGTACGCGGCGGGATCGCCGAACTCGGCCAGCCGCGAGATCGCCGGCCCGCCCGGGTAGCCCAGGCCCAGCAGCTTGGCCGACTTGTCGAACGCTTCGCCGGCGGCATCGTCCAGCGTCTCTCCCAGCAGTTCGTACTGGCCCACGCCATCCACGCGCATCAGTTGCGTGTGGCCGCCCGAGACGAGCAGCGCCACGAACGGGAACTCGGGCGGGTCCGACGCCAGCAGGGGCGACAGCAGGTGGCCCTCCAGGTGATGCACGCCCAGCACCGGTTTATCCAGCGCAAGCCCCAGGCTGCACGCGATCGACGAACCGACCAGCAGCGCACCCGCGAGCCCGGGGCCCTGGGTATAGGCGATGGCATCGATCCCGGCGGCCGCGATGCCCGCCCCGTCCAGCGTTTGCTGCAACAGGGGGATCGCCCGGCGGATATGGTCGCGCGACGCCAGTTCCGGCACCACGCCGCCATATTCCTCGTGCATCGCCACCTGCGAGTGCAAGGCGTGCGAGAGCAGGCCCCGGCCGGTGTCATACAGGGCCAGGCCGGTTTCGTCACAGGAAGATTCAACGCCGAGAACGATCATGGTAAGGAGCTCGAAGAGAGCTGGAAATGCAGGGCAATCCGCCATTGTAATGGAAAGCCGCCGCCATTTCAGCCGAGGCGGCAGGAAGGCTGAGCTCGTGTCCCGGTGCCAGGCACGGGGACATCAAGCCGCCGTGCTGCCACCGCGCGAGGCATGGCCGCACCGCGGCAGTGCGCCCGCGTGCCGGAAAGGGGCGCTTTGCCGCCGTGGCGGTGGCATCGCTCTTGCTAATCCTCTGGTGTTGCGGCCCGGAGCCGTGGAAGGAGAGGCGATGCCCGAACACTGGAAAATGGTTTGCAGGGTCAAGGATATTGCGCCGGGCGGCGCGCACCACGTGCCACGCGGCCTGGCCTGGCAGGAGTTGCCCGGCGTGGCGGTGTTCCGCACGGCCGACGACCGCATCTATGCGCTGCTGGACAGCTGCCCGCACAAGGGTGCCCCGCTGTCGCAAGGCATGGTGCTGGGAGAGCATGTGGAATGCCCGCAGCACCAATGGAATATTGCGCTGGAAACGGGGTGCGCGGTGGCACCCGAGCAAGGCTGCACGCGGCGCTACAACGTCAAGGTGGAGGACGGCAAGATCTACCTGGACCTGCTGGAGCTGAACGCGCCGGCCAGCCGCGCCGAGGCGGCGCTGGCCGGCACCTATGGTGTTGCACCGCTCGCCGGCATGTTCATCTAGCGGCGAGAGGCTTACGGGCGGCGGCGCAGTTCCGCATCCGCCTGCTTCAGCATCTGCACCGTGGTCTCCCAGTCGATGCACGCATCGGTGACCGAGCAGCCATAGACCAGTTCGGACAGGTCGGCCGGGATCTTCTGGTTGCCGGCGCAGATGTTCGACTCGATCATCACGCCCACCAGCGACCGGTTGCCGTGCACGATCTGGTTCGTCACGTCCGTCATCACCAGCGGCTGCAGTTCCGGCTTCTTGTAGCTGTTCGCATGCGAGCAGTCGACCACGATATTGGCCGGCAGCTTCGCCTTTGCCAGCGCCTGTTCGGCGATGGTCACCGACACGGAATCGTAGTTCGGCCGGCCATCGCCGCCGCGCAGCACCACGTGGCCATAGGCATTGCCGCGCGTGCGCACCACGGACACGTTGCCCTCGCCGTTAATGCCCAGGAACGCGTGCGGGTTGGCGGCCGAGAGGATCGCATTGATGGCGATGCCGATGTCGCCGTCGGTGCCGTTCTTGAAGCCGACCGGCGTCGACAGGCCGGACGACATTTCGCGGTGCGTCTGCGATTCGGTGGTGCGTGCGCCGATCGCGGTCCACGCGATCAGGTCGCCCAGGTATTGCGGCGAGATCGGATCGAGCGCTTCGGTCGCGGTCGGCAAGCCCAGCTCGCACACGTCCAGCAGGAACTGGCGCGCCTTTTCCATGCCGATGTCCACGCGGAACGAATCGTCCATGAACGGATCGTTGATGTAGCCCTTCCAGCCGGTGGTCGTGCGCGGCTTCTCGAAATACACGCGCATCACCAGCAGCATCGTGTCCTTGACCTCTTCCTGCAGTGCCTTCAGGCGGCGCGCATAGTCCAGTCCGGCCACCGGGTCGTGGATCGAGCACGGGCCCACCACCACGAACAGGCGCTTGTCCTTGCGATCGAGGATGTTGCGCAGGTCTTCGCGGCCTTTGGTCACGGTGGCCGAGGCCTTTTCCGTCAGGGGCAGTTTCGCGTGCAGTTCGGCCGGGGTGGGCATGGACGCGAACGAGGTAACGTTGATGTTTTCGAGGTCGAGGGCAATCATGGCTTCATCTCTTCAAGGCTCTGGCGGCTTCAGGTTTTCTTATGGGTAGTCGATTAGTGTAGCCGAAATGCGGTAAGCTGTTTCCATGAGTATCGAAAACACATCTTCTTCCACCTTGCCACCCGCTTCGGCCCCCGCATTGCCGCCTTTCGTTGCCGCCCCGTTCATCAAGGAAATCGGCCGTGGTGTCAAAGGCGCGCGCAGCATGAGTCGCGCCGATGCCACCATGCTGTATGCCGCCATGCTGGATGGCCGCATCTCCGACCTGGAAATGGGCGGCATCCTGCTGGCAATGCGCATCAAGGGCGAGTCCGTCGACGAACTGGCGGGCTTCCTCGATGCCGCCGAAGCCTCGTTCACGCCGCTGCGGGCACCCACCGGCCCGTATGCCCCGGTACTGATTCCCACCTATAACGGTGCCCGCAAGATGGCGAACCTGACAGCGCTGCTGGCGCTGCTGCTGGCCCGCGAAGGCGTGCCGGTGCTGGTGCACGGCGTGCCGCACGACGTGGGCCGCATCGCCACCGCCGAGGTGCTGGCCGAACTGGGCATCACTGCCGCCGCCACGGCCGAAGCGGCGGAACGCGCGCTGGCCGACGGCCATGTCGGCTTCATCACGATCGATACGCTGGCGCCAAAGCTGGCCCATCAGCTGGAACTGCGGCGCATCCTCGGCGTGCGCAATTCCACGCACACGATCGTCAAGATCCTGCAACCATTTGCCGGCCCGGCCCTGCGGCTGGTGTCGTATACCCATCCGGAATACCTGGAAACGCTGGGCGAGTACTTCACCACCGCGGCGCCGCACGCCCGTGGCGACGCCTTCCTGATGCGCGGCACCGAAGGCGAGACCGTTGCCAACGCCACCAAGGCGCAGAAGATCGACTGGTTCCATGATGGCGAACGCACCGTGCTGGTCGAACGGCAGATGATCGCCGAAGTCGCGCCTGATCTGCCCGAGGACAAGAGCGCTGCCGCCACCGCCGCGTGGATCCGATCCGTGCTGCGCGGCGACCTGCCCGTGCCCGATCCCATCGCGCAGCAGATTGGCCATATCGTCAACGTGGCCCGCGAGTTGCGTTCCCGCCACGGCTGAGTTCGCGTCCACCTTGGGGTCAACCCTGAAAACGGACACGAGCTCTACCATCGATTTCTGCTGGGTCCGTGTCCACCTTGGGGTCAACCCTGAAATTGGACACGAGCTCAACCATTAACTGAAGCTGAGTCCGTGTCCGAAAATGGGGCTGACCCCACGGTGGACACGAGCCGAGCAGTACCGATTCGCGTAGAATGCCCGGTTTGATTGCGGGCGGATGTGATGGCGGAACAGTTTGACGTGGTAGTGATCGGCGCGGGCGCGGCCGGGATGATGTGCGCGGCGGCGGCGGGGCAGCGGGGCAAGCGCGTCGTGCTGGTCGACCATGCGGAAAAGCTCGCCGAGAAGATCCGCATTTCCGGCGGCGGCCGCTGCAATTTCACCAATATCAACGCGGGGCCGGCGAATTTCCTGTCGGAGAACCCGCATTTCGCCAAGAGCGCGCTGTCGCGCTACACGCCGCAGGATTTCCTTGCCCTGGTCAGGAAATACCGCATCGCGCACCACGAAAAGCATAAAGGCCAGCTGTTCTGCGACGATTCCGCCGAGCAGATCATCGACATGCTGAAAGCCGAATGCAACGCCGGCAACGTGCGCTGGCGCATGCCGGCCACCGTGCAGGGCGTGGCAGCGGAAGGCGAACGCTTCCTGGTCCAGACCAGTGCCGGCCTCATCGACACGGCATCCGTCGTGATCGCCACCGGCGGCTTGTCGATCCCCAAGATCGGCGCCACCGATTTCGGCTACCGCATCGCCCGGCAATTCGACCTGGCCATCGTGGAGCCGCGCCCGGCACTCGTGCCGCTCACGTTCGATGCCCAGCAATGGCAGCCGTTCGTGCCGCTGGCCGGCGTGTCGCTGGAGGTCGATGTCGAGACCGGCACCCTGAAAGGCCGCAAGGCCACCGGCGCGCGTTTCCGCGAAGACCTGCTGTTCACGCACCGCGGCCTGTCCGGCCCGGCCATCCTGCAGATTTCCAGCTTCTGGCAACCGGGCACGCCCATCACGATCAACCTGCTGCCCGAGCTGGACGTTGCGGCCACGCTGATCGAAGGGAAGGGCACGATCAAGAAGCACCTAGGCAATGTGCTGGCGCAGTGGCTGCCGTCGCGACTGGCCGATGGCTTACTGCAGGCGCACGGCTTCAGCGCCGATGCGCGCCTGGCCGACCTGCAGGATGCCCAGTTGCGCCGCTTCGGCCAGGCCATCAACGCGTGGACCATCACGCCCAACGGTTCCGAAGGCTACCGCAAGGCCGAGGTCACGCGCGGCGGCGTCGATACCAAGGAGCTGTCGCAGCAAACGATGATGGCCAACAAGGTGCCCGGCCTGTATTTCATCGGCGAGTCCGTGGATGTCACGGGGTGGCTGGGAGGCTACAACTTCCAGTGGGCCTGGGCATCGGGAATGGCTGCCGGGCTGGCAGTCTGATATCATTCGTGACCCGGCAACGTTGCAGCAGCCGGGGTTCTGATGAGTTCGGATGTATTCGCGTAACAGCGTCGGATATTAGCGGGTAGGCACGAAGCCTCTTGTTCATCTGGACAAATAGTGCTAACATCGCTGTCTTCCTAAAAACCCTCTAACGGTTTGAATTTTACATGACCACTATCCGCCTTAAAGAAAACGAGCCGTTCGAAGTTGCCATGCGCCGCTTCAAGCGCACCATCGAAAAAACCGGTCTGCTGACCGAACTGCGCGCACGCGAGTTCTACGAAAAGCCGACCGCCGAGCGCAAGCGCAAGCTGGCCGCTGCCGTGAAGCGTCATTACAAGCGCATCCGCAGCCAGCAACTGCCGAAGAAGCTGTACTAATTCTCGGATTCGCATCGGCCCGTCGACGGCGCTTTTCGCCTCCGGTCCGTTTGCGTGTCGCGATCGCCCGCTCCGGCATTGTCCGCAGCGGGTTTTCGTTTTTACCGAAACGTTTTATCGAATACTTTAGCCCGAGGACCCCATGAGCCTGAAAGCCCAGATCACCGATGACATGAAAGCCGCGATGCGCGCCAAGGAAGCCGGCAAGCTGGCCACGATCCGCCTGATCCTGGCCGACATCAAGCGCAAGGAAGTCGATGAACAGATCGAGCTGAACGATACCCAGGTGCTGGCCGTCGTCGAAAAGATGATCAAGCAGCGCAAGGATTCGATCACGCAATTCGAAGCGGGTGGCCGTGCCGACCTGGCCGACATCGAAAAGGCCGAACTGGCCGTGCTGGCCGCCTACATGCCTGCCGGCCTGTCGGACGACGAAGTCGCCGCCGAAGTGAAGGCAGCCGTGGCCGAATCCGGCGCCGCGGGTCCGCAGGACATGGGCAAGGTCATGGCCATCCTGAAGCCGAAGCTGGCCGGCCGTGCCGACATGACCGCGGTCTCCGGTCTCGTCAAGAAGGCACTGACGGGCGCCTGAGCCCAGGGGTTTGCCAACCTGTTTGCCAACCCTGACGCCGTTGAGCTGGATCAATATCCGGCCAGACACGGCGTTATAGGCTGATTTGTAACAATATGGAAGAACCGCGGTTGCCACAGTGATTCCACAATCCTTCATTTCCGACCTGCTGAACCGCGTCGACATCGTGGACGTGGTCGGGCGCTACGTGCAGCTGAAAAAAGGCGGCGCCAATTTCCAGGGCCTGTGCCCGTTCCACAACGAAAAATCGCCCAGCTTCACGGTCAGCGCCACGAAGCAGTTCTACCACTGCTTCGGCTGCCAGGCGCACGGCACCGCGATCGGCTTCCTGATCGAATATTCCGGCATGGGCTTCGTCGATGCCGTGAAAGACCTGGCGCAGAGCGTGGGCATGATCGTGCCCGAGGCGGACGACAAGATCCCGCCCGCCCAGCGCGCGCAGATGCAGGCGCAAAGCCTGGCGCTGTCCGAGGCGATGACGCTCTCCGCCGATTTCTATAAAGCCCAGTTGCGCAAGGCGCCGGCCGCCATCGCCTACCTGAAGGGGCGCGGCCTGACGGGAGAAATCGCGGCCCGTTTCGCGCTCGGCTACGCGCCCGAAGGCTGGGACAACCTGCGCGCCGTGTTCCCCCAATACGATGCGCCGGTGCTGGCCGAAGCCGGCCTCGTCATCGACAAGGTCGACGAGGAAGGCCGTCACATCAAGCGCTACGACCGGTTCCGCGAGCGCGTGATGTTCCCGATCCGCAATACCAAAGGGCAGGTGATCGCCTTTGGCGGGCGCATCATGGAACAGGGCGAGCCAAAGTACTTGAATTCCCCGGAAACGCCTTTATTTTCAAAAGGTTCGGAACTGTATGGCTTGTTCGAGGCACGCCAGGCGATCCGCGATGCCGGTTATGTGCTGGTGACCGAGGGCTACATGGATGTCGTTGCGCTGGCCCAGATGGGCTTCCCGCAGGCAGTGGCCACGCTAGGCACTGCTTGCACGACTGTTCACGTGCAGAAACTGTTGCGTCAAACCGACAACGTGGTCTTCAGTTTCGACGGCGACCGGGCCGGCCGCAAGGCGGCCCGGCGCGCGCTGGAAGCCTGCCTGCCGTATGCGGCCGACGACAAGACGATCAAGTTCCTGTTCCTGCCGTCGGAGCACGACCCGGACAGCTATATCCGCGAATTCGGCGCCGAAGGGTTCGAGCAGCAGGTGCAGGAAGCCATGCCGCTGTCGCAGTTTCTGCTGCGCGAAGCGGCGGGCGAGCACGACCTGAACGAACCCGAAGGCCGCGCCCGCGTGCAGTTCGACGCGAAGCCGATGTTGCAGGCCATGGCGCCGTCGGCACTGCGCCTGCAAATCGTGCGCGGGCTGGCATCGATGACGCAGAGCACGCCGGGCGAGATCGAGGTGCTGTTCGAGTTGTCGAAACCGGTGGCGGCCAGCCGCCGCGCGCCGCCGAAGAGCAAGCGGCAGGAGCCGGTTGGGCTGGAGCTGAAGATCATCCGCGCCATCGTCACGCACCCGTCCCTGGCGCTGCAACTGGACGAGTCGGCACTGGAAGCGTTCCGCCAGTTCGGGCCCGAGCAGTGCGAGCACCTGGTGCACCTGGTGGGCACGGCGCAAGCGCTGGGCGAGGGCGCCACGTTTGCCGCGCTGGCCCAGCAAATGAAGGAAGAGGGGGCGGAATACGATGCGCTCATCGGTGAAATCGCCGCCGCCGAAGAACCGGAGATCGAGGGCGAACGCCTGTGGCTGAAGGCCACGGTGCGCCAGTTGAAGGAGCAGACGGTGAGAGCGGAACTGGATCAGATTATGTCGGGAGGGAAGCTCACCGATGAGCTGCGTATCCGGTATCACGAATTAAAAGCCATCCAGGACATGTTATCGCGCGAAGAACAGTCGGCGATGAGTAACCGATAATCAGCAATCATCCTGGAAAGCGGTGCCAAGGCCGCACTTCTAGCGTTAAAAAACTGGCGTGCTATAATAAAACGCTAAGTATTTCAATACCTTGGCAGGTTTCTTCAGTTCAGAATTTGTGTTTGTTTTCAGTAAGTTGGGCTCATGACCGGCATGAAATGCCGCATTCGCATCAGGAATGCGGCCGCGTGTCGGAGGCCGGGTCCGGACTTGGTTGAGACGGCGCGAGTTTCTTGTCGCCGGGCAGGCAAAACAGCCTGCACCCTCACACCATTCGTGCCCCTAGCCCCCACGCGCAGTCATACAGTAGAATTTCTGCAAACATGGCCGTTCGTTAACATAGTTGTTCGTTGACGTTGGCGGTTGCCGGCAGCGTCAGGACTGTCGCCGGGAATGAGCAGGAAAGTTTTGTAGCAGTGCCGGATGGAGGAGTCCCGCAGTGTTTTCATGCATGGGGCTCCGGGGATTACGGCATCATCCTAACCCGTAAAGCAAGTCGTTGTGACATCGAAAGCGCCTGTGCCAGCAAAGAAACCTGAAACCAACGCGGCTATAAAGCCCAGCAAAGTGACCGCCAAGGCAGCCAAGACGGCCGACAAGTCGGAGATCAGCACGGAAGCGAGTGCGGATCCGCGCGCGCCCGCGGCACCCCCGGCGGTGAGCCAGACCACGGACGCGGCCACCCTCGCGGCGATCGACACGTCCGGTTACGTGCTCCCGTCCGTGAAGGTGCCGGGCCGGCGCGGCCGCAAGCCCAAGGAATTCCAGCCCGAGAACGATGAAGTCGCCGCGCTGAACGCCGTCGAGCGTGCCGAACTGAAGGCCGTGGACAAGGCGAAAGCCAAGGACCGCAAGGCCAAGGAAAAGGCGCTGCTGAAGGATGCGTTCTCGTCGGATACGGAAGCCACCGAGGAAGAACTCGAGCGCCGCCGCCAGAAACTGAAAACGCTGATCAAGTTCGGCAAGGAACGCGGCTTCCTTACCTATGCCGAGATCAACGACCACCTGCCGGACAACATCGTCGACCCGGAAGCGATCGAAGGCATCATCGGCACGTTCAACGACATGGGCATTGCCGTGTACGAACACGCGCCCGATGCGGAAACGCTGCTGCTGTCCGATAACGTTGCCACCGTGACCAGCGACGACGAGGCGGAAGCCGCGGCCGAGGCCGCGCTGTCCACCGTCGACTCCGACTTCGGCCGCACGACCGACCCGGTGCGCATGTACATGCGTGAAATGGGCTCCGTCGAGCTGCTGACGCGCGAAGGCGAGATCGAGATCGCGAAACGCATCGAGGACGGCCTGAAGGACATGATCCAGGCCATCTCCGCCTGCCCGGTCACGATCGCCGAAATCATCGCCACCTCCGACCGCATCCGTCACGACGAGATCAAGATCGACGAGATCGTCGACGGCCTCGTCGATGAAAACGAGGATGCCCCCGCGCCACCGGCGCCGCCGGCTGCGGCCTCCGACGAGGATGACGACGAAGAGGAAGGGGAAGAAGAGGAAGCCGAGGAAGAAGAAGAGGGCGCCGCCTCCGGCGCGGCGGCAGGCTATTCGGCCGAACAGCTCGAGAACCTGAAGAACAATGCCCTGGCCAAGTTCGACGAGATCGCCAACCAGTTCGACAAGATGCGCAAGGCCTTCGAGAAGGAAGGCTACAGCTCGAAGTCCTATGTGAAAGCGCAGGATGCGATCTCGAACGAACTGCTGGGCATCCGCTTCACGGCCAAGGTCGTGGAAAAGCTGTGCGACACGCTGCGCGGCCAGGTCGACGAAGTGCGCCACATCGAGAAGCAGATCCTCGACGTGGCCGTGAACAAGTGCGGCATGCCGCGCGCCCACTTCATCAAGGTCTTCCCGGGCAACGAAACGAACCTGGAATGGGTCGACGGCGAAGTGGCCGCCGGCCACGCGTACAGCGCGATCCTGGGCCGTAACATTCCCACGATCAAGGAACTGCAGCAGCGCCTGATCGACCTGCAGGCGCGCGTGGTGCTGCCGCTGCCGGACCTGCGCAACATCAACCGCCAGATGGCGGCCGGTGAAATGAAGGCGCGCAAGGCCAAGCGTGAAATGACGGAAGCGAACTTGCGTCTCGTGATCTCGATCGCGAAGAAGTACACGAACCGCGGCCTGCAATTCCTCGATCTCATCCAGGAAGGCAATATCGGCCTGATGAAGGCCGTGGACAAATTCGAGTACCGTCGTGGCTACAAATTCTCCACGTACGCCACGTGGTGGATCCGCCAGGCCATCACGCGCTCGATCGCCGACCAGGCGCGCACGATCCGCATCCCGGTGCACATGATCGAGACGATCAACAAGATGAACCGGATCAGTCGCCAGATCCTGCAGGAAACCGGCGCCGAGCCCGATCCGGCCACCTTGGCGATCAAGATGGAGATGCCGGAAGACAAGATCCGCAAGATCATGAAGATCGCCAAGGAACCGATTTCGATGGAAACGCCGATCGGCGACGACGACGATTCCCACCTGGGCGACTTCATCGAGGACAACAACACCCTCGCGCCATCGGATGCGGCCCTGCACGCCTCCATGCGCGGCGTGGTGAAGGACGTGCTCGATTCGCTGACCCCGCGGGAAGCGAAAGTGCTGCGCATGCGCTTCGGCATCGAAATGTCGACCGACCACACGCTGGAAGAAGTGGGCAAGCAGTTCGACGTGACGCGCGAGCGCATCCGGCAGATCGAAGCAAAGGCGCTGCGCAAGCTGCGCCACCCGTCCCGGTCGGACAAGTTGAAGAGCTTCCTGGAAGGGAATTGAGCAGTTTAAGTCTTGACGGGAGCCGGTGCAGGCCCTATTCTGCCGTGTTCGTTTCGTAGTGTTTTACTTAACGAATCCGTGCCAGGGCAGGGCGTATCGGCTCCAGCACATCCGCATCACGCATTCGCATGATGCACCCGCACTACCTCAGGGCCTCTAGCTCATGCTTGGTTAGAGCAGCGGACTCATAATCCGTTGGTGCCGTGTTCGACTCACGGGAGGCCTACCAATCCCCTGTCGCCATATCGATCAACCAGCCTGCTGGCGAATCCTGCGCCCGCACCCGACAGCGTTCTTTCGTTGCCGCAGCATGTCGATTCCTCCCACTACGCATCCGGCCATCCGCCCCCAGCAACAGCGTCCCATGGCCGGCACGCAACTGTTCCGAATCCCCCCACGAGCCATGTCATGCCACGGCATTTCACCGAACTGCGCTATGCTCGGACTTCCATGCCGGAGGCGGCAATAGTCCAGGAGAAGTCGAAGGTGAGCATTGCCAGCACAGCCTGTAGCATTCGCACCCGGCACGCGGATTTCGGCACAGATACGGTATATGATTATTCCATGTGGAAATAAAAATTACCAAGATGCCTTATCTGCGCCGATATTTCACCTGCCTGCCCCTGCTTGCCCTGCTGGCACTGCTCTGGCTTTCCCCGATCGTTAACGTGTCAGCGGCAGCGGCAGCGCCCGCGCCGTGGTCCACGCTGGCCCACACGTCGTTCATCCATCAGAAGGCGCCATCGCTGGGCGTGGGCATCGCCCTGGCACAGGATCGCCAGGGATACATCTGGCTCGGCACGCAGACCGGCCTGATGCGCTGGGATGGATTTCAGTTCCGGCGCTATCAGGCGGCGCCTGGAAAACCCGGCTCGCTGCCGGACAGCTACATTCTCAGCCTGCGCGTCGACAGTGCCGGTCGCCTGTGGATCGGTACCAACAGCGGCGGCATTGCCCGCTACGATGCCGCGCAGGACAGCTTCATCGCCGTGGGCGTGGGGGAGGGCGGCCTGAGTCATGTCCAGGTGACCTCGATGGCCGAGGATGGCAAAGGCGGCATGTGGGTGGGGACCGGCGGGGGGCTGGAACGCATCGATGCAGCGGGCGTGGTGCATGACGCGCACAGCGGTGCGCCACAGATCGACAGCGCGGCGCTGTTCAACAGCGGCATCGAGTCGCTGCTGCGCGATCGCAGTGGAACGCTGTGGATCGGCACGAAAAAAGGCTTGTGGCGGCGCAACGCGGATGACCAGTCGGCGGTGCCGGTGCGCCTGCCGGTCGAAGGCGTCAACCAGCCAACGGTCACCAGGCTATACCAGGATAGCGCCGGCAGGGTCTGGATCGGCACGCGTGCAAGCGGCGCTTTCGTGCAAAACGATGCAAGCCAGGGCCCGGTCGGGTTGCGCGAGTCGCCGGCACCGTCCACCTTGCAGAACGAGCGGATTTTCTCCATCGTGGAGAAGACCGCCGGCGTGATATGGCTGGGTACGGAAGGCGGTGGCATCGTCGAAGTCGACGTGGAACGCGGGCGCACGCGTCGTATCAGGCACAACGCGGAAATCGCGGACAGCCTGATCGACGATGACGTGGGTGCACTGTTGCGCGATCACAGCGGGCAGATATTCGCCGCCACGATGGATGGCCTCAGCCAGCACGACCCGCGCACCAACGGTGTCATCACGATCCGCTCGCTGGGAAGCCCCATGAAGCTCGACGTGCCCAGCGTGCTGGCACGGCCGGATGGCAGCGTATGCTTCGGTGTCATGACGGGAAAGATCGTGATCGTCGACCCGAACCTTGGCGTCATCGGCGAACTGGCGCCGGCGACCGGCACGGGAACCAGGGGGTTGCCGAAGAGCCGCATCCTGGCGATGGCCAACGGACCCGGCGACACGGTGTTCATCGCCACCCAGCACGGTGTGTTTCGCAGTACGGCGAACGGTCGCGACATCCGGCGCTTCGAGATTCCCGGGAGACCCGGCGACAGTCCGGCCTGGAGCCTGGCCTGGCACGACGGCGTGCTGTGGTTGGGCGGGCTGGACGGTATCTGGGGCGTAAAGATGACGCCGGACGGATCGACGCAGGTCGTTCGCCATGAGGACCGTGCGCTGGGCGACTCGCGTGTCACGGCAATCCTGCCACTGGGCGATGGCGGCGTCTGGATCGGTACCATGGCAGGCTTGGCCCGGCTGGACACCGGGACCGGCGTGGTGGAGCGCGTGCCGCTCGATCCTGCCGACCAGCCGGACGCGCCGGGCAACTATGTGTCGTCGATCATCCAGGACGCCAGGGGGCGCATCTGGATTTCCACCTTCTCCGCCGGCATCGCCGTGCTGGAAGGCACCGATGCGCAGGGACGGCGCAGGTTCCGCCGCTTCGGTACCGCTGAAGGTCTTCCCGACAATGGCGTGAACGCCCTGGTGCAGGATGCCGCTGGCCGGATCTGGATCAGCACCGACAACGGCCTGGCGGGGATCGATGCAGGTACGTTCGCCATACGAAAACTCGGCATCGAGGACGGCCTGCAGGTGTCGGCGTACTGGATCGGCGCAGGAGTGCGAACACCAGCGGGAGACATCGTGTTCGGCGGCGTCTCCGGCGTGACCGTCCTGCGGCCGGATCGCCTGAAGCGGCCCGGCTATCGGGCCTCCATGGCTATCACGCGGGTGTCCCTGGGCGGAAGAACGATGAAATCGGTGCCGTCGAACGGGGGCGCCGGCATGCCGCTGCAGATCGCGCCGGACGAGCGCGAACGTGGCATTGCACTGGAGTTCTCCGCGCTCGATTTCGCACCGCCCGGCTACCGCCACTATGCCTACAGGCTCGATGGCTTCGACCGGGGCTGGATCGAAACCACCGCCATGCCGCCCCGCGCAAGCTACACCAACCTGCCGCCGGGAAAATACACGCTCGAACTGCGCGGCACCGCGGACGGCAGCGAGGACGCCATCCTGCGCGTCCCCGTCGTCGCGCTGCCCGCCTGGCACCAGAAAGACTGGGTGCGCGTCCTGGGGGGACTGTGCGTGCTGCTCCTGCTCGTGCTGCTGATGCAGGCCCGTACCTCGCTGCTGCGCCGGAAAAAACGCGAACTGGAAGCGATCGTTGCCGGCCGCACAGCCGAGTTGCGGGCCACCCAGGCCCGGCTCGAGGAAATGGCCTACGGCGACACGCTGACGGGCTTGCCGAACCGGCGCCTGTTCAACGATACGCTGCGCCGCATGACCGCGCAGGCGGCGCGTGGCGGCCAGCCGTTCGCCCTGCTGCTGGTCGATCTCGATCATTTCAAGTCGGTCAACGACACGCTGGGGCACGATGCCGGCGACGCGCTGCTCGTCACTGCCGCGGAACGCCTCCGGTCATGCGTGCGGGAAGGCGATCTCGTCGCGCGCCTGGGCGGGGACGAGTTCGCGATCCTGCTGGCACCGGGCTACGTACCCGCGGTCGTGCGGGATATTTGCGAGCGGATCGTGGCCGCCATCGCCACGCCGGTCATCCATGGCACGCACACGATGCAGATCAGCGCGAGCGTTGGCGTGGCGGGCTATGCAAAGGAGCAGGGCAGCGCGGAGCAGCTCTACAAATGCGCCGACATCGCGCTCTACCAATCCAAGGAGGCGGGGCGCAATACCTGGTCGCTGTATGCGGCCCTGGAGTCCGCGCGGTAGAACGGCTCGCGGCAAGACTGTCACGGGCAGGTGCTTGCCCGATCCCGAGTCAGGCGCCCACGGACGCTCTCCCGCCCAGGCTGGATAACAGGCCGGCCAGCTTCATGCTGTCGACCGGCTTGGCGAAGTAATGGTCGAAACCCGCGTCCAGCGCGGCCGCGCGGTCCTGTTCCTGCCCGTACCCGGTGATGGCGATCAGGATCGAGCGGGCCGTTTCGGGCTGCTGCCGAAGCCGGCGCGCCAGCTCGTTGCCATCCATGTCGGGCAAGCCGATGTCGAGCAGGCACACATCCGGGCTGTCGGTCCGGGCGCGTTCGATCGCGCTTCGCGGATGATATTCGATGGCGACCCGGTGGCCCAGCTCCTCGATGAACATGCCCAGCATCTGCGCCGCATCGGCATTGTCGTCGACCACCATCACCTTGAGCATGGTGCCGCGCACGGACGGGGCCATCCGGCGATCGTCGTGGGGCGCGGTGGCGGCAACCGCATCGAACCGGGGCAGGCAGATCACGAACCGGCTGCCCTGGCCCATGCCGTCGCTGTCCACCGCGATGTGCCCGCCATGCAGCTCCACCAGGCTTTTCACGAGCGCGAGCCCGATCCCCAGGCCGCCTTGCGAGCGGTCGGACATGCGGTCCGCCTGCGTAAACAGGTCGAAGATCGTTGCCTGGAGTGCCGGCGCAATGCCGATGCCGTTGTCGGCGACGGCAATCCGGACCTCGCCGCCGTCTACCGCCGTGCCGAGCACGATGTCGCCGCCTTCCGGCGTGTACTTCGCGGCATTGTTGAGGAGGTTCGCCACGACCTGCACGAGCCTCTTGATATCGCCGTTGACGAATGCCGTTTCCGACGACATCCGGACGGCCAGCCGGTGGCGGCGCGACTCGATCAGCGGGCGCACCTGCTCGATGGCATCGGCCACGATCACGGTCGCATCGACCAGCGTCCTGTCGAGCTGCACCAGGCCGCGCGTGACGCGCGACACATCCAGCAAATCGTCCACCAGGCCCGTCATGTGCCTGACCTGGCGCGTGATGATGCCGCTGGTTTTCCTGATCAGCGATTCGTCGACCCGGCCCAGCGTGAGCAGGTCGGCCGCGGCGGCGATGGGGGCCAGCGGGTTGCGCAGCTCGTGGGCCAGCATGGCCAGGAACTCATCCTTGCGGCGGTCCGCCTGGCGCAGCGCGTCCTCTGCCCGGATACGGTCGCTGATATCCATCTGCGCCACCACCGAGCCGACGATATTGCCGATGGCATCCTTGACCGGTGCGCCGGTAATCAGCACGGTCCTGCGCACAGGGGGAATGTCGAACGATTCGATGGCAATGATGTCGCGCGGGTTTTCCTCGCCGGCGAGAATGCGGGCGGTGGTCCATTCGCGTGGCCCCAGGCGCAGGCCATGCCGTTCCGAATGATCCGCCCACCAGCCTTTCCATTCCGCGAACTCCGCGATGCTCGTCGACCCGGGGGAATGGGTGCCCCATAACTGCCTGTGGGCGGCGTTGGTCAGCAGGATCTCGCCGTTCGTATCGCTCAACACGATACCCACGGGGGCGGCCTGCAGCAGCGCGTTCAGCTTCTGCCGTTCGGATTCCGCCTGCTGCGCGGCTTCGATCGCGGCCTGCTCGCTGCGGCGCAGCGTTTCCGTCATGCGTTTTTGTCCGGTGATGTCCTTGAAGAGGACCGCTACCTTGGGGCCATCCTCCTCGTCGATGCGCGACGCAAACACATCGAACCAGCGGTTCAGCGCCCTGGCTTCATTCTCGAAGCGCACCGTTTCGCCCGTCGTCGCTACCCGGCCGTAGATATCGAACCAGTGGGCTTCATGCGCCGGCGCCAGTTCGCGCATCGATTTGCCGACCGCATCGGCCAGGCCGGTCTGGGTGCGGAAACTTGGATTGAGGTCACAGAAGCGGTAGTCATAAGCCCGCCCATCCCGGTCGAACAGCACTTCGATGATGCAAAAACCTTCGTCGATCGACTCGAACAGCGAGCGATAGCGTGTTTCGCTTTTCCTGAGCGCGGCCTCGGCAAGCTTGCGGTCATCGACATCCGTTGAGGTGCCGAACCACAGGTCGATCTCGCCCGATTGCGGGTTCCGGAACGGTTCGGCGCGCACCAGGAACCAGCGGTATTCGCCAGAAGCAGCACGTATCCGATGCTCGACGCTGAAACTGTGCCCGCCGTGCCGGGCACGTGCCCACGCATCCATGGTGAGCGCGTGATCGTCCGGGTGCACGAAGCTGCCGGAGACTTCCTCGGGCGTCATGCCGTCGAGCGCAACGCCGGTATAGGTCGTCCACTGCTTGTTGAAATACACGCCCCGGCCGGCCGCATCGATGATCCACACGATCTGCGGAATGGCGTCGGCCATGGTGCGAAAGCGCAGTTCGCTCGCACGCAGCTTTTCTTCCGTGCCGCGTTGCGCTTCGGTCCGGGCCGCGACGCGTTGCTCGAGTTCGTCGTTGGCCTCGCGCAGGCGCCGGTTCGCGATCTCGATCTCGAGCGCCTGCTCATCGATGGTCGACGCCATGTGGGCACTGCGGTCCCTGGCCCTGGCAAACTCGGTCACATCCTCCACCCGGTGGATGATGTGGCTGACATTGCCTTGCGCATCGAATACGGGGGTGTTGACCGGGCTCCAGTGGCGTTCCTCGAAATACACACCGTCCGGACCGGCAATCCGGATGTCGTATTTCTGGATGGCCATCGTATCGGCGCATTTGTTTCGCAACACGCGCAGCAGCGAAGCCCGCAGGTTCTGCACACCGCTGGCCGCGGGGTCGCCAGGATTGTCGGGAAACACATCGAAGATATGCCGGCCCACGATGTCCCCTGAACGCGTGCTGGTCGCCTGCAGGTACGCCTGGTTGACGAAGACGATCAGGAGATCCGCGTCGAGTACCAGGTAGGGTGACGGCGTGGCGTCGAAGATGGCGCGAAAATCGGGCGCGTGCATGGAGGCTTGGCTTCGTGAGCGTGTGGCAGGAAACTGTCGTTCGGGGACCGCAAGAAGGCCGGCCGGGAGGGCGTGGACATGCAGCGCACGTTCCCGCGACCGTACAGCGCGGCAGGGTTCCACGCTTGCATTCTCGCATGGTGTGGTTGTGCCAGGCGGACGCCTGCATGAGCGGGCGGCTTGGCCCTGTCCGGAATCGCCACCGTTTTCGCGAACAGCACCCATAAAAAACGGCCCGGGCGTTTCCACACCCGGGCCGTTTCAACCAGCCAGCAATACCGGCTCAGGCGATCAGTGAGCGTGCGCTCCCGAAGCGCCGATACCGGTTTCCGAACGCACTTCCTGCGCCTCGAAGCCAGCCTTGTCGATGGCTGCACGCTTGCTCGAATCGGTGATCGAGAACAGCCAGATTCCCACGAAGCCGGCGGTCATCGAGAACAGGGCAGGCGACGTGTACGGGAAGATCGCTTCGGCGTTGTGGAACACATCGACCCACACGGATTTCGACAGCACGGTCAGCGTGACGGCAGTGATCAGGCCCAGGAAGCCGCCGACGGTCGCGCCGCGGGTCGTGCACTTGCTCCACAGCACGGACATGAACAGCACCGGGAAGTTGGCCGAGGCGGCGATGGCGAAGGCCAGCGACACCATGAAGGCCACGTTCTGCTTCTCGAACACGATGCCCAGCAGCACGGCGATCACGCCCAGCACGATCGTCGTGAACTTCGACACGCGCAGTTCGCTGCCCGGGGCCGGCTTGCCCTTCTTGAGCACGGTGGCGTACAGGTCGTGCGACACGGCCGAGGCGCCGGACAAGGTCAGGCCGGCCACCACCGCGAGGATGGTGGCGAAAGCCACGGCCGAGATGAAGCCGAGGAAGATGTCGCCGCCCACGGCATTGGCCAGGTGCACGGCCGCCATGTTGTTACCGCCCAGCAGCGCGCCGGCGGCATCCTTGAAGACCGGATTGGTGCCGACCAGCACGATGGCGCCGAAGCCGATGATGAACACCAGCACATAGAAGTAGCCGATCCACGTGGTGGCCCACAGCACCGACTTGCGCGCTTCCTTGGCGCTCGGCACCGTGAAGAAACGCATCAGGATGTGGGGCAGGCCGGCGGTGCCGAACATCAGCGCCATGCCGAACGAAATGCCGGAGATCGGATCCTTGATGAAGCCGCCCGGGCCCATGATCGCGTCGCCTTTCTCGTGCACTTCCACGGCCTTGCCGAACAGCGCCGACGGGCTGAAGTCATACATCGCCAGCACGGCGAACGCCATGTAGGTGGTGGCGCCGAGCAGCATCACGGCCTTGATGATCTGCACCCAGGTGGTAGCCGTCATGCCGCCGAACAGCACGTACACCATCATCAGCACGCCCACCAGCACCACGGCGATCCAGTAGTCCAGGCCGAACAGCAGCTTGATCAGCTGGCCCGCACCCACCATCTGGGCGATCAGGTAGAACAGCACCACGACCAGCGTGCCGGATGCCGCGAACAGGCGCACCGGCTTCTGGGCGAAGCGGTAGGCCGCCACGTCGGCAAACGTGAAGCGGCCCAGGTTGCGCAGCCGCTCGGCCATCAGGAACGTGAGCACGGGCCAGCCGACGAGGAAGCCGATCGCGTAGATCAGGCCATCGAAGCCGCTGATGAACACGGCGGCGGAAATGCCGAGGAACGATGCGGCGGACATGAAGTCGCCGGCGATCGCCAGGCCGTTCTGGAAGCCGGTAATGCCGCCGCCGGCCGTGTAGAAGTCCGATGCCGAGCGGGTGCGCTTGGCGGCCCACTTGGTGATGAACAGTGTCAGCAGCACGAAGGCCGCGAACATGGAGATCGCGGTCCAGTTGGTGGCCTGCTTGGTGGCTTCGCCCAGGTCGGGTGCGGCCAGCGCGGCACCGGCCACGGTCAGCGAAGCCAGTGCGGCCGCGGCGTGCGGAACAAAGCGGGAAATGTCCATGCGGCTCATGCGCGCACCTCTGCCGTCGTTGCAGTGGCGGCGCCGGTCGAACCCTGGTGGGCGGCGGCGTTGCGGTGGATGGCGTCGGTCAGCGCATCGAATTCGCGGTTGGCGCGGCGCACGTAGATGGCCGTGACCGCCACGGTGAACAGGATCACGAACAAGCCGAGCGGCACGCCGCGCGACATGACGCCGTCGCCGATCTTGGCAGCCATGAATTCCTTGTCGAAGGCGTTCAGCGCGGTGAAGCCGTAGTAGGCGATCATCACCAGCCACGTCAGCATCCAGCCGTAGCGTGAACGTGTCTTCACCAGCTTCTGGTAGTTGGGGTCTTGCTTGACCCGCCGGACCATGTCTTGTTCCATTTTGTCTCCAATAGTTTTATTAAGCGCAGCTTATTCGGATAAGGCGGCTAAGGTTGATCCTAAGTACCCTTGCTTACCATATGCTTACGGAGGGGATAACCGTTGGTAACAGGCTCTTGTTACCGGGCTTTACGCGAACGCGACCCGGGCAAGGCGGGCTTGCTGGCAGTCTGGCCACCGCATGCCTTAACATCACCGGTTCCAACGCCAACCAAACGGAACCGATACCCATGAAAACCATCATCCGCGGCCAGAAGGCCAAGTTGTCCGACCTCGGCCTGGGCTCCGCATTCCAGGTCACCGTCGACTTGCCGGGCAACGGCCTGTCGGTCGACCTGTCGTGCTTCGGCCTCGACGCGGCCGGCAAGCTGGCCGACGACCGCTACATGATCTTCTTCAACCAGCTGGCCAGCCCGGAAGGGGCGATCCGCGTGAACCTGTCCGGCACGCGGGCGCAGTTCCAGCTGAACCTCGATGCGCTGCCGGCCTCGATCGACAAGCTGGTGTTCACCGGCGCCATCGACGGCAACGGCACCATGCGGAGCATCGGCAGCGGCGCCATGACACTGGGCGACGGGGCGACGTTCGCGCTGTCCGGCGCCGACTTCCAGGAAGAAAAGGCCGTCATGCTGGGCGAGCTGTATCGCAAGGATGGCCAGTGGCGTTTCGGTGCCGTGGGCCAGGGCTTCAATGGCGGCCTGTCGGCGCTGCTGGCGCATTTCGGCGGCTCGGAGGCGGCGCCCTCGTCGGCGCCCGCACCAGCCCCGGCCCCGGCGCCGACGCCGGCGGCACCCAAGGTCTCGCTGTCGAAAGTCACGCTGGAAAAGCGCGGCGACAAGGTGTCGCTGGCAAAGGGCGCGGCGCGCCGCGGCTTCGGCCGCATCCGTGTCAACCTGAACTGGAACCGCAACTCGGCCGGGGCGCAGCCGCAGCAGCAGCAGAAGGGCGGCCTGTTCGGCATGTTCGGCGGCGGCGGCAAGTCATCGAACGGCATCGACCTGGACCTGGGCTGCCTGTATGAACTGGCCGACGGCACGGCGGGCGGCGTGCAGGCGCTGGGGGACTCGTGGGGCAGCTTCGACAGCCGCCCGTTCATCAAGCTCGACAGCGACGACCGCACCGGCACGAAGACCGATGGCGAAAACATGTTCATCAACGGCGACCAGTTCGACCAGGTGCGGCGCATCCTCGTCTTCACGTTCATCTACCGGGGCGTGCCGAACTGGGCGGCCACCGACGCCGTCGTCACCATCGAGGTACCGGACAATGCTCCGGTCGAAGTGCGCCTCGACCATGGTGGCGCCGGCGGCATGTGCGCCATCGCGTCCATCGAGAACCACAACGGGCAGCTGCAGGTCACCAAGCTTGTCGACTACATCGTTTCAGACGGCAAGATGAGCAACCATGAGGCAATGGATCGCAAGTATGGTTTCGGCCTGCGCTGGGCACGTGGATCGAAGGACTGACCGGTCGCCAACGTCAATCGCCGCACTTTCCCCTGCGGCGACAGGTGGAAACACACATAAAGATGATATGGCATTGCATATAAGACAACGACCGTCTGCCGGTACATTGTGTCTCCGCAACTGCCGGATTCGTTAACACTCTTCCCGCGCTGCGCACCGGCCACCACGCCGGTGCAACAACAGTACCGATACCGATACCACGTCGATTCGATTCCATGGCTTCCACGAGGCGCCATGCGGGGGCGCCTGCGCGCAATTTCAGGAAGAGGGTGGCAAACCGGCTGGAGGACTTCTGTTCAAGATAACCAGAAGGCGTTACCCAAGCGCCGTATCCCATTCAACATTGGAGACTACATTGAGCAAAGCACGCCTGTCGTACCTGTCCGCCGCCATCGCCGCCATCCTCATGGCCGCATCGCCGGCGCACGCCAGCCAGCAGCAACAGCAGCAGCAACAGCAACAGCAGCAGCAGCAGCAACAGCAGCAGCAGCAGCAGCAAGACCAGCAGCAAGACCAGCAGCAACAGTACGGCACCGTCGCGTACCGCGCTTCCGTGCTGCATTTCACGGGCGATCCTTCGGCCACCCAGCAGTCGCATGAATATTATGAAGACGGCGTGCTGCTGGTCGGCGCCGACGGCAAGGTGAAAGCCGTCGGCCCGGCCGGCACCCTGCTGTCGAACAACCAGAACGTGCAGGTCGTCGACCTGCGCGGCCGCCTGATCGTACCGGGCTTTATCGACAGCCACGTGCACTACCCGCAAACGGAAATGATCGGTTCCTTCGGCGAGCAGCTGCTGGAATGGCTGAACACCTACACGTTCCCGACCGAAAGCCAGTTCGGCGACAAGGATTACGCGCGCGGCGTGGCCAAGGTGTTCGTCAACGAACTCGTGAAGAACGGCACCACCACCGCGCTGGTCATGGCCACCGTGCACCCGGAATCGGTCGACGCGCTGTTCGAGGAAGCGGCCAGGCGCAATATGCGCATCATCGCCGGCAAGGTCATGATGGACCGGAACGCGCCCGATGACCTGCTCGATACGCCCGAGACGTCGTATGCCGATTCGAAAGCGCTGATCAACCGCTGGCACAAGCGCGGCCGCGCGCTGTATGCCGTCACGCCGCGCTTCGCGCCGACATCGACGCCGGAACAGCTGACCATGGCCGGCAAGCTGCTGAAGGAGTACCCGGACGTGTACATGCACACGCACATGTCCGAGAACAAGAGCGAGATCGCCTGGGTGCAGGAACTGTTCCCGGCGTCGAACGGCTACCTGGACGTGTACAACAGCTTCGGCCTGTCGGGCAAGCGCTCCGTGTATGCCCATGGCGTGCACCTGCGCGAGGATGAACTGGCGTCGCTGGCGCGGACCGGTTCGGCCATCGCGTTCTGCCCGACCTCGAACCTGTTCCTGGGCAGCGGCCTGTTCGACCTGCAGGCGGCCGAAAAGCACGGCGTGAAAGTGGGCATGGGGACCGATGTGGGTGCCGGCACCAGCTTCTCGGCGCTGCGCACGATGGGCGAAGCCTACAAGGTGATCCAGTTGCACAAGGCCTTTACCGACGATCCGTCCACGAAGAAGCCGCTGACGGCGCTGAAGTCGTTCTACCTGTCCACGCTGGGCGCGGCCCGGGCACTGGAACTGGACGACAAGATCGGCAGCTTCAAGGCCGGCAACGAGGCCGACTTCGTCGTGCTGAACCCGAACGCGACCGAGTTGCTGAAGTTCCGCTCTGCGCGCGCCACCACGCTGGAAGAAAAGCTGTTCGTGCTGCAAACGCTGGGCGACGACCGCACGGTGGAGCGCACCTACATCATGGGCAAGCGTCAGTAAGAACGCTGGCAAGGGAGTCTGCAGCAGCGCCTGCAACAGCGCGCCGGTGCGGGTACATGGCGCGCAACGCCCGGGAAGGCTTGTGCGCCGCTTTCTTCACGCTCGGCATATCGTGCATCCACCGCATCCCGCGTGAAATTGTATACAAAATATGTTGACAACTTTTTCGCGACTCGGCACCATGGCTTCCCATCAAGAGCTGCCAAAGAGCAGTGCCAAGGCATCCTTGGAGTGGCCGTCCAGGCAGCGCAAACCCGACAAGCCGGTTTTGCCTTGCCGCTGAGGCCGGCGCCCGCACCCGGGCACCGGCACGATGCAGACGCTTCCCACGGGCCCGACTCGAAATACCAGCAGGCGAGACGATCTGCGTGACGAGAATGCCTGAAGCACCCGGAACTAGTAGTTCACAAACAACATCTTGGAGACACAGATGAACAACCTGCTCTACCAGGTGGACGACCGTCCACCGCTGCCCACCACCATCCTGCTGGCCGCCCAGCACATGCTTGCCGCGCTGGGCGGCATCATCGCCGTGCCCCTGGTCATCGGCGCCGTCCTGAAACTGCCGGCCGATCAGATCGTCGCGCTCGTCAACGCCGCGCTGCTGGGTTCCGGCATCGTCACGATGATCCAGTGCAAGGGCGTGGGCCCGATCGGCATCCGCCTGCCCTGCGTGATGGGCACCAGCTTCGCCTTCGTCGGCGCCGCCATCACCATCGGCTTCGAGCATGGGGTGCCCGGCATCCTCGGTTCGTCGCTGGCCGGCTCGGCGATCATGATCGTCGGCAGCTTCTTCATGCCGCAGATCCGCAAGCTGTTCCCGCATACCGTCACCGCCGTCGTCGTCACGATGATCGGCCTGTCGCTGGTGCCCGTCGCGATCGACTGGGCTGCCGGCGGCAAGGGTTCCCCGAACTACGCCGACCCGATCAACCTGGGCATCGCCCTGTTCGTACTGGTCACCGTGATCGGCCTCGTGCAGTTCGGCAAGGGCATCATCTCGGCGGCCGCCGTCGTGATCGGCATGGCCATCGGCTATGTCGTCTGCCTGGCACTCGGCCTGGTCGACTTCGGCTCGGTGGCCAAGGCCACCACGTTCGCGCTGCCGCAACCGCTGCAGTACGGCATGACCTTCCCGCTCAGCGGCATCCTCGCCATGGGCCTGGCCTACATTGTCACGATCGTGGAAACCACCGGCACCTTCATGGCGCTGGGCACGGCCACCAACACGAAAGTGCGTGGCAAGCACCTGTGCCGCGGCGTGCTGTGCGATGGCATCGGTTCCGCTTTTGTCTCCGTGATGGGCAGCCCGGCAGTGTCTACCTTTGCGCAGAACGTCGGCGTGATCTCGCTGACCGGCGTGGCCAGCCGCCACGTGGTGGCGCTGACCGGCGCGTTCCTGCTGCTGGCCGGCCTGTTCCCGGTGCTGGGCGCCGTCGTGGTCACCATTCCCCAGCCTGTGCTGGGCGGTGCCGGCCTGATGATGTTCGCCATGATCCTGGCTGCCGGCGTGCAGATGCTGGCCAGCGTGGAGCACAACAAGCGCAACGGCCTGATCATCGCCGTGTCGCTGGGCTGCGGCCTGGCCGTCAGCGCCCGCCCGGAACTGCTGGCGAAAATGCCGGCGATCGTCAAGGAAATCTTCGGTTCCGGCATCAGCACCGGCGCCATCGTGGCCATGGCCCTGAACCTGATCCTGCCGGGCCGCGAGAGCGAAGTACACGATGACGAGGAAGAAGAAGAAACGCCGCAGCCCCTGCTGGTAAAAAACGTCGAGGCCGCGTAATCTAGCGGCCACCTCAGCCCGCGCGGCGCCATCGGTGCCGCGCGGTTTTTTTTGCGACATTGTTTCCGCAGTGCCTTTAGCATTGTTTCCGCAGTGTCATCATCTTTACGGAGAAAATGACATGACAAGAACCCTGCTGATCAGGAATGCCCGCGTGGTCGTCACGATGGACGACGAGCGGCGCGAGATCGACGACGGCGCCGTTTTCGTGCGCGGCAACGTGATCGAAGCCGTCGGCCCCAGCGCCGACCTGCCGCAGGCGGCGGACGAGGTGATCGACGCCACCGGCCAGCTCGTGATGCCTGGCCTGGTCAATACCCACCACCACATGTACCAGAGCCTGACGCGCGTGATCCCCGCCGCGCAGAACGGCGAGCTGTTCAACTGGCTGACGAACCTGTATCCGATCTGGGCGAATCTCACCGGCGAGATGGTGCACGTGTCCACGCTCACGGCGATGTCGGAACTGATCCTGTCCGGCTGCACCACCAGCAGCGACCACCTGTACATCTACCCGAACGATTGCCGGCTGGAAGACAGCATCGAGGCAGCCTCGCAAATCGGCATGCGCTTCCACGCCGCCCGCGGCGCCATGAGCGTGGGCCAGTCGAAGGGCGGCCTGCCGCCGGACGCCGTGGTCGAAGACGAGGCGGCGATCCTGAAGGATACCCGGCGCCTGATCGAGACCTTCCACGACGCCGGCCGCCATGCGATGCAGCGCATCGTGGTGGCACCGTGCTCGCCGTTCTCCGTGTCGCGCGACCTGATGAAGGAAGCGGCCAGCCTGGCGCGCAGCTACGGCGTATCGCTGCACACGCACCTGGCGGAAAACGCCAACGACATCGCCTACAGCCGCGAAAAATTCAACATGACGCCGGCGCAGTATGCCGAGGATTGCGGCTGGGTGGGCCACGACGTGTGGCACGCGCACTGCGTGCAGCTCGATGACGACGGTGTCTACATGTTCGGCCGCACCGGCACCGGCATCGCGCATTGCCCGTGCTCGAACATGCGCCTGGCTTCCGGCATCGCGCCGATCCGCAAGATGATCGATGCCGGCGTGCCGGTCGGCCTGGGCGTCGACGGCTGCGCGTCGAACGATGCCGGCCACATGCTGGGCGAGGCGCGCCAGGCCATGCTGCTGCAACGCGTGGGCTTCGGCCCGGACGCGATGACGGCGCGCCAGGCGCTGGAAATCGCCACGCTGGGCGGCGCCAGGGTGCTGAACCGCGACGACATCGGCGCCTTGAAGCCGGGCATGTCGGCCGACATCGTCACGTTCCGGCTCGACCAGATCGGCTTCGCCGGCGCGCTGCACGACCCGGTGGCGGCGCTCGTGTTCTGCACGCCGTCGAACGTCACGCACAGCATCATCAACGGCAAGGTCGTGGTGCGCGACGGCCAGCTGCAAACGGTCGACCTGCCCGTGGTGATCGAGCGGCACAATGCGCTGGCCAGCCAGCTGGCGCTGGCGACGGGCACGCGTAAAGTGGCGTAAAGGTCTGGCGCGGGAGCCACTCGATGCAGTTCGCGACGCTGGCGTTCCGGTGTCCGACACCCTTTCCCCTCGGGGAAACGGTGTCGGACACCGGTTTTCGCATGGATGTCGCCAGTTTTCTGAGCGAAGAACCGGGCGGTCCGCCGCAGCGGTCGGACATGCTAACGCTAACGCAAGTGATCACTTCGCCTGACTGGACATCATCGGCACGAAGCGCCGCTTGCCGGCCGGCTTACTTCAACAGCGCCGACACGAGATCCTTCTCGTGGTTGGTACCGCTATCGAAACGCAGCGCCGCTTCCACATGGGACAGGTGGCTGAGCATCACCTGGGCCGCCAGGTCGGCGTCGCCGGAGCGGGCCGCGGCGATGAAATCGGCATGTTCGTTGGCCGAACAAGCCGCATCCCGGTCGGACTGGTACAGCATCGTGATCAGCGAACTGCGCGCCACGAGTTCGTGCAGCATCTCGCGCACCACGTCGTTGCCCACGATTTCAGCGAGCACCACATGGAAGTCGCCGAGCAGCTGGGAGCGCACCTTGTGGTCGCCTTCGAGCGAGCGGCGCTCCGCTTCCAGGTGCTTTTCCAGCTTGCGGTAATCCGCCGCCGTGGCCCTGGCCACGAACTCGCGGGCGAGCGCGCCCTCGATGATGCGCCGCGCGGCAAAGATGTCGCGCGACTCCTTTTCGCTGGGCTGGCTGACGAAGGCACCCTTGTCCGGCACGATCTGGATCAGCTTGTCCTTGGACAGGATCAGCAGGGCGGCACGGATCTTGGTACGGCTCACATGGTAGAGGCGCGACAATGCTTCCTCGCGCAACTTGGTACCAGGGGGGAGCTTGCGCGCTGCGATGGCTGAAGCGATATCGTCGGCAATGTCGTTCGAGCTTGCGCCGCTGCTCTGCTTTTCTTCTGTGGCTGCGGTGGACGCTGACATGGAAATCGGACAGTGAATGATCCGCAATCATACATGCGCGCGCATATATTGGCTATCTCGCAAGTAGTCTAGTCAAATGGCGCCCGGTCTGATGTGCTCCAAACTGCCTGGTCGAGTCCTTTCCATGCCCGGCCGCCAGGCCGGGCAGTGTCCATCAACGCGATTTGCCCAGCAAGTCCTTCCGGAACCAGTCTTCCAGCATCTGCTTTTCGTGGCTGTACTGCTCGTTGTCCCAGCGGTTCGTACTCATCAGGTAATTCGGATCGGCCAGCTTCGGCTCTCCGCTTTTGATCACCTTGCCATCCTGCTCAATGGTGTAGCGGAAATGCATGCGCGGCCAGTCGGCACGGCCCTTCAGTACCCGCACATCCTGGATCGCCACGCGGGGGAACTGGTCCCCTGCCAGGTCGATATCCAGGAATTCCACGTTCAGTTGCTGTCCTTCCGGCAGCTTCTCGGCAAGCCGCTGCAGGTGCTCGCGGAAATGGATCTCCATCGATTCCCGGTCGCTGGAGAAGCGCGGCACGTCGGTCATCTTCTCGGTATCCACATAGGTTACCTTTGCACCGGCTGTGGCTAGGCCGGAGGCGGCAAGCAGCAGGGCAACGCCGGTAATACGAATAAATTTCTTCATGGTAAAAGTCCTTGTCATCGTCTGTACCGAATATACGCCCATTCGACCCGGCGCCGATCGACGCTTAAGTACAGTATGTAACACGATGTGACAGGGTGGGGCAGTGCAGGCATGGACGAGCGAGTCGCCGGATGTGGCTGCGTGCACCGGCTTCGCCGCCGACGCGCATTGCGCGTCGCTGACCATGCAGGAAGACACTATCCCCGACGCGTTCGTGGCGGCTCGCCGTCGCGCCGGCAAGGCTCGTGTTCAGCGCTTCGTCGGCACGAAGCGCAGCAGGAACACGGTCACGCCGAGGCCGATGGCCACGATCAGCGCCATCAGCGCGGGGAGATGGGCCACGCGCGTCAGCGAATAGCTCATCGATCCCCACATGAACAGCAGGATCACGATCTTGCCGCGCAACGGCAGTCCGCGGCCATCTTCCCAGTCGCGCAGGTACTTGCCGAACAGGGGATTGGTGCGCAGCCAGTTGTGCGCACGCACGGAACTACGCGCGAAGCAGGCCGAAGCCAGCAGCAGGAACGGCGTGGTCGGCAGCAGCGGCAGGAAGGCGCCGAGCAGGGCGAGTATCACGGCGATCACGCCAATTACCTTCAGCAGGAATTTCATCGGTCGATTCATCGCGGCATCGTACCACCCAGTATTGAACGGCGATACCGAAGCCGGCTTGTCGAAAAAGCCATGGTCGCATATAATTTCCGCCCTGCATTTTTTATTGCAGAATAAAACAACAATCACCACATCAGGAAAACCATGTTCAAGAAATTCATCGCCACCGCCGCGCTGTCGCTGGTCGCTTCCACGTCGTTCGCCATGCCAGCCGGTATTTACGCTGGTGTAACCGCCGGTACCACGGACGTCAGCGATTTCGACGGCAACAAGGGCAGCTTCGGCGCATTCGCCGGCTACGGCTTCAACGAAGCCATCGCGGTCGAAGTAGGCTATCGCCAGCATGGCGACTGGGACTTCTACGGTTCCGAAATCAAGGTCAAGCAGACCGATATCTCCGTGCTGGGCGCGCTGCCGCTGGCCGCCAACCTCGACATCTACGGCCGCCTGGGCTATGCCCACGCCAAGGTGGAAGCCGATTACTACGGCTACCGCGGCGACGAAAGCGTCGACAACACGCTGTTCGGCATCGGCCTGGCCTACCGTTTCTCGGCGAACCTGTCCGGCCGCGTCGAAGTGCAGAAGCCGGCCAGCGACACCACGAACGTCAGCCTCGGCCTGGCCTGGCAGTTCTGATACCCTGGCTTCAACGAAAAACCGGCATCGCGATGCCGGTTTTTTTTCGCGGTGCGCCAGCGCGAACGGTCTTTATTTTGCAGGGATCGGCATGCTCCTGCATGCATCCAACCGTGTGTAGCCCTTTCGTGTATTGCCATTACTATCATTGACGGTTCCCGCCCGGCTACGAGCCCGCCGCGAACCCTTCCGGCAATACCCCAACCGCCTAAGGATACCAATACATGGATGATATCGACACGACCCGGCGCGACCTGCTGATCGCCGGTGCGCTGACCGCCACGGCCGCCGCCGTGCCCGCGGTGGCAGGCGCCCAGCCCGCGCCCGCCACCGGCACCGCGGTGCCCCAGACGCCGGTTACCTCGAAAGTCACGCTGAAGGTCAACGGCCAGCAGCACACGATCGCCGTCGACACCCGCACCACCTTGCTCGACCTGTTGCGCGAGCAGATGCACCTCACGGGCACCAAGAAAGGCTGCGACCAGGGCCAGTGCGGCGCGTGCACGGTGATCGCCGATGGCCGCCGCATCAATTCCTGCCTGTCGCTCGCGGTCATGCACGAAAATTCCGAAGTCACCACGATCGAGGGCCTCGGCAAGCCGGAGAAGATGCACCCGATGCAGGCCGCGTTCGTGAAGCACGACGGCTACCAGTGCGGCTACTGTACGCCCGGCCAGATCTGTTCGGCCGTGTCGGTACTCGATGAGATCAGGCAGGGCATCCCGAGCCACGTGACCGCCGACCTGACGAAACGCCCGCCACTCACCGAGCTGGAGATCCGCGAGCGTATGAGCGGCAATATCTGTCGCTGCGGCGCCTACTCGAACATCGTCGACGCGATCGTCGAAGTCTCCGGGAGGCCCGCATGAAGGTCTTTACCTATGAAAAGGCGCGCACGCCTGCGGAGGCAGCGGCCGCCGCGGCGCGTGTGCCCGGCGCCCGTTTCATCGCCGGCGGCACGAACCTGCTGGACCTGATGAAGCTGGAAATCGAAACGCCGCCGCACCTGGTGGACGTCAACGGCCTGGCGCTCGACAAGATCGAACCGACCCGCGAGGGCGGCCTGCGCGTGGGCGCGCTGGTGCGCAACACGGATCTTGCGGCGGACGAGCGCGTGCGCCGCGACTACGGCGTGCTGTCGCGCGCACTGCTCGCCGGCGCGTCGGCCCAGCTGCGCAACAAGGCGACGACCGCCGGCAACCTGCTGCAGCGCACCCGCTGCCCGTACTTCTACGATACCGCCCAGCCGTGCAACAAGCGCCAGCCGGGCAGCGGCTGCTCGGCGATCGGCGGTTTTTCGCGCCACCACGCCATCGTCGGCACCAGCGAAGCGTGCATTGCCACGCACCCGAGCGACATGGCGGTGGCCATGGCGGCGCTGGACGCCACCGTGGAAACGGTGCAGCCGAACGGCGCCACGCGCACGATCCCGATTGCCGATTTCCATAAGCTGCCGGGGAACACGCCGCACATCGAACACGTGCTCGCTCCCGGCGAGCTGATCACGGCGGTAACGCTACCGAAGCCGGTGGGCGGCAAACAGCTGTACCACAAGGTGCGCGACCGGGCATCGTATGCGTTCGCGCTGGTGTCGGTGGCGGCCATCGTGCAGCCGGATGGCACCGGGCGCGTGGCCCTGGGCGGCGTTGCCCACAAGCCGTGGCGCATTCCGGCCGCGGACCAGAACCTGCCGCGTGGCAGCCGCGCGGTGGCCGAGCAGCTGCTGGCGGGCGCGAAGCCGATGCACGACAACGCGTACAAGGTTCCCCTCGTCCAGCGCACCATCGACGCGGTGCTGGCGGAAGCAAAGAAAGGATGATGCGATGAAGTTCACCACTCCCGCCACCACCAACCCGATCGACCAGCTCAAAGTCGTCGGCAAGCCGGTCGACCGGATCGACGGCCCCTACAAAACCACCGGCACGGCGCGCTATGCCTATGAGCGGCACGACGTGGCGCCCAACGCAGCCTACGGCTACGTGGTCGGCGCCACGGTCGCGAAAGGCATCATCAAGTCGCTCGACGTTACCGCGGCGCGGCGTGCACCTGGCGTGATCGCCGTCGTCACCCACGTCAATGCCGGCAAGCTGGAAAAGGGCGACTACAACACGGCCAAGCTGCTGGCCGGGCCGCAGGTCGACCATTACCACCAGGCCGTGGCGCTCGTCGTCGCCGAAACGTTCGAGCAGGCGCGCGCCGCCGCGTCGCTCGTCAAGGTCTCGTACTCGCAGATCAAGGGCGAATACGACCTGGCCAAGGCGAAGGCCTCGGCCAAGGTGCCGAAGGGCGGCGACGACCCGGCGGAAACCAAGGCCGGCAATTTCCAGTCGGCGTTCGACAGTGCCCCCGTGAAGTTCGACGCCACCTACACCACGCCGGACCAGTCGCACGCGATGATGGAACCGCATGCATCGGTCGCCGCGTGGGAAGGCGACAAGCTCACCGTGTGGACGTCGAACCAGATGATCGACTGGGGCAAGGGCGACATGGCGAAAACGCTCGGCATCCCGAAAGAGAAGGTGCGGATGGTGTCGCCGTATATCGGCGGCGGCTTCGGCGGCAAGCTGTTCCTGCGCGCCGAGGCGCTGCTGGCCGCGCTGGGCGCGAAGCAGGCGGGCCGCCCCGTCAAGGTCGCGCTGCAGCGCGCACTGATGATCAACAACACCACGCACCGCCCGGCCACGATCCAGCGCATCCGCATCGGCGCCACGCGCGAAGGGCGCATCACGGCGATCGCCCATGAAAGCTGGTCCGGCGACCTGCCGGACGGCAAACCGGAAACGGCCGTCAACCAGACCCGCCTGCTGTACGCGGGCCAGCACCGGATGACGCGCCTGAACCTGGCCGTGCTGGACCTGCCCGAAGGGAACGCGATGCGCGCGCCGGGCGAAGCGCCGGGCATGATGGCGCTGGAAATCGCCGTCGACGAACTGGCGGAAAAGCTGAAGATGGACCCGGTCACGTTCCGCATCGTCAACGACACCACGGTCGATCCGGAAAAGCGCACGCGCAAGTTCTCGCAGCGTCGTTTCGTCGAATGCCTGCGCACGGGCGCGGAAAAATTCGGCTGGGCCAAGCGCAATCCGCAACCGGCGCAGGTGCGCGAAGGGCGCTGGCTGATCGGGCAGGGCGTCGCCTCCGCGTTCCGCAACAACATGGTGCAAAAATCGGCCGCGCGCGTGCGGCTCGATGCCAAGGGCATCGTCACCGTGGAAACCGACATGACGGACATCGGCACGGGCAGCTACACGATTATCGCGCAGACCGCGGCCGAGATGATGGGCGTGAACCTGGACCAGGTGGTGGTGAAGCTGGGCGATTCCGATTACCCCGTGTCGGCCGGTTCGGGCGGGCAGTGGGGCGGCAACAGTTCCACGGCCGGCGTTTACGCGGCCTGCGTGAAGCTGCGCGAAGCCGTGGAGAAGAAACTGGGCCTGGCGGCGAACGCCGAGTTCGCGGAGGGCACCGTGCGCTCCGCCGGCAAGGCCGTGCCCTTGCGCGAGGCCGCGGCCGGGGGCGAGCTGGTGGCCGAGGACAAGATGGAATACGGCGACCTGGACAAGAAGTACCAGCAATCCACGTTCGGTGCCCACTTCGTCGAAGTGGCGGTGGACGCCTACACCGGCGAGGTGCGCATCCGGCGCATGCTGGCCGTGTGCGCGGCCGGCCGCATCCTGAACCCGAAGTCCGCGCGCAGCCAGGTGATCGGCGCGATGACGATGGGCGCCGGCGCCGCGCTGATGGAGGAACTGGCCGTGGACAAGCGCATCGGCTTCTTCGTCAATCACGATCTCGCCACGTACGAGGTGCCGGTGCATGCCGACATCCCGCACCAGGAGGTGGTGTTCCTCGATGAGACCGATCCGATGTCGTCGCCGATGAAGGCAAAGGGCGTGGGCGAGCTGGGTATCTGCGGCGTGGCGGCGGCGGTGGCCAACGCGATCTACAACGCCACCGGCGTGCGGGTGCGCGAGTACCCGATCACGCTGGACAAGCTGATCGACAAGCTGCCGCAGGTGGCATAGCCCGCAGTTGCTGGCAGTCCGGTAGTTACCGGCTTCATGCGCAGCTTGCCACTAAATGGCAAGATCGTGGATGGCGCGGGCAATGTGCCCGCGCCTTTCAACATGCCATGAAAGGATCCTCATGAAACTGTTTGCCGCCGCATTGCTGTTATCCGCTGCCACCTTTGCCCACGCACAGGGGGCGCCGAACCAGGAGGCCATCGATGCCGCGAAGAAGGCCGCCGATGCGTGGCTGGCGCTGATCGATGCCGGCCAGTACAAGGCATCGTGGGAACAGGCCGCCGAACCGCTGCGCAAGGCGGTCAGCGTGGCGCAGTGGGAGCAGGGCGGCCGCGCCGTGCGCCTGCCGGTCGGCGCGTTCCAGGAGCGCAAGGTGGCCTCGTCGACTTACACGACCACGTTGCCGGGCGCACCGCAGGGCCAGTACGTGGTGCTCCAATACACCACGCGCTTCGCCGACCGCGCCAATGCCGTGGAAACCGTGACGCCGACGCTGGAAGCGGACGGCAAGTGGCGCGTGGCGGGGTATCAGTTGCAATGATGCCGTAGTGCCGGGCCGATCCGGCATTACGTGCCTTCCACTGCACCGGCCGGTATCACCCGGGCCGGCAGATCCCCACGATGATAGCGCTGGGGAACCGGCCGGGCAGCGGGATCATGGCGCGGATCGCCAGGTACTGCGCGCTCATCCGGCGACAGGCTCCGGTTGACTTGCACAGTCCCGAAATCCGCTGCCTGCAGCAACGGCTGCCTGGCAGTTCTGGCGCTGTGGCAATGCAGCCACAGGCGTGCGTTGTCCTGCCCCGAATTTTGGCACACTCGGGGCACCGGATTATAAAAATGCAAACATGTCCCGCCTGATCGTTCCTCTCGCACTGCTGTCGTGTTGCACCGCCGCCCGGGCCGTGCAGCAGAGCACCTTGCAGCCGGCCGGCGTGCAGGCGGAGACGATCTTCGGCCTGTGGCACTTCACGCTGGCGCTGTGCACGGCCGTGTTCGCGGCGATCGTGCTGGCGCTGCTGGTGGCGCTGTGGCGGGCGCGCAAGGCACGGCAGGCGGCGGCCGATGTTTCGTCCAGCCTTGCACCCGACCTGGCCGCGTTGCACCACCCCGAGCGCCGCCTGCACCGCACGGTGCTGTGGGCCACCGTGATCGCCACGGCAGGCCTGGTCATGCTCTTCGTGGCCGATATGTGGACGGCCCGCGCGCTGGCCCGGCTGCCGATGAAGGAGGCTTTGAGGATCGAGCTGACCGGCCACCAGTACTGGTGGGAAGTGCGCTACCCGGACGAAGGCATCAGCACGGCCAATGAACTGCACCTGCCGGTGGGCCGGCCGGTCGTCGTCACTTTGCTGAGCCGCGACGTGATCCACACCTTGTGGGTACCGAACCTGGCCGGCAAGCGCGACATGATCCCCGGCCGTACCGCCACGATCTCGCTACGCGCCGACCGGCCCGGCGTGTACCGCGCCCAGTGCGCCGAGTTCTGCGGCCTGCAGCATGCGCTGATGGCGCTGCCCGTGACGGCGGTAGCGCCCGCGCAGTACGAGCGCTGGGCACAGGCGCGCAAGGCGGCCGCGCCCGAACCGGGCACCGACAGCCGCCGCCACGGCCGCGACGTGTTCGTGCGCGCGGCCTGCGCGGCCTGTCACACGATCGCCGGCACCATGGCCAGTGGCACGCTGGGGCCGGACCTGACGCACCTGGCCAGCCGCCCCACGCTGGCCGCCGGCATGCTGCCGAACGACCGCGCCAACCTGCAGGCATGGATCGTCGACCCGCACCGCTTCAAGCTGGGCGCGAACATGCCGCCCAATGCGCTGCCGGCGCGCGACATGCACGCGCTGCTCGATTACCTGGAGAGCCTGGAATGAGCGGCGCAGTTAACATGGGCACTGCGGTCGGCCCTGCGGAACTGCTGGAACAGACCTGGCGCGACCCGCCCGGCCTGTGGGGCTGGCTGAGCGCCGTCAACCACAAGACGATCGCCGCCCGCTTCATCTACACCGCCTTTGCTTTCTTTGTGCTCGGCGGCATCCTGGCGCTGATGATGCGCGTGCAGCTGGCCCGGCCCGAGAGCCGCCTGATCGGGCCCGACCTGTACAACCAGCTGTTCACGATGCACGGCACCACGATGATGTTCCTGTTCGCCGTGCCGGTGATGCAGGCGATCGGCATCTGGCTGCTGCCGCTGATGCTGGGCACGCGCACCGTGGCGTTCCCGCGCATGAACGCGTTCGCGTTCTGGATCTTCCTGTTCGGCGGCGTGATGCTGTTCGCGGCCTTCCTGATCGGCTCCGGGCCGGACGCCGGCTGGTTCGCCTACGTGCCGCTGGCGAACGCCGATTATTCTCCCGGCAAACGCATCGACGTCTGGGCGCAGATGATCACGTTCACCGAGACCGCCGCGCTGATGGAGGCGATCGTCATCATCGTCACGATCTTCAAGATGCGTGCCCCCGGCATGACGCTGGACCGCATGCCGCTGTTCGCATGGGCCATGCTGGTGACGTCGTTCATCGTGCTGTTCGCCATGCCGGCCGTGATGCTGGCCAGTACGGCGCTGATCACCGACCGGCTGGTCGACACCCATTTCTACGATCCGGAACTGGGCGGCGACGCGCTGCTGTGGCAGCACCTGTTCTGGTTCTTCGGCCACCCCGAGGTGTACCTGATCTTCATCCCGCCGCTGGGCGTGATCTCGGCCATCATCGCCACATTCTCGCGGCGGCCGATGGTGGGCTACCGGGCCATGGTGCTGGCGCTGATCGCCACCGGTTTCCTGTCGTTCGGCCTGTGGGTGCACCACATGTTCGCCACCAACCTGCCGGAACTGGGCAAGGCCTTCTTCACGGCCGCCAGCCTGATCATCGCGATTCCCACCGCCGTGCAGATCTTCTGCTGGCTCGCCACGCTGTGGACGGGCCGGCTGCACCTGCGCACGCCGCTGCTGTTCATCCTGGCGTTCTTCGTGATCCTGCTGGCGGGCGGCCTCACCGGGCTGATGCTGGCCTCGGTCTCGCTCGATACCCAGCTGCACGACACGTACTTCGTCGTCGCCCACCTGCACTACGTGCTGATGGGCGGCGCCGTGTTCCCCATGTTCGGCGCGTTCTATTACTGGTACCCGAAATTCACCGGACGGATGATGAGCGAAAAGCTGGGCAAGTGGCAGTTCTGGCTGTTCTTCATCGGCTTCAACGTGACATTCTTCCCGATGCACATCCTGGGGCTGGAAGGCATGCCGCGCCGCGTGTACACGTACCCGGACGGCATGGGCTGGAACACGATCAACCTGGGCGCCACCGTGGGCGCGTTCATGATCGCCACGAGCGTGCTGCTCTTCATCGTCAATGCCTGGCGCAGCCGGCGCCGCGGCGCGCTGGCCGGCGCCGATCCATGGGGCGGCGGCACGCTGGAATGGGGTGCCGCTTCGCCGCCGCCGGCCGCCAACTTCGACGTGCTGCCGGTGGTGCACGGCCGTTACCCGCTGTGGCAGCCGGCCGCGCTGCCGGACCGCGTGGCCGGCATCGATCCGGCATTGCGCGAAGTGCTGCTCACGAGCGTGACGGCGGCCGAGCCGGATCACCGGATGCTGATGCCGTCGCCGTCGCCCTGGCCGTTCATCACCGCGCTGGCGACCACCGTGTTCTTCGTGGGCTCCATCTTCACCCCGTGGGCGGTGGTGTGGGCTTCGCTGCCGGTGGCCATCACGGCCACGTTCTGGTTCTGGCCGAAGCGGAGCGAAAGCGAAACGCGGCACCATCGCGAGGTGCGGCCCGAGGTTCAGCCATGACGGATGACGCATGCGACAAGGGCGAGGCCGGCCGCGAGCTGCACGTCGGCCACCTGCCCACGTTCGCCTTCGGCCACCGCAGCCCGATGTGGTGGGGCACGCTGGGGCTGGTGGCGATCGAATGCACCGTGTTCGCGCTGGCCATCGTCGCGTATTTCTACCTGCGCGGGCTGGCCGATGCGTGGCCGCTGTCGGGCAGCCTGCCGCCGGACCTGCTGTGGGGCACGGTGAACACGATCGTGCTGGTGTTCAGCATGATCCCGAACGAAATGGCGCGGCGGGCCGCCGAAAGGCTGGACCTGCGCGGCGTACGCACCGCCCTGGCCTGGTGCCTGGCGTTTTCGCTGGCCTTCCTCGGCGTGCGCGTGCTGGAATTCACCGCGCTGAACTGCGCATGGGACGACGACGCCTACGGTTCCATCGTCTGGATGCTGATGGGCCTGCACACGCTGCACCTGATCACCGACACGTGGGATTCCGCCGTGCTGGCCGTGCTGATGCATACCGGACCGATCGACGGCAAGCGCTTCGTCGACGTCAGCGAAAACGCCGGGTACTGGTACTTCGTCGTCGGCAGCTGGCTGCCGATCTACGCCACCGTGTACTTCGGCGCGCGAATCTGATGCTCACCACCAAAACTGGGGACGTACCCCTGTTTCCAGGCAATACTGCGGACGTACCAGGACGCTGGACCACCCTGTTTCCAGGCAAAACCGGGGATGTACGGGGACGCCGCAATGCCCTGTTTCCAGCCAGGACAGCGAATAGTTCGGGTTGTTGCCTCAAAACAGGGGTACGTCCCCAGTTTTTGCTGTTGGCATTGTTGGCACGTGAGGCCCCGGCCCACGTGGCATCCGGCACCCAGCCACCGCCACTGACCTGGGGCGCCGACTGGTGGGTACTGGCCTGCCTGGCGATCTCATTGCTGCTGTACGTGGCCGGCGTGGCGAAACTGTGGCCGCGGCTGGAAGGCGGGAGGAGGGCGGTGCTGGTGCGGGCCGCATGGTTCGGCGCGGGCTGGCTGGCGATGGTGGCGGCGCTGGCTTCGCCGCTCGATCCGGCCGGCGCGATGCTGTTCGCGGCGCACATGGTGCAGCACGAGCTGCTGATGATCGTGGCGGCGCCGCTGCTGGTGCTGGGCCGGCCGTTCGGGCCATGGCTATGGGCGCTGCCTGCCGCGTGGCGCCGCGCCATCGGGCACGGCGTGCACTGGCGGCCATGGGCGCTGACGTGGCAGGCGATCACCCGGCCGCTGCCCGCATGGCTGCTCCACTTCGCGGCCTTGTGGGTCTGGCATGCGCCGCCGCTGTTCCAGCTGGCGCTCGTCGACGACACGGTGCACGCGTGGCAGCACGCCAGCTTCCTGTTCCCCGCGCTGCTGTTCTGGTGGGCGGTGCTGGGCGCGCGCGGCCCCGCGCCGGGTCCGGCGATGCTGTACCTGTTTACGACGATGATGCATACCGGCGCGCTCGGCGCGCTGTTCGCGCTGTCGGGCACCGTGTGGTACCCGGCCTATGGCGACGGGCCGCTCGCATTCGGCCTGATGCCGCTGGAAGACCAGCAGCTGGGCGGGTTGATCATGTGGATCCCGGGCGGGCTGGCCTATGTCGTCGCCGGGCTGGCGATGTGCCTGCGGTGGCTCGTACCCACGAAAAATAGCGCCGTGAAAACGGCTTAGAAATACTTGGACAAATAGTTAACACCAGAATCCGGGAAAACCGTGACGATGCGGCCGGACAGTTTCGGCAGCAGCTGGGCGATGCCGGCCGCCACGCAGCCGGACGACCCGCCGGCCAGGATGCCTTCCTCGCGCGCGAGGCGGTGGCAGTAGTCGACGGCCGTGTCGTCCGGCACCTGGATCACGTCGTCCACCACGGCCGCGTCGAATGTGCCGGACGGTGCTCGCTTGCCCACGCCCTCGATGACGGTGCCGAAATCCCCCTCGGCCGCCGCACCCGTGACCGCCGCCCGGTACGACGAGTGCAGCGGTTCGACGCCGATCACGGTGATGCGGCGGTCGCGTTCCTTCAAAAAGCGGCCGATGCCGGAAATGGTGCCGCCCGAGCCGATGCCGCACACGAAGAAGTCGACATGCCCGTCGAGCTGGAACCACAGTTCGGGCGCCGTGTCCGTGTAATGGGCCTGCCGGTTCAGCGCCGAGCGGTACTGGTCGAGGTGGAACGCGCCGTGCTCGGCGGCGATGCTCTGCGCCATGCTGTAGTAGCTGCGTTCGTTGGACTCGGGAAGGTCCGAGGCGCACATATGCACTTCGGCGCCATAGGCTTCGATGCGCCGGATCTTTTCCTTGCTGGTGCGGTCGGGCACCGTGACGTCGCAGCGCAGCCCGCGCACCGCGGCCGCCATCGCCAGCGCCGCGCCGGTATTGCCGGACGAGCTTTCCACCACGTGCTCCACGCCGGCCGGCAGGTAGCGCAGCATGTAGCGCACCATCCGGTCCTTGATGCTGCCGCCGGGATTCATGAACTCGAGCTTGGCCACCACGTCATGCTCGGGGAACATCCGCCCCAGGCGCACCACCGGCGTGTTGCCGATGGCATCGAGCACGGAACCATGGACCTGCGACGTACGTTCGGAAACCGACATGGTTGCACCCTGCAATGTTTTCCTGAGGGAAATTTTAGCATCGATACCCGGCCCGCAGCGCGCGCTTGGGCGATCGCCGCATAAGCTATTGCAAAAAAAGCATAAGGGCGGCAGTGCGGCGAGGGTGCCGCGAACCCCGGGTGGAAAGCTGCGTTAGAATGGCCGGTTTCGGCAATACTCGAGGTAAGCGCAATGAAATGGGCCCTGGTCGGTTTTTACATCCTGTCCGTGCTGCACATCCACTTCCGCGGCAAGGTGCGATTGCCGTTCGGCCGCCAGCTGTTCGACCACTCGTCGTTCATGGCACCGATCAATATCTTCATGCACTTCTTCTCGCGCGTGCCGTCCACGCCATACCTGCCGGTGTCCGATTTCAAGGAACTGGCGCCGCTGCAGGAAAACTGGCAGGTGATCCGTGAAGAAGCGGAAAACCTGATCCGCCTGCAAAAGATCAAGGCTTCGGAAAAGAACGACGACGCCGGCTTCAACTCGTTCTTCAAGGCCGGCTGGAAGCGCTTCTACCTGAAGTGGTACAACGCCAGCCACCCGTCCGCGGCCGAGCTGTGCCCCCGCACGCATGCGCTGCTGCAGGGCATTCCTTCCGTGAAGGCCGCGATGTTCGCGGAACTGCCGCCGGGCGGCAAGCTGAACCCGCACCGCGACCCGTTCGCCGGCTCGCTGCGCTACCACCTGGGCCTGGCCACGCCGAACGACGACCGCTGCTTTATCGACGTCGACGGCGTGCGCCACAGCTGGCGCGACGGCCAGGGCGTGATGTTCGACGAAACCTACATCCACTGGGCGATCAACGGCAGCGAGAGCGACCGCATCATCCTGTTCTGCGACATCGAACGCCCGATGCGCTTCCGCTGGGCGCAAGCGGTCAACCGCTTCCTCGGCCGCACCATGATGACGGCCGCCGCCTCGCCGAACGAAACGGGCGACCAGGTGGGCATGGTGTCGAAGCTGTTCCGCGTGTCGCACTACGCCGGCATCTACCGCCGCCGCTACAAGGCGTGGAACAAGACCGCCTACAAGCTCACCAAGGTGGCCCTGATCATCGGGCTGGGCGCGCTAATCTACTACATCTGACCCGCCATCAAAAGTTTCCCGGAAAATGGGGACGTACCCCATTTTCCGGGAAACATTGCCTGAAAAATGGGGTACGTCCCCATTTTGTTTTTACGCCACAGACTGTTACGGGCCGCCGCCCAGCACCTTGTCCGGCGTCATCGGCGTACTGCGCAGCCGCTTGCCGGTGGCGTGCCAGATGGCGTTGCTGACCGCGGCGGCTACGCCGACGAGGCCGATTTCTCCCACGCCCTTGGCACCCAGCCGGCTCACGATCCGGTCGTCTTCTTCGACGAAGATCACGTCCATCGCATGGATGTCGGCATTCACGGGCACGTGGTATTCGGCATAGTTGTGGTTCATGAAGCGGCCCAGCCGGTGGTCGGCGTAGGATTCCTCGTGCAGTGCCTGGCTGATGCCCCACACGATGCCGCCGGTGATCTGGCTCGTCGCCGTCTTCGTGTTCATGATGCGGCCGGCGGCGATGGCGCTCGTCACCCGCGTCACGCGCACCATGCCCGTCTGCTCGTCGACGCGCACTTCCACGAACACGGCGGAGTGCACCAGCCGGCGGAACTTGCGCTGCTTGAGCATGTTCGGCAGCATCAGGTACTTTTCTTCCAGCTTCACGACACCGCTGTCGTTCAGGAGCGCCGTCAATGGCAGCGCCGCCTCCTGCCGGCGCTTCAGCCGGATCGTGCCGCCGGCGAATTCCACGTCCTTGAACTTCGCGTCCGCGAACGGCGACTCGCGCAGTTTCTGCGCATGCTTGAAGAGCGTCTTCTGCAGCTTCTCGCAGACGCCGGCCACGGCCGAGCCCACGGTGGTCACGTGCGACGAGCCGCCTTCGATCGGCGCCACGGGCAGCGTGGAGTCGCCCAGCTGGAACGTCACGTCTTCCAGCGGCAGGCCCATGGCCTCGGCGGCGATCATGGCCATCACCGTATAGGTGCCGGTGCCGATGTCGGTGGCCGCGCTCGACACCACCAGCTTGCCGTCCGCATGCAGCACGGCGCTGGCGCGGGCGAACATCTGCATCGCATCCCACACGCCGGTGGCCATGCCCCAGCCGATGAACTCCGTCCCCTCGCGCATCGAGCGCGGTTCCAGCGGCCGGCCTTCCCAGCCGAATTTTTGCGCGCCCAGCTCGTAGCAGGCGCGCAGTTCCTTGCTGGAGTAGGGCTTGTCCTCGATCGGTACCCGGTCCGCGTAGTTCTTCAGGCGCAGCGCCAGCGGGTCCATCTTCAGTTCATACGCCAGTTCGTCCATCGCCACTTCGAGCGCATGCACGCCGTGCGCGGCGCCGGGCGCGCGCATGTCGATCGGCGTGTACTGGTCGAGTTTGACCAGCTTGTAATCGAGCTTGATGTTGTCGCAGGCGTACAGCAGGCCCGACCAGTTGACGACCACTTCCACGTAATCCTCGATCGGCGACGTTTCCGCGATCGCTTGGTGCCAGATCGCGCGCAGCGTGCCATCGCGTTCGGCGGCCAGCTTCACCCGCTGCACGGTTTCTGGCCGGTGGCCGAACGTGAACATCTGCTGGCGCGTCAGCACCACGCGCACCGAGCGCTTCAGGTGCAGCGCGGCCATCACGGCCAGCGTCAGCTGGTACTGCGGGCGCAGGCCGGAACCGAACGCGCCGCCCACGTAGGTATTGCGCACCGTGACCTTGTTCTTGGAAAGGCCGAACACGTGCGACACATACCAGCGGCTGTTCTGCGAACTCTGCGTCTTGTCGTAGATGGTGAGGTGGCCGTCGTCGCCGCGGATCACGGTGGAGGCGAACAGCTCCATCGGATTGTGGTGCTCCACGCCGCTGTAGAACTCCGCATCGATTTTCACCGGGGCGGCCTCGAAGGCCGCGTCGGTATCGCCTTTCTCGTCCGGCGGCGGCTCGTAGCCGGCCTTCAGCGGCTTCGGTTTATAAGCCCGGTCCAGGTTGGCCGACAGCTTGGTGCCGTGCGGTTCCACGTCGATGTCGAACGTCACCAGCGATGCCGCGTAGCGCGCCGCCTCGAACGTCTCCGCCACCACCAGCGCCAGCGGCTGGCCGCTGTACATCACGTGGTCGTCGTACAGCGGGCGGAACGGCGAGCCGGCCGGCGCCGTCATGTCCTTGTAGGCGATGTCGAACGAGCGGATCTTCGGCCGGTTCTCGTGTGTCAGCACCTCCACCACGCCTTCGACGGCCAGCGCGGCACGCGTGTCGATCGACCGGATCGTGCCCTTGGCGGCCGGCGAACTCACCACCACCCCGTATGCCAGGTCCGGCGCGGGATGCTCGGCCGCGTACTTCGCCTGGCCCGTCACCTTGGCGCGGCCATCCACCCGCGATACCGGCGTGCCGGTGCGCACCTGGCCGGTGCCGCGGTCCGCCGTCGGTGCCTGCAATGCTTCGATCAGATCCGTCATTCACGCTCTCCCGTGCTGATTCCCTGGTTCGTCACCGTCCCCTGGCTGGCCACGCGCAGTGCGCGCACGATGGCGTTTCTTGCCAGCGGAATTTTAAAATCGTTGGCGCCGCGGCCCACGGCGCCATGCAGCAGCGCGTCGGCCACGCGGCCGAACGCTTCGTCGCTTGGTGCGGTGCCTTCCAGCAATTGCTCAGCTTCCGGCAGGCGCCATGGCTTGTGGGCGACACCGCCGAGCGCAATGCGCGCGCCGGCGATCCTGCCGTCCGGACCGATGTCCAGCGCGGCCGCCACCGACACCAGCGCGAACGCATACGACAGGCGCTCACGCAGCTTCAGGTAGGCCGAGTGGCGCACGAAACGTGCAGCGTCCGGCAGTGCGATCCCGGTAATGAGTTCATCCGGCGCCAGCGTGGTGTCGATGTCCGGGCGGTCGCCCGGCAGCCGGTGGAATTCGGCGAACGGGATCTCGCGCTTGCCCCGCACGGATTGCACGTGCACCACCGCCTCGAGCGCGGCCAGTGCCACGCACATGTCGGAAGGGTGGGTGGCGATACAGTGTTCGCTCGTGCCCAGGATCGCATGCTGGCGCGTGATGCCGCCGTTGGCGGAGCAGCCGCTGCCCGGCGTGCGCTTGTTGCACGGCGTGGCCACGTCGTAGAAATACCAGCAGCGCGTGCGCTGCAGCAGGTTGCCGCCGTTGCTCGCCATATTGCGCAACTGCGGCGAGGCGCCGGCCAGGATCGCGGCCGACAGCAGCGGATAGCGCTGCTCGACGAGCGGGTGGTAAGCGGTATCGGCATTGCGGGCGGTGGCGCCCAGCAGCACGCCGCCATCCGGCGTCTCCTCGATGCCGTCCAGGGGCAGGCGATTGATGTCGACCAGGTGCGGCGCGATCGTCACGCCTTCCTTCATCAGGTCGAGCAGGTTGGTACCGCCGGCCACGAAACGGATCTCGTGTTGATTGGCGGTCGTCGCGGTAGCGGTGGCATTGGCGGCGATGCCCTGCAGTGCGGCATCGATGGTGGCGGGGCGGTCGTAGGCGAACGGATTCATGCCGGCACCGTTCCGATAATGACCGGCCCTTCGGCATTCTCGCTGTCCGCCGGCACGCCGGCGACCTGGGCGACCGCGCGCAGGATCTGCGGATACGCACCGCAGCGGCAGATGTTCCCGCTCATCAGCTCGCGCACCTCGGCCGAACATTTGGCCCGGCCTTCGTTCACCAGTCCGATCGCCGAACAGATCTGGCCGGGCGTACAGTAACCGCACTGGAAGGCATCGTGTTCGACGAATGCCTGCTGCATCGGATGCAGCGCATCACCTTGCGCCAGGCCCTCGATCGTCGTGATGTCGCGCCCGTCGTTCATCACGGCCAGCGTCAGGCAGGAATTGATGCGGCGTCCGTCGACGAGCACCGTACACGCGCCGCACTGGCCGTGATCGCAACCTTTTTTCGTGCCGGTCAGCCCCATCCGCTCGCGCAGCAGGTCGAGCAGGGTGACCCAGGCTTCAATTTCCATCGTGTGCTGTTGCCCGTTGACGGTGATCGTCAGCGGGCAGCGCGCGGGAGCTCCCATGGCGTGGCCCTTTCCAGTTCGTTCATGAAAGGCGTCACGTTAGCGCGCGCGAGTCTGGCGTTTAGTGCGCACACACACACAGGCAGGCGGTCGATTGTGCATGACGCTGCTCTCGTTGCGGCAAAGAAAAGGCGCTGTCACCCGAACCTGTGGAAGTTTCGCCAAGTCATCGAAGAATGCTGCCCTGCAGCGCTGCAATCAAGCAATCCGCTGGCGTTCGCCAGCGCTGCCCGTCAAGGCCGTGGCGCCAGCCCAGGTAGTTCGGCAGGTACCTGCTTGCCACCCCGTTGAAACGCGCCAGCCAGCCATGGAAGCGGCTGTGGTACCCATTTACATGCTGCAGGTGAATCGCACCGCGCGTGCGCGCCCCTGCGTTCACGTTGACAGCTTCGTGCAGGATGCCGGTACGGCGCGCGAATGTCCGGTAGGCAGCGGCGCTGTCCGATACCAGCAGCACGTCCGCGGCCAGTACCGGCGGCAGGTGATGCTCGAGCTGGCGCGCCGTGACCGGGCCACGGCCGCAAACGAAATCCCTCGTCTTGCCATCACGGTCGCGGGCCACGAGGATGCAATCAAGTTCCCTCGAAATGCCGCGTCGGTTGGCCTTGCCGCCACGCCTGCGCGCCGGCCTGTCCAGGTGCCTGCTGCCTTTTTGTGATTCCAGCAAATAGCTTTCGTCCGCCTCGACGATTCCTTGCAACTGTGGCGGGCGGTCGTGCTGCGCTCCGGCCATGAAGCGATGGCGCCAGCGAAAGCTGGTGTTGCGATGGATGCCGGTTTTTTCGGCGGCGGCGCGCACCGTCCGCGAATCGAGCACTGTCTCCAGGAATGGCAGCCATTTGTGACGCAGGCGCAGGAACGCGAGCGGTGTGCCGGTCAAGGCATTGAAGGTTCGGCCGCAAGCCAGGCAGCGGTAGCGTTGCAGGCCATACGAGAAGCCGTGACGATGGATGCGCGTCGCCGCGCAATGTGGGCATGCATGGCAGGGGTGTCCGAATCGTTCGATCAGCTCGAGGCAGGTCGTCAGCGCCGAGGCCGATTCGAGCAAGGCACGCAACGCCGCCAGTTGCACGCCTGAACATTGAGCGACTTGCCCGCGTAGCCGATCCAGCAAGGTAGTGAACAGTCCGTCATGCATGGCCGCCTCCGTCGTCAGTACTGTTGAGACAGCGATTTCGGCGAATGGTTCAGTTCACTCCACAGGCTCGGGTGACAGCGCCAAAGAAAAAGCCCGCGACTTGCGCCGCGGGCCTGAGGGTACAACGAGGTGTTCTTGATTGTTATTCCTGCACTCCGGGGTTGCCGAAGCGTTGAAATCTGTTAATGATCTTAATCATCTTTTTTCAAAATTTCAAGAAAGAAATCCGGAATTCACAACAGAAATGTCGTGGATTTGCAACGCACGGGCATTCCGTCCGTATGCACTGCGTGGCTCCCTGTCAGCAACCATCGTGGCAAGCTTGCGGTGTCGCGACGCTGGCCCGCCGGACCCGCGCCTGCCGCCACCCTCGAGGAGATGGCCATGCAATGGTTTCGTGACCTGAAAATCGCCCGCAAGCTGCTGCTGGCGTTTGCCGTGGTGCAGTTGCTCATGCTGGTGCTCGGCATTGCTTGCCTGCAGTCGATGTCCCGTATCAACGACGCGTCCGACGACCTGGCGGAGAACTGGTTGCCCAGCGTGCGCGCCGTGATGCAGGTGCGCACCGACGTGGGCGACTTGCGGCGCCAGGAACTGGCTTTCCTGATGACCGACGACATGCAGGAAAAGAACCGCATCGCCCAGCAGATGGAGACAGGGCTGGCGGTCTCGCGGGACAATGTGGCCAGGTATGAAAAGCTGATCTCGAGTCCCCAGGAGCGGGCGCTGTTCGACAGTTTCGCGGGCAGCTGGCAAGCCTTCCTCACCGAGCATGGCAAGCTGATGGCGCTTGGCCGCGAGGGCCGCAACGACGAAGCCCGGGCGATCGCCAACGGCGCGGCGTCGCGCCAGCTGCGCGAACTGAACATTACGCTGGACAAACTGGTGCAGATGAACGTCGAGGGTGGCGACAACGCCAGCGCAGCCGCCACGGCGCTGTACCGCAGCACCCAGGGCTGGACGATCGCGCTGCTGATCGGTGCCGTCACGGCCGGCGTCGCGTTGGCTCTGTGGGTGGCCGGCATCGTCGCGAAGCCCTTGCGCGAAGCGGTCGATGTCGCCCGCACCGTGGCGGGCGGCGACCTGACCCGGTCCATCGATGTCCGTTCGCGCGACGAGACCGGCGAGCTGATGGCCGCGCTGAAGGATATGACGGTCAGCCTGCAAAGCCTGGTCGCTCAGGTGCGCAGCGGTACCGAAACGATTTCCACCGCATCGGGCCAGATCGCGGCCGGCAACCAGGACCTGTCGTCGCGCACGGAGCAGCAGGCCAGCTCGCTGGAAGAAACGGCATCGTCGATGGAAGAGCTGACGTCGACCGTGCGCCAGAATGCCGACAACGCGCGGCAGGCGAACCAGCTGGCGCAATCGGCGTCGAGCATTGCCGTGCGCGGCGGCGAGGTCGTGGGCGAAGTGGTCGGCACGATGGCGTCGATCAACGCGGCATCGCAGCGGATCGTCGAGATCATCGGCACGATCGACAGTATCGCCTTCCAGACCAATATCCTGGCGCTGAACGCGGCCGTGGAAGCGGCCCGCGCCGGCGAGCAGGGCAGGGGCTTCGCCGTGGTGGCCTCCGAAGTGCGCAACCTCGCCCACCGCTCGGCCGCCGCCGCGAAAGACATCAAGCAGCTGATCGGCGACTCCGTGCAGAAGGTCGATGCCGGCTCGCGCCTCGTCGACGAAGCGGGCAACACGATGCGCGACATCGTGGCCAGCATCGCCCGCGTGTCCGACATCGTCAGCGAAATCACGGCCGCCAGCAACGAGCAGAGTACCGGCATCGAGCAGGTCAACGAGGCGGTCACGCAGATGGACCAGGTCACCCAGCAGAACGCCGCGCTCGTCGAACAGTCGGCGGCCGCCGCCGAAGCGATGCAGCAGCAGGCCGCGCGGCTGGCGGAACTCGTCGGCACGTTCCGCGTCAACGCCGATGCGATGGCCGGCTTGGCCGCGCAGGCTGCCGTGGCACCGGTGCGGGCGGCTGCCGCCCGGCCAGCCTTGCAGCATGCGTCGGGAAAGGATGAGTGGGAGGCTTATTGACCTGCTGAGTCAGCAGGCAATGGGTGGTAACCAAAGAACCGGTGACAGGCACCGGTTCTTTTGCAATATTTCTGGTTAAACGATGTCTGTCACTCATACCGTTCAGTTAGCGACATTGGATGCTGCTAGCGGCATTGGAGCACTGGTGTCGCCGGCTTTCTGAGCGGAAAACCGGTGTCGCACACATTTTCCGATTGAGGCGCCCGGAAAAAATGTTCGACACCAGGCAAGCGAACGTTACCGCAACGAGCCGAAAACTTCTTGTCTGAACGGCATCAGGGTCTGTCGCCGCTTGTTTTGCACCGCCGGCGTCACGAGGCTACGGCCTCCACCGCAGCCACCACCACCGTATTCTTCCCCCGCACCTTGGCGCGCACCAGCGCCTCGTCCGCCCGCCGCACCAGTTCCTCGCGGCCCGTGGATGTCGGCTGCATCGCGGCGACGCCGATGCTGACGGTCAGCTTGCCGAGCGGCGAATCCTCATGCGGCAGTTCCAGCGCGGCCACCTCGGCCACGATCGCCTGTGCGCCGCGCTCGGCGACGGCCGCATCGCCGGCGGCCCACAGCAAGGCGAATTCCTCGCCGCCGTAGCGTGCCACCACGTCGGTGGTGCGCCGGGCATGCCGTGACAGCACGCCGGCCACGGCGCGCAGCGCGGCGTCGCCGGCCGCATGGCCGTTACGCTCGTTGTATTGCTTGAACCAGTCCAGGTCCACCATCGCCAGCGCCAGTACCTGGCCCGTGCGGGCGGCGCGGCGCCATTCGGCATCGAGCTGCGCATCGAAGGCACGGCGGTTCGACACGCCCGTCAGCCCGTCCGTGGTGGACTGCGCCGCCAGCTTCAGGTGCGATTCCTCCAGCGCGCTGGTGCGCGCCCGCACCAGTTCTTCGAGCGAATGGTTGACGCGCTTCAGGCTGCGCACGCGCCAGCGCCAGAGGGCCCACAGTAGCGCCAGGGCCAGCGCGGCGGCCAGCGTGCGGAACCACCACGTTTCCCAGAACGGCGGCGTGATCGTTACCGCCAGCGTCACCGGCTGCTCGTTCCACTGGCCGCGATGGTTCGACGCCTTCACGCGGAACACGTAGCGGCCCGGATCGAGGTTCGTGTAGGTGGCGGCGCGGCGCGTGGCATCCGTTTCCACCCAGTCGCGGTCGAAGCCCTCGAGCCGGTAGGCATAGCGGTTCAGCGCCGGCTCCGTGTAGTGCAGCGCCGCGAATTCGATCGAGAACGCCGGCGTGATGGAAGACAGCGTGAGCGCGCGCGGCGCCGTCACCGTGCCCTCCAGCGTCACGCCCGTGTGCGGGCCCGGTTCGGCCAGCGAACGGTTGTAGACCTTGATGTCGGTGATCGCCAGCTGCGGCGGCACCGACTGGCTGCGCACCTCGCGCGGCGACACCGCGGTCAGGCCATGCACGCCGCCGAAGTACAGGATGCCGTCCGGCCCCGGCGTCGACGAATTGACGGTGAAGCCGTCCGTCATGCCATCGGCGGCCGTGTACAGCGTGGCCTTCGCCGTGGCGGGATCGATGCGGAACAGGCCCACGATCGTGCTGACCCACAGCTGGTCGTCCAGGTCGCTGCGGATCGACAGGATCTTTGCGCCTTTCGTGGCTTCGACATAGGAACGGAACGTGATCGCATCGCCCGACTGCACCACCTGCTGCAAGCCTTTCGCGGTGCCGATCCAGATGCGGCCCAGCGAATCCTCGTGCACGGAGGAAACGTTGTCATCGGCCAGGCTGTCGGCGGCGCCCGCGCGGTGCGTGAAGTGGCGGAACTTCCCGGTCGCCGGGTCGAGCATGTCGAGGCCGCCGCCGTTCCACTCCGAGCCCATCCACACGCGGCCCGTGCGGTCTTCCAGCACGGACGAGGTGCCGTTGACGGCGCGGCTGTCCGGATCGGCGGGATCATTCTGGAAGATGCGATGCTTGCCCGTGGCCGGTTCGTAGCGGATCAGGCTGTTGCCCGTGGCCAGCCACAGGATGCCGCCGCGGCCCGGCGCGATCGCATTGATGTAGTCGCTGGCGGGATTGCCGAAATGGACCGTCCTGAACGGCCCGGCCGGATCGTCGAGGCGGTTCAGGCCGTTCGACGTGCCGGCCCACAGCGGGCCGTCGGCACCCTGGTACAGGCTGTAGACGATGTTCTGCGACAGCGAACCCGGCTTGCCGGGCTCGGACATGTAGCGCCGCACCACGGCATTGGCGGCCGGATCGAACAGGCTGATGCCCACGTTCCCGCCCAGCCAGAGCTTGCCGTCCGGCGCCTTTGCCACGGCCAGCACGGCCGCACTCGTGCCGACCGTCGCCGCGCCAGTGGTGGTGACAGCGCCGGTGCCGGCATGCTGCGGCACATAGCGCGCGAAACCGCTGCTGTTCAGGTTGACGAGGGCGATCCCGTCCGTGAACGTGGCGATCCACAGCATGCCGCTGCGGTCCTGCAGCATGGCCCGCGTGCTGTCGCCGGGCAGCGAATATGGATCGTTCGGCGTGTGCCGGTATTGCGTGAACGTGCCCGCCTGCGCATTCCAGCGCAGCAGGCCGGCGGACAGCGTGGTGGCCCACAGCGTGCCGCTGCGGTCGATGTAGAAGCTGGTCACGCGGCTGTTCGGGGCCGGCACCTGCCGGCGCGTCGCCCAGTCGCCCTTGCCGTCCCAGCGCAGCACGCCGCTCTCGGTGCCGATCCACAGCGCGCCATCGGCATCGAACTGCAGCGCGCGCACGATGTTCGTGCGCGGGTCGGTCTGCCCGGCCGGGTCCACCTTGTGGTGGACGAATTCGCTGCCGCCCGGCGGCAGGTAATCCAGCCCGCCAGGCCAGGTGGCCGCCCACAGGCCGCCCTTGGGATCGAGCGCAATGGCGTTCACGTCATTGCTGGCCAGGCTGCCCGCCCGCTGCGGATCGTGCGCATGCACGGTAAACTTGCCGGTGGCGGGATCGAAATGCTGCAGGCCGCCCCAGCTGGCCAGCCACATGCCGTCCTTGCCGTCCGAAATGATCTGCTTGATGATCCCCCGGCTCTTCGGCCCCTGCGGCGCCGTGTACACGGTGAAATCGTTGCTGGCCGGGTTGTACAGCGCCAGCCCGTTCTGCGTGCCGGCCCAGATGCGGCCCTGCCGGTCTTCATGAAGCGCGGAAACGCGGTCGTGCGGCAGGCTTTTCGGCTCGTTCGCCCGGCTCCGGTAGCGCACGGCCTGGTAGCCGTTGTAGCGGTACAGGCCATTCACGTGCGTACCGATCCACATGAACCCCTGGCGGTCCTGCAGCAGCGACAGCATCGATGGCTCGTCGTTGCCGAGCGGCCCCAGCTTTTTGAAACGCAGGGTCGGCGGCGCCCCGGCTTCGGCCAGCGCCGCCGGGGGAAGGGAAGCCAGCATCACGAGCACGGTGAATGCCGCCATGGCGGCCGCCCGCAGCGGCCGCGTGAGGAGAAAGAGGTGAGCGCGCATCCGGCGATTATGCCAGCAAACGTTTTCCTTCAATGCAATGAAATGGGGCTCTGTACGGCTTGTTTGTGCGTAGCCGGCTTGAAACAGGTATTATTCGGGGTTGGCCGTTCCAGCCTCAACGGGGTTGGCCGTCCCGGTCACAGCTGTAGTTTTTTATCGGAAAGCATGGTCGCACGACCACTCATTTATGTCTGACATCGAAACAACCGCCCAGCCTGAGGTGCCCGCCCAGGTGCGTTTCTCCGACTTCGGCCTCTCTCTCGACATCTTGCGCGCCCTGACCGACCAGGGATACGAACACCCGACGCCGATCCAGGCGCAGGCGATTCCCGTGCTGTTGCAGGGGCGCGACGTCATGGGCGCAGCCCAGACCGGTACCGGCAAAACGGCCGGCTTCTCGCTGCCGATCATCCAGCTGCTGCTGGCCCACGCGAACGCGAGCATGAGCCCGGCGCGTCACCCGGTGCGCGCGCTGATCCTGGCACCGACCCGCGAGCTGGCCGTGCAGGTGGCGGAAAACGTTGCCGCTTACTGCAAGCACACGCCGCTGCGCTCCACCGTGGTGTATGGCGGCGTCGACATCAAGCCGCAGGCTGCGATCATGCGCGGCGGTGTCGAGATCGTCATCGCCACGCCGGGCCGCCTGCTCGACCACGTGGAACAGAAGAACATTTCGCTGTCGCAGGTGCAGATGCTGGTGATGGACGAGGCGGACCGCATGCTCGACATGGGCTTCCTGCCGGACCTGCAGCGCATCATCAACCTGCTGCCGAAGCAGCGCCAGAACCTGATGTTCTCGGCCACGTTCTCGCCCGAGATCAAGCGCCTGGCGTCGACCTTCCTGACCGACCCGGTCACGATCGAAGTCGCGCGCAGCAATGCCACGGCCGACAAGGTCACCCAGGTGGTGTACAAGGTCACCGAGGAAAACAAGCGCGAAGCCGTGGCCCACATCCTGCGCCAGCGCGAGCTGAAGCAGGTGATCGTGTTCTCGAACACCAAGATCGGCGCCTCGCGCCTGGCGCGCGGCCTGGAACAGGAAGGCATGAAGGCTTCCGCGATCCACGGCGACAAGACGCAGCAGGAACGCATGGCGGCGCTCGACGCGTTCAAGCGCGGTGAAGTCGACGTGCTGGTGGCCACCGACGTGGCGGCGCGCGGCCTGGACATCTCCGACCTGCCGTGCGTGATCAACTACGACCTGCCGTACAACGCCGAAGACTACGTGCACCGCATCGGCCGCACGGGCCGTGCCGGTGCCTCCGGCGACGCGATCTCGATCTACTCGGACAAGGACGAGCGCCTGCTGGTCGACATCGAAAAGCTGATCAAGCAGACGATCAAGCGCGGCGAGCTGGAAGGCTTCCGCCCGGGCGCGCGCCCCGCCGCCGGCGACGAACGGCATGGCGAGCGCCGCCACGCGCGCAGCCCCGAGGGCGAGCGCCCGCGGAGCAGCAGCTATGCCGGCAACGGCAACGGCAACGGCCGCCCGGGTCCGGGCCCCGGCGCCGGTACCGACCGCGGTCCCCGCTCGGCCGGTCCGCGCCGCGACAAGGTCGATCCGTGGTTCCTGAAGCCCTACGAGCCAAGCCGCCCGGGTAACGCCGCAACGACCACGACGACGCCATCCTCGTCTTCGCCATCGAAGCCCAAGCCAAAGCTGGCTGCGCTGTTGGGCGGGTTGCGCAAGGAGTAACGCGGCGCGGTTGACTATCCCACTACATGGGATCTTGAATCAGGGGTTCGTCGAATGATCCGAAGAAATTGATGGCTGCAGCCCTGATGCTGCGTTGGGAATGCCTGGCAAGGCTCCAGCCTGATCAGGCATTCCTGCCTTGCCTCGAGACGATTACGCCAGATTTCTTAATCAACGAACTTCAGATTCAAGACGCCAGCCCTTCGCTGCTTTAAGTCATTGGGTCAACAGTTACCCGGTTTGCAGCAGTGCCCACGTAGCAAGCACGATGGCAAGTATCGCCGGAGCATGTCGAAGCATGACATGAGGGAGACTCTTGGACTTGTTGATCAGGATTTCCAGGCTGTCGATACGCTTGGCCTGTGCTGCTACCTGGATATCAGCCGCTACCAAGGCCTGTGCCAAGTCCGCGGTAACCTGATCGATTGTTGTGCGTTGGGCGTCGATCAACGCGCGCTGTTCCGCTGACGTTGATTCCAGTTCCTTGAGTTGCGTGATCAGTCGCGCAGCCATGGCGTTCAGGTCAGCGATATTCTGCCACTTTCCTTGGCTGATGCCTTCAAATTCGTCGAGGCGAAGCTTTTCATTTGCGACACCTGCACCCAAAATGGCTAGGCCATGCTCAGCCTTGTGGGTCCGTTCGATTATATTGCTGACTGTCACCACTGTTTCGTCGTGGCGTTTGGCTTCCAGTTCTATCCGTGCAGTCATAGAGTCACTGAAAGCACGTAGGTCAACTAGATTTGCAGAGAAAAGCGCTAGCTGTGCAGTGTCTCCAGCCGCCCGGAGGTCTGCGGCCTCGATGTACCGATCGATGCTTTCCAGGCGTTCTTGATGCCGCTCGACCATTTCACTTTGAACCAGTTGGCCTGAAACCTGGTGCTCGAATTCTTCGAGGATAGCCAAAGTCGCCTCACGCTGGTTGCTGTCCAGTGTTTGGGTATCGTTCGTCAGATTCGTGATTTTCTTGACCAGCACTTCGTGGAACTGCTTCAGGAAGCCATTCTTCCTGTTGCTGACCTTCATTACAAGATCAAGGACTTTTTGCGTCACATTCAAGCTGAGCGCCAACTCGCCAGTAATATCGGCGAGATCCTTGTGATTGTCACCGTTCAAGGCGCCCCAGACCATTTTCCAGGTTCCTTTTTTGGCAACAGATTGCGACTTCGTTATAGCTGCATTACTTTGAGCAAGCGCTTCGGCAAGTTCCTTAAGATTCTGATTGAACTCACGTTCAAATGCGAGAAAATCATCCCGGTCTGTCGAGGCTACTGCGATGTTAGCTTGGCTCATCGACGAATCCTTTTGATGGTTCGTACATCAAATGCTTCGATTGCTCTGTGCGGCGTCAGTTGACGGATATGTGCAGTGGTCTTTATCTCGAAGTCGGCCGCCGATTGCATGTGCTCGCCGAGGGTGCCAATGAGTTGAAGTTCACTTTCCTGGACATCAATCAGACGCAAGCAGGCCGTACGCTGCGCTTCCTGCGCTTTATGATAGCCAGTATGGGTGGCCAGCAAGAAGTCGACCATTTTCGGAACGAACTTCTGCAACGAATGGCTTGATAGCCCAAAACCAATGGCCGAGATGGCCGCTGCGACGTAAGGCGCTAGTGGGCCTAACAGACCGACTAACTGGCTTTCGATGATCGGGTCGACCGCATCCCAGAACACGAGGGTCGCGCTGACAAGGATCGTTTCCGTAATCTTCCGGATCAACTCTTCGCGGGTCATGGAAGCCGCACCTTGGAAAAGACTCCATGCATTACTGCCCAGATCGAAGATATTTCGTGCCAGTTGGTAAATCTGTCGGATTGCCTTTGTCAGGGCATTGACAACGAACTCAAAAATCCCTTCAAGCAATTTCATGGGTTTGTCGATGATGCTCTGAATGACTGCCCATACTTTTGAAAAAAATCGCTTGATTCGATCCACGATCTTGGTCTTTCCTCCAGCAAAGATATCCACGAGCTCATCTTTGAGTGCTTTCATCATGGCGCTGGTGAGTTGCTCTAACACATTCCAGGCACTGTTCCCCGCTGCTTCTAGGGCTGCTCCAGCGGCAAGGCTGGCTGTGCTGCCTGACGCGTCCTTGAGCTTTTGCGCCTCGATATTAGTGCGCTTGCCCTGTTCGGTCTTCAGTTCCTCGCGTCGATTCGCAGAAGGCTTTTCGGTCTTGATCAGGTGGGCTTCCAGTGCTGCTGCGGTTTTTTCAGAGTCCATTACGACGAACCGAACAGTGCAGCCTGCATTCAATTCGGGCGCCAGTTTGTAGGGAGCGTTGTTTCGCTCTCCTTGCCTATATTCGTTGAGATGCCCTGCCTGCCAGCGCTTCTGCAGCTTGGTACTGTCACCCACATAAATCGCTTTGTCATCCTTGTCATAGACGACATATACGCCAGGTAGATTCGGCACGGCATCGAGTCCGGTGGCAACGCCGTTCTCCACAGTGAACTCGCCATCGAACTTCATTGTTGTAAGCGACGATATACCGTGTGTGAAGCTCTTTTCGATCATTTCTCGCCAAGCAACACCGCGATTGGCCACGTCCATCACGCTTGTTCCCGAAGTAGCTTGAAGCGTATCGTCGACTACTCCCATGGCATCGGTTGTCGTAGCATTCGGGCGAGAATTATTTTTATTGCGGTAGCCGGCAACCAGCTTGCGATTCGTATTATCGATCGCACGATCGACGATAAGATTGGCAAGCGGAGAAAGTGTCTTCGGTTCCATTCGTTATGATCCCTAGTATGTATTCAAGGCCTTATAGATAGTACTCGAATATTACTCGTAGTAATGGATTATTGACTACCTGTGTATACAAGGGAAATGTATGCGATCGGTGCGGCGCCATGCCGCACCTTCCCGGGTCTTCAGGGGTCCCGCTTCCTGAACGTCACGGTCTTGTGCAGCACATACGTCATCACGGGTCCGCACACGAGGATCAGTCCCAGGCCCACGGCATAGTGCCAGCCCATCAGTTCGACGAACGACGACAGCATCACCGCCAGCAGCAGGCTGGCGAGCGAGACGGCCAGGAAGGTCCGATACCGCGCCCAGGTGGGTGTCTGGCGAAACGTCAGGAGGCTGTTGCCGAAGAACGAAACCACGTTCGCCAGCGCGAAGCCGAGCACGTTGGCGCCCACCGGATTGGCGCCCAGGAGTTCCACCAGGGCCACTACCGTGCCGAAATGCAGCGACGTGTTGACGACGCCGATGACGCCGAACGTCAGCACCGACCGGTAGGCGACCAGCTGCCGGATGATCCGCTGCCGGATGCCGGGGGCGCGCAAGCCGGCGCTCTCCAGGTTCGCCATGGCTACAGAGCTTCCTTCAGCGCCGCTGCCACGCGCGGCAGGTGCTCGTCCAGGCCCACCCACATCGGCAGCCGCAGCAGGCGGTCCGACAGCTCGCCGGTCTGCGACAGGTCGCCGTGCGCGCGGCCATGGCGCAGGCCGGCCGGGGCGCTGTGCAGCGGCACATAATGGAAGACGCTGGAAATGCCCTGTTGCTTCAGTGCCCCGATTACCCGGGTGCGATGCTCCAGCGAATCGAGCAGGATGTAGTACATGTGGGCATTGTGCACGCAGCCATCGGGCACCTGCGGGCGGCGCAGCAACCCCTGTTCCTCGAACGGTGCCAGCAGTTCGTGGTACCGGTTCCACAGCGCCAGCCGGCGCGCCGTGATCGCATCGGCTTCTTCCATCTGCGCCCACAGGAACGCGGCGATCACCTCCCCGGGCAGGTAGGAAGAGCCGATGTCGACCCACGTGTACTTGTCGACCTGGCCGCGGAAGAACTGGCCGCGGTTGGTGCCTTTCTCGCGGATGATTTCGGCGCGCTCCGCGTACGCCGCGTCGTTCACCAGCAGCACGCCGCCTTCGCCGGCGATGATGTTCTTGGTTTCATGGAACGAGTAGGCCCCCATGTGCCCGATCGAGCCGAGCGGCCGGCCCTTGTAGGTGGACATGATGCCCTGCGCAGCGTCCTCGACCACGACCAGGCCGTGGCGGCGGGCGATGTCCATGATCGTGTCCATCTCGCAGGCCACGCCGGCGTAATGCACGGGCACGATCATCCGCGTGCGCGGTGTAATGGCGGCCTCGATCTTCGTTTCATCGATGTTCAGCGTATCGGGCCGCACGTCCACGAAGACCGGCACAGCGCCGCGCAGCGCGAATGCGTTGGCGGTGGAGACAAAGGTATAGGAGGGCATGATGACTTCGTCGCCTTCCTTCAGGTCCGCCAGCAGGGCGGCCATTTCCAGCGCCGCGGTGCACGAATGGGTCAGCAGCGCGCGCCGCGCACCGGTCTTTTCTTCCAGCCAGCCGTGGCATTTCTTGGTGAACATGCCGTCGCCCGACAGGTGGCCATTGGTATGCGCCTGGGCGATGTGCCACAGTTCCCGGCCTGTCATGAAAGGCTTGTTGAAGGGGATATGCGGTTGCATGAGTTTCCTTTGGTCAGGTGACGATCCGGTGGTAGACATCCTGCGGTGCATCGAAGCCGAAGCCCAGGGACGCATACAGGTTCAGAATGGCAATATTGGCCGCCGAAATGGAGCTGTGCACTTCGGTATGGCCCGCGGCGAACAGGGCACTCGCGGCAAGGTGCCACCAGTGCTTGGCGAGGCCGCGCCCGCGGGCCGAAGGCGCCACCGCGTGCAGTACGAGGTTCGCGCCGCTGTGGGCGATGAACCCGGCCAGCATGCCGTCTTCGTAGAGGCCCCAGCAGGCGCCGGCGGCCAGCAGCTGGCGCAGCCAGTTGTCGTAGCGCAGGTCGGCGCCGGCGCGGTCCAGCCGGAAATCGCGGTGGAACCGGCCATGCGCGAAGGCGCCATGGCAGATGGCGAGCGCGCCCCCGGCGTCGGCATGTTCCGCATCGATCCGTTCGATCGCGAGGCCCGCGCGTTCCGGCACGGCGCGCAGCCTGGCCGCCGTTGCGCGTGGCACGAGCAGCGTGTCGCAATAATGGAAGCCATGCCGCTGCAGCAGGGCCTTGTCGGCCAGCGGATCGACCTTGATCGTCTGCAGGCCTGCATGGCCATCGGCGCTGCGCAGCGTTTCGGCGTCGTATACGGCGATTTCCCATGCCGGCATGCCGAATGCCGCGGCATCGTACGGCGAGGGGCGGATCGGGCCGGCATCAGTCATCAAGCGCTCCGGCATTCGGCGTGAGGCGCCGCACGATGTACAGTGGGCGCTTCTTCACCTCGTCGAAAGCCTTGCCGAGGTAGATGCCGATGATGCCCAGGATGCCGATGATCAGGCCGCCGATGAAGTACAGCGAAACGATCAGGCTGCTCCAGCCCGGCACCGGCGAACCTTCCAGCAGCGCGCGGCCCAGGATATAGCCGCCGAACAGGAACGAGACGCCGGCCATCGTCAGGCCCAGGCGCGCGGCCATGCGCAGTGGCTTGTCGGAATACGCGATGATCGTGTCCGAGGCCAGTTTGAACAGCTTGGCGAATGTGTAGGTGGACTTGCCTTCGGCCCGCTCGGCATGCTGCACCTGGATTGCCGCTGTCGGAAAGCCCAGCCACTGCACGTGGCCGCCGAAAAAGCGCAGTTGTTCGCGCATCTTCGTGAAATTCTTCACCACCTTGCGCGACATGATGCGGAAATTGCCGCTGTCGCCATCGATGTCGAGGTCGGCCAGGTAGCTGAACAGGCGGTAGAACATCCACGAGGTGAGGCGCTTGAGCAGCGGATCCTGGCGCTCGCCGCGCAGGGCCAGCACCACGTCGTAGCCTTCCTGCGCCTTCGCGTACAGGCGTGGAATCTCTTCCGGCGCGTCCTGCAGGTCGCAATCCATCACCACCACCCACTCGCCCTTGCAGAGGTCGAGGCCGGCCGTGATGCCGTAATGCTGGCCGAAGTTGCGCGAGAATTGCAGACCAACCACGCGCGGGTCGGCAGCGGCCAGGCGCTCGATCACGTCCCACGAGCGGTCGGGCCCGCAGTCTTCGACGAGCACGATCTCGAAACGGGGGGAGACGGTTTCAAGCGCGTCCTTCAGGCGGCGGTACAGTTCGTCCAGGATCTTCTCGGCGCGGTACACCGGGATGACGACGGAAATCAGGGGCTGGGTCATGGTTGCTTCGATGGGGAAATCAGGGAATCGGTGGACGCCGCGGGAAGCCGGGCGATGCGCACGCCGCGCATGTCGATGCGACCTTTGCCGCTGGCGAAAACGCGGAACTCCACGGCGTCGCGGGCGTGCTTCGTCTCCACCGTCAGCGTGATGGGGCCGGTGCCGGGGGCACTCAGGGCATGCCTGGCCAGCACGTCCCGGCCTCCATTGGCCGAGACGTCCAGCGTGCCGAAATCGGTCACGCCGGCGCCACTCGTGCCGACGTCGAACGTGACCTGGTAGCGCCCGGGCGGCAGCGCCCGGAACGGCCCGAAATGCAGCGGGCCGGCGACGCCCGGCATGGCGACGAGGATGCCGTCTTCGATGGTGCCCACCTGGTGCAGCGTGCGTGACGTGACGGGATAATCGGCGGGTTGGCGCAGCGAACGGTCCCATGCGGGAAGCAGGGCCACGTTGCGCGCATAGACGAGCACGTGCCACCCTTCGAAATGGAGCGTGCGCACGGGGGCGCCGAGTTCGCGCGCCAGCACCTGCCGGTCCACCTGTGCCAGTTCTTCCGCACGCAGCAGCAGGAACGTTTCGCCCCGGTGATAATCCGGCTGGTACCAGCGGGTCGAAGACAGCCAGTTGGAAGGCATCGGCACGCCGTCGCTGATGTCCACCGGGCGAATGCGCACGCGATGGTCGCTCAGCACCGTCAGCTTGCCGGCGTTCCAGAACGTGGCGTAGCCATAGTCCAGGCGCTGGCCTTGCAGGAATCCGGCAAGGCGCGCCTCGGGCGTCGGCGTACCCGGGGCATGCTGTACGTAAGGGAGCAGGTAGGCGGCGGGCGCGCTCGTGGCCAGCGCGGCCAGCACCAGCAGCGCCGGGCGCCGCGGTCCGCCGCCGAGCCGGTCCACTGCCGCCACCACGAAGATCAGCAGCATGCCGAGCAGCGTGGGCACCAGGTAGCGCACCGTGCCGTCCGGATTCTGCACGTCCGTCAGCGAGGTCGTCAGCAGTAATGCCAGGTTCAGTGCCAGCGCGGTGCCCACGAAGGCGGCGCAGAATGCACGGCCGCGGTGCGCGCCTGCGAGCAGGCTGCACAGCGCGCGCGGCACCAGGTACAGTGCGGCGAGCGCTGCCGCGATCCGGATGAACTGGTAGGCACCATACGGCGAAGCCACCTTGCTGTCGAGGTGCGGCAAGCCGTCGAGCATCGCGATCGTCGAGCGCAGCACGGCCAGTGCGTTGGCCATGATGGCGGGAAAATCGCGCCAGACGACGGCGTTGGCTCCCGGCACGTTGAGCACGAACTGCATCGTGAACTTGTTCAGCGCCATGCCGCCCACGCAGGCGACAAGGAACAGGGCCAGGGTGCGCAGGTGGGAGGCGCCGCGCTCGCCGGTGCGCCGGTCGCGCTCCCACAATGCCAGTGCCGCCACCAGCATCGGCAGCACATAGAACACCACGGCGCGCTGCGGGTTGCTCCAGCAGACGATCACCGCCAGCGCACCCGTCAGCCCGCCCCAGGCCAGGCGTGCCGGTCCCGCCGCCCGCAGGTGCGACCAGTAGCCATACAGCAGGAAGCAACCCATCCAGAACATGGCGCCGTAGGCGGCCTGGCCATACACGTGCTCCGCCATCGGCGTGGACAGGCCGGCGCCGAGTACCGCCAGCCCGGCCCACGCGGCAGTGCGCGAAGCGTCGAGCAGCCGCACGAACATCCAGCCGCCAGTCAGGATCAAGGCGGCGGAAATGCAGCCGGCAACCGCATGCAGGGTGAACCCGTTGGGCATGAATGCCAGCAAGGGAACGATGAACACGTGGTTGTACAACACCCACAGGTCATTGTTGACATAGTTCCATTGGGGCGGGAAGAAGCTGCCCGTTTCGACGATTTCCTGTGCCAGCAGGTTCTTCACCGCGGCATCGGAATGAAAGATCAGCGAATAATCGACGAACAGAAAAAACAGCAGCAGCGCGATATTGGCCCCGAACAGCGCGGGCAACACGAAGCGACCCGGCCCTTCGGGGAGGAAGCGAGAAGGACGCATCTTTATTATTTTTTACAAAAGATGCGTATTATTTACCGGCTGGCGTTACTAGAGAAGAATTATTTCGCGCGAGTCATTTGAAAAATGCAACAGTTCGTTACAGCGCGTGTCGGCGGAATGGCAATATTGCTGCGCTGCCTATTCCTGTATGACCGCGCTATGGGGGGGCGTATTCCCGCTATGGCCTCGCCAGCCGCACGGGAGCCTGGGCAAACCATTCGCCATTCATGCAGCGAAGCAATTCGCGGGTACTGCCGGCCCAGTCGAGGGAGCGCATACCGGAGGAGGGCGGCGCGGTGCCTTGCTCATGCCGGTCGAACCATTCGCACAGCGCCGCGGCCATGGCGGCCGGCGTATCGGCATCGAAGAACCAGGCATGCTCGCCACCCACCTCGCGAAATACCGGCAGGTCGCGCGCGATCACGGGCAGGCCATGGCTGGCCGCTTCGATCAGCGGCAGGCCGAACCCTTCGCCGGCCGACGCCACCAGCAGGGCGCTTGCACTGCCATACAGTTTCAGCAGCAGCTCGTCGCTGGCGTGTTCCAGCCACAGGAGCCGCTTGCCCTGTTCGCCATGGTCGCGCAGGCGCTGCACCAGGTCGCCGACGTTCCAGCCCACCTTGCCGACGATGGCCAGGTTGACGTCCGCCCCCTGTTCCCACAGCAGTTCCAGCGCATCGAGCGCCTGCGCATGCATCTTGCGCGGTTCGAGCGTGCCCACCATCAGCAGGGTCGGCCGGGCAGTCACCGCCGCCAGCACGGCCTCGTCGCCGGGTTCCAGGCCATGGACCGGTTGTGCCTTCTCCAGGTCGGCGCCCAGGTGGGCGTAGCCCAGGTAGAGCGGCGTGGAGCGTGCCGGCGGATGTTCATCGCACCAGTCGAGCAGGTCGTTCATGGTGGCCTGTGAATTGCAGAGCAGGCCGTCCGCCAGTTGCGCCGCTTCGGTCAGCCAGCGGGTGAACCAGGCCTGGGCGCCGTCGAAGAACCATTCGGGATGCCGCACCGGCAGCAGGTCGTGCACGAAGAAATACAGCCGCACGCCGTGGGTTTTCAGGCTTTTCAGCACGGCCGCGTTACGCGGCACCTGTTCGGGCGCCAGGTCCAGTCCGAAGAAAATGTCGCCCGCTTTCACACTGATCGGCGTTTCTTCGCCCGCGGGCCAGGGCGACAGGCTGCCATCGGGTCCGGGCACGGGGGCGTGTGCATAGAAACCGCCGGCGTCGTAGACGGGCACCACGCGCATGCCCGCCGGTTCCGTTTCCAGCAGCGCGCCCAGCACGCCGCGCGTGACGCGCTGGATACCCGAGCGCGCATCCGTGCGCACCAGTTCCGACAGGTCGACGAGCAGCTGCACGGACCCCGGCGCACCGGCCCCGCGCCCGATATCAGCGGACATGGGCGGCACCCTCGCTCAGCACGAGCCACTCTCCGGCCAGCACGCCGGCCAGCGCGGCCGGCAGCCGTGCCGCGAGGGCCTGCCGCGCCGCTTCGGCATCGGCCGCGTCGGCGGGCACGTCGCCCGGCACCAGCCCGGCCTGCACCACGCCGCGGTTCGATACGTCCAGCACGGCGGCCCGGGCGTCCGGGTACAGCAGGCAGTCGCCCGGCTGCAGCGGCGCCACCGCATCCTCGAAGGGCAGGTCCGGCCGGCCGATCGCAGCCAGCGTGTAGCGGCGCGCGTAGCGATAGCGGCCATCGTCGAACCGCACCGGTTCCACGCGCCACGGTGCGCTTTCCGCGCCAACGAGGCGCACGACCAGCGCCCGCACATCGGCATCGTCCTCGCGGCCGGTCACGTCGACCAGCAGCTGGCGCGTGCCGCCCGGCGGATCGTTGGCCGAGATCGTGGCCGCCACCTGCAGCCAGTCGGCATCCGTGGGTTCGAACGGGCTTGAGATGTGCGCCAGGCTGTCGAGCAGGGCGGTGTAATGCGCATGCCTGCCGTTGCGGGCAAAGTCCTCGATGGCTTCGTGATACAGCCGCGCGGTGCGGGCCGGGTGGTGCTCGGTCGACATGTAGGCGTAGCCCGCATCCCCGACCTGCCGTGCGAACGCGGGGTCGGCGCGCAACCGTTCCAGTGCCGCCGCCAGTTCCGCGACCGTGAACTCGTCCGGCAGCCGCACGGCCACGTGTTCCGGCATCTCGGCCGCCGAGCCGTGGCGGTTGATGATGGTGGGAATGCTGTATGACAGGCAGTCCAGGATCGTGGCGGACGTTTCGCCGCGCGTGCGGGTGCGCAGTTGCACGGCGCAGTCGGCGGCAGCCAGGTACGTGCGGTACAGTTCCTGCGAAGCGAAGCCGGTGATGCGGATGCGCGGATGGCCGGCCATGCGGGCCGAGATCGCGTCGCCGAACGAGCCCACGTTGTTTTCGCCCACGAACACCAGGTGGCATTTCTTGTCGCGATGCAGCGGCGACTCCAGCCATGCTTCCAGGATGCGCTCGTTGCACTTGGTGATCGACATCAGACCGAAGCTGCAGACCAGGAATTCGTCATCGGCGATCGACAGCCGGGCGCGGGCCGCCGCGCGGTCGAACGGGCCGGGCAGCAGCCGCGGCAGCGCCACGAGGCGCCAGTCGTCCGCGCTGCCGGGACCGTACCAGTGTTCCGCCAGTTCCTTCGAATGCGACGAGTGCACGATGATGCCGGCCGCATGATCGAGCACGCCCCGGTTGCACGGATACTCGTAGTACGAGGCTTCGCGGCCTTGTTGCTTTTCATGCACCAGCGCCCGGTAGCCGTGCGCGTGGTACAGCGCCCGGCCGTAGCTGGCCGGATCGTTGCTCGCGGCCGAGATGAAGTGCAGCGCGCCGGACAGGAAGAAGTCGTGCAGGGCCACCACGCCGGGATACCGCTCCAGCAGGCTGAACATGTGCGCGTGGTAGGCCGAATTGCCGAAGTGGTACAGCACGCGGTCGTAGCGGCTGGCGTTCTGCTCGAACCAGTCGACGGTGCGCTGCGTGAAGTTGGACAGCACCCAGCGGTCGTCCACCGGGAAATGCTGCTGCACGATCACGTCGATGTCGTAGTAGCGCGCCAGTTCCGGCAGCATCTCCCCGCTCATGCCGGCGATGCCCGAGCGTTCCGGCGGCAGCGGCGACAGGTAGGCCAGGCGCGGGCGGCGCGGGCCGGTGGCCACGGGCGCCGCGGCAACGCTGATCGCCTGCGCCTGCCGGCGGCGATCGTGGGCATGCTCGAACGCGTCGAGCGCCTTGCGCGCGCTCGCATCCCACGAGAATTCCTTTGCCTGCACCAGGCCGTGGGCGCACAGCTCGGCATGGAAATCGCGGTCCGTCAGCACCTGCTGCATCTTCGCCGTGATCTGGTCGATGCGGTTCGGATCGAACAGCGCATCGGCGCGGCCGATCACTTCCGGGATGCTGCTGTTGTTCGAGCCGATCGTCGCCACGCCGCAGGACATGGCCTCCAGCGCGGGCAGGCCGAAGCCTTCCTGCAGCGACGGGAACACGAACAGGTCGGTGCTGTTGTACAGCGATACCAGGTCGTCGTCGGACACGAAGCCCGTCAGCACCAGGTCGCCATCCGGAATGCCGAAGCTCTTGCCCAGTGCCAGCAGGCGGGTGCGCTCGTGGTCCGGCACCGAGCAGACCACCGCCAGCTGGTGCGTTTCGCGCAGCGGGCGTGGCAGCTTCGAGTAGGCTTCGATCAGGCCCCCGATGTTCTTGCGAAAATCGATGCCGCCCGTGTACATGATGAACTGGCGGTGCAGGCCGTAGCGGGCGCGCAGCGCGGCATCGCCTTCCGGCGTCAGCTTTCGGGGCATGAAGATATCGTCGACCGCCGACGAGATGTTGGTCACCTGGTCCGGCGGCAGCTGCAGCGCATCGATGGCCTCGATGCGCGAGTGGCCGGAAATGGCCAGCAGCACCTGCGCGTTCTTCAGGCTTTGCAGCTTGCGGTAGTACCAGTTGGCCACGTGCGGGTCGGTCAGGTAGGTTTCCTTGCGCACCAGCGGGATCAGGTCGTACAGGGTCACGGCGGTATCGTGCCGGTGGCGGCCATGCTGCACCGAGACGCAGGCATCCTCGCCCAGGCCTTCGAACAGGCTCGAGACATGCACGATATCCGGCGCCAGGCCGGCCAGGTAGTGCTCGCGCACCCGCTCGGCGGCGCGCACGCGCCAGGCATTGGCGACCTGGTGTTCCCAGATGGCGGCCGGCAGCTGGTAGGCATTGATGTTCGATTGCGGGATGAGGCCGTCGAACACCTTGCGCAGGTTGGCCACGCTCTCCGGGAAGCGGCCGTTAACGGCCACGTGGAATTCGTGGCCGGCGCCCTGGCGCAGCATGCCCATCGTGAGGGCCATCGAATAACGGCCGATACCGCGGTGGGTGGAGGAGCCCTGGCAGGCTTGCAGGTCGAGTACGATACGCATGGAATCTCGTTGATCTAGGGTCGGGTCAGCGCTGTACGCGGTGCAGGTCGCGCAGCACGCGCAGTGCTGCGTCGGGCAGCTCGCCGGCCACGGCGGCCACGGCGGGTGGTGGAGCTGTCTGCGCCGCCGCGGCTGTCGTGGAGGAGGCTTCGTGGCTGCGCAGCAGCACACGGCGGGCCAGTTGCACGAGGCGCGGGTTGCGGGCCACCTGGCGCCGCACGAAGAACGCCAGCTTGGGCCGTGCCAGCACGAAGTGGATGGCGCGGCGCAATACGGCCTTGACGCCGACTGCCGCATGGTGCTGTGCCGGGCCCAGCACGCGGCGGGCGCGGCGCTGTATGCGAACACGCAGCAGGTTGGCTTCGCGCAGCGGCCTGGTCAGGCGCCACGACAGGCTCGTGACCACGCCGGACAGCTCGCTCGAGGCAAGCGCCAGCGCGGGCCGGATCACCACCAGTTCGCCGTTTGCGGCACCGAGCTCGCTGCTGATGCGCTGCACTTCGGCATTCACGCGCGCCAGTTCGGTGGCCAGTGCTTTCGCTTCCCATTCGGCCGATTCGGCGCGCACCGTCAACGGCTGCACCAGCGCCTCCGCCACGGTGGCTCGCTGCGTCATCTCGCGGGCCAGCTCTTCCTGTTCCGTCAGGTGCGCATGCTTTTCGCGCCATTCGCGCACATGGGCCTGCGCCCAGGTGCGTGCTTCCTCGGCGTCCGCTTCGGCCGTGGCGGTGCGGTTGCGCCATTCGTCCAGCGGCCAGCCATAATGGTGGCCCTCCGCCAGCACGAAGTCGTCGGCGGGATGCGGCGGCAGGGCCAGGGCGGCGCGCAGGTCGCCGCGGCCCGGCGCCGTGTAGAACACGCTGTGGCCGTTGACGTGGGCGACGCTGTAGCCGGCCGCCTCCAGCGCGGTGCCCACGCCGGCCTGTGCGTCGGCCAGCACGATCCAGGGCTGCCAGCGGCGCAGGTCGAAGCCCTGCAGCACGCCCGCCGCATCGGCGCCCGTGCCGATCTTCAGCAGGTGCAGTGCCGGCAGCGGGTGGGCGGCCAGGATCGCGTCGAGCGTTTCGACCGGCACGCGGCGCAGCACCACGGTCTGGCCGGCGGCGACGAGCGCTTCGGCGCGCGTGGCATCGAAGGTGGAATCGCCGCTTTCCGGCACTTCATGGAACGCCGCTTCGCCCGCTTGCGGCGCGGCGCCGATGCCCAGGTTGATGTCGGCCGGGCGCTCGATGCGCAGCCGGCGCAGCAGCCCCGGTGCCGGTTCCAGGTTGATGCCGTGCCAGCCCCGTTCGTACAGCGCATGGGTGGCCGAGGCCGCGCGCGGATCGCCGGCGCCCACGTCAAGGTAGTTGCCGGGCGGCGCATCGCGCAGCGCGCGCCACAGCAGCACGTCCTCGAAGTTGGCGGCGTAGCTGATGAAGGTCATGGCAGGCTCCCATGGTGCAGCGCGATCTCGGGGTCGAGCCAGGCACAGCCCTCGAAATAGGCGTGGTTCAGGTTCATCACTTCGAAGACCAGCGCAAGGTCGCGCCATTCGTAGTTGGCGGTCAGGTGGTTGTCCGAGCTGTGCAGGGCCGTGGCCACCGAGTAGGTGCCTGGACCCAGGTTCAGCGGGAAGCTGAAATCGAAGCGCAGGCGCTGGCCCGCCTTCATGCCCACCAGCGGCAGCTTCTTGTGGAATGTGTTGGTGCCGAAGATCGGCTGGCCCAGCCGGTCCTTGATGCGGTAGCCGAGCGTGAGTTCGGCCAGGTCGGCATGAACGGCCACGTCCACGCGCAGCGTGACCGGGTTGCCGCTGCCGTGCACCTCGGCCGGGCGGCCGTTCGCATCGAGCAGGGCGATCGCCTGCACCGTGGCTTCGCCCGTACCGGAAATGGTCTGCACCTTGCCGTTTTCCTGTTCCTCCTGGCGCACGTTCTCGCCTTCGCGGTCGGCCAGCATGGCGTTGTAGAAATCCATGATCTCCTCCGGCGAGCCGGCCTTGCGCACGCGGCCCGCGTCGAGCAGGATCGCGCGGTCGCACACGGACTGGATCGCGCCCTTGTCATGCGACACGATCAGCAGCGTGGTGCCCTGCTGGCGGAACGCGCGGATCCGTTCGAAGCTCTTGTGCTGGAAGTAGGCATCGCCCACCGACAGTGCCTCGTCGACGATCAGCACGTCCGGCCGGACGGCCGTGGCCACGCTGAATGCAAGGCGCATCTGCATGCCGCTGGAATACACGCGCACCGGCTGGTCGATGTATTCGCCGATCTCGGCGAATGCCTCGATCTCCGGCATGAGCCGGTGCAGGTCGTCCATCGACAGTCCGATCAGCTGGCCTGCCATGAACACGTTCTGGCGGCCGCTGAAATCGGGGTGGAAGCCCATGCCCAGTTCCAGCATCGCGGCCACGCGGCCTTCCATCGACACCGTGCCGCTGGTGGGCATCGCGGTGCCCGTGATGAGTTTCAGCAGCGTGCTCTTGCCGGCGCCGTTGATGCCGATGATGCCCAGCGCTTGGCCGGGTTCCACCGTGAAGCTGACATCCTGCAGCACATGGACCAGTTCGTGCCGCGGCCGGTTGCCGGGCATGATCCATTCGAGCAGCCGGTCGCGCTGCGTGGGATAGCGTTTGTAGGCCTTGCCCAGGCCCCTGACTTGAATACGGCCGTTCACAGTTCGTCCACCATTTCTCCCGCGCGTTTCTTGAACAGGTGCATGCCGAGCGCGCACAGCACCACGGCCAGCGCGGTGGCTGGCAGCAGCGATTCCCATTGCGGCAGCGCCTGCCGCACCAGGATGTCCTGGTACCCCATGATCAGCGGCGCCATCGGATTCCACGCCAGCAGCGGGCGCACGTCTTCCGGCAGCGCGGTGACCGGGTACACCACCGGGGTGAACCAGAACCAGAACTGCAGGCAGATGTTGAAGAACTGGCCCACGTCGCGGAAGAACACGTTCAGCACGCCCAGCACCATGCCCAGGCCGATCGCCAGCATCACCTGCAGTACCAGGAGCGGCACGAGCGCGAGGAAGGGCCAGCCGGGGAAGTTGCCGGACAAGAGCAGGAAGATCGTAAACAGCCCGAAGATGATGCCGAAATTGAGCAGCGCGTTCAGCACCACGATGATCGGCAGGCACAGGCGGGGGAAGCTCAGCTTCTTGATCAGGCCCGCGTTGTCGATGAATACCGCCTGCCCCCTGGTCGTGATCTCGGCGAACAGGTTCCATGTCAGCACGCCGGCGCACAGGTAGATGCTGTAGGCATAGGCCGTATCGACGCCGGCCAGCCGGTTGCGCATCACCTGCGAGAAGATCACCGTGTAGACGAGGATCATCGCCAGCGGATTGAGGATCGTCCACGCGGCGCCGAGGATCGAATTGCGGTATTTCGACTGGAATTCGCGTTTGACGCTGCCGGCGATGAAGCCGCGGTAGGCGGCGATGTTGCGCAGTCGGCCCAGGATGATCATCGGGCGGCTCCGGGCCGGCACGGCAACTGTGCGTGCGGCCGGTATTGCAGGGTAGGTCGATGCATGCGTCGGGTACTTTGTTGTCTTTGAGTTAAGCTCGGGGGCGAAATTATAACCGAGGCGCCATGCGCCCCGGCTGGCGGGAAGGTCAGGCCGGGCCGTCGACGAGCTTTTGCAGGTCGTTCGGTTTCAGGATGATCAGGCGGTGCGTATCCTTCTGGATGATGCCCTGCTGCACCAGCGTGAGCAGCGCCCGCGTGACGGTTTCGCGGCTGGTGTTGATCATGTTGGCGATATCCTGGTGGGTAGGCAGGTTTTCCACCACGTCCGGCTGGCCGGGCTGGCTTTTCTTCATCTGCACCAGGAATGTGTAGATACGGCGCGTGGTGCTGTTGATCGACAGCAGCGAGCGGAATTCCGAGTCGCGCTGGATCTTTTCCGCCAGGTGCCGCAGCATCTTGTTGGCCACCGAGGGCGAATGCGAGAACAGGTGCAAGGCCGCGGGTGCCGGCAGGAAGGCCACCAGGACGGCACTCATCGCCACCACGGAAGCGGTGCGCAGCGAGCCGCTGATCACGGCGATCTCGCCGAAGAAATCGCCCGGCGCCAGCATGCGCAGGCCGATGGCGCGGCCATCTTCGGTCACGTCGATCACCTGCAGCTGGCCGGAAAGCAGGAACAGCAGGCCATCGCCGGCACCGCCCTTTTGCAGCACCACGTCGCGCTTGGCATGCTGGCGGAAGCGCAACTGGGTCTTGATGCGCATGACCTCTTCGTCGGACAGGTCGGCCAGCAGCGGGATCTTGCGCAGGTGTACCTGCACATTCTGCGAAGGAGGCGGTTCGGGAGCGGTGTCCTGGTCGGCCACCAGTTCGGGTTGCGTTGTCATCACGATACTCTACAAGAAAAACAGGCCATGCCCGCCAAGCTGGGCGAAGCCGACCACGAGCGCGGCGCAGGCCAGGCCGGCGGCATTGGCGACCTGGTCCGGCCAGCTGAAGCCACGTCCCGGTACCAGGCGCTGCAGGCATTCGATCGCCAGCCCCGCCATGAAAAGACCAAGCGCCCACCATGCAAACGCGCCCCAGCCGGGCGCGATGCGTGCCGCCAGCAACGCCAGGGCGGCATAGGCGCCAAAGTGCATCAGCTTGTCGTTCGGCAGTGGCGGCAGCCATTCGTTCGGCAGCAGGCAGCCGGCAAGAACACCCAGCATCAGGACGGCGAACAGTATTACCTCTATATGCATCAAAAACCAGTCGTCAACGTAAGCAAATGTAATGTCAGCGGCCATCCCAGCGCCAGGTCAGGGCGACTTGCCGGCCGTCGTACTGGAAGATCGAGATGTTCTCGCGGTTACGCACCTTGCGCCATTCCAGCTGCAGCGACTGCTCCGCCGTGAGGGGGTAGATGAGCGATGCGCGGGCCATGGTGGTGCGCTGCCGGCGGGCGTTGTCGATCAGGCCGGGAGCATAGGCATCACCCCCTGTCCAGCGCTGGCTGCTCAGGTCCATCTCCCCTTCGACGCGCCCGGCCAGGATGCCGCGCGCGAACAGCCGCGCGGTCCATCCATGGCGATCGCCTCCCGGACGGGCGTCGCGCGCCCTGTCGTCCAGGTAGCCCAGGCTCGCCTGGCCCCACAGGCCCTTGCTGCGGTAGCCCAGGATGCCGCGCAGCTCCAGGGTCAGCGAGTCGAAATTGTCCAGCGTGCGGTAGTGCGTGTAGGCAGCACCGCCCAGCATGCTCAGTTCCATGTTCTTCGGCAGGCGCAGTGGCGCGGTGGCGCGCAGTTGCAGTTGCGCCTGCTGCTGGTACAGCTGGCCGCCGAGGGTCATCATCCCGCCCATGGCGATACTGCGCATCCGCCAGCCGCCGGCGCGCCACGGGTGTTCCACCCCGCCGAACAGCGACAGGGTGTCGTAGTCCGAGACATGGTCGTTGCGGCGGCCGTGCAGCTGCACGAAGCCGAAATCGCCGCTGTCGTTCAGGTCCCCCATGTATTCCCCGGAGACCTGCGTGTAATGGTCCGGGCGCGGCAGGTATTCGGGCAGCAGTTCCAGCGGGGTGCCATCGCCGGCCACGAATTCCGGATTGCGCGCACCCTGGTTGACATTGGTGTCGTAACCGCGCTGTGCCTGGATCGACCACAGGGCGCTGCGGCGCGCATAGCGGCAACCCTGCTGGCGCTGTTCGTCGATGAGCCGGCGCACGCCCTCCGGGGGATCGAAGCGCGCCTCGATATCCGAGAACAGCACGAATGCCCTGTCGGCATGGCCCAGCGCGCAATGCAGCATTGCCAGGTCGAGCGTTTGGGCCGGGCCTTCGGCACCGGCGGCGATCATGCGGTCCAGGGCGTCGACGGCGTCGGACCGGCGCCCGTCGCCGAGCGCACGCATTGCTTCCATATAGAGGTCCGGCGCTGCTGCGGCGGCAGGCTCCTGGGCCCAGGCAAAGGCCAGGCACGACGACAGCAGGGTAGCCAGCAGTGAACTCAGTAGCTTTTTCAAGTCGTTCTTTCGATTGCCAGCGCGGTTGGCGTGTAGAGCGTCGTTTCCTCGTCGCGCCCGCGCAGCACGATCCTGCCCACCTCCGTGACGGCGTGCCGGCGGACAAGCCCCGCGGTGCCGGGACCGACCAGGACGTCGGCCGGGAAATCCCGCGCAGCGGTTTCGAGACGGGACGCGACGTTGACGCTGTCGCCGACGGCAGTATAAATGCTGCGTGCGGCGGAGCCGAAGTCGCCGGCCATGGCTTCGCCGCTTTCGATGCCGATCCGCACCCGAATCGGTGCCAGGCCGGCGCCCTTGCGCTGCGCGTTGAACTGCCGCATTGCGGCCATGATCGCCAGCGCCGCGTCCAGCGCGCGGTCGGCATGGTCGTCGACCGGCAGCGGCGCTCCCCAGAACGCCACCAGGCCATCGCCGGTGAACTTGTCCAGTGTGCCGCGGGCCTCCAGAACAGGCCCGGTCAGGCAGCCCAGGAAGTCGCGCGTGAGCTGCGCGGCCTGTTCGACGGGCAACGCGGCGACGTGGGTGGTGTAGCCCTGCATGTCCGCGATCAGCGTGGTCACCTGCAGGCGCCGCGGGGCCAGTGGATCGGCCAGGTTGCTGCGCAGCAGTTCATCGACGACCGCCTCGGCCACATACTGGCGCAGTGTGCCGAGCAGTCGGCGCGAGTGGCGCTGGGCCAGTTGCCAGGCCAGCGGTACACCCACAGCCAGCAGGAACACGCATGACAGCAGGGGGCCGGTGACCGAGAACACGGCGTCATGCGGGACCATCGCCCATGCCAGCGCCAGCCACGCCAGGGCGGACACGAGCAGCAGTCCCACGTTCATCCACGCGGCAAGGCGCGGCAACGCATACAGCATCACGCCGGCGACCAGTATTGCGTAGGTAATCGCGATCGCCTGCCCCGGCCAGGGGGCGGGCGCGGTGCCGTCGTGCACGTCCAGCAACGCCGTCAGCGCGGCGGCGTGCACCAGCAGGCCGCTGGTATTCGGACTGAGGGGCGTAGCCACGCGGTCCGCCAGGCCAAGGGCGGAAGAGCCGATCAGCACATACTTGCCACGTATCCACTCGACGGGAACGGCCGGGTCCAGAATGTCGGCCGCCGGCACGACCGTGTAGGCTTCCCAGGCGCGGCTGTATGGAATACGGCGCAGGCCATCGCCAGCCTGCAGCCCCCCTGTTGGCCCCTTGTCGCCCTTGCAGCATTGCACCATCGCCAGCGACAGTGCCGGCCAGCGCCGGCCCTGGTACCAGGTCTGCATCGGCAGGCGGCGCAGCATGCCGTCATCGTCCGGCAGGAAACCGATGTTGCCGAAACGCCCCGCCTGCGCCAGCGCCGAATGGTTCGCTACATAGCCCCGGGCCTGCACAGCCTCGCCCGGCGCGCCCGGTATGCCACCGGCAAGCGTGCCGACATGCAGTCCGGCACTGCCGTCGAAGATGAACGACTGCGGCATGACCACGGGACCGAAGCGGGCCAGTGTCGCGAGCCGCCGGTCGCCGTCGGCATCGGCCGGTTCGGGCAGCACGATATCCAGGCCGATCGTGCCCGCGCCGTAGGGACCAAGCAGGTTTTCGATGAGGTGTGCCAGGCGTTCGCGCGGCCAGGGCCACGGGCCGAAGCGGCGCAGGCTCCCTTCGTCGATGTCGATGACGACCACCCGTTCTTCCGGCACGGTGCTGGCATGGGCACGCGACAGGAGATCCCGCAACCGTTCTTCCCCTGGCAGCGCGGCGCCTTTCCATTGCGCCACCGCGGCAATCGCCACCGCGCAGGCGGCTACCAGCCCGCGGGTCAGGGGCGCCAGGGCGGAAGAGCGGGAAGGGGAGACGGCTGTCATCGAAGGGTGGTAACGAGGGGAGATATTGCGCTCAACATACAAGTATAACGCCTGGCCATGCGAATCTTCAGGAAAGTTGTCATCTATCAATATCAATCTGCAAGCTGCGGCGTTCCTGAAACCGTGAGATTTCGTAACAGGGGTAGGGACGGCAAGGTGCGTGCGCTATATTGCTTGGTGAGTACAAGGGATTTGTGACGCACATCACAGAATTTTAGTCTTGATGCGCGACAATTGCAGTTATGAGGAATACCGTCATGTCCAACGATCGTTTCAGTCTCCGCCGTGTCGCCGTGGGGTGCGTGCTACTGGCCGCCTGCTCGGGCGCTTTTGCGGCCGAGGCCGGCCGCATCGTCTTCGTCTCCGGCCAGGTGCAGGTGGGCCGCCAGCCCGCGGCGCTGAACGACGCGGTACAGGAAGGCGACGAAATCACGACCGGCCGCGATGGCTATATTTATGTCAAGACGGTCGACGACGGCCTGCTCGTGCTTCGCCCTGCCAGCCGGGCCCGCATCGATGCCTATCATATCGATCCGCAAAATCCGGCCAACAGCCGGGTGAAGCTGGAGCTGCTCGACGGCGTGGCACGTACCGTGTCCGGCAAGGGCGTGAAGGCTTCCCGCCAGAATTTCCGCTTCAATACGCCCGTTGCCGCGATCGGCGTGCGAGGGACGGATTTCACCGTGTTCACCGATCAGGAAACGTCGACTGTAACGGTCCTGTCCGGCGCAGTAGTCGTCAGCGGCTTCGGTGGTAGCTGCCAGCCGGGAGGCGCCGGGCCGTGCGAGCACCATGCCAGCCGCGAGCTGTCGGCAAACCATGGCGACCAGATGCTGCAGGTGCGCCGCGGCCAGGCCGAGCCGCGGCTGTTGCCAAGCGGCAAGGGTGCACCGGACGTGGTGGCGCCCCCTCACACGGATGAGCCTGGAAAGGGCACGGGCACTGCGAGCACTTCCACGGAGCCGAGTCTGGATCCGCAGAAGGCCAGCAGCGTGCTGCAGCAGGGTCTTGCCTTGCGGCCGACGAATGTGCCGCCGGCCGTGACCGAACCGGTCGCGCCGCCCGCGACTGAGGAGCCACAGGTGTCGGTGCCCGAAGTGCCGCCGCCCCTCCCGTTGCCGCCGCAGCCTCCCTTGAATACGCTCGTGTGGGGCCGGTGGGCAGCGGTTGCCGGCGCGGCCGGAAACATCGACCCTGCCGCCATTGCTGCCGCGGGTGGCAAGGTGGTCGCGACCAATGCCTATTATTCGATTTATAAAACGGCGGGATCGGATATTCAATTGCCGCAATCGGGAACCGCGGGATTTTCCCTGAGCCACGGTGAAGCGCTGGTGTCGAATGCCGCGACGAAACTTATCGCCAATGCATCGCTCGGCAATGGCCAGTTGAATGTCGATTTTGGCGCCAGGACTTTCACGACCGGTTTTGATTTGACGGCTGGAAATGAAGTGTTCCGTCTCGGGACGTCCGGCAATTTATCGGCCAATGGCGCCATGTCGGCAACGAACCAGTTTATCCCCGGGCGCAATATGGCTGTCAGTGGAACGATCGGATCGCGCAACGATGCCGCCTACGTGTTCTCGTCACGAATCGATGCGCAGCGTACGGCCAATGGCGTGACTTACTGGGTAAAATAGTTGCACCCGCCAAGGCAGCGATGCCGCCGATGACGGATTCAAAAAGCGCTGCTTCGGCAGCGCTTTTTTTTCGTGCGCCGTCCGATTCCATAAACTCTTACACTGCCTGTCGCGTTAGCTCGCCCGCATGCCAGCTTGCAGAGCCATAGATGAAAGCGTGGTATTGCTTTTCATATACTCATCTTCGATAATGCGCCGCGGAGTTTTTTTTCTTGAACATGTGAAAAAAAACGACAAATACCCTGTCCTTGTGACGGCTGTCACATTCCAGGGTTTGTGTCTTCTGCCATCATGGCTGCTGTGGTACTGAATGCAGTGCGACGCAAGCAGCTAAATCTAATCCCCTAGGAGAGTTACTCAATGACCACCGCTACCGAAATTCAGCAACTGTACGTTGCTTATTTCAACCGTCCTGCCGATGTACTGGGCCTGCAATTCTGGCTGGACCGCGCCAACGCGAACAGCATCGATTCCGTCGCCAACGAATTCGCCAACTCGGACGAATATCGTGAAACCTACGAAGGCCAGTCCGCACTGGAGCAAGTCAACGCCATCTACAACAACCTGTTCGGCCGTGACGCTGAAACCGCAGGTCTGCTGTACTGGGCAGGCAAGCTGACCCGCGGCGAAGAAACGTTTGGCTCGATCGCCCTGACGATCGCCACGTCCGCGCAGAACGCCGACCTGGTCGCCATCACCAACAAAGTGGCCGCTGCTGAAGCGTTCACCGGTTCGCTGACCGACGCCGACGAAATCATCGGCTACTCGGGCGATGCAGCCAACCAGGTTGCCCGCAACTGGCTGTCCGGCGTGACCGACGCAGCTTCGCTGGCCGCGGCAACGTCCGAAGCAGCACTGGAAACGGTTGCTCAAGCAGCAATCGACGCTAACGGCGGCGGCACCACGACCACCCCGATCGCCCTGACCGCTGGCGCCGACACCCCGGCCGGCACCGCACGCAACGACGTGTTCAATGCCCTGTCCGTGAACGCCACCGGCGCTGCCGCATCCACGTTCACCTCGTTCGACGTCATCGACGGCGGCGCTGGCAACGACACGCTGAACATCTACACGACCGCTTCGGAAAACGCTACGTTCCCGTCGAGCGCAACCGTGAAGAACGTTGAAACCGTCAACATCTTCAATGCTGGCGCAGCTGCTGCCCTGGCAGACGCTTCGAAGTTCGAAGGCGTGACCGCCCTGTGGCAGATCAACGCCGCTGCAGAGGTGACCAACCTGGGTGCCGCTACGACCGCTGGTCTGCGTAACATCACCACCGTTGGCACCACCAAGTTCAACACCACCGACGCTGCCGCTGCTGCAAGCGTGGCCCTGGCAAATGTCGCCGAAGGCAATACGCTGCAAGTCGTCGCCGGCGCTGAAGGCAAGCTGGCAGCCGTGAACCTGTCGGGTTCGGTTGCTGATGCCGACAAGGATGGCAAAACCAACACCAACCTGAACGTGACCGCCGGCAAGGACGTGGAAACGCTGACCGTGAACACCGGCATCGACACGACGCTGACCGTCACCAACGGCGCCGGCACGAAGGCCGTCAGCACCGTCAACGCAGCAGCATCGACCGGCGGCATCACTTATGTCGCAGGTACGGGCGTGGCGAACATCACCACCGGTTCGGGCAAGGATGTCGTGACCCTGGCTACCGTGACCGTCAAGGACACGGCTGGCACCGCTGTCGATGAAACCGTGACCGGTACCGTGAACACGGGCGCCGGCGACGACAAGATCACCGTCAACGTGACCGGCGACGGCAAGGCTGTCGTGATGGCTGGCGACGGCAACGACACCGTCAACATCGCTGCCCGTGGCACCGCCACCCTGGACATCAACCTGGGTGCCGGCGACGATATCTTCACTTCGGCAGTGGCGATCGCCGCGACCGACAAGATCGACGCAGGCGCAGGCAACGACACGCTGCTGCTGAACCTGGTGGGTTCCGCCAACGTTGGCGCCTTCAGCAACTTCGACGCGTTCGACGCGAAGACCCTGGGCGGCACGCTGGACGTGAAGATCCTGTCGCAGAAAAACACCGTGACTGAAATCGTCACGACCGGCGACGTGGGCGCAAATGCAGAACTGATCAACCTCGGCGCGGATGTAGGCTACCGTGTCAAGGCCGACACCACCGTGGCCAATGCTCTGAAGCTCACCCAGGCAACGGCTGGCGCGCTGACCGTGACCGTGGACATCGATGAAACGGCAGAAGCAACGACGACCGCCACCGGCGCAGACGCTGCGGTGAACGCCACCAACGCCACGAGCCTGAAGGCCGTGTTTGATTCGACCTTCGTGGGCGCAGTGAAAGCCGCTGGCGACAACATCGCTTCGCTGAGCATCACGGCTGCCGAAGCCAAGTCGCTGACCGTGGAATCGGGCGGTACGGTTTCCGTGAACGACGTGAACATCGTCAGCGCAGCCAAGCTGGAAACGATCACCGTGACCGGCGCTTCCAAGACGCAGATCGACGTGACCTCCGCTGTCAAGCTGGCAACGATCGACGCTTCCGCCGCAACCGGTGGCCTGGTAGTCTCGACCGCGGCCTTCGACGGCCTGAGCACGACCGGCGGTACGATCAAGCTGGGTTCGGGTGCTGACGTGGTGACCGTTACGGTCAATACGGCTGCCAATGTGGATTCCCTGGTTGGCTTCGAAAAAGCGCTTGCTGCTGCTGCTGGTGCCGATGCTGCCGCTGCTGAAGCCGCGCTCAAGGATGCCGACCTGGTGACCTTCGGTGGCACCGCTGCCGTGGCAAACGCCACGACCGGCCTGGCTGGTGGCAATGTCAACGACAAGGGCGTGCTGACCTTCACGGGTTCGGGTCCTGCAACGCTGGATGCCGCGATTGTCCTGGCCGCAGCCGCTGCCGAGACGGCTGGCGAAGTCCTGGTGTTCGAATACGTGGGCGACACGTACGTGTACTCCAACGGCGGCGCCCTGGTGGAACTGACCGGCGTGACCGGCGTGACCAACCTGGTCGAAGGTTCCGGCGGCCTGGTGGATCACTTCGCCATCGTCTAATATCGCTCGATATCGCCCCGTTCGCGGGGCGCGACGAAAAACCCGCGGTGGCGACACCGCGGGTTTTTTTTCGCCCCATGGAAAGCGCTCTCCCGGGGGTGCGTAAAGATATCTTATTGTCTATACTCTGCGTTCACTTCGACAGCGATGGGAGCAGTAATGGCAGACTGGACAGCAGGTTACACGGCGGATATCGCCTATACGTATGGCTACTATAATGAGTTGAGTCCGTTGCGGGCGCAGCTGGCCTTTGCCTATGCGGGTCAGGCATTCCCCACCATGGAAAATGCATGCGAACTGGGTTTCGGGCAGGGCGTTTCCGTGGCCATGCATTCCGCCGCCTCGGCGGTGCACTGGGCCGGCACCGACTTCAATCCGGCGCATGCGGCATTTGCCCAACAGCTCGCTGGCCACGGGGGCGCCCCCGTGCAGCTTTCCGACGAGGCATTCGGCGAATTCGCCCACCGCGACGACCTGCCCCAGTTCGATTTCATCGGCTTGCACGGCATCTGGAGCTGGATTTCCGACGAAAACCGCCAGATCCTCGTGGATTTCCTGCGCCGCAAGCTGAAGGTTGGCGGCGTGCTGTACATCAGTTACAACACCTTGCCCGGCTGGGCACCGTTTGCCCCGATGCGTCACTTGCTGAACCGGTATGCCGATGCGATGTCCGGCCCGGCCCAGGGCGCCATCGTCCGCGTGGAGGGTGCCCTCGATTTCGCCGACAAGGTACTGGCCACGAACCCGCTGTATGCGCGTGCCAACCCGGGTATCCAGGAGCGCATGCAAAAGCTCAAGGGACAGAACAAGCAATACCTGGCGCACGAATACTTCAACCGGCACTGGAACCCGATGCACTTCGCGGATCTCGCCGAACACCTGCACGAGGCGAAGCTTCAGTTCGCCTGCTCGGCCAATCCTGGCGACCAGATACCGGCGCTGCACCTGTCGAAGGACCAGCAGGACTTGCTGAACGGCTTGCAGGATCGCGAGCTGCGTGAAACGGTACGCGATTACATGGTCAACCAGCAGTTCCGCCGCGACTACTGGGTGAAGGGCAGCCGCCAGCTGTCGCCCTACGAGCGCCTCGAAGCCATGGGCAGGCAGCGTGTCATGCTGGTGACGGCAAGGGAAGACGTGCCGACGAAGGCGACGGGCTCGGCGGGCACCGCGGAGCTGCGGTCCGCGGTTTACGCGCCTGTGCTCGATGCGCTCGCCGATCACAAGCCTTGCCTGGTTGTCGAGCTGGCCGAACGGGTGAAGGAGCATGGACTGTCGCTGAGTAATGTGTGCGAAGCGGTGATGATGCTGGCCACGCTCAATGTGCTGGTGCCGGTGCAGGAAGAGGCGGTTGCACGGCAGGCGCGGGCGCGTACGGATGCGCTCAATAACGGGCTTTGCATGATGGCCCGGACCAGCAACGACATCACAACGCTGGCCAGCCCGCTGACCGGTGGCGGTGTCACGGTGCCACGCTTCAGCCAGATATTCCTTCTCGCCATGCGCAATGGCCGCAAGACAGCCCGGGAACTCGCAGACGTGGCGTGGAACCTGCTGAATGCACAAGGCCAGCGCCTTGCCGTGGAGGGCGTGGCCCTGCAGGATCCGGAAGCCAACCGTACCGAGCTCGAGCAGCGCGCTCGAGTGTTCCTGGAAAAAGAACTTCCTGTGTTGCAATCACTTTACGTGGCACCCGAGAGTAATATTTTGTGACGCAAATCACATTCTGACGTGAAATAGGCGATAATAGGTGGTTTCGTCCACGTGACGACCCCACCGAATTTCTTATTGCAAGGCTGGTACGGACCACGGTCCAGCCGACGTATTTCATGAAAAAACTACTTTCGCAGCCGCAGAACGAGATACAGCAGGTGCTGGGAACGTTGAAGCGCACGTTCGTCAGCGTGGGCATGTTCAGTGCCGTCAGCAACCTCCTGATGCTGGCCCCGTCGCTGTACATGCTGCAGGTTTATGACCGGGTGCTGACCAGCCGTAACGAGACGACGCTGCTGATGCTGACGTTGCTGATGCTGGGCGCGTTCCTGCTGGTGGCCTTCCTGGAGGCGGTGCGCAGTTTCATGCTGATCCGTGTCGGCGCACGCTTCGACATGGAGCTGAACAAGCGCGTCTACACGGCGGCATTCGAGCAGAACCTGAAGCAGGCGGGCGGCAATGCTGGCCAGGCGCTCAACGACCTGACGAACATCCGCCAGTTCCTGACCGGGAACGCGCTGTTCGCGTTCTTCGATGCCCCCTGGTTCCCGATCTACCTCATCGTCATTTTCTTCTTTGAACCCACGCTGGGCATGTTCGCATTGGGCGGTACCTGTGTCCTGGTCTTGCTGGCGTATATCAACGAGCGCGTCACCCGCAAGCCGCTGGGCGAAGCCAATGCCGTGGCGATTGCTTCGAGCAACCTGGCCACGAACAACCTGCGCAACGCCGAAGTGATCGAGTCGATGGGCATGCTGCCCAACCTGATTCGCCGCTGGTTCAAGGTGCACAGCAAGTTCCTGAACCTGCAGGCTGATGCCAGCCAGAAAGCAGGAACCGTGACGGCGGTCACCAAGTTTGTCCAGACCTCGCTGCAGTCCCTGGTACTCGGGTTTGCCGCGCTCCTGGTGCTGGAAAACCGGATCACGCCAGGCATGATGATTGCGGCGTCGATCCTCGTGGGGCGCGCCTTGCAACCGGTGCAGCAGGTGATCGGCGTGTGGAAGAGTTTCAGCTCCACGCGCAGTGCCTATGAACGCCTGACCAAGCTGCTGGAAGCCAATCCGGCGCGGTCGGCAGGCATGGAATTGCCCAAGCCGACCGGGAAGCTGGCGGTGGAAGGCGTTACGGCAACGCCCCTGGGCAGCCAGACGCCCGTGCTGCGCAGTGTGTCGTTCGGCATCGAGGCCGGCGACGTGCTGGGCATCGTGGGCCCGAGCGGTTCCGGCAAGTCCACGCTTGCCCGGCTGCTGGTGGGGGTCTGGCCGGCGATGATGGGCAAGGTACGCCTGGATGGCGCGGATATCTACCAGTGGAACAAGGCCGAACTGGGGCCGCACATTGGCTACCTGCCGCAGGATATCGAACTGTTCAGTGGCTCGATTGCCGAGAACATCGCCCGTTTCGGCGACGTGGATGCGGAAAAAGTGGTGATGGCGGCCAAGCGCGCCGGCGTGCACGACATGATCCTGCATTTCCCGAAGGGCTATGACACGCCGCTGGGCGACGGTGGGGCGGGACTGTCCGGCGGCCAGAAGCAGCGCATCGGCCTGGCGCGGGCAATGTACGACGACCCGGCCCTGCTCGTACTGGACGAGCCGAACTCGAACCTCGACGACGTGGGCGAGAATGCATTGCTGCAGGCTGTTCAGGAGTTCCGCAAGCGCGGCAAGACCGTGGTGCTGATTACCCACCGCACCAGTGTGATCGTTGCCACCAGCAAGCTGCTGGTATTGCGCGACGGCGCCGTGTCGATGTTCGGGCCGACCCAGCAGGTGCTCCAGGCGTTGCAGGAACAAACCCAAAAGCAGCTCCAGTTGCAGCAGGCACAGCGCCAGGCTGCCGCGGCCCAGCAGGCAGCGGCGCAAGGCACTGCGCCGCCAGCGGGGCAGGCGCCAGCACAATCGCCGTCGCAGCCACCGGCACAACCCCCGGCGCAGCCACAGGCGCAATCACCGGGGGCAGCACTGTCCCAGACCGCAGCTGCCCAGGAGGCAGGGGAAATCGCCGCCCAGCAGGCCATGGCGGAACGCAATGCGGCAGCTCAAGCCGCGAAGGAACAGGGGTAACACGTGGATCTGATCAAGAAAGAGCCGGCCGCGCCGGCCGAAGTCGTCTCGCATGACGTCACGCCGTTGACGGTCAAGACCGATGCCCGCAGCTATAGCCGGCTGGGCTGGCTGGTCGTGCTGCTGGGATTCGGCGGCTTCATGCTATGGGCCACCCTGGCCCCGCTCGACAAGGCGGTGCCGATGCCGGCGTTCGTATCGACGGAAGGCAACCGCAAGTCGATCCAGCACGTCACCGGCGGCATCATCGACGACATTCTCGTCAAGGATGGCGACGTGGTGAAGAAGGGCCAGGTGCTGGTGCGCATGAATAGCGTGCAGGCGAGGTCGCAGGCTGAAACGACCCGTGCGCAATACATCACGACGCGGCTCTCCGAGACGCGGCTGCTTGCCGAGCGCGACGGGCAATCTTCCGTGCAATTCCCTCCGGCATTGGAAGCCTACAAGAACGACCCGCGCGTCATCGCAGGGTTCGAGCTGCAAAAGCAGCTTTTCTCCTCGCGCCGCACATCGCTGCAAAGCGAGCTGGCCGCCGTGAATGAAAACATCGAGGGCCTGAAGATTCAGGCGAAGGGCCTCCAGGAATCGCGCGACAGCAAGAAAGAGCAACTGGTCATCCTGAAGGAGCAGCTGGACAACATGCGCGACCTGTCGAAAGAAGGCTATATCGCGCGTAACCGCATGCTCGACCTGGAACGCACCTATGTGCAGCTCAGCGGTGCGATTTCGGAAGATATCGGCAATATCGGCCGTGCCAGCCGCCAGATCACCGAGCTCACGCTGCGCCGCCTGCAGCGCACGCAGGACTACCAGAAGGAAGTGCGCACTCAGCTTGCTGAAATGCAACGCGAGGCCGAGGCACTGGAAAGCCGCATCGCCGGCCAGGACTACGACCTGGCGAATACCGAAGTGCGCGCGCCGGTCGACGGCACGATCGTCGGGCTGGCCGTATTTACCAAGGGTGGCGTCGTGGGCTCCGGCATGAAGATGATGGATATCGTGCCGGCAGACGATCCGCTCATCGTGGAAGGGCAACTGCCGGTCAACCTGGTCGACCGCGTGCATGTGGGACTGCCAGTGGAAATGGTATTTTCCGCGTTTAACACGAATCGCACGCCGCACATTCCCGGCGTCGTCACCAACGTTTCGGCCGACCGTACGGTGGAAGAACGCACCGGCAATGCGTATTACAAGGTACGCGCCAGCGTGACGCCCGAGGGCCAGAAACTCATCGCGCAGAAAAAGCTGGAAATCCAGTCCGGCATGCCGGTGGAGCTGCACGTGATCACGGGCGAGCGCACGATGATGAGCTACCTGCTCAAGCCGATCTTCGATCGCGCCAAGTCGGCCATGTCGGAGGACTGACCGATGCGAACGACCAGACTGAAGGTGCCACGACTGCCGCGCATGGTGGCCGGCGCATTGCTAGCCGCCGCCGGCCTGCATGCCATGCCTGCTTCGGCGCTGGGCCTGATGGAGGCCTATTCGGCGGCGCTGTCCAACGACCCCGTGTTCCGGCAGGCCATCCAGGATGCCGCGGCAGGCCGTGAGAACCGCATCATCGGCCGTGCCGCGCTGCTGCCGAGCGTGTCTGCCAACTATTCGGCAAACAAGAACTATGCCGACCTGGTGACGCAGACCGCGCTGGGACAGCGTATTCCCAGCGAACCCGAATACATCAGCCGCGTCGCCAACGTGCAGTTGCGCCAGCCGCTGTTCAACCTGGATGCGCTGGCCCGCTACAAGCAGGGCAAGGCGCAGTCGGCCTACAGCGAGGAGCAGTTCCGGCTGCGCGGCCACGAACTGATCCTGCGCGTGGTCTCGGCCTATTGCGACGCGCTGTTCGCCCGTGAGCAGGTTCGCCTGAGCAAGGTGCAGCGCGACATGTATGCCGAGCAGCGTGCCGTCAACGACCGCCTGTTCTCGAAAGGCGAGGGCACGAGAACGGACATGCTGGAAACGCAGGCACGGCTCGACCTCTCCGAAGCCCAGTTGCTCGAAGCGCAGGACAACGAGCAGGCCTCGCTGGCCACGCTTTCCGGCGTCGTGGGCCAGCCGGTGGAATCGCTGGACGAACTGGCCGATACCTTCCGCCTGGCGCCGCTGCCCGAAGGCGGTTACGAAGAGTGGCGCAGGCTGGCGTTCGACAACAATCCCGACCTCGTCAGCCAGACCTTCGCCATCGAGGCTGCCCGGCAGGAAGTCAACAAGAGCAAGGCCGGCCATTACCCGCGCGTGGACATGATCGCCAGCGTGAGCAAGAACACCGCCGAAACGCTGAACACCTATAACCAGGAGTCGAAGAACAAGGCGATCGGTATCCAGGTCAGCGTGCCGCTGTATACGGGTGGGCAGATCAGCGCGGTCAGCCGGCAGGCCGTGGCGGGGCTGGAAAAGGCGCGTGCCGAATACCAGGTCAAGACGGACAAGATCACGGTGGAACTGCGCAAGCAGTACGCCGCCGTTGCCAGCAGCACGTCGCGAATCCGGGCGCTGGACAAGGCCGTGAGCTCGGCCAAGCTGCTCGTGACCGCTACCGAACAAAGCATCAAAGGCGGTGTGCGCATCAACCTCGACCTGCTCAACGCCCAGCAGCAGCTTTATACGAGCCAGCGCGACCTTGCGCAGGCCCGCTATAACTACCTGCTGGCGAAGCTGCGGCTGCGGGCCGCGGCAGGGACGCTGGTCGACGAGGATGTAAGGGAGATGGCGGCTTACTTCCGCTGAGATTGCCATCCACACGATCGCATTGATACCCAATGTCGTAAAGCCCCGCAGTCTGCGCTGTCGGGGCTTTTTTTCAAGTTTTTCAGATAGTTGAGGGCGTCTCCGGATTCACTGATTCAGCGTTACTTCATTAATCGAGCATTTGTGCGCTTGAGCTTCCCGGTTTTGATTACTCTGGCGACACGTCAACCGACGCGACAACCGACGCGAAAACCGCAAGGAGTATCCATGGCGCTTTACACGGAGCAGTTACAGCAACTCTATATCGCTTATTTCAAACGACCAGCAGATGTGGCAGGCTTGGCATTGTGGGAAGCCGCTGCTTCGGATAAAGGGCTGGAAGCGTTGCTGCCATCATTCAGCCAGTCCGCCGAGTACACCGGCCTTTACCAGGGCCTGAGCAATCAGCAGGTGGTGAATGCCCTGTACCAGAATCTGTTCGGCCGCGATGCCGAACCGGCTGGCCTGGATTTCTGGGTCCAGAGGCTTGAAAGCGGCGAACTCTCGCTGGATACTCTTCCGTTGTGGCTGATACGCGGCGCCGGTGCGGATGACGCCCAGGCGCTGGCGCACAAGACTGCCGCCGCCACCGCCTTCACAGACGCGCTCGATACCCCCGCCAAAGCCGAGGGTTACAGTGGCAACGCCGCCAATGACATCGCACGCGCCTGGCTGGCAACCATTACCGACAGCCCGGCATCGGCCACCGCCGCCACAGCCGCCATGGCGTCAGTACTGGCCAATGCAGTCGATGCCGGCAACGGCATCAGCCACGGCACGCTGGTGGACGGGTATATCGCCGGAGCTACCGTCTTTGCCGATGCCAATGGCAACGGCACATGGGATGACGGCGAAGCCAGGAGCGTCACCGACGCGCGCGGCGACTTCACTTTGACCGGCGCGCAGGGCACGCTGATCGCCACGGGCGGCACCGACATCGCCACCAACCTGGCGTTCACCGGCGTAATGATCGCGCCGGAAGGCGCCACCATCATCAACCCGATCACCACACTGCAGGAGATGCTGATACAGCAAGGCCAGAGTACCGACCAGGCGCAGGCCACCATCTCCAGGGTTTTTGATATCAGCGTGGCCAACATCGATTTCGACCAGCGGGACCCACTGGAAGCCGCCTTCCGGCCCGGCGCCAGCGCCGACGACCTTGCCCTGGCGGTGCGGATGCAGGCTGCCGCGGCCAAGATCCAGAATCTGCTGGTCGCGACCAGCCAGGCGCTCACCGGCGCCATGACGGGCCTGTCCAACGCCGACGCCTCGACGGCGGCAGCGCAGGCACTGGCCGAGGTGGTGCGCGCCAATGCCGATGGCGAAGTCAGTCTGGCCGACACGGGCGTGCTGACCGACGTGCTGACCGGCGCCGCCGCGCTGGCTGGCGCCAGCCAGCCCCAAGCCGCCGCGGTGGCCGCCATTGCTCCGGGCTTCAGCGCCATCATGGCGGACACCGCCAGCGCCATCGACACCATCAGCGCGAGTACCACCATGAGCGCAGGCCTGGCGATGGCGCGCATCCTGCAGGTGGAAACCGCGACTCAGGGCACGGTCACGACCGCCATCCATAACGCGGCGGCCAGCGGCAATATCACGCAGGCGACCCAGCAATTTACCGGTACGCAGCTGACCAGCGCCATCCAGGAAACGAAGATCGGCGACGTGGTTCCCGGCGCCGCCCCCGACAGCGCCATTATCGAGATCGTCAATGGTACGGAGCCGAGCGAGGGGCCGGATACCACGCCGCCGTCCGCGCCCACGGGACTGGCGCTGGCTTCGGCCGACGATACCGGCAGCTCGAGCACCGATGCCGTGACCATGAACACCAACGGCCTGACCATCACCGGTTTCGCGGAATCGGGCAGTACCGTCGACCTGTATGAGGATCATGGCGAAGAGGGCATGACGTTGGTCGGTACCGCCACGGCAGTCAATGGCGCCTTCAGCATCGATGTGAACCTCGGACAAGGCTCGCACCGGCTGGTGGCCAAGGCCACCGATGCCGCCGCCAACACAGGCCTCGACTCCAGCCCGCTGACCATTTCAGTGGATACGGAGGGCCCGTCGGGCCTGCAAGTGCGCAGCCTGCAGAACTACGGGGTCAGCTACCTGAGCAGTAACTATGGCGATCTGGTTGTTGGAGGCAATAGCCTGGTGCAGGTGGGCGGCACCAACGGCTTCGGCACCTTGCTGGAGTTCGACAATGAGGACGATGCCTTTGCCGGCATCGACGTTTCCTCGGTATTCGCAAGCGGCCTGACAATGGGCGAAACCAACTACAGCGCCGTGAACGATGTGTTGGTGGGCATTAACGGCTACATAACATTGGGTGTGGGAAATGATTCCTACGATGCCGCCGGCATTGCCGGTTATACGGATAGCCCGATGATTGCGGCCCAGTTCGATGATGTCGACACCGGCAATGGCATCGGCCCGAGCCCCGGCGGCACCTCGACCGGTAGCAACCGTGTCTACTACGATGTGGACTCGGAAACCAATATCGTGACCATTACCTGGGATGATGTGGCGCCGTATTCAAACGAGGATCCCAGTATCCCTGGCAACAATTACACCCAAGGCAATGCATTCCAGATTCGCCTGCACCAGGTGCAGGGCAGCGACTTCGTGATCGAAATGCGCTACGAAAGCATGAGCTGGATTAACGGCAACACTGGCTTGCCGACCGCCGGCTGGACCGCGGGCGATGGCATCAACTACGGCGAGGTGGAAGGTTCCGGCACCGTCGAGATGCTGAACCTGGAAAGCACTTCGAATATCGGGCAAGGCGGTGTTTACCTGTGGGAAGTAAAAAACGGCACAGTCACCCAGAACCTGATCGACGTGGACGACGTGGCGGGCAAGGTCGCATTCGAGCTCATCGCCACTGACGAGACCGAAGGCGATGTGCTGACTTACGCGCTGGGCGACGGCGCGGACAGCCGTTTCTCGATCGTCAACGGCAACCAGATCGCGGTGGCTGACGACGCCGAGTTCGACCTCGATGAGGAGTCCTCGGTCACGCTGCCGATCATGGTGACCGACAAGGCGGGCAACATGCAGCAGAGGGAAGTTGTGCTCACGCTGTTCAGCACGCCGGACCTTACGGCACCGACACTGTCGTCGGCCTCGCCGGCCGATGACGCAACCGGTGTTGCAGTGGATGCTAATATCGTGCTGACATTCAGCGAGGCGATCCAGGCAGGCACGGGCAACATCAGGCTGGTACAGGATGATCTGGAAGGCACCACCATCGACATCGCGATCGGCAGCAACGAAGTGGTCATCAATGGCAGCACCGTTACCATCAATCCGACGGCGGACCTGGTCGATGGCGCCAATTACCATATTGAAGTGGACAGCGGCGCGATCGAAGACCTGGCGGGCAACGATTACGCGGGTATCGGCAATGCTACCACGCTCAATTTCGCCACGGCCGCGGCGCAGGGTGATGATGTTGCCGCACCCCAGTTGGTGAGCACTTCGCCTGCCGACGGTGCCAGCAATGTGCCCCTGGGTGCCGATCTGGTATTGAATTTTGACGAGGCAGTGTCAGCTGGCATCGGTGATATCGAGATCTGGCAAGATACTGGTGAGGGCGTAGTGCTAATCAGTACGATTGCCGCCGCCGATACGTCGCAGGTCACCTTCAATGGCGCGATGATGACCATTAATCCGACCAGCGACTTCAATCCACAGCCCGGCACTTTGCCCCAGTTCTACGTCGAAATCGACGCCGACGCGGTGGTGGACCTGGTGGGTAATCCATTCGCCGGCATCAACGATGCGACAACCTTTAACTTCAATGTCAATGCGCCGATCTGATCGATGACAGTGCTGGACGTCAAGCTGCAACGGCACGACCTGTTCCCGACCCGGATCTGGTCGTTCGAACTGGCTTACCTCCAGCCGCATCTGTCGGCCTGGGAAGGCCATATCCTGCAATGGCGGGCGGACCAGCCGGAAACGGCTGGCCGCTCGAACCGGCAAGGCTGGAACAGCGAAAAGACGGTGCTTGCGCGGCCGGGGTTCGTTCCCCTGGCCGATGCGGTACGGCAGTGTTTCCGCCATGCGCTGCGTGAAATGGCAGTGGCCGAGTCCGTTGAATTCGCCTGGAAGGCTGGGTCAACCTGCACCGGCAGGGTGGCTACAACGTCGCTCACGTCCATCCGAACGTGTTGCTGTGCGGCGTGTTTTACGTCAGTACGCCGGAGGACGGCGGCGCGATCGTCTTCCGCGACCCGCGTCCGGGCGCCGTGCTGTCATCGCTGTCGGCACACGGCATCAATCATGCACAGCAGCATGCCGTGCGGCCAAGTGCGGGACAACTGCTGGTGTTCCCGAACTGGCTGGAACACTATGTGGAAGCCAACGAATCGGAGCAGCCTCGTATCGCCATCGGCATCAATGCCTTGCTGGGACCGAAGTAGGTTTCATCCCGCAGCGCCCCACCCATGCCGCCATGGTCGTCCGTGGGCGCCTCGATTACCCTGGGTATCAGCCACGCCTCGCCTGCGTTTCGCACAGGATGGAACGCCAGGAGCATGCTTGTATCAGCTGCAGAAGTGGATTGTTCTCACGACAAGCAGACCGGAACGAGAATGTCGCCCGCAGATGAAGCATCCTTGTATACCGTGTGGAACGATGTCGTCGACGCGAATCACAGGATGGCCGGCATCGGTCCATTGGCCGTGATTACATCTGGGAAGACAGCGTCGCGTCGCGTTGCCCACGCCGTACCATGCGTCGCGACAAGCGTTTTCCCCGTTCGTTTGTCGGCACCTCGATCGCCTTGTGCACCAGCCACGCCAGCCCGATCGCGCACGCCATCGTCACCAGCACCGCAACGCCGAACGGCAGTCCACGGTGCATCAGCACCTTCAGCAGGCTGTAACCCACCAGCGGATGCACGCAATACAGCGGGTAACTGATATCCGCGAGGAAATCGAGCACGCGCACCGGGCGGAAGTGGTGGCGGCCGAAATAGCACAGCGCGAACACGGCCACGGCGCTGTAGTACCACACCGTTACCCAGGGGAACTGGCCGGCCTGCGGGCCGAATGCCCAGGTGCAGGTGAATGCCGCCATGACCAGCAGCACGCGCCCCGCCAGCGCGCGGGTCGACAGATGGCCTGTCGCGTGATGGAAAAATTGCGTGCCGATCACCATGAAGGTCAGGTAGTTGGCTTCCATCGCGAAGAGTGTCTGGTGCCCGGTCGACTGGTGGCTGGCCGTGACCAGCAGCGCACCGGTCAGGAAGGCCATCAGCCAGCCGATGCCGCTGCGCAGGAACAGCATCGGCACCGCCGCCGCCACCAGGTAGAACTTCAGCTCGATCGACAGCGTCCAGTTCACCTCGTCGAGGGTAGGGATGCCGAGCAGGTTGTGCACGAGCGCCGCATTGGCCGCATAGTCGCGCCACGTGAATGGAAACGGCTGCTGCCAGTAGCGCGCGTTGAGCCACACGGCCAGCAGGCCCAGCGCCAGGCAGCATGCATACGTGGGGAAGATGCGGAAGAAGCGGTTGACGAGGAAGCCGGTGCGCGACGTGCGCCGCAGGCTGAAGGGAATCACGAAGCCGCTGATCAGGAAGAAGATCGCCACGCCGGACGGGCCCTGGTAGGGCAGCTCGAACATGCGCACCCATGGCGCCGGCACCAGGCCCAGGTCGGGCGACGCCGTCATGCGTGCGACCATCGGCTGGGCGCCGAAGAATACGCCGAAATAGTGTGCCATCACCACCAGCATCGCGGCGATGCCGCGCAGCTGGTTGGCGAAGAGGTAGCGCTCCACGGGCGCCGCCGTCACGCGGGCTGCTTGGCGCAGTGCGGGCAGGATTCGCCGTACACGTATTCCGGCGCCAGCTGCTGGCGCGGCGTGACCACGGCGCGGCAGGCAAAACACTGCACGGTCTCGGAAGGTTGCAGCTGCGGATTGAGCGCGGTGCGGTAGTCGAACACGAAGCAGTCGCCGGTGTAATGCGCGCCGCCCACTTCCTCGAAATACTTGAGGATGCCGCCCTCGAGCTGGTACACGTTGTCGTAGCCGATATTCTGCATGTGGATCGCCGCCTTCTCGCAGCGGATGCCGCCGGTGCAGAACGTGACCACGGTCTTGCCGTCGAAATCGGCCTTGTGCTTCTCGATCAGTTCCGGGAACTCCGTGAACTTGGCGATGCGATAATCCACCGTATTGTCGAACGTGCCCACGTCGACTTCGAAATCGTTGCGGGTATCCACCATCACCACCGGCTTGCCAGCGTCGTCGTGGCCCTGGTCCAGCCAGCGCTTCAGCGTTTGCGCATCCACGGCGGGGGCGCGGCCCAGCTCCGGCTTGATGAGCGGCATGCGCATGGTGATGATCTCGCTCTTGAGCTTGACCAGCATGCGCTTGTGCGACTGTTCAGTCGACAGGCTTTCCTTGACCTCGATATCGGCAAAGCGCGCATCGGCGCGCAGCCAGGCAAGGTATTCGTCGATGTTTTCGCGGGTCCCTGAAAGGAACATATTGATGCCTTCCGGCGTCAGCAGGATCGTGCCCTTCAGGGAAAGCCGCGCGCAGATCTCCTGGTAGCGCGGACGCTGCGTTTCCGTATCGTCAAACGTGATGAATTTGTAAGCCGCGATGTTTACGTAGGGTGTAGCGTTGGACATGATAATTGCGTACAGTTGAAGGCCGTCATTATAAAGCACGGCCGCGCCACGTAAGCCGGCCCGATCTGCATGAAATCACTCAATATCGGCTACGACCCGCGCATCGACCAGCTGCGCTGGCTGGCCGCACTGATCGTCTTCCTGTTCCACTTCAGTAACGAATATGCTGTCTCCGGCGGCACCCGGCTGGCGGGCCCCTGGTGGGGCATCGTCACCGAGGGGCATACCGGGGTGGGCCTGTTTTTCACGTTGTCCGGCTTCCTGTTCATGCGGATCGCACAGCGGCAGGGGCAGATCGTGTACCGCGATTTCCTGCGCAACCGCCTGCTGCGCATCTTCCCGCTGTTCCTGGTGATCTTCCTGCTCGCCATCTCGATCGGGCGCGACCGCTTCCAGCCGCAGGATCTGCTCTATATCCTTGCCACCAACCTGGGCAACTCGCCCACTTCCGGCAGCGTGGTAACGGGCGCGGCATGGTGCATCTCGCTGGAATTCATGTTCTACCTGATGTTCCCCTTCCTGGCCCGCTTCACGCTCGAACAGGGCGCGCGCTACCTGTTCAAGCTGCTGGCGCTGATGGCCCTGTTCAAGCTGTTCGTGTTTGCGGAGAACGAACGCAGCACGCTGATGTATTTCAGCACTTTCGTCGGCCGTTTCGACCAGTTCCTGGTTGGCATGCTTGCCGCCGTATTCTATCCGCGCTGCGAGCGCTTCCTGGTGCGGCATGCCGCCTGGCTGGCGCCCGTGGCATTGCTGCTGGCGGTGGGCAACAGCGCACTGCAGGCTGGCGTGGCACCCTTCGATCCGGCGCAGCGTTCGGCGTTCTGGATTACCTGGTCGCTCCAGGAGAGCGCCGTGTGGGCGTTCCTCATCGTTGCGTGGGTATCGATGCGGCACGGACTGCCGCGCTGGCTGGAAGCAGCGCTGTGCCATGGCGGCAAAGTGAGTTTTTCGTTCTACCTGCTGCATGCCGCCGTCATCCATCTGGTGGGCAAGCAGGTGGGGCTGCCGCACATCACCGGGAATACGCTGGCCGATGCGCTGCTGCTGGGGGGCGGTGTTTATGCCATCACCTGGGCGGTGGCGGCGCTGAGCTTCAGCGCGATCGAGGAACCGTTCCTGCGTATGCGGCGCCGTTATGGCGCCGCGAGCGATGCGACTCTCGCGCAGGAACCGGTTGGAGCAAAGGATCGGCGGCCGGATGCCGAAACCCGGGCTACATGACGCACCGGGTTGCCTGGGCGCCGTTATGCGTTCGTGCCGGCGCGACGCTTGCGATGCACCGCCAGCGCGGCCAGGCCAAGACCCGACAGCAGCAGGGTGGACGGCTCGGGCACGACCTGCCGTTCCGGTTGCCGCGACCAGTGCGCATAAGTGACGCCCGACTGGTTCGCCGCATTGCCCACCACCAAGAACGGAACGACCGGGTCGATGTAGCTGCTGATCGTATTGGTATACCCCACGCCGGTCACGCCGAGCCAGCTGATGTCGTAGGCGGTGACCACCAGGCAGCTGATCGAATTCGAGCAGCCGTTCGTGCGGGCCGGGTTCGTGTCGTACACGCCCTGGAACACGTTATAAAGCGACTCTGCGGCGCCCCAGCTTTGCGTGAAGCTGCTGAACGCCATATTGCCCGTCGTGGGGCGGCTGTCGGAGAACGACACGTTATATTGGTGACCATCGTATTCCACGCCCTGCGCGCCCATGAGGATGCCATTGGACACAACGAGGAGCGGGCCGGCCTGTGCCGCCGTCTGCAAGCCCAGCAGCAAGCCACCGGTGATGAAAATATTCTTGAGGATGGTTCGCACGACTGCTCCTGTTGGTTGGTTACCAACACTTAAGCAAGCATGATGCCAGCTGTAAAATATTGAGAAAAATCAATGCTATGGTTGAGCCGGCTGCGCTGCGTGGGAACTGAACTGTAAAATTTTCCGACAGTTATCTTCAGTTGTGAAATGAAAACATGACAGCAGGCCTGAGGCTTGCAGGCCAGCAGCGTGCAGGAAGGTAGCCGGGTGTCCTGCCGCCTGTCCGGCATGTTCCGTACGTTGGCATATCCGCTATAATTTTCGGCTTTCCATTCGCTCCCTTGAATCCAGAATCTTCATGAAAAACACGAAACGCGCCCTGGTTACAGGCATCTCTGGTCAGGATGGCGCCTACCTGGCGCAACTGCTGCTCGAGAAGGGTTACGAAGTCACCGGCACGTTCCGCCGCACCAGTTCCGTCAATTTCTGGCGCATCGAGGAACTGGGCATCCAGGATCACCCGAACCTGCACCTGGTCGAACACGACCTGACCGACCTGTCGTCGTCGATCCGCCTGCTGCAGAAGGGCCAGTTCCACGAGATCTATAACCTGGCGGCGCAGAGCTTCGTCGGCGTGTCGTTCGAACAGCCGGTAACGACGGCCGAGATCACCGGCATCGGCGCCGTCAACCTGCTCGAGGCGATCCGCATCGTCGATCCGAAGATCCGCTTCTACCAGGCGTCCACGTCGGAAATGTTCGGCAAGGTGCAGGCGATCCCGCAAAAGGAAGACACGCCGTTCTACCCGCGCAGCCCGTATGGCGTGGCCAAGCTGTACGCGCACTGGATGACCGTCAACTACCGCGAGTCGTATGGCATCTTCGGTTCGTCCGGCATCCTGTTCAACCATGAGTCGCCGCTGCGCGGCCGCGAATTCGTCACCCGCAAGATCACCGATTCGGTCGCCAAGATCAAGCTGGGCAAGCTGGAAGTGCTCGAGCTGGGCAACCTGGACGCCAAGCGCGACTGGGGCTTCGCCAAGGAATACGTGGAAGGCATGTGGCGCATCCTGCAGGCCGACCAGCCCGATACCTACGTGCTGGCGACGAACCGCACCGAGACCGTGCGCGATTTCGTGACGATGGCGTTCAAGGCCGTCGACATCGCGATCGAATGGCAGGGCAGCGGCGAAACCGAAACGGGCCACGATGCGCAGACCGGCAAGACGCTGGTGCGCATCAGCCCGAAATTCTACCGGCCGGCCGAGGTGGAACTGCTGATCGGCGACGCCACCAAGGCGAAAACGGCACTGGGCTGGGAGCCGAAGACCACGCTGGAAGAGCTGTGCCAGATGATGGTCGAGGCCGACCTGCGCCGCAATACCGCCGGCTTCTCGTTCTGACGGCAGGCCCGGCTTCGGGCCTGTATTCTTTCATGGCGATGCTGCGCGAAGGCCGGCGCCCGCTATCGCCATGTCCGCGCCCCCTGTAAAATAGCACCTTCCGCCGTCCCATTCCGTGAGCCTCATGAGCACCAGCATCCTCGACCAATCCGTCATCCTCCCCGACGAACCCGCCACGCCGCCAGGCCCGGATTTCGTCCACCTGCGGGTGCACTCGGAATACTCGATCGTCGACGGCCTGGTGCGCATCGACGACCTGGTCAAGGCCGCCATGAAGGACAAGCAGGGCGCGCTGGCCATCACCGACCTGTCGAACCTGTTCGGCATGGTCAAGTTCTACAAGACCGCGCGCGGCAAGGGCGTCAAGCCCGTGATCGGCTGCGACGTGTGGATCACCAACGACGACAACCGCGAAAAACCGTGCCGCCTGCTGCTGCTGGCGAAGAACCGCGTGGGCTACCTGCAGCTGTGCGAACTGCTGTCCATGGCATGGCTGACGAACCAGTACAAGGGCCGCGCCGAGCTGCGCACCGAGTGGCTCGAAGCGCTGAAGGACCAGTCGTATGACGTGATGCCCGGGGAGAGCGGCGCCAATGGCCTGATCGCGCTGTCCGGCGCGCAGTTCGGCGATATCGGCTGCGCGATCGACAACGGCAACCTGGAGCTGGCCGAGAAGCACGCCCGTAAATGGTCGGCCATCTTCCCCGGACATTTCTATATCGAGATCCAGCGTGCCGGCCAGCCGAACCAGGAGGCCCAGGTGCGCCAGTCCGTGGCGCTGGCCGCCAGGCTGCACCTGCCGGTGGTGGCCACGCACCCGGTGCAGTTCATGTCCGAGCATGAATTCATCGCGCACGAAGCCCGTATCTGTATCGCCGAAGGCGAAATGATCGCCAACGCGAAACGGCCGAAGCGCTTCAACGAGCAGATGCGCTTCCTGACGCAGGAAGAAATGGCGATCCTGTTCGAAGACTTGCCGGCCGCGCTGGCCAACTCCGTGGAAATCGCCAAACGCTGCAACGTCACGCTCACGCTGGGCAAGCCGCAGTTGCCGAACTTCCCCACGCCGGGCATGACGATCGACGAATTCCTCGTCGCCGAAACGAAGAAGGGCCTGGAAGAGCGCCTGGTGCAGTTGTTCCCGGACCCGGTGTACCGCGAGAAGATGCGCCCGCGCTACGAGGAGCGGCTGGCGTTCGAGAACAACACGATCATCAACATGAAGTTCCCCGGTTACTTCCTGATCGTGGCGGAGTTCATCCAGTGGGGCAAGAACAACGGCGTGCCGATCGGTCCGGGCCGGGGCTCGGGCGCGGGCTCCCTGGTGGCCTATGCGCTGAAGATCACCGACCTCGATCCGCTCAAGTACAACCTGCTGTTCGAGCGCTTCCTGAACCCGGAACGGGTATCGATGCCCGACTTCGACATCGACTTTTGCCAGGAAAAGCGCGAACTGGTGATCCAGCACGTGAAGGACCTGTATGGCCGCGACGCCGTATCGCAGATCGCCACCTTCGGCACCATGGCGGCGAAAGGCGCGATCCGCGACGTGGGCCGCGTGCTGGACTTCGGCTACAACTTCTGCGACGGCATCTCCAAGCTGATCCCGTTCAAGCCGGGCAAGCCGGTGACGATCGCCGAGGCGATCGAGGAGGAACCGCTGCTCAAGGAGCGCCTCGAGAACGAGGAGGAGGTGAAGCAGCTGCTGGACCTGGCGCAGCAGGTCGAAGGCATCACGCGCGGCATCGGCATGCACGCCGGCGGCGTGCTGATCGCGCCGGGCAAGCTGACCGATTTCTGCCCGCTGTACACGCAGTCCGGCGACACGGGCGTGGTCTCGCAGTACGACAAGGATGACGTGGAAGCCGTGGGCCTGGTGAAGTTCGACTTCCTGGGCCTGACCACGCTGACGATCCTCGACCGCGCCGTGAACTACATCCGCGAGCTGGATCCGGCCGACAAGGACTTCAACCTGGAGTCGCTGCCGCTGGACGACCGCGGTTCCTATGACCTGCTGACCAAGGCCAAGACGGTGGCCGTGTTCCAGCTGGAGTCGCGCGGCATGCAGGGCATGCTCAAGGATGCGCGCCCCGACCGCTTCGAGGACATCATCGCGCTGGTGGCGCTGTACCGCCCGGGCCCGATGGACCTGATCCCCGATTTCTGCAAACGGAAACACGGCGAGAAATTCGACTATCCGGACCCGCGCACGGAAGGCATCCTGTCCGAGACCTACGGCATCATGGTCTACCAGGAGCAGGTGATGCAGATGGCGCAGATCATCGGCGGCTACTCGCTGGGCGGCGCGGACATGCTGCGCCGCGCGATGGGCAAGAAGAAGGCCGAGGAGATGGCCGAGCACCGCGAGATCTTCCGCAAGGGTGCCGGCGAACGGGGGCTGACCACCGAGAAGGCCGACGAGATCTTCGACCTGATGGAGAAGTTCGCGGGCTACGGCTTCAACAAGTCGCACGCCGCCGCCTACGCGCTGCTGTCGTATCACACCGCGTACCTGAAGCAGCACCATACGGCCGCGTTCATGGCGGCCAACATGTCGCTGACGATGGACGACACGGAAAAGGTCAAGATCCTCGTCGAGGATTCGATCGAGGTGTGCGGCCTGACGATCCTGCCGCCGGACGTGAACCTGTCGGCCTACCGCTTCCGCCCGGATGGCCAGCCGCGTTCCGTCACCGGCAAGAAGGTCACGGCGATCCGCTATGGCCTGGGCGGCGTGAAGGGCGCCGGCCAGAATGCCATCGAGGCGATCATCGCCGCGCGCGAAGCCGATGGACCGTTCAAGAGCCTGTTCGACTTCTGCAAGCGCGTGGACAAGCGCCAGATCAACCGCCGCACGATCGAAGCCCTGATCCGTTCCGGCGCGTTCGACTCGCTTGGGGTGGAGCGCTCCGTGCTGTTTGCCTCGGTGGGGTTCGCCATGGAATGCGCCGAGCAGGAACTGAAGGCCGCCAACCAGGTCAGCCTGTTCGGTGGCGACGACAGCGACCTGGTCGCGCCACCGGAATACGTGCAGGCCACCGCGTGGACCGACCGCCAGAAGCTGGCCGAGGAAAAGATCGCGCTGGGCTTTTATTTGTCCGGCCACATGTTCGATTCGTATGCGGCCGAGGCCCGGCGCTTTGCCCGCACCAAGCTCGCCGAACTGGAACCGTCGCGCGAACCACGCATGATGTGCGGCGTGATCACCGGCATCCGCACGCAGATGACACAGCGCGGCAAGATCCTCATCGTGTCGCTGGACGACAAGAGCGCCGTGGTCGAAGTCACCGTCTACAACGAGATCTTCGAGGCCAACAAGAAGGCGTTCAAGGAAGACGAGTTCCTGGCCGTGACCGGCAAGGTGTCGGAAGACCGCTTCACGGGGGGCCTGCGCATCTCGGCCGAGAAGGTGTATGACATTGTCTCCGCGCGCCTGCAGTTCGGCCGGCAGATGGGCTGGCTGCTGCCCGCGGCCGTGCCGCCGGCGAAACTGCAGGAGGTGCTGGCGCCGCACCGCGACGATTATGGCTTGCCGGTGCAGATGCGCATCCGGCCGCAGGGCATCGACTGCACGCTGCAACTGGGCGACGACTGGCGCGTGGCGCCATCGGACGAACTGACGCTGGCGCTGGAACAGGTGCTGGGAGCAAGGGAAGTGGCGGTCGAATACTGAGAACAGGGACGAACCCGAAAAACAGGGACGGACCTAAAAAATAGGGACGGACCCTGTTTTCTGGGAAATGAATTTGGATTTGTCTCCATCGTCGAGTTGCCTGCTCGAGAGGGATTTCCTGTTCAGTCTGGCCGCTGATCAGGCCTGGCTGGCCCGCGGCGCGCGCACCGCGGCCACCAGATTGCGCACGAACGCCTTCATGTCGAACCGGCTGTCGAACGCATCGAGCGCCCGGTCGGCCATTTCCGCCGCGTAGGGCGCGTCGTCCAGCAGGCGCGCGATGGCCGTGCGCATCGCGCCGGCGTCGCCCTGCGGTACCAGCAGGGCCTCGTTGCCGTCGCTGACATAATCCTCGACCGTCAGCGTGCGCGTGATCACGGTGGCCTTGTTGAAGGCCATCGCCTGCAGCAGCACCATCTGGCCGGCGGAAATATCGGCCACGCCCAGCGGCACCACCACGAATCGCGCGTTCTTGAGCTGCTCGACGTAATCGCCGTCGTAGCAGTTGCGCAGCACCTTCACGTTCGGCGGAATGGCGAGCCCGGCAAGGGGCTGGTCGTTGTCGCACACCACGTGCAGGTCGATCGGCAGGCCGGCCATCGCCGCGAACAGCGTGCCGTAATCGCGGCCGGAGCGGCCGGCCGTCAGGATGTACGGCGAGTTCGATGCTGCCGGCAACTCCTCGCGGCCGTAGATGTGGGTACCGTGCGGAATGTAGAACACCTCGGTGCGGCCATTGGCGAACAGTTCCCGGTAGCGCTCGCGTTCCTTCTTCGAATGGCAGATCACCTTGTCCACGAAGCGCATCACGAAGCGGAAGTAGGCCAGCCGCAGCCGGTTCAGCAGCGGATGCTTGCGCGGCGTGAGGATGAAGCCCAGCAGCACGATCTGCGTGCGGCGCGAGAACAGGGCGCGCAAGGGGGCGAAGATCAGCACTTCGATGTCCGATCCCAGCACCACGGCCTCGGGGTGCGTGCGGCTCGTGATCAGCGAACGGATACCGGCGCGCAGTGCGAACCAGGCCAGCTTCGGCCAGCCGACCAGCAGCAGTTTCAGCCGGGAGTGGTAGCGAAAACGCACGTCGTCCGCGAACAGCCGGTAGTCGACGCCGAGTTCCTGCAAGCCAAGAGCGAACGGCGAACGCGTGCCGTCTTTCGTGTAGGTGGGGAAGAAATGGATCACGGCGGGCCCTGTCGCGGTGGGTTGAACAACGGGAGTTACCAACTTGGCAATTGTAACCCCGTTATAACCACCGCGGAACGCCCCGATCGGGGCGACAGGCCTCCTGTTGCGCCAGCACAGCGGGCGCACGTGCATCCGGCGAGCCGGATTCGGCTTTACATATCTTTCAGGCCAGTGATCGCGTAGCCCTTGGTGCCGATCTGCTCGGGCAGGTGCTCGATGTGGAACTCGGGCAGGGTGTCGGCGTCATCGTCGACTTCCAGTGCCTTGGCTTCCGGTTCCCAGTCGGTATTGATCGCTTCCTGTGGGATCGGCTTTCCTTCCGGCACTGCCAGATAGGAAAAAATGCCATCGTGTTCGGGTCGTCGGTAGATATCCAGGCGCATCGCGGTTCCTCCTTGTGGTTGCTCAATACTGGTTGCTTGGTGCTGGTTGCGTATTGCATCGTTCAAGTCGCCAGCTTGGCAGTACCCGCACTCAAGCTCAGTTCGGTACCGCACATGCCGCCAATACCGGGCCGATTGTACTCCGGGGGTGGAAGACCGCCAGTTCCCCAGGCCCGCCTCTCCCTTCAGGCCAGGGCGGCCAGCTCGCGCAGGCCGGTCGTGGCCCGCGTGGTGCCATCCGCGGCACGCTGCAGCACCACCTTGCGGTTCGACGTTTCCTGGTCGCGCCGGTTTTCGTGGTGCCACAGGTGATAGACCTCAGTGGCAAACGCGCCATCCTTGCGCAGCACGCCCGCATTGAACAGCCGTACCACGAGGTCGGAATCCTCATGGCCCCAGCCGGTGAAACTCTGGTCGAAGCCGTTGACGCGATCCAGGTCGGCGCGCCACACGGCCAGGTTGCAGCTCTTGATACGCCGCCAGCTGAACTTGCGCCGCTCGCGGCCCACGTCCGGCAGCACCAGCACCGTTTGCAGGAATTTGTTGAAATGGCCGGCCAGCCTGAGTTTCAGGCGTTCGATCGCGCCAAGCCGTTGCAGGTCGATGCGTGCATCGAGCAGCGTGCGGGTATACTGTTCGGAGAGCAGCACGCGGCTGCCGGAAACGATGAAGCCGGGCTTTGCCAGCTTGCGGTGCTGCGTCACGAAATTCTTCGCGGGGATGCAGTCGCCATCCAGGAACACGATATAGTCGCCACTGGCCGCCAGTGTGCCCAGGTTGCGCGCGCGTGCCGCGCGAAAGCCTTCGTCCGGCTGCCAGACGTGCCGCAGCGGCACCGGGGAGCGCGGGCGCAGCGCGTCCACGCAGTCCCGTGTGTTGTTCGTGGAGCCGTCATCAGCGATAATGATTTCGAAATGCGGGTCATCCTGTGCAAAGCAGGCTTCGATCACGGCCGCCAGCGCATCCGGGCGATTATAGGTCGTGACAATGACAGAAATTTTTGACGCTGGTTGCATGTAGTCGGCGCGCCCCACAAGAACATTGATGAATAAAAATATTGCCAGGCAAGCCGACGACGTTGCCCCTGTAGCCGCTGTTTCCACCGTTTCCGCTGTCACCGCATTTACCGTTGCCTGCCTGGTCTTCCTCCTGCCCTTCCTGACGCTGATCACCAATGCCGGCGTGGGCCTGTGCAGCTTTGGCTTCCTGTTGGCGGCAATCTGGTGCCACAGGCAGGGCCTGCCGGAGTTCCGGCGACATCTTAACGATATCCGCGGTGTTTTGACAGCTTTTGGCGCCGTCTGCCTGTTTGCCGCGATTGCCGTGCTGCTGCATCCCGATATCCACCTGCGCAGCTGGGAAAAGCCCGTCCGGATGCTGCTCGCCGTCACTGCGCTTATTGCCGTGGTCGCTTGCCGCCCCAGCCGCAAGGCATTGTGGTGGGGCCTGATCGGCGGCACGGTCGCCGGCGCCTGCGTGGTCGGCTACCAGCGCTGGGTGCTGCACATCGACCGGCCGGGCGGCCTGATGAACGCGATCACGTTTGGCGACATCGTGCTGTGCATGGGCCTCATGTGCCTGGCCGGCGTGCTCGATTTTCGCGGCCGGCAGCGCTTCTGGCCGGCGCTGGGCGTCGTTGCCGGCCTCGTTGGCATGCTGGCCACCGGCACGCGCGGCGGCTTCGTGGCGATCGTGTTCGCGGCGCTGCTGTTCCTCAAGTATGGCCATTTCCTGCGCGGCAAGTTCGCCAAGGGGGCGGCCGCGCTGGTGGCGGTGCTGATGATGGGCGCCTATTTCGTGCCGCAGACCGGCATGAGCGAGCGCCTGGACCAGGGCGTGAACGATGTGGAAACCTATTTCACCGGCGGCAGCGCCTTCACGAACGTGGGTGTGCGGCTGGAATTGTGGAAGGGCGCCGTGCTGCTGGCCGCGCGCCATCCATGGCTGCCGAGCAGCCAGGAACAGATCAAGGCCGAGCTCGGGGAACTGGTCGCCGCCGGAACGCTGCAGCCGTTCGTGCTGGAAGCCGAGCATTTCCACAACGATATCCTGCAGGCGCTCGTGTTCGGCGGCGTGCCGGGCCTGTTATGCTGGTTCGGCACGCTGCTGCTGCCGTTCCTGTTCTTCCTGCGCATGCTGCATTCGCACAAGTCGGCGCCGCACGGGCTGGTTGCCACGGCGCTGGCCGGCCTGCTGCTCGTGCTGAGCTACTTCAGTTTCGGCCTCACGGAAGTGATCTTCTGGTCCGTGCGCGGCGCGATGTTCTATGCGCTGATGCTGTTCATGCTCATGGGCCTGTGCCTGAACGCCCGCGAAGGAACGTGATGTCGCCCAACTCCCCACGCATCCTGGTGATCTCGCCCAACTGGATCGGCGATGCCGTCATGGCGCAGCCGCTGCTCCAACGGCTGCGCGCGCTGCACCCGGGCCGCCCGATCGATGTGCTGGCACCCCCGGCCGTGGCGCCCGTGTGGCGCCAGATGCGCGAAGTCGATGAAGTGCTGCAGACGCCGTTCCGCCATGGCCCGCTGCAACTGCGCGAACGCTGGCGCTATGCGCGCCTGTTGAAGGCGCGCGGCTATGCCGAGGCCTATGTGCTGCCGAACACGCTGAAATATGCGCTGATTCCCTGGCTGGCCGGCATCCGCCGCCGTGTGGGCTACAAGGGCGAGAGCCGGTATGGCCTGATCAACGTGATGCACCACGACGACGTGCCGCCGCGCCCGATGGTGCCGTTCTATGCGGCGCTGGCCAATGCGCCGGATGCGCCGCTGGTGCCCGCACCGAAGCCGGCGCTGCAGGTAACGCCGGAGCAGGTGGCGGGCGCCTGCGCCACGGCCGGCCTGGCACCGGAGCGCATGCTGGTGGTGTTCGCGCCGGGCGCCGAGTTCGGCTCGGCCAAGCGCTGGCCGCCGGAACACTTCGCCGCACTGGCGCAAGCCATCGTGGCGAGCCGGCCCACGGCCCAGGTGGCATTGCTGGGTTCGCCCAAGGACCGCGCCGTGTGCGACGAGATCGTGGCGGCCGTTGCCGGCACGCCTGCCGCGGCATCCGTGCTCAACATCGCCGGCCAGACGAGCCTGGCCGAAGCGGTCGCGCTGATCGGCCATGCCGCCGCCGTCGTCAGCAACGATTCGGGGCTGCTGCACGTGGCTTCGAGCCTGGACCGCCCTGTGGTGGCTATCTACGGCCCCACGGATCCGGACCACGCGCCGCCGTTCTCGAGCGTGGCCGCGGCGCTGTCGCTGCGCCTCGACTGCTCGCCATGCCGGCAGCGCGAGTGCCCGCTGGGCCACCACGACTGCATGCGCAAGCTCGACGCCGGCGCCGTCTGGCATACCCTGCAACCGATGCTGCCGGCCCCCGCCGCGGCCTGAGAGCAGGGCGGAAGGCGATGAAGCGCCTGCCGGTCACGTTCTGGACCACGCTGTTCGTCACGCTGGTCTGCGTGGCGCTGGTGGCGCTGGACTTCAATCGCAGCTGGCTGGCCCGCAAGGTATTGCTGGAGCAGACCGAGCGCAATGCCACCAACCTGGCGCGGGCGATGGCCGGCCAGGCCGACGACACGCTGCGCGCCGCCGATACCAGCCTCGCCGACCTGGAGGAGCGCATCGAGGTCGATGGCACCGGCCCCGCCCAGCTGCAGCGCCTGCACCGGCTGATGGTCTTGCAAGTGCGCACGCTGCCGCAGCTGAACGGCCTGTTCTTCTACGATGAAGACGGGCGCTGGATCGTCAATTCGCGGCCCCGGCTGGATCGCGAGGCCAGCAACGCCGACCGCGAATATTTCCAGTATCACCGCCAGCACAAGGATGCAGGCGCGCGCATCGGCAAGCCCGTCGCCAGCCGGTCGACGGGTCGCTGGGTGATTCCCCTGTCGCGCCGCATCGACAAGCCCGACGGCAGCTTCGGCGGCGTGGTGCTCGCCACCATCGATATCGAGTACTTCCGCCGCTTCTACGCCAGCTTCGACATTGGCCACAATGGTGCCGTGGCGCTGCTGGCCGATGACGGCACGATGCTGGTGCGCCGGCCGTTCAAGTCGGAGAGCGTCGGCATCAGCATTGTCCGCACGCCGCTGTACGACGCGTACATGCGCGTGGCCCGCGCCGGCGCCGGCGAATTCCGTTCGACGCAGGACGGCCAGTTGCGGCTGAACAGCTACCGGCCGCTGCAGCACTACCCGCTGTTCGTCACAGCCGCGCTGTCGAAGGACGAGGTGCTGGCGCACTGGTGGCGCGACACGCTGGTGCGCACGGCGGGCGTGCTGCTGCTGGCCGGCCTGCTGGCGCTGTTCGGGCAGCGGCTGGTGCGGCAGATGCGCCAGCGGCTGCAGGCCGAACAGGAGCTGCGCGAAGCACGCGACGTGCTGGCGTCGCTGAATGTCACGCTGGAAAAGCTGGCGCTGCAGGATGGCCTGACGGGCCTGGCGAACCGCCGCCAGTTCGACGTTTCACTCGGCAACGAGTTCAGCCGCGCAATGCGGCAGGGCGCGCCGCTGGGCCTGGCGATGATCGATGTCGACCATTTCAAGGCCTACAACGACCGCTACGGCCACAGTGCCGGCGACGATTGCCTGCGCGCCGTGGCACGGGCGATCCGCCAGCAGACGCCGAAGCGCGCCGGCGACCTGGCCGCGCGCTACGGCGGCGAGGAACTGGCGGTATTGCTGCCGCACACGGATGCTGCCGGTACCGAAGCGGTGGCCGAGCGGATGCGCGACGCCGTGGCGGCGCTGCGCCTGCCCCATGCGGGCAGCCCGCTGGGCTTCGTGACGATCAGCGGCGGCGCCGCCGCCATCGTGCCGCGCCGCGGTGTCGACCACGCGGCCCTGCTGGTCGAACAGGCCGACCGGGCACTGTATGCGGCCAAGGCGACGGGGCGCAATCGGGTGATGCGCCATGCGAATTTGCGGGAGACGTAGCCGGCACTTCATTGGCCGCATGGCTTCGCCCCGTCACGGTGTGTGGTCAGGGCAGGATATCGAGCTGCAGTTGCCACGGCCAGACAAGCTGCCTGCCCAGCGCTTGCCGCTGCACGACGATCGCGGCGGACAGGCTGTCGTCGATGCGGTCGGCCAGTTCTTCCAGGCGAGCCAGAATCTCACCGCGAATGACTTGGTCGTTTTCCCACAGCAGCGCTTCCCGGCAGGCCATGAACGATGCGCGTTCGATCATCACTTCCGGGTGGTTGAACAGCCAGCGCACGAACGGCTTGCCATCGGGGCGCTCACTCCACGATTGGCCGTACATCGCCACATACTCCCGGGCGGCATCGGGCAGCGTCGTATCGTCCGGGTGCCAGAGCACGAACGGCGCGGGCGCGGGATTGCCGCCCAATATTTCGGCGATGTAGGGATTGGCGGCAAAGCCATGGCGCAACGCCGTGGCGGCGGCCACGAAACGGCCGCATTGCAGGTGGGCCAGCGCCAGGTCATACCAGTACGGCGAGAAGATATTCGCGTGCGCCGCGAAAATCTCGATTGCACGATCGTGCTGGCCGGCACGCAGGGCTTCCGAACCCAGCAGGTAGCGCACGCCCTGGTTGTCGTTCGGATTGCGCAGCAGCATCTGCTCGCACAATGCCGCGGCATCCTCGTGGCGGCGCAGGCGCACGTAGCCGAGCACGGCCGCGTGCGTCAGCCGCAGGTAGGCGCGGTTGTCGATATCGACCCACTCGATCCGCCCGGCATAGCCTGCGGGAATGGCGCGGTTGGCCAGGGCGAGGCCCTGCAGCGCGACATCGAGTGCCTTTTCCGGATTGGCCAGTCGAAGCCAGTGGAAGGCAAGCTGGGTATGGGCATCGATGAAATCGGGCGCCTGTGCCAGCAGGTCTTGCAGCACCGCCACATAGATCGTGTCGTCCAGGCAGCCGGTTTCATGCTGGTCGAGAATGTCGTTGAACTGGCCCAGCAGGGGGCCGTAGCGCTCTTCCGTGTAGCCGAATGCACCGGTTCCGGCAGCGTTGGCTTCAAATTCCAGTGGCATGTCGTGCAGGTAATGTTGTCGATACAAACATGATAGCAGCGACAGCATGACTGAACTACACTGCTGCGGTGTCTTGCCCAGTCTTGTCCACGACGAAGGATGTGCGTGTGCAGCCTCGGCGGGACACGGCATGCGGATGGTGCTCCCTGCACAGGTGCGCCATCCGGCCGGACCGATCACATCAAAATAACGTCATACTGCTCCTGGTGATACGAAGTCTCCACCTGCAGCGAAATCTTCTTGCCGACGAAATCGCCCAGCATGGCCAGGTGCTGCGATTCCTCTTCCAGGAACATGTCGACGACTTCCTGCGAAGCGAGGATGCGGAATTCGCGCGGGTTGAACTGCTTGGCTTCGCGCAGCAGTTCGCGCAGGATTTCATAGCAGATCGTGCGCGACGTTTTCACCTGCCCCTTGCCGCTGCAGGCAGGGCAGGGCTCGCACAGGATGTGGGCCAGCGATTCGCGGGTGCGCTTCCTCGTCATTTCCACCAGGCCCAGTGCCGAGAAGCTGCTGACGGACACCTTGGTGCGGTCTCGCGCCAGTGCCTTCTTCAGTTCCGAGAGCACGGCATTGCGGTGCTCGGCGTTTTCCATGTCGATGAAATCGAGGATGATGATGCCGCCCAGGTTGCGCAGGCGCAGCTGGCGCGCGATCGCATGCGCCGCTTCCAGGTTCGTCTTGAAGATCGTGTCGGCGAAATTGCGCCCGCCCACGAAGCCGCCCGTGTTGACGTCGATCGTCGTCATCGCCTCGGTCTGGTCGACGATCAGGTAGCCGCCCGATTTCAGGTCCACGCGTCGGCCCAGCGCGCGCTGGATTTCCTCTTCCACGCCATACAGGTCGAACAGCGGGCGCTCGCCCGTGTAATGGTGCATGCGCGGCAGCACGCTGGGCGTGTAGGTCTTGCCGAACTCGGTGAGGCCGAGGAAGTTCTCGCGCGAGTCGACCTGGATCGTGGCCGTTTCGTCGTGCACGAAGTCGCGCAGCACGCGCTGCGCCAGCGACAGGTCCTGGTGCAGCAGCGAAGTGGGCGGGCGCGTGCGGGCGCCGTGCGTGATCGTGGCCCACGTCTTGCGCAGGTATTCGATATCGGCGGCCAGGTCGCCGTCGCCGGCATCCTCGGCCTGCGTGCGCACGATGTAGCCGCCTTTTTCCTCCTTCGGCAGCAGGCCCTGCATGCGCGTGCGCAGCGCCTCGCGCTCGGACTCCTTCTCGATCTTCTGCGAAATGCCGATGTGCGAATCCTGCGGCAGGTACACGAGCATGCGGCCGGCGATCGAGATCTGCGTCGACAGGCGCGCGCCCTTCGTGCCGATGGGGTCCTTGATGACCTGCACGGTCAGCACCTGGCCGTCGAACAGCAGCTTTTCGATCGGTGTGGGCGTGGCGTTGGTGCCGTCGTGCGGGCGGGCTTCCCAGATATCGGCCACGTGCAGGAACGCGGCGCGTTCCAGGCCGATGTCGATGAAGGCCGACTGCATGCCGGGCAGCACGCGCACCACCTTGCCGGAGTAGACGTTGCCTGCCAGGCCGCGCGTGAGCGTGCGCTCGATGTGCAGTTCCTGCACGGCGCCCTGCAATACCAGGGCCACGCGCGTTTCCTGCGGCGTGATGTTGATGAGGATATCTTCGCTCATGGCAGCCTCAGGCCGGCACGGCGCAGCAGGTCGGCCGTTTCGAACAGCGGCAGGCCCATTATGCCGGAATGGCTGCCTTCGATGTGCTCGATGAACATCGCGGCCAGGCCCTGGATGCCATAGCCGCCGGCCTTGTCGTAAGGCTCGGCGGTGGCGCAGTAGGCGGCGATGTCGGCGGGCTTCAGCGTTGCAAAGCGCACCTGCGACACCTGTGTGAAGCTGTCCGAAAAATCGTGGGTACGCACCGCCACGGTCGTCAGCACCTGGTGCGTGCGGCCCGACAGCTGGCGCAGCATCGCTTCCGCCTCGTCCTTGCCGGCCGGCTTGCCCAGGATGGCGCCATCGATCGCCACCGTGGTGTCGGCCGTCAGCACGGGGCGGGGTTTCAGGTGGCGCCGGCGGCACAGGTCGAGCGCGACGTCGGCCTTTTCGTTCGCCACGCGGCGCACGTAGGTTTCGGCGGGTTCGTCCGCCAGCACTTCTTCCGTCACGTCCGGCCCGCGCGGCCCGTCGCTGCGCAGCAGCATCAATTCGAAATCGACGCCGATCTGGCGCAGCAGTTCGCGGCGCCGCGGGCTTTTGGAGGCCAGGTAGATTTTTCGTTCGACCAGTTTCATCTTGTTATTTTATCGATGTGGCGTCCTGGCGGCGCCGGGGCTACACCCTGTGGTAGGGGTGGTTCTGCGTGATCGTCCACGCGCGGTAGAGCTGCTCGGCCAGCATCACCCGCACCACGCCATGCGGCAGCGTCATGCTCGAGATCCGGATCAGCCCTTCGGCCTTCGCCTTCAGGCCGGGATCGAGGCCGTCCGCGCCACCGATCAGGAAAGCCGTGTCGCGGCCATCCTGCTGCCACAGCTCGAGCTGCTGCGACAGCCCGACGCTGGTGAGATCCTTGCCGCGTTCGTCGAGCGCGATGATGCGCACCGATTTCGGCAGCGCGGCCTCGATGCGCTCGCGCTCGAGCGCCATCGCGGTGGCGGCGGTCTTGCTGCCGGACCGCTCGACGGGCTTGATTTCCTTCAGCACGATGCGCAGCTCGGGCGGCATCCGCTTCACGTATTCGGCAAAGCCGGTTTCGATCCACGCGGGCATCTTGTGCCCGACGGCAGCGATGATCAGCTGCATGCGACGCTACCCTTACTCTTCCGCGGCGGGCTTCTTGATCCGCTTGATCACGGTCTTGGCGGGCGCCTTCGGGTCCTTGGCCTTGGCTTCCTTCGCCGCCTTGGCCGATGCCACGGCCGTCTTCGGTGCCGCCACTTTCACTTTCTTGCCTTCCGGTGCGGTGACAGCCGGTGCCGCTTTCTTCGCGGCGGCCTTCTTGGCGACAGCGCCGGCGGCGGCGGTAACGCGTGCCGTGCCGGGCTTGCGCGCGGCCGGTGCCTTCTTCTCGATGACCGGTTCGGCTTCCTTGGCAACCTTGTTGGCCGCCAGGTGGCCGGCCTTTTTCTTCGGTGCGGCCTCAAGCGCTTCGGCCGCCTTGCCCTCGGCCGACGTCTTGCGTTTCGCGGCGCCCAGCTTCACGGGCTTCTCGCCCCAGATCTCTTCCAGGCGGTAGTAGGCGCGGATCGGTGCCTGCATGATGTGGACGATCATGTCGCCCAGGTCGACCAGCACCCATTCGCCGGTGTCTTCGCCTTCGACACCGATGACGTCGCCGCCGGCTTCCTTCACCTTGTCACGCACCGAAGCGGCCAGGGCGCGCGTCTGGCGGTTCGAGGTACCGGAGGCGATGCAGATGCGGTCGAACAGGCTTGTCAGACCGGTGGTGTCGAACAGGACGATGTCCTGGCCCTTGACGTCTTCCAGGGCGTCGACGACGAGGGCTTGCAGTTTTTTGATATCCATTCAGTTTTACTTCTTATAAAGATTATGTTGTTCAATATAGTCTAGCACCGGTGCGGGAATCGGCGAGCCGCTATCGTGCTGGTAGTTTCCCGCCGCCAGCGCCTGCCGGATGCGGGTGGATGAGATGTCCACCGCCAGGTCCGGTGCAATACAGGTTTGTCCGGCTGGCTTGCTGCACAGTTGCTCCGGCGCCACGAGGCGGCCCCGGAACTCGGCCGCCACGGCGGCCGGGATGTCAGGCCCGTCGAGCAGGAAGCCGGGTCGTGCCGCCACGCACAGGTGCGCCAGTGCGAACAGCTCGTACCAGTCGTGCCACGTGTCCAGCCGCTGCAGCTGGTCGGCGCCCATCAGGAAGCACAGCGATGCATTTGGCCCCAGTTCCGCGCGCAATGCCCGCAGCGTCTCGACCGTGTAGGTGGGGCGGCCCCGCTCGATTTCCTGGCGGTCGATCACCACGCGGCAGGGCATGTCCGCGAAGGCCAGCGCGGCCATGTCCGCGCGCTGTTCCGGCGTTGCCACCAGGCTGCTCTTCTGCCACGGCACGGTGGGGATGACGCGCAGTTCGCTGGCGCCCAGCAGGCGCACGAACGTGGCGCCGAGCGCCACGTGGCCGTTGTGGATCGGATCGAAGCTGCCGCCCAGCAGCAGCACGCAGGCGGAAGATGGCGAACTCGTCACGCGAGCCAGTCGCGGTGCGGCAGGAAATCGGTGTACAGCGCCGCTTCCGGCGTGCCATCCGCCGGATGCCAGTCGTAGCGCCATTTGACGATGGGCGGCATCGACATCAGGATCGCCTCGGTGCGCCCGCCCGACTGCAGGCCGAACAGCGTGCCGCGGTCGAACACGAGGTTGAATTCCACGTAGCGGCCGCGCCGGTACGCCTGGAAATCGCGTTCGCGTTCGCCATAGGGCGTGTCCTTGCGGTTCTGCAGGATCGGCAGGTAGGCGCCGATGAAGCCGTCGCCCACGCTTTGCACCATGGCGAAGCTGGTGTCGAAATCGCGCTCGTTGAAATCGTCGAAGAAGATGCCGCCCACGCCGCGCGCTTCCTGGCGGTGCTTCAGGTAGAAGTACTCGTCGCACCATTGCTTGAAGCGCGGGTGCAGCTCGTCGCCGAACGGCGCCAGCATCTCGCGGCAGCTGCGGTGGAAGTGGCGCACGTCCGCATCAAAGCCGTAGTAGGGCGTCAGGTCCATGCCGCCGCCGAACCACCAGACCGGCGTGCCATCCTCGGTCGACGTGGAGAAGAAGCGCACGTTCATGTGCACCGTGGGCGCGTAGGGGTTACGCGGGTGGAGCACCAGCGAAACGCCCATCGCTTCCCATGCGCGCCCGCCGATGCCGGGGCGGTGCGCCGCGGCCGAAGGCGGCAGCTTCGCGCCCATCACGTGCGAGAAATTGCAGCCACCGCGTTCCAGCACATTGCCTTCCTCGACGAGGCGCGAAATGCCGCCGCCGCCTTCGGGCCGCTGCCACGCGTCGCGCAGGAACGGGGTGCCGTCGGCTTCCTCGAGCGCGGCAACGATGCGCTCCTGCAGGTCGACCAGCCAGGCCTTGACGGCTTCGGGATTCGGCGTCGTCATTGTGCTTGATTCTCCGGGCTCAATGCTTCAGGCCGCGCCAGCCGATGTCGCGGCGGCATTGCATGCCGTCGAAGCGGATCTGGCCGACCGTTTCATAGGCCTGCTTCTGCGCCAGCTTGATCGAGTCGCCCAGGCCCACCACGCACAGCACGCGCCCGCCCGAGGTGACCAGCTGGCCATCGATCTCGGCGGTACCTGCGTGGAACGTGACCGATTCCGGCGTTTCCGCCGGAATGCCGTCGATGACGTCGCCCTTCACCGGATCGTCCGGATAGCCGGCCGCGGCCAGCACGACGCCCACGGCGGTGCGGCGGTCCCATTCCAGGCCCACGGTATCCAGCGTGCCGTTCACCGCATGTTCCATCACCGTCACCAGGTCGGTCTTCAGGCGCGCCATGATCGGCTGCGTTTCCGGGTCGCCCATGCGGCAGTTGAATTCCAGTGTCTTCGGGTTGCCGGCCGCGTCGATCATCAGGCCCGCGTACAGGAAGCCGGAGAACGGAATGCCGTCCTTCGACATGCCCGCGATCGTGGGATTGATGATCTCGCGCATCACGCGCGCATGCATGGCCGGCGTCACGATCGGCGCCGGCGAATAGGCGCCCATGCCGCCCGTGTTCGGGCCCTGGTCGTTGTCGAGCAGGCGCTTGTGATCCTGGCTGGTGGCCAGCGGCAGCACGTTCTTGCCGTCGCACATCACGATGAACGAGGCTTCCTCGCCGGCCAGGAATTCCTCGATGACGATACGCGCGCCGGCGTCGCCGAAGCGGTTATCGGAGAGCATGTGCTCGACTGCCTGGTGCGCTTCTTCCAGCGTCATCGCCACGACCACGCCCTTGCCGGCGGCCAGGCCGTCGGCCTTGATCACGATCGGCGCACCCTTGGCGTCGATGTAGGCATGGGCCTGGGCCGCGTCGCTGAAGGTTTCGTACTCGGCGGTGGGAATGCCGTGCCGCTTCATGAACGCCTTGGCGAAATCCTTCGACGATTCCAGCTGCGCCGCTTCCTTCGTGGGGCCGAAGACCTTCAGGCCGCGCGCACGGAACAGGTTGACGATGCCGCCGGCCAGCGGGGTTTCCGGTCCCACCACGGTCAGCGCGATGTGTTCGCGGATCACGAACTCGGCCAGCGTGTTCAGGTCCGTGATCGGCAGGTTCTGCAGGCGCGGATCGCGGGCCGTGCCGCCGTTGCCGGGAGCGACGTAGACGATCTGCACCCGTTCCGATTGCGCCAATTTCCAAGCCAGCGCATGCTCGCGGCCGCCGGAGCCGACTACCAGGATTTTCATAAGGATCTTCGGTTGGTTTTTTGGGAAGCTGTTTCCGCATGCGTCCGTGTTTCAAGGATGATACACATCCAGGTGCACGAACTGCGCATGAGGAAAGAACCTCGGAGACTGAAACAGCGGCCCGCGGGCCGCTGCTGCATCGAGTCCTGATTCTTCGCCGGCGCCTGCCGGCCCGCGATCACTCTTCGATCACGGCGTTGGTATAAACCTCCTGGGTATCGTCCAGGTTTTCCAGCGCGTCCAGCAGTTTCTGCATCTTCACGGCGTCGTCGCCCGTGAACACGGTTTCCGTGGCGGGCTTCATCACGATTTCGGCCACTTCGGCCTTGAAGCCGGCGCCCTCGAGCGTTTCCTTGACGGCGGCGAAATCGTTCGGCGCGCACAGCACTTCGAAACCGCCTTCCTCGTCGGCGACCACGTCCTCGGCGCCTGCTTCGAGCGCGGCATCCATCAGTGTCGCTTCGTCGGTGCCGGGGGCGAACAGGAACTGGCCACAGTGCTTGAACAGGAACGACACGGAATTTTCCGTGCCCATGTTACCGCCGAATTTGGAAAATGCATGGCGCACTTCGGCCACCGTGCGCACACGGTTGTCGGTCATGCAATCGACGATGATCGCCGCGCCGCCGATGCCATAGCCTTCGTAGCGTACTTCCTCGTAGCTTGCGCCATCTTCGCCGCCGGTGCCGCGCGTGATCGCGCGTTGCACGTTATCCTTGGGCATGTTGGCGTCCGCCGCCTTGTCGATCGCAAGGCGCAGGCGTGGATTCGAGTTGATGTCACCGCCACCCATACGGGCGGCAACGGTGATTTCCTTGATGAGGCGTGTCCAGATTTTGCCGCGTTTCGCGTCCGTTGCAGCCTTTTTGTGCTTGATATTGGCCCATTTGCTGTGTCCAGCCATGTTCGGTCTTCCTTAGACGGTATGCAATCGAGGGCGGTATTCTAGCATACCGCCCCCTGCCGATCGCGCCGCCCGGGCCTGCACCTGATGACTGGAGCGTGGGTTAAAGCGTGGTGTACAGCTGGTATTCGATACCGCCCTTGATACTTCCGACGATATCGATGTTTTCGCGATTTTCCGCGCTTTCCGCAAACGAGATCAGGACATTTGCGCGGCTCATGCCGTTATCCAGGTGGTTGACCCAGTGGACGAGGCCCGCGTCTTCCGCTTCGCGGCCCAGTGCATTGCGGTACAGGTTCTTGACGAACGCTTCGTCGCTCTTGTCGGCGCCGTACATCTCCACCCATTCCGGACTGCTCATGAAGCCATTCGCGATGCTTTCCATCGACTGGCCCCGGTCGGCCTTGAGCATCCACCAGCCGAGCCCGATGTCGTCCGGCTCGCGGTTCAGTGCTGCCTGGTACAAGCGATATACCTTGCCGGCATTGCCTTCAAAGTCGTAGGCAACGGACACATCCGAAAAGCTCAGGCGTTCAACCGAAGCCAGCGTGTCCGAGACCGCCGTGCCGGAGATCGACCTGACCCCAGCCGGCGAACCGTTCTGCATTGCCAGCGTGTATTCGTCCTTGGCGCCAGCGTAAATCGCCGTATCGTAGCCGCCGCCGCCTTCGATCCTGTTGGTGCCGGCGCCGCCGATCAGGAAGTCGCTGCCGGAGCCGCCGACCAGCAGGTCGTTACCGTCGCCGCCATCGAGGCGGTCGCCGATGAAGTCGAACCAGTAGCCCAGCGGGGAGCTGGTATCGGCATATTCGCCGCTGTTCAGGTTGTCGTCGCCCGCGCCGCCGATCAGGGTGTCCGCGCCGCCCTGGCCGAAGAGGTGGTCGGTGGCGGCGGTGCCGGTCAGCGTGTCGTTCGCGGCTGTGCCGGCCTGGAAGGTTGGTGAGTCTGCCATGATAATTTCCTTGTCAAGATAACATTAATTCTTTATCAAGGTTACTAGGAAAAAGCTGAGTTGTCGATGGTTGGGTTGCATTCGTGCGCGAAGTGGTACGGTCAGGCGGGCCGAGGCAGGGGCCGGCAACGGGGGCGGTTTGCCCGTACAATGCCCTGATGGACAAAACCATAACGACCCCATCCGCGTCCTATCTGGGCGGGCTGGCGCTGGCCATCGGCGGTGCCGTGCTGTTCTCGGCCAAGGCCGTTATCGCCAAGTTGTTGTACCGCTATCACATCGACGCCGTCACGCTGATCGCATTCCGCATGCTGTTTTCGCTGCCCGTCTTTGCCGCCGTGGCGCTGTGGAAGATGCGCGGCGCCGCACCGCTGTCCAACGGCGACCGCTGGCGCATCGTGGGGCTGGGGCTGGTCGGCTATTACCTGTCCAGCTTTCTCGATTTCCTCGGCCTGCAATACATCACCGTGGGCCTGGAGCGCCTGATCCTGTTCCTGACGCCCACGTTCGTCCTGCTCATCTCGGCCACCTGGCTGCGCCAGCACATCGGCTGGCGGCAGTGGCTGGCGCTGGTGGTCTCGTATGCCGGCATCCTGTTCGTGTTCGTGCAGGACCTGCAAGGCGGCGGCCCGAACGTGCTGCTCGGTTCCTCGCTCGTGATGGGGGCCGCCGCCGCGTATGCGGCCTATCTGCTGCTGTCCGGTGAAATGGTCAAGCGACTCGGGGCGCTGCGGCTGGTGGCCTATGCGATGTGCGTGTCCAGCGCCGCCTGCATCGGCCAGTATTTCCTGCTGCGGCCCGCTGCGGGGCTGATCCAGCCGCTGCCCGTCTATGGCCTGTCGCTGATGAACGGCCTGCTGTGCACGGTGGCACCGGTGTTCATGACGATGACGGCGGTGCAGCGCATCGGCGCCGGTGCCACCTCGCAGGCCGGCATGATCGGCCCCGTCTCCACGCTGTTCCTCGGCGCCGTCATCCTTGCCGAGCCCGTCACGAGCTGGCAACTGGCCGGCACCGCGCTGGTGCTGTCCGGGATTTACCTTTTGTCGAAAGCAAACTCGGCCAGTGTGGCCAAACCCAAGAATGGAACCTGAGATGAACGCTCCCCGGATTGCCCTGATCGCCCACGACAAGAAAAAAGACGACATGATCGCCCTGGCCGGCGAATACGCGGACTTCCTGCGCCGCTGCACGCTGACGGCCACCGGTACGACCGGTGGCCGCCTGGTCGGCGAACTGGGGCTTGTCGTCGACCGCAAGCATTCCGGCCCGCTGGGCGGCGACCTGCAGATCGGCGCACTGCTGGTGGAAGACCGGATCGACGCCGTGATCTTCCTGCGCGATCCGATGACGCCGCAACCCCATGAACCGGACATCAATGCGCTGGTGCGCGCCTGCGACGTGCACGACGTGGCATGCGCTACCAACGTGGCGACGGCGCACCTGGTGCTGTCGCAACTGCAGGCGGCCATGGCCGCATCGAACGAGGAGGCGTGATGAGCAAGGCAATCGAAGGCAAGGCAATCAGGATGAGCCGCACCGGCGGCCCGGAAGTGATGGAGTACGTGGACGTGCAAGTCGGCGCGCCCGGCCCCGGCGAAGCCACCGTGAAGCACGCGGCGATCGGCGTCAATTTCATCGACGTGTATTTCCGTACCGGCCTGTATCCACAGCCGCTGCCGAACGGCCTGGGCATGGAGGGCGCCGGCACGGTGGAAGCGGTGGGCGAGGGTGTCACGCACGTGAAAGTGGGCGACCGCGTGGCCTACGCGGGCCGCCCGACCGGCGCCTATGCGCAGGTGCGCAACCTGCCGGCCAGCCTGCTGGTGGTGCTGCCCGACCATATCGCCTTCGACACGGCGGCGGCCATGATGCTGCAGGGGATGACGGCGCAATACCTGCTGCACCGCACCGCGCGCCTGAAACCGGGCGACACGATCCTGTGGCATGCGGCCGCCGGCGGTGTTGGCCTGATCGCATGCCAGTGGGCGAAAGTGCTGGGCGTGAACCTGATCGGCACCGTCGGCTCCGACGAAAAGGCGGCGCTGGCCATCGAGCACGGCGCCGCGCACGTGATCAACTACAAGCGCGAGAACTTCGTCGAGAAAGTGAAGGAACTGACGAACGGCGAGGGCGTGTCGGTGGTCTACGATTCGATCGGCCAGGATACCTTCCACGGCTCGCTCGACTGCCTGGCGCCCCTGGGATTGATGGTCAGCTTCGGCAACGCCTCCGGCCCGGTGCCGGCGTTCGCGCCCAGCGAACTGCAATCGCGCGGCTCGCTGTTCCTGACCCGGCCCACGATGATGCATTACACGGCCAAGCGCGAAGACCTGGAAGCCACTGCCCGTTCGCTGTTCGGCGTGGTGGCCAGCGGCGAAGTGAAGATCGCCATCCACCAGCGCTACCACCTGCCCGACGTGGCGCAGGCCCACATCGACCTGGAGTCACGCAAGACCACGGGCTCGTCCATCCTCATTCCGCACTGACATGAGCAATCCGAACGAAGAAGACGACGGCAACCCGAAATTCGGGCGCCTGCTGATCGGACTGCTGGTGGCGCTGGTGCTGGTGGTACTGATCACCTTTGCCAGCGAGGCGATGTTTACGTAAGCCGACGCGAAACATTGCCTGGAAAATGGGGACGTACCCCATTTTTCAGGCAATGTTTCCCAAAAATGGGGGGCGGAGCTGGGTTTGAAAAAGCATCGCTCCTTGCCGGATAGCGATGCTGGCTTGCGATTCAGCATTCCGTCCGTACCCATTTTCCAGGCAATGTTTCCAAGAAAATTGGGGCGTTGCCGGGGTTTCAAGGAGCATCGCTCCTTGCCGGCGTAGCGATGCTGGCTTGCAGGCCAGATTCCTTCCGTCCCCATTTTCCGGGAAATGTTACTGCAACTCCAGATCGACCTGCTTCGCCTTGCCGTTCTCGCCCGGGAACCCGGTAAACGCGCTCTGCACGAGCAGCGGCATGACCGAAGGCGTCGACTGCCGCCGGCTGGTGTTCTGCACCGTCACGTCATACAGCTTCTTGCCGGTATTGTCGGCGATCGACACATTCAGCTTGCGCTCGTAGTTGTGCCGGATGACTTCGCGGTACTCGGTCGGCCCGTACATCCATGGATCGTAATAGGGGCGGAACGCCCAGTACCGGTAGCGGTACCGCGAAGGATAGAAACCGCGGTGCGGCCAGCCACCGTACCTGCCCCCGCCGTACATCCCCCAATAGGGACCGCCGCCGGCCCAGAACGGATCGTAGGCCTGCAGCACGCGGGTCGGCCGGTCGATGGTGGAGAACGCCATGTCCACGCGCAGCTTCGCCTGGTCGGGCGCGTCGGCCCGGGTAAAGCCGAACTTCGACAGTTCATTCGCCACCAGGCCCTGGTAGCTGCGATATTCCAGGGTGTCCTCGCTCGGCGCGGGAGTGTCGAACACATAGGATTTGTCCTGCAGTTCCGCCGGCCACTGATGGAATACCGTGACGTCGCTGCGGATGGTGGTTGCGCACCCGCCGAGCAGCAGGCTGGCTGCCGCGACCAGGATGGCGAAGGATTTCATGATCTACTCCCAGAAAAAGATATTTCCCCATGGTCAGTGTATGACTGGTCCGCTTGCACTACTCGATTATTACAGAATGTTACTGGAGCGCGGAAAGCTGAAACGTTCGAGCCGCATTCGCCGATGAATCGCGAAACAAAAGCGCCGCTGTTGGTAAAATAACCTTTTGTCCGCAACGAAGGTACAGGCCCCATGAGAACCGACAGCCCGCAGACGATTTACCGCAAGGACTACACGCCGCCCAGCTACCTCGTCGAGACCGTGGAACTGGGTTTCGATCTCGACCCGGCCCGCACGATCGTCGCCAACCGCATCACGCTCCGGCACAATCCGGAAAGCAAGAGCCGCGACATCGTGCTGCATGGTGAAGAGATCGAACTGGTGGCGCTGAGGCTGAACGGTACCGAGCTCAACCCAGGTCAGTACATACTGGGGACGACCACGCTGACTATCAAGAAGGCGCCGTTGAACGCTGTACTGGAAATCGAAACCACCTGCGCACCGGAAAAAAATACGACGCTATCTGGGTTGTACGTGTCGAATGGCAGTTTCTACACGCAATGCGAAGCGGAAGGCTTCCGCCGCATCACCTATTTCCCGGACCGGCCGGACGTGATGGCCGTCTTCACCGTGATGCTGCGCGCCGACAAGGAAAAGTATCCGGTGCTGCTGTCGAACGGCAACCTCGTCGAAGCGGGCGATCTCGACGACGGCCGCCATTACGCGAAATGGGAAGACCCGTTCAAGAAACCCTCCTACCTGTTCGCGCTGGTCGCGGCAAAGCTGGTCTGCCAGGAGGAAACGTTCAAGCTGGCCGACGGCCGCGATGCGCTGCTGCAGGTGTGGGTCGAGGAAGGCAATCTCGACAAGACAGACTATGCGATGCAGTCGCTGAAGAACTCGATCCGCTGGGATGAGGAACGGTGGGGCCTGGAGCTGGATCTGGACCGCTTCATGATCGTTGCCGTGGGCGACTTCAACATGGGCGCGATGGAAAACAAGGGCCTGAACATCTTCAACACCAAGTTCGTGCTGGCCAATCCGGCCACCGCCACGGACGTCGACTATGCGGGCATCGAAGCCGTCGTGGGCCACGAATACTTCCACAACTGGACCGGCAACCGGGTCACGTGCCGCGACTGGTTCCAGCTGTCGCTGAAGGAAGGCCTGACCGTGTTCCGCGACCAGGAATTCTCGGCCGACATGATCGGCACCGACAGCGGCCGCGCCGTCACGCGCATCGACCAGGTGCGCACGCTGCGCCAGGCGCAGTACCCGGAAGATGCGGGCCCCATGGCGCACCCGGTGCGCCCCGACTCGTTCGTGGAGATCAATAATTTTTACACGGTCACCGTGTACGAGAAGGGCGCCGAAGTGGTACGCATGTACCAGACCCTGCTGGGCCGCGAAGGCTTCCGCAAGGGCATGGACCTGTACTTCGCGCGGCACGACGAACAGGCCGTCACGTGCGACGATTTCCGCGCGGCGATGGCCTCGGCCAGCGGCCGCGACCTCACGCAGTTCGAGCGCTGGTACAGCCAGGCCGGCACGCCGGTCGTGACCGCGCGCGGCGAATACGATGCCGGTGCGCACCGCTACGTGCTCACGCTGTCGCAGCATTGCCCGCCAACGCCGGGCCAGCCGGAAAAGCTGCCGTTCCACATCCCGGTCGCCGTGGGCCTGCTGGCCGCCAGCGGCCGCGACCTGCCGCTGAACCCGAACGGCGATACCACCGTGGTGCTGGAACTCACCGAAGCGGAGCAGTCATTCGCGTTCGACGGCATTGCCGAGGCGCCGACCCCGTCGCTGCTGCGCGATTTCTCCGCGCCGGTGATCCTGGAATATCCGTACACCGATGACGAACTGCTGCACCTGTTCCGCCACGACAGCGACCCGGTGAACCGCTGGGAAGCGGGCCAGCGCCTGGCGATGACACGGCTGCTCAAGCTGACCGCCGCCGTGCAGGCGGGCGAGCTGCTCGACCTGGACTACACGTTCGTTTCCGCCCAGCGCGCGCTGCTGCTCGATAACACGCTGGAAGCGGCGTTCCGCGAGCAGGCGCTGATCCTGCCATCCGAATCCGTGATCGCGGACCAGATGGAAGTGGTCGATCCGCAGGCGATCCACCACGCGCGCCAGTTCATGCGCCGCACGATCGCCGTCATGCTGCGCAGCGAGCTGCTGAACGCCATTGCCGCCAACCAGACCCCGGGCGACTACAGCCCCGATGCCGTCTCGGCCGGCAAGCGCGGCCTGAAGAACCTGGCGCTGGCCTACCTGCTGGCCGCGCCGGACGCCTTCACGATCGACCTGGCGCGCCGCCAGTTCGAGGAAGCCACCAATATGACGGACCGCGCATCGGCGCTGACGGCGCTGATTCACAGCGGCGCGGATGCCGATGAACCGCTGCGGGCGTTCTACGACCAGTTCAAGGGCGAGGCGCTGGTGGTCGACAAATGGTTCGCCATGCAGGCCAGCGCACCGACCACGAACGTGGCGCGCGTGCGCGAACTGATGGGGCATCCGGCCTTCACGCTGCGCACCCCGAACCGCGCGCGTAGCCTGCTGTTCAGCTTTGCCAACAACAACCCGGCGCAGTTCCACGCGAAGGATGGCAGCGGCTACGAGTTCTGGGCCGAGCACGTGGTGAAGCTCGATGCGCTGAACCCGCAGGTGGCGGCGCGCTTCGCGCGCAGCATGGACCGCTGGCGCCGCTATGCACCGGAGCTGCAGGCGCACATGCGCCGCGCGCTGGAGCGGGTGGCCGGCGAACCGAAGCTGTCGAACGACGTGATGGAAGTCGTGTCCAAAGCACTGGCCAACTAAAAGATTTATTTAAAAAACAAGGGTATCCATGAAACGTATCAGCCTCACCCAACACCTCGTCGAGGAACAGCGCCAGCACCACAACATCCCGGCCGAACTGCGCCTGCTGATCGAAGTGGTCTCGCGCGCCTGCAAGACGATCGCCCACTCGGTGGGCAAGGGCGCCCTCGGCGACGTGCTGGGCGCGCTCGAGAGCGAGAACGTGCAGGGCGAAGTGCAGAAGAAGCTCGACGTGATTTCCAACGAGATCCTGCTGGAAGCGAACGAGTGGGGCGGCCACCTGGCCGCGATGGCGTCCGAAGAAATGGAGACGATCCACCTGATCCCGAACCGCTATCCGAAGGGCGAATACATGCTGGTGTTCGACCCGCTGGACGGCTCGTCGAACATCGATGTCAACGTGTCGATCGGCACCATCTTCTCGGTGATCAAGGCGCCGGAAGGCATGGCCACGCCGACCGAAACGGACTTCCTGCAACCGGGCAGCAAGCAGGTCGCCGCCGGCTACGCGGTCTACGGCCCGCAAACGATGCTGGTGCTGACCACCGGCAACGGCGTGAACTGCTTCACGCTCGACCGCGAGATGGGTTCGTGGGTGCTCACGCAGCGCAACATGCAGATCCCCGCGACGACAAAGGAATTCGCGATCAACATGTCGAACCAGCGCCACTGGCAGCCGCCCGTGCAGCGCTACATCGGCGAACTCCTTGCCGGCAGCACGGGCCCGCGCGGCACCGACTTCAACATGCGCTGGATCGCCTCGATGGTGGCGGACGTGCACCGCATCCTGAACCGCGGCGGCATCTTCATGTACCCGGCGGACGTGCGCGACCCGAGCAAGCCGGGCAAGCTGCGCCTGATGTATGAAGCGAACCCGATGGCCATGATCGTCGAGCAGGCCGGCGGCATGGCCACCGACGGCAAGCACCGCATCCTCGACATCCAGCCGCACACGCTGCACCAGCGCGTTCCCGTGTTCCTGGGATCACGCGACGAGGTGGCCGTGGTCACGGGCTACCACCATGAAGGCACCGCGTAAGATTTTCGAAAAGAGACCCTAGTCAACTGTAAAACCTGTTGCTATAATGTGGCCTCTTTCGCAGCGCATCATGTGCGAAAGGCAAGGTTAGACCGCAGTACAGGTTTAGCCGCTGTAGCTCAGTCGGTAGAGCAGCGCATTCGTAATGCGAAGGTCACCAGTTCGATTCCGGTCAGCGGCACCAAAATTCAGTAGTAAAAACAGAGGGTTACACGATTATGCGTGTAACCCTTTTGTTTTTTGGCGGACCACATGATCATGTGGCCCTCAGCAGGACGAACCGTGGATTCCTGGCCAGCGCCGTTGTCGCACTACCTTGACGTTATCGAGGCCACAGTTCCCCATTCGGCCTCGCCAGTAGTCCATGCACCTTTCCACCGCATTGACCACAACTAAAAAGACCACGATGAAATACATGACAGCCATATTGATGGGTATCGGGAGCGTGCTGTTTGCGGGGATATGCTTTGCGGCAGGCGCTCTGGCAGCAGGCTTGATGGACTGGTTCGAGCCGACCGTGCACGTCTCGATCCGAAACGATAGCGGCGAGCGCCTGGCGAAAGTCGTGGTGATCCATGAAGCGCGCGGCAAGGTGACGACCGTTACGTTGCCCGGGCTGAATCAAGGGGAGTCCACCGATGCGACGTTCTACATTGCTGGCGAAAGCGGCTATCGGATAGAGGGCACGTTTCCGGATGGACGTGTCGTAAGAGGTGGAATCGGTTATGTCGAAGCCGGCTACTCCACCTGCGAAGTCATTGGCAAGTCGAAAGTCACGGGTACTTCCTTTTGCTAGCAAGCGCGTGTCGAAAACCGGTCATGGTGGCATAGGCACGACGACCAGAATTTTTTCGGTCAGCTGTCGATTTCGCGGGTTATCGTTCGTCGTAAGAGTGATGAACCCGTAACGCCACCCAGCTTACCGAGAGGATGTCATGAACAAGCAAATCTTCGTCAACCTGCCAGTCGCCGACCTCGACAAGTCCAAGGATTTTTTCCAGGCCGTGGGCTACAGCTTCAACCCGCAGTTCACCAACGAAAGCGGCGCCTGCATGGTCATCGCCGAGGGCAGCATCCACGCGATGCTGCTGACCAATGCCTTCTTCAAGACCTTCATCGACAAACCCATCGCGCAGGCGAAGGAAGCGACCGGGGTGCTGATCTGCCTGAGCTGCGAAAGTCGCGAAGAGGTCGATGGTATCGTGGCGAAAGCCATTGCTGCCGGTGGCCGGGCGCCACGTCCGCCGCAGGACCACGGCTTCATGTACAGCCATGCGTTCGAAGACCTGGACGGCCATATCTGGGAGTTCGTCTGGATGCCATCGCAGGCCTGAGTCGGCGGTAAGAAGCGCATTCCGGTCATTGCGCCGATGCGGCACGCCTGGTTCGAGACAGCGATCAATCGAAGATGTTGCACGTCGATAGGCATATATAAGTTTCCATAAGGAAAGTTATGATACTATTGGTAAAGAATGCGCCAATGAGTATGTCGGTTGCCAATCTGCGGTGGGCCTGGTCCGCCGGGTAATCGGCCGCGCCTCTTCTTTTGTCCTTCGTCCGTCGACCAAACATCATGAACAAGTTGCAGTCCCGCACCGCCCGCTCCCAGGGCGGCTTCACGCTGATCGAACTGATCGTCGTCATCGTCATCCTCGGCATCCTGGCAGCCACCGCGCTGCCGAAGTTTGCCGACATGGGTAGCGATGCCCGCAAAGCCACCGTCGCCGCGGCACGCGGAACGCTGGTGGCGGTCAGCACCATGGCCCATGGCAAATATCTGGTTAACAGTTCCACGAATGGCCCCATCGACATGGAAGGCACGAGCGTGGCAATGGTCAACGGGTATCCGTCGTCGGCTGCCACGACTGCCACCGCGGCAGGCCTGTCCGCCGATGACTGGACCATCACGGTGAATGGGCGCGACCTGCACGTATCGCCGAAAGGCGCGCCCGCGGCGGCACGCTGCAGGGCAACGTATGCCGAGGCTGTCTTGGCCAACAGTGTGCTGACTCCTGCAACGGTTACCGTCATCGATACCGGTTGCTGATCGTCCGAACCTGCCCATACCCGAGGCCTGGCAGCAAGCCAGACTGCCGCTGTCATGGCTGAGGTAGCCATGACAACGGCGCTCAAGGTTTTCTTAAAAGCATGAGATTTGCTATAATGCAAATCCCGTGGGACATTCCCTTACGTTGGCTATATCGCAATGATGGCGATGTAAATTCGTTACAAATATCCTGCAAGTTAGTGACTATTAGTGAGAAATTCCCGTAGGGATACGTTTACAATAGCCCCCGTTTCCCTGCATAGCAGGCCCATCAGTTTCAGGAGGAGACGTGTCCCCCCCGGTCCATGACGCGGCGTTCGCGATCTCCCGTTTGTCGGCGGAATTCACCGACAGGACGATCGAAGCGCATTTCAGCCATCACCTGCTGCCGCAGACGAAGATACAGCTGCGTACCACGCTGCTGTTCTGCGCCGCCGTTTACCTCGTCTTCGCGATCACCGACATCCTGGCGCTCGGCCTCACGCCTGTCGCGCTGGCACTGTTCGGCTGCCGCATTGCCGTGGCCGTGGTGGCCGTTGCCAGCTGCGTCACGAACCACCTGCATCCCCATTCCGTCGGCCGCGTCTACCTGACTGCGAGCATCACCGAGATCGTCGGCATGCTGGCCTTTGCGCCGATCGTGCTGGCGCGGCCCGACGAGCTGCCCTGGCATTCGATGTCGATGGGGCTGATGGTGCTGGTGGTGTACCTGTACATCCCGAACCGCCTCCTGTATGCGCTGGCCATCGGGGTCATTTCCACGCTCGTGTTCATCGTGATGGCGCTGCTGGTCGGGGGGCTGACCGGCAAGGAACAGCTGACGATGGTGATGCTGCTGTCGCTGGCGAACTGCTTCGGCTACATCGCCGCGCGCCGCTACAGCCTGATCCGGCGCGAGGAGTTCCGCGTGCAGTCCGTATTGAAGAACCTCTCCGAGCGCGATCCGCTCACCGGTTGCCACAACCGCCGCTACCTGCAGCAGGAACTGCTGAACATGGAGCTGTCGCGCGCGCGCCGCTTCCGCCTCAGCCTGGCCGTGATCGCCTGCGACATCGATTACTTCAAGTCCGTCAACGATACGTATGGCCATGCGGCGGGCGACCGGGTGCTCGTGGAATTCGCCGCGCTCCTGCGCGGCATGATCCGCGAAAACGTCGACAGCCTGATCCGGTTCGGCGGCGAGGAATTCCTGTTGGTGCTGCCGGAAACCGACCTGCCCGGCGCCGTGCACCTGGCCGAGCGCATGCGCGCGGCGCTGTCCGTCGCGGTCACCGACATCTCTCCCGGCAAGACGGTGGGCGTGACGGCGAGCTTCGGCGTCACCTCCGTCAACTTCGCCAGTGTCGCCACGCGCTTCCCGCAGGAGGCCGTGATCGAACTGGCCGACCAGCTGCTGTACGCGGCCAAGCATGACGGCCGCAACACCGTCAAGGCGCTGGAGTTCTACGGCCGTCCCGGCCTGCACGTGGCGGCCCGCGCAGCCGGCTGACGCAGGGTGTGGCGCCGCAGCGTCGTTTCCGGCGTGGGCTGCCGGTCCCTGTGTTACCTTATCGATAACTTGTTCCGCCAGCTCAAATAGCGGCTTCGGCTGCTGCCAGCAGGGAGGAGGTCGTTGTCGTGGACAGTATCCGATCGACAGTGTCATGGCCGGCGCATGCCGCCGCCACGCTGCTGCTGTTTGCGCTGCACACTGCGAGCGCGCATGCACAGGCGGATGCCGACCGCCTGCCCGACACGATGGAAGAGCGCGTGCGTGCCTGCATCGGCTGCCACGGTGTCCAGGGCAGGGGCGTCGAGAATGTCTATTTTCCCCGCCTCGCCGGCAAGCCCGCCGGCTACCTGTACAACCAGCTCGTGGCCTTTCGCGATGCCCGGCGCAAGTACCTGCCCATGAATTACATGCTGGCGTACCTGCCCGATCCCTACCTGATGAAGATGGCGGAGTATTTCGCCGAACAGGATCCGCCGCCGCTGCAACAGCCGGCCGTCAACCGGCCCGCGCAGCAGCTGATGGATGGGCAGCGCATCGTCAACATGGGTATCCCCGCGCGCAAGCTGCCGGCCTGCACAACGTGCCACGGCGCCGGGCTGGCGGGGCGCGAGCCCGGCATACCCGGGCTCCTTGGCCTGCGCGCCGATTACGTGAGCGCGCAGCTTGGCGCATGGCGCTACGGCCTGCGCACCGCGATCGGGCCCGACTGCATGCAGGTCATCGCATCGAGCCTCACGGAACCCGAAGTGGCGGCCGTGTCGGCCTGGCTGGCCTCGCTGCCGGTCGACCCGGGCGTGCGGCCCGCCAAGGCGGCGAAGGTGACCCTGCCGATGGCTTGCGGCAGCCACCGCTAGGAGAACCGCCATGCGACTGACGCCTCTTGCCTTCATCCTGCCCCCGGTGCTGCTGCTGGGCGGCCTGCTTGCGGTGCCGCAGCTGGCCGCGCAATCGCGCGCGCCCGCCATGCAGCGGGCGCCGGCCACCCAGCCTGCGCAGGCCGCACTGCTCGCGCGCGGCAAATACCTGGCGCAGGCGGGCGACTGCATCGCTTGCCACACGGTGCCCGGTGCGAAGATCTTTTCCGGCAACCGGCCCATGCCCACGCCGTTCGGCACGCTGTTCGCGCCGAACATCACGCCCGATCCGGAAACGGGCATCGGCCGATGGACGGCCGAAGAGTTCTACCAGATGATGCACACGGGCCGCGGCCGCGACGGCAAGCTGCTGTATCCGGCCATGCCGTTCGCCAGCTACACGAAGGTCACGCGCGCCGACTGCGATGCGATCTTCGCCTACCTGCGTTCCGTGCCGCCGGTGCGGCTGGCCACGCGCGAGCACGACCTGCGCTTCCCCTACAACAACCGCAGCCTGCTGCTCGGCTGGCGCACGCTCTACTTCAAGCAGGGCGAATACCAGCCGGACCGCGGCAAATCCGCCGAGTGGAACCGCGGGGCCTACCTGGTGGAAGGACTGGGCCACTGTGCCATGTGCCACACGCCGATCAACGCGCTGGGCGGCTCGTCGCAGCAGGAAGCCTTTCGCGGCGGCCTGATCCCGATGCAGAACTGGTATGCGCCATCGCTCACGTCGAACAAGGAAGCGGGCCTGGGCAACTGGGAACTGAAGGACATCATGGACCTGCTGCAGGCGGGCGTGTCGAATCGCGGCACGGTGTATGGCCCGATGGCTGAAGTCACCTACAACAGCCTGCAGCACATGACGGACGACGATATCCGCGCGATGGCGGTCTACCTGAAAAGCCTGCCCAGCGACGAACCGCCACGCCCTGCACCCGCGAACGCGCCGCTGCGGGCGGACGTGAACCAGATGTTTTCCGAGGGCCGCCGCATCTATGCCGGCAAGTGTGCCAGCTGCCACGGCGCCGAAGGCAAGGGCAAGTTGCCGCATTATCCGCCGCTGGCGAACAACCAGTCGATCATCATGACGTCGGCCGTGAACCCGGTGCGCATGGTGCTGAACGGCGGCTACCCGCCCGGCACGAAGAAGAATCCGATGCCATACGGGATGCCGCCGTTCGCGCACGAGCTGTCCGATGGCGAAGTCGCCGCCGTCGTCACCTATATCCGCAACGCGTGGGGCAACCGGGCCGGTGCTGTCGGCACCCGCGATGTCAACGCGCTGCGTTCCGCCGTCATCGAGTAGGAGTGAGCATGATCGTCGAACCATCGGATACCCCGGAGAGCGAACGGCAGCAGCGCGTGGAGGCGATCGTGGCGCAGGGCCCGCGCGGCGCCTTCGCCGTGGCCGGCACGGCGGTCGCCATCGTGCTGGCGATCTGGCTCGCGTTCTACCTGCTGGTATTCGTCGCGCGCGGAGGGGCCTGAGATGGCCGCGCAAGATGTCCACACTCCGGATGCGCATGCCGCTGCCAGCCGGGCCGAAACGCGCTGGGCGTGGATCGTCGGCGCCATCATCGTGTTCCTGACCGTGATGATGGGCTACATGAGCCTGCACTGGATCACGATGCCGGCGCAGCGCATGGAAACCATCGACCCGGCCACGCTGCACCTGTCCGGCGAATTCGTCGAAGCCAACCTGGGTTCGGCACGCGAGGCAAACGGCTCGGTCACCGTGCGCCTGCTGGCCAGCCAGTATGCGTTCACGCCGCAGTGCGTGCTGGTGCCGAAGGATACGCCGGTACTGATCCGCGGCACCAGTTCCGACGTGGTGCACGGCTTCTCGATCAGCGAGACCAATGTGAACGTGATGCTGGCGCCCGGCTACATCTCGAACTTCAGTGCGAACTTCCACCGCACCGGCGACTTCGTAATGCCGTGTCACGAATTCTGCGGTATCGGCCACGCGGCGATGTGGGCGCGCGTGAAGGTAGTGGAGGCGGGCGAGTTCGATCGCGCGATGAAGAACGGGAGGGCCAGCTGTGTCAGGTAAAGGGTTCGGCAGTGAAACCAGGCGCCTCGTGCTGTGGCACTTCTGGATCGCCTTCATCGCGTTCTTCGTCGCGCTGATGCTGGGCGAATGGCAGATGTACATCCGCAGTCCGCTGCGCGACTGGATCGGCAACCCGGAGCTGTACTACCGCTCCGTGACCGCGCACGGCTCGGCGATGGGCTATGTGTTTCCCACCCTGGTGGCGATGGGATTCGGCTATGCGATCGTCGAGCTGTCGTTGAAACAATCCCTGATCGGCAAGCGCTGGGCGTGGGCCGGTTTCGCCCTCGTCGTCATCGGCACCGTCACGGCCATGGTCCCCGTGTCGATGGGCCTCGCGTCGGTGCTGTACACGTTCTATCCGCCCTTGATCGGCAACCCTTTCTACTATATCGGCGTGGTGCTGGTGGTGGTCGGCTCGTGGATCTGGGTGGCGCTCATGTCGGTGAACCTGCATGCATGGCGCAGGGCGCACCCCGGCGGCGTGGTGCCGCTGCCCATGTTCGCGAACGTGGCCGGCGCCTACCTGTGGGCCTGGACATCGCTCGGCGCGGCGATCGAGATCCTGTTCCAGATCCTGCCGGTGGCACTCGGGTTCAAGCATACGATCGATGCCGGGCTGGCGCGGGTATTCTTCTCCTGGACGCTGCACGCGATCGTCTATTTCTGGCTGATACCGGCCTACATCGCGTTCTACACGCTGGTGCCGCGCGCGATCGGCGGCAGGCTGTACAGCGACACGATGGCGCGCCTGTCGTTCATCCTGTTCCTCGTGTTCTCCATGCCGATCGGCGTGCATCACCTGTTCCAGGATCCGCAGGTGGGCTCCGGCGTGAAGTTCCTGCACGCCGTGTTTACAGGGCTCGTGTCGGTGCCCACGCTGCTGACGATCTTCACGATCACCGCCTCGGTGGAAATCGCCGGCCGCCTGCGAGGCGGCACGGGCGCGGTCGGCTGGGTCAAGCGCCTGCCGTGGCATAACCCCATGATGCTGGCGGTGGCGTTCTCGTTCATCATGCTGGGCTTCGGCGGGGCAGGGGGACTGATCAACATGAGCTACCAGCTCGACTTCGCCATCCACAACACGCAGTGGATCACCGGGCACTTCCACCTGATCTTCGGCGGCGCCATCGTGATCATGTACTTCGCGCTGGCCTACGACCTGTGGCCGCACCTCACGGGCCGCGAACTGAAGAACGGCCGGGCGATGCGCTGGCAGCTGTGGCTGTGGTTCGTCGGCATGATCGTGCTCACATTCCCATGGCACGTGGTGGGCATCCTCGGCATGCCGCGCCGCATGGCCTACTTCGACTACAGCGATCCGCACATCGCGCCGCAGGCGATCACCGTGATCATCACGTTCATCGGCGGCCTGCTGCTGGTGGTGTCCGGCCTGCTGTTCCTGCTGGTGCTGGCCAGGGGCCACCGTGCATCGCTCGTGGCGCTGCCTGAATTCACGTTCAGCCAGGCAGTGCACGCCGAACGCACGCCGGCCGCGCTGAACGGCTACGCGATCTGGCTGGCACTGATGATCGGGCTGTCGGTCGTCAATTACGGCTATCCGATCATGCAGCTGATGTCCCTGCCGCAGACGTCCGTGCCGGCAGTGCCGATCGGGAGCCAGCCATGAGCGAGCGTTCCTTTTCCCTGAAAAATCGTTGGTTCACCGGCAGCATGCTGGCGCTGGTAGTCATCGCGCTGCTTGCCGCGCTGGTCGGCTTCGTGTGGGTGCCGCGCGCGCAGGCACGCGATGCGATGATCAGCATGTGGGAATCGATCTGCCGCGCCGCCGGCGTGCCGGCGCCGTATTACACGCCTGCACTGGACGAAACGGCACGCCGCTCCAGCGATGTGATCGTGACGGCGCAGATGATGGCCGCGGCCGACAGCGCGTCGATCGGCCGCGGTGCCACGCTGGCGATGCGCTGCACGATGTGCCACGGCGCGCGTGGCATGAGCCCCGCCGGCTCGCCGCACCTCGCCGGCCAGCCCGCCGCTGCCACCTATAAACAGCTGCGCGACTACAAGTCCGGCCACCGCGCCAGCGCCATCATGCGCCCGCTCGTCGAAGAGCTGTCCGACGAGGACATGCGCGACCTGGCCGCCTATTACGCCTACCTGCCGCGCGAACGGCTGTCCGACCCGATCGACCAGCATACGCCGCGCCTCGTGCGCAACGGCGACCCGATGCGCAACGTGGGCGCCTGCGCTTCCTGCCATGCGATCGAAGTGAAAAAGCCGGCGTCGCCCTGGCTCGACGGGCTGCCCGAATCGTACCTGCACCAGCAGTTGCTGGCCTTCCGCGACGGCACGCGGCGCAACGACGTGAATGCGCAGATGAGGAATGCGGTGCGCAATTTGTCGGACCAGGAGGTGGCGGAGCTGGCCCGGTATTACGCGGGGGAATAAGCCTTACTGGATCGCCTGCCCATCCAGCGTGTAGCTGATGCGGGCCTCGTCCGACCAGCCCTTGTCGCCCAGCAGCGGCAGCTTTGCCTGCGAGCGCTGCTGCACAAGGCGCCGTTCGCCATCCTCGATCGTCACCGTATCGTATTTCCCGGACGGCGGGTCGGCCCTGGTGACTTCGAGCTCGTTGCACACGTCCAGCCCGAACAGGCCCGCCATGCCAAGCACCGCGCGCAGCTTCAGCCCCTCTGTTTTCGCCATCGCCATCTGCGCCGCGCATGCGAGGCGCAGGTCGCCCATCCGCTGCACGTTGTCGGGCAGGCCGGGCGAACGCACCCGCACGTTCGGATGGTTGACTTCACCCGGCCGGAAGTTGCGGTTGACGACCACCTGCGCATCCGCCGCCGCGGCGGTATCGGGCGCGAACGTGAACGTCGTCGGGGTAGTCATCGGCAATGCGGTGCGCCTGTCGGCCTCCACCAGTTCGACCAGGTTGTCGCCCCCATCGATTTTCGGCAGCCTGAATGACAACAGGGCGCCGGGCGCCTGCTTCGCCGCGCGTTCGTCGAACACTTCCCGGGCCGTCTGCAGCATGCCGTAGCGCCATGCCATCGGCTTGCTGATCGCCTCGCCAGCATCCGGGACGGCGCGATGGCCGACGGAGACCGTATCGGCTGCCTGGGCGGCACCCGCCAGCGCCAGCAGGATGAAGGGGAGATGGCTGCGCATGGTGGTTTTCCTGTTGTTCCGATAGTAAAAGAATAACGAAAATCCAGGCCATGCGGCCGGGGAGTTGCGATGAACCGCCGGAACGGCGGCGTGGATGGAACATCGCGGGCGATCAATAACTCGTCAACGCGCTCGGCTGCCCGCCCTTGAACGTGAAGATCGTCACCGGCGACGCCTTCATGTCGCCCCTGGCATCGAACGCATACGTGCCGGCCACGCCCTGGTACGAACCGGCGGCGATGGCGGCGCTCACTTTCGCGGGTTCCACGGAGCCCGTCTTCTGCATCGCCTGCGCGAACAGGTTGACGGCATCGTAGTACGAGGCGGCATACACGTCCGGCTCGGCGTTGAAGCGCTTCTTGAACTTCGCCTTGAAGCCCGGGCCGCTGGCGGCCTTGTCGAGGAGGGCGCCGCCCTGCGAGCACAGCACGTTGGCGCCGACGGCATCGCCGCCCAGCTTGCCCATCTCGGCGGTGCAGATCGTGTCGCCGCCCAGCAGCTTCGCCTTGATGCCCAGTTGCCGGATCTGGCGCGCCATCGGGCCGCCCTGCGGCGCGTAGCCGCCGAAGAAGATCGCTTCCACGTTCTTCGGGCGCAGCTTGGTGAGGATGGACGTGAAGTCCACGGCCTTGTCGGTCGTGTATTCGTGGCCGGCGACCGTCATGCCGGCGGCGCGCGCGGCTTTCTTGAATTCCTCGGCCAGGCCCTGGCCGAACGCGGTGCGGTCGTCGATCACGGCCACCGTCTTCAGCTTCAGTTCCTTCGCGGCGTACACCGCCATCCGCGAACCGAGCTGCGTGTCGCTGGCGTTGACCCGGAACAGGTTTTTATAGCCCTGCTGCGTAAGTTTCGGATTGGAGGCCACACTGGCTACCACCACGCCGGCATTGGCATATACGCGCGAAGCGGGGATCGCCACGCCCGAGTTGTACGGGCCGACCACGTAGCGCACGCCGCCATCGGCCAGCTTTTGCGCGACGTTGACGCCGGCTTTCGGATCGCCCTGGTCGTCTTCCGACACCAGCTCGAACTTCACCTTCTTGCCGGCGATGGTGATCGGGCTGGCGTTCAGCTCCTCGATCGCCAGCCGCGCGCCGTTTTCGTTGTCCTTGCCGGAAAAGGCTTGCGCGCCGGACAGGGGCCCGCTGTGGCCGATGCGTACCACGGTGTCCTGCGCCGCGGCGCCGACGGTCATCGTGGCCAGCGCAAGCGCGCCGGCCAGTTGTTTGGTCTTCATTCGATCGTCTCCCGTCGTTATAGTCGAGTCCCGTGAATTATCCACGTTCTCGCGGCGGGAGCAAGCGATGCGATGGCTCCGTTCAGGTCGGTGAGACGGTACCCGTCCGGGTAACCGGCCGCACCGCCGGGTTGATCTCGTTGCGCGGCGCCGGCGCCGCACCCGTGTTCGGGCCGCCCGCAATGCCGCCGGCCAGGTACTGCGCGGCGATCGCCGCGGCCGTGGACGGGTCGGCCGCATTCGGCGCACGCGCGGCGTTGTTCGCGGCCGCACCGGCAGCCCCCGTGCCTGCCGCACCTGCCGCACCTGCCGCATCGGCGCCCGGCGTACCCGGCGCCGTACCGGCCGGGGCGCCGGTTGCCGACGGCGTGCCGCCGGCCGTGGTGCCGGCAGCGGGAATGGCCGGCGTGCCCAGCGAAGCCTGCGCCGCCGCCGCCGTATCCGCCGCAGCCTGCGCAATGGCGGCGCCATCGGCCGTGGCTGCCGCATCGGCGGCGATCTGCGCATCGGCCGCGGCACCGGCCACGGCCTGCTCGTTCGCCGTGCCGGCCAGCGCCGTGGCGCCGACAGCCGTGCCCCTGCCTGCCGCCGCCGCGGCCTGCTGGGTACGCAGCGCGAGGCGCTGCTGGTCGAGGATGGCTTGCGCGCGTTCCGAGCCCTGTTCCTGCAGCACCCGCAGCGCATCGCGCTGCCGCGCGTTCTCGGCGTCGCTCAACTGGGCGGCCTGGCGGGCGTCGTCCGCCTGCTGTATCGCGGCCTGCTGCGTCGCGGCCTGGCGTGCCTGCACGAGGCGCTGCTCCAGCAAGGCGTCGTCCTGCATGGCCAGCGTCTGCTGCGCCGCCGCGCGGCGTGCCGCCAGCAGGCGGTCCTGCGCCAGGCGGTCCGTTTGCGCAAGGGTGTCCTGGCGCGCTTCGTCGAGGCGGTCGGCCAGCCGCTGCGCGGCCACGTCTTCCTCCTGCGTGGTGGTCAGCTGGCGCGTCGCCGCGGCCCGCAATTCCTGCAGCCGCTGGTCCTGCGTGACGACGTCCTGCTGGTCGGCCAGTGCCTCGTTCGCCGTTTGCCGGGCCAGCGCGAGCCGGTCGGCCGCCGCCCGTTCCTGCTGGGTCAACGCCGCGCGATCGCGGTCGAGCCGGGCCGCTTCGTCGCGCGCCACTTCCTGGCGCCGTGCCTCGGCATTCGCGGCCACCGCCGCGCGCTCGGCGGCAAAGCGTTCCGCGGCCAGCTGCCGGGCCAGCGCATCGGCGTTGGCCTGGTCGGGCGACGTGGTGGCCGCGGGAGGTGTCTGCACCGGGTTGGCCTGCGCTTCGCCGGTGGCGCCGGTCACGCGCGTGGGCGGCGGCTGCACCGCATCGCTCGCAGCCTGCCGGGCGGCAGCCGTTTCGGCGGCCGTCGTCGGCACCGGATTGGCGAAGGCCTGCGGCACATAATTAGGGATCTGCTGCGTAGGGATTTGCTGCGTCGGGATCTGCTGCGTCGGGACTTGTTGCGTCAGGGCTTGCTGAGCCGGGATCTGCTGCGCGGGTGCCTGTTGCGTTGGCACTTGCTGAGCGGGTACCTGCTGGGGTGGCGCTTGGGGCGCCGTGGTTTGCAGCGCAGGCGCCTGCTGTGCCGAGGCCTGTTGCGGCACTTGCTGCGCGGCGGCCTGCGGCGCCGGTGCCTGCGCCGGGAAACTGGCCGGCAGCGGGTCGGCGGCCGCTGGCTGCGCACCGGCCGTCAACTGCGCGCCCTGTTGCGGCGCGTTGGCCGGGCCGAGCGCGCCGCTGGCGCTGTTGTTGGCCTGCGCGGCCGTCAGCTCGGCGGCCTGGTTGTTCAGCATGGCCGCCGGCGTGCCGGAGCCGGCGATCTGCGGCGCCTCGGGCTGGCGTCCGGCGTCGTTGTCCTGGGCGCCGGCATCGGGCACGGCGTTCTGCTGGTTCTGCTGGTTCGGCTGCACGGCCGTATCGCGCAGCGCATTGCGGAACGCCGCGTCGCTGATCTCGCTCGGCGGCAGGTTGGTCGTGGGTGGCGGCTGCAGCGTATTGCCATCCGGGCCGATGGCATCCCGTTCCTGTGCCAGCGCGCTGGCCACCTCGTCGAAGCTGCCGGCGGCGCGCGCCAGCGTGTCCAGCGTGCCTTGCCGGTCGGCCTCGAACGCGGCCAGCAGCCGGCGGTTGTCCACGGCGAGCATGTCGCCATCGTCGCCCAGCAGCGAAGGCTCGAGGTCGATTCCCAGCCGGGCCAGCCCGGCGCGCTGGTCGGCGAAGGTTTGCGCCAGGCGCCCGGCCAGCGCACTGGCGGGCAGCGCTTCGCCGGAGGGCGGCGCCAGCGTGTCGGCGGCGCGGCCGATGTTGAAGGCTTCCACCAGTTCGCCGGCGGCGGTGCCCAGCTGTTCCAGGTCGGTATCGGTGATGCGCGCGCCGCTGGCGGCCGCCAGTTCGCCCAGCCGCTTCTGCGACAGCGCGAGCGTGCCCATGAACTGGCCGAGCGAGGACACATCCACATCGGAGCTCGGCGGCACATCCTGCCGTGCGGGCGCCGCGTCCACGCCGCCCGTGCCGAACAGCGTGGACATGCCGGACGGTTCAGTCACTGAAGAGATTGGGAACATGGCGCACCTCCGATGCTTCAACCGGGCCAGCATGCCATAAAGGGCGCGCGGGCGGCGCACCGGGCCGCTTCTCGACATTATCTCTTTGTTATGCACCGCACTGTGCGCTCGTGTCGAACGGCCTATTGTTGATCCTGCATACACCAACCAAGAGGATACCGATCATGGACAACGAAAAATCGACCATCAATGCGACCGGCACCGTGACGCCAATCGGCAATAACAACCGTACCGAAGCCCACAACACGATCGACAAGGCCGCCGACAAGGTGCAGCCAGCCGCCGACAAGGCCGCCAGCGCCGCGCACAACGCCGTCGACAGGATCGCCGACAAGGTACCGGCCGCCGCCGAGAAGGTGCACAGCACCGTCGAGAAGCTGGCCGAGAAAGTGCCCGCCACCACCGACCGCCTGGTCGGCAAGGCCCACGACACCGTGGAAAAAGTATCGGGCACGGCCAGCGCCGTGTCGGAAAAGCTGAGCCAGAAAGCCGCCGACCTGAACGTGGCCTATGGCCGCCTGGCCGAAACGGGCCGCAGCTATGTGCGCAAGAGCCCGGGCACGTCCGTGCTGGTCGCCCTGGCCGCCGGCTACGCCGTATCGAAGCTGCTGGGTTCGCGCCGCCATTGATCACGCGCTGCTGCAAGTCGTTGCAGCAATGATGGCCCGCCGTCCGCCGCCCCTTGCGGATGGCAGCGCCCGGCCGTGCATCCCGCACGGCCGGGCGCCTTTGCGCCTGGACGTTGCCGCACGCGGCATCCGGGCGCAGCATTCCGATAATCTCAAGGACCTCAATGACCACCAAACCCAGCAGTCAATCCTCCGGCGTCGATGGTGCCGGTTCCATTCTCTCCACTGTTTCCGGTCCTTCCACTGCGGCGCCGCCGCAATCGCTGGGCAACAACAATCCACAGGGCGACGTGCTCCTTGAAAAACAGGTTGGCGGCATGGACCTGGCTGCGCAGACGCCGTACAACGCCAACAAGCCGGGCGAATACGGCGACGCCGCACGCACGCCGCAGCAGGGCCAGGTCGCCAAGCCATCGACCGACATCGCCAGCGCCAGCACGGCCGCCGAGAACATTCCGTCGCCGAAGACGGGCAACGGCCAGCCGCCCATCGGCGTGAACAACACGAATGCACCGCTGGATCGCGTGCGCGCCGATTCGAACGGGCAGATGCTGACCACGAACCAGGGCGTGCCGGTGGCAAACAACCAGGATTCGCTGAAAGCGGGCCTGCGCGGGCCCACGCTGATGGAAGACTTCATCCTGCGCGAAAAGATCACGCACTTCGACCACGAGCGCATTCCCGAGCGCATCGTGCATGCGCGCGGCTCGGCGGCGCACGGCTACTTCGAAAGCTACGAGGACCTGTCGGATATCACGCGCGCCGCGCCGTTCGCGCAGGCCGGCAAGAAGACGCCGGTGTTCGTGCGTTTCTCCACCGTGGCGGGCGAGCGGGGCTCCACCGACACGGCGCGCGACGTGCGCGGCTTCGCGGTCAAGTTCTATACGGACGAGGGCAACTGGGACCTGGTGGGCAATAACATGCCCGTGTTCTTCATCCAGGATGCGATGAAGTTCCCCGACCTGGTGCATGCGCTGAAACCCGAACCGCACAATGCGATGCCGCAGGCGGCCAGCGCGCACGACACGTTCTGGGATTTCGTGTCGCTGATGCCCGAATCGATGCACATGCTGATGTGGGCCATGTCCGACCGCGCGATCCCGCGCAGCTACCGCATGATGCAGGGCTTCGGCGTGCACACGTTCCGCCTGGTGAACGCGGCCGGAGAATCGGTGTTCGTCAAGTTCCACTGGACGCCGCTGCAGGGCACGCACTCGCTGGTGTGGGACGAAGCAGTGAAGATCAGCGGCGCGGATCCCGATTTCCACCGCCGCGACCTGTGGGAAGCCATCGAAGCGGGCGAATTCCCGGAATGGGAACTGGGCTTGCAGGTGTTCACCGAAGAGCAGGCCGACAGCTTCGAGTTCGATGTGCTCGATGCCACCAAGATCGTGCCCGAGGAACTGGTGCCGCTGCGCACGGTGGGCAAGCTGGTGCTGAACCGTAACCCGGACAATTTCTTTGCCGAGACCGAGCAGGTGGCGTTCTGCACGGCCCACGTGATTCCCGGCATCGACTTCACGAACGACCCGCTGCTGCACGGGCGCATCCACTCCTATGTGGATACCCAGCTGTCGCGCCTGGGCGGGCCGAACTTCCACGAGATCCCGATCAACGCGCCGGTCACGCAAGTCCACAACAACCAGCGCGACGGCATGCACCGCCAGACGATCAACCGTGGCCGCGTGTCCTATGAACCGAATTCGCTGGGCGGCGGCTGCCCGTTCCAGGGCGGCCGCATGGGCTTCACGAGCTTCCCCCAGCAAACCTTTGTGGAAGACAAGGTGCGCGGCAAGCCCGAGCTGTTCGCCGACCACTATTCGCAAGCCACGCTGTTCTGGCAGAGCCAGACGCCGGTCGAGCGCGCGCACATCATCGGCGGCTTCCGCTTCGAGCTGACGCGCGTGACCGTACCGGCGATCCGCGAGCGCACGCTGTCGATGCTGGTCAACGTCGATGCCTCGCTGGCCAATGCGGTGGCATCCGGCCTCGGCATGCCGGTGCCGGATCCGCAGCCGCTGGCCACCACGCGGCCGTTGCCCACGTACCGTACGTCGCCGGGGCTGTCGCTGCTCGCGCGGCCGGGGCAGGTGGGCATCCACACGCGCCGTGTCGCGATCCTCGTTGCCGACGGCGTCGAAGTGGCCGGCGTGCGCGCCATCTACGAATCGCTACTGGCCGATGGCGCCGTACCGCGCGTGGTCGCTTCGCGCCTGGGGCAAGTCACCGGGGCCGATGGCGACACGCTGGATGTCGAAATCTCGCTCGAAGCCGGGCCGTCCGTGATCTACGACGCCGTGGTGGTGCCGGCCGGCGAAAAATCCGCGCAAACGCTGGCGGCCGACGCGAACGCGCAGGATTTCGTGCGGTTGCAATACCGCCACTGCAAGCCGATCATGGTGGTGGACGCCGGCGCGCAACTGCTGGCCAGCGCCGGCGTTCCCGCCACGCTGCGCGACGGCTCGCCGGACCCGGGCATCATCGGCGCCCAGCCGGTCGACGCCACCGCCGCGCTGGCCGCGTTCAAGGAAGCGCTGGCGCAGCACCGCGTGTGGGCGCGCGAGAGCGATCCGCCTGTGGTGTAAGCCAATCCGCCACCCCGGCAGGGCGACAGCTCTGCCATAGGTGGTGCCCGGCCCGGTTGCATGCGCCACGCGCGGCAGCCGGGCTTTATCATCCGTCGAGCCCCCGAGTTTCGTCAAAACCGGTGACAGACCGCTGCGGCCGACCGACCGGTTTTTTGGAAATCTTTCCTGGAAATTGGTGTCTGTCACCGGTTTTCCCGCAACTTTTTTACGATTTGCATGGACGTCTACGCCCCCCAGACCTGGAAGCCCCATGAGCGGCCGATGCTGCCGGGGTCGCCGTCGTCGCCGCTGCACTCCACGCGCCGGCGCATCGCCTATCTGCTGGTGGGCTTCATCGTGGCCCTCACGGGTGGGCTGGGCAATGCGCTCGTATCCGTCAATCTCGTGTATGCGCAGGGTTCGCTGGGCGTCTATTCGGCCGAGATCCAGTGGCTGCCCACCGTGTACGTGATGGCCAGCGTGTCCATGAACCTGCTGCTGGTGAAGTTCCGCCAGCAGTTCGGCTTGCGGCTGTTCACCGAATTGTTCCTCGTGCTGTATGCGCTGGCCACGCTGGCCCACCTGTTCGTGCACGGCCTTGGCTCGGCGATCGCCGTGCGCGCGGTCAGCGGCATGTCGGGCGCCGCGCTCACCACGCTGGGGCTGTACTACACGCTGCAGGGTTTCCCGGCCCAGCACAGGCTGAAGGGCGTGGTGCTGGGCATCGGCTTTTCGCAGCTGGCGCTGCCGATCGCGCGGCTGTTTTCCACCGAGCTGCTGGAAATCGCCGAATGGCGCGGCCTGTACTGGTTCGAGCTGGGCATGTGCCTGGTATCGCTGGGCTGCGTGCTGCTGCTGAAGCTGCCGCCCGGGGACCGCATCCGGGTATTTGAAAAGCTCGACGCCGTGACCTTCGCCCTGTTCGCGCCGGGCGTGGCGCTGCTGTGCGCCGTGCTGGGCCTGGGGCGCACCGTGTGGTGGTTCGAGGCGCCATGGCTGGGCTGGTGCCTGGCCGGTTCGATCGTGCTGATCACGGCGGCCGTGGCGATCGAGCATAATCGCGCCCGGCCCCTGCTCAATATCCGCTGGCTGACGACCTCGAACATGGTGCGCCTCGCGCTGTCCGTGCTGCTGATCCGCATCGTGCAGTCGGAAGCCACGGGCACCGTCGGCTTCCTGCAGGCGCTCGGCCTGCAGAACGACCAGATGCGCGACTTGTGGCTGGTCACGCTGGTGGCCAGCATCGCCGGCATGGTGGCCAGCGCGCTGACGATCGCGCCCAGCCGCATCCAGGGCTCGCTGATGTTCGCGCTGCTGCTGATGGCGATCGGCGCATACATGGATTCGCACGCCACCAACCTCACGCGGCCGGACCAGATGTTCGTCAGCCAGGCATTGCTGGCGTTTGCCGGCGTGTTCTTCATCGGCCCGGTGTTCGTGTCCGGCTTCGGCGCGATCATCGCCCAGCCGAGCAACCTGATCAGCTTTTCGCTGATGTTCTCGATGACGCAGAACCTGGGTGGCCTGCTGGGTTCCGCGCTGGTGGGCACCGTGCAGGTGATGCGTGAAAAATACCATTCCAGCCAGCTGGTCGAGCACCTCACGCTGATCGATCCGCTGGTGGCCAGCCGCGTGCAGGGCAGCGGCGCCGCGCTGGCCGGCACGCTGGCCGACCCGGCGCTGCGCAGCGCGCAGGGCGTCGCTTCGCTCGGCGCGGCGGCCACGCGCGAGGCCAATATCCTCGCCTACAACGATGTCTTCCTGCTGATCAGCATCGTCGCCATCGCCACGCTGGCGTGGATGCTGCTGCATTACCTGTGGCAGGCGTGCACCGCGTGCCGCCCCGCCGTGCAGGCCCAGGATGCCCAGACGGGCATGGCCAAGGTATCCCTCGACAACTCCGGATCGAAATGAGCGCAAACGACACCACTCCACCCCCAGCCACCGCACCCGCACCCGCACCCGCACCGGCAGCAGCGCCAGCCCCGGCACCGGGCCAGCCCGACCGGCCGCACCGCTGGCTGGCGACCGTCGGCTTTTCGCTGATCGCGCTGATCGGCGTGCTCGTCGTGCTGTACGCATGGCGGCTGCCGCCGTTCACCAGCCCGATCGTGTCGACCGAGAACGCGCTCGTGCGCGGGCAGGTGACGGTGATCGGCACCCAGCTGTCCGGCTATGTCACGCAGGTGCACGTGCAGGATTTCCAGTACGTGAAGGCGGGCGACCTGCTCGTGGAGATCGACCGCCGGGTCTACGAGCAGCGCTACGAGCAGGCCGAGGCGCAACTGGCGGCGCAAAAGGCGGCGCTGGAAAACTGGGGCCAGTCGCGGCGCAGCGCCGCCGCCACCATCGCGCTGCAAGAGGCGGCGCTGGCCAACGCGCGCGCACAGGCGAAGCGGGCCAGCGCCGACCTGGAACGCGTCGAGCAGCTGGTGCAGGATGGTTCGCTGTCGCAGCGCGAACGCGATGCCCAGCGCGCCGCGCATGCCCAGGCCCAGGCAGCGGTGGCGCAGGCACAGGCCAATGTCGAGATCTCGCGGCAGCAGTCGCAATCGGTCACCGTCAACCGCGCCGCGCTGGAAGCGGCGGTTGCCAACGCGCAGGCGGCACGGAAGGCGGCAAAGGTGGACCTGGACAACACGCGCATCGTCGCGCCGGCCGACGGCCAGCTGGGCCAGGTGGGCGTGCGGCGCGGCGCCTTCGTCAATTCCGGGGCGCAGCTGATGGCCCTGGTGCCGCGGCAGATGTGGGTCATCGCCAACCTGAAGGAAACCCAGATGAATGGCGTGCGGGTGGGGCAGAGCGCCACCTTCAAGGTCGATGCGCTCGACGGCGCCTTGCTGACCGGCCAGGTCGAGCGCATCTCGCCGGCAACCGGTTCCGAATTCTCCGTGCTGCCCGCCGATAACGCCACCGGCAACTACGTGAAGATCGCCCAGCGCATTCCGGTGCGGATCCGCATCGATCCGGGCCAGAAGCTGGCCGACCGGCTGCGGCCCGGCATGTCCGTCATCGTCAGCATCGACACCTCGGCGGAGCTCAACGACGCGGAGGCGCGGCAATGAGGGCTGCGGTGCCGATGCCCGCGCGGGGGCATGTGCTGGTGCTGGTGATTGCGGCGGCGCTGGCCGGCTGCACCGCGAAAGTGGCGGAGCCGCCGGCATCCCGGCTGCACGTGCCGGCACAGTGGCGTGCGCCGCTGCCGGAAGGTGCTTCCACGCTGCCGGTCGATGCGCAGTGGTGGCAGGGCTTCGACGACCCGGCCCTGACGGCGCTGGTCACGCAGGCGCTGGCGAACAACGGCGACCTGCGCGTGGCGCGCGAGCGGATCGAGGATTACCGTGCCCGCGTGCGCGCCGCAGCGGCGGCGCAGCGGCCCACGCTGTCGTTCGACACCTCGCCAACCCGTACCCGCACGCTGTCCGCCGCGACCGGCCAGCCCTACGTGGCCAACGCGTTCCAGGCCGAATTCCAGGCAGCCTACGAGATCGACGTGTGGGGCCGGCTTGCCAATGCCACCGAAGTCGCCGCCGCAACGCTGCGCGGCGAACAGGCCAGCCTCGATGCGGCGGCGCTGTCGATCGCAGCCAATGCCGCTTCCGGCTACCTGAACCTGCGCGGCCTCGATGCGCAACTGGAGCTGGCGCAGGCAACCCTGCAACTGCGCGCGCGTTCGCGCGACCTGGCACGGCGCCAGTTCGAGGTGGGCTACAGCTCGCGCCTCGAATGGCTGCAGGCACAGGCCGAATACGACACGGCGGCCGAACAGGTTCCGCAACTGCAGCGGCAGATCTTCGAGCAGGAAAACGCCCTGTCGCTGCTGACAGGCGAGTCGCCCGGCGCGCGCGGCACCATCCTGCGCGGCAAGCCGCTGGCCGAGCTGATGCCGCCGCCCGTGCCGGCCGGGTTGCCCTCCGACCTGCTGCGCCGCCGGCCGGACATCGCGCGCGCAGGACAGGCCATCGCCGCCGCCAGCGCGCAACTGGCCGCCACGCGCGACCAGCTGCTGCCCACGTTCCGCCTGACGGCCGCCGGCGGCATCCAGTCCACCGAGCTGTCCGACCTGCTGCACGGCCCCACGCGGCTGTGGCGCCTGTCCGGCGCGCTGGTGGCGCCGCTGTTCGACGGTGGCCGCGTGCAGGCCGCCACCGACTCGGCCGCCGCCCAGCGCAACCAGGCGTTGATCGCGTATGAAAACACCGTGCGGCAGGCATTCGCCGAAACGGAAAACGGCCTCGATGCGATCACGCGGCTGCGCGAACAGGTGGTACAGAACGACGCGCGCCGCGCTACCGCCGCCGAAACGCTGCGCATCGCCCACAACCGCTATGCCAACGGCTATGCCGCCTACCTGGAGGAGCTCGATGCGCAGCGCAACCTGTACGCGGCGGACGTGGCGCGGCTGCAGTTGCGGGCGCGGCTGCTGGCAGCTTCCGTGGACCTGTACAGGGCGATGGGGGGAGGGTGGACGGCGCCTTCGCGGTGACGATGGGCAAGGTGCGGCAGGCATCAGCTATGATTGCCGGATGAGCTACCACATCACCCTGAAGACCCCGCGCCTGACACTGCGCCCGCCGCGCCCCGGCGACGAGGACGACCTGCTGGCCCTGCACGGCGATCCCGAAGTGATGCGCTACTTCAGCGAGCCCGCATGGACCGATCCCGAACGGCCCGCGCAGCAGATCGCCAGGGATGCCGCGGCGTTCGCGGCGCGCGAAGAGTTCCGGTTCGCGATCGTGCTGAACGAAACGGGCCGGCAGATCGGCAATTGCGGCCTGTGCCGGCTGCACTGGCCGAACCGGCGCGGCGAAGTCGGTTACGCGCTCAACCGCGCGCACTGGGGCAAGGGCTACATGAACGAAGCGCTGGCGGCGCTGCTGGAATTCGCCTTCGTGGAACTCGACCTGCACCGGCTGGAAGCGGACGTCGACCCGCGCAACACGGCTTCCACGGGAGCGCTGGAGCGGCTCGGTTTCCAGCGCGAAGGCTTGCTGCGCGAACGCTGGATCGTCGGTGGCGAAATCTGCGATTCCGTCATGTATGGCTTGCTGCGGCGGGAGTGGGCGGAACGACGGTAGAAGCCTGCATGCGGCCGTTCATGGCCCCGTGCCCGCCGTGCGGAATTCCGATGCGATGCGTTGCTCGCCGTGCAGCTTGCCGGGGCAGCCCTGGCCGGCCATGCCTTGCCCCGTGCAGTGCGACAGGCTGTCGTCCGTCGATCGCGCCGGCTGGCGGAATGGATGCGGCGGCGCTTGCGGCTTTCGTACGGGCCGTGCCGGCGAAAGCGCCTGCGCCGGCACGAAGACGGGGGCCGGCCGCAGGAAGCCCGGCGGCGGTGGCGGTGGCAGGAAGATGGGCAGGCCAAACGGCCCGTACGGATGCGCGGCAGCGCCGGTACCCGACAGCAGGCCCGCCGCCAGCACCCAGCGGCGTGCCCGCGCCGCGCAGCACCGGGGCGGGTGATGGAAGAAAGCCGGCACGGCCATGCAGGTGGTGTTCATTTCGGTCCTCCAGGAGAGGCCGCCATTCCGGCGCCGGCGGAGCGCTTGGTAACCGGATCATTGTGCGGGTGCGTCGCGCCTCCCGTTACCCGGTAGAGGCAGGGCGGGGAGCCCGCCACAGGTGGCCATGAAAAGGTAGCCCCCACTTCGCAGGGTGCCGCCGTTCACGGCATTGCTCTACGATGAATATTCCCCTACCGGAACCAGAAGACATGGAACCCGCATTTTTCCGCAATGCCCTGCTGGTGGAAGACCAGGCGCTGACACGGCAGGCGCTGAAGACCCTGCTGGTGCAGTGCGATCCGCTGCTGTCGGTCGACGAGGCCGGCGACGTGGACACCTGCGTCGACATGCTGGCCCGCGGAGCGTATGACTTGATGTTCCTCGATTACCAGCTCGGCAAGGGGCGTTCGGGCATGGAAGTGCTGCGCTGGGTGGCCGAACACGAACTGCCGCTGCATACCGTCATGCTGTCGGGGCAGGACGACCGCGACACGGTGATGGAGTGCATCAAGGCCGGGGCCAGCGGTTTCATTTCCAAGAGCAGCGACGAAGGCAATCTCGTGTTCCGCTCGGCGCTCGACACCATCCTGCGCGGCCAGATCTACCTGCCGCACACGGCGATGGGCAAGGGGGGATTCAGCCCCGCCACGACGCGCCCGGCCGCCAGCCTCGAAGGGCTGGCCCTGTCGCCAAGGCTGGCCGAAACGCTGGGCTATATCTGCCAGGGCCTGTCGAACAAGTCGATCGCGCGCAAGATGGGCCTGACGGAAAACACGATCAAGGAATACAGCGGCGCGCTGCTGGAAAAATTCGGCGTGCGCCGGCGCACCGAGCTGATCGTGGAAATGGCGCGCCGCGGCATCGTCATTCCGCGCAGCGGCTGACGCTCTCCTCGCTGATTTTCACCTGGCCGGCCGCCTGCGCTATCGCGGCCTTCAGCCGTTCCGGATGCACGGGCTTGGACAGCACGGCAGCCGTGCGGCCGGCAAGGCCTGCCACCGCGGCCTCGACCTCGCCGGTCACCGCCAGCACCGGCGGGCACCGGCCGCCTTCGCCGCAGGCCGGCAGCAGGATATCGAGCACGTCGGCGGCCGTTGCCCCGTCGGGCAGGCGGAAATCCGTGATGATCAGGTCGGGCATGCGTTCGAGCCCGGCCGCGAGCGTTCGCACCTCGGCGATGCCCGCCGCCGTGTCCACCAGCATGCCCCACTGGCCCAGCAGCGCTTCCATGGCGGTGCGGACGAGGCAGTCGTCCTCGACGACCAGCACATACATGCCGTGCAGGTCCGCCGCCGGCTCGCCGGCTGGCGGCACTTCGACTCCCGCTATCTCGGTACTGCGCGGCACGTCGATCGAAAAGCGCGTGCCGAGCCCCACCGCGGATTTGAACTCGAGCCGGTGTTCCGGCAGGAGCGCGACCATGGCGCTGACGATGGACAGGCCCAGGCCCAGGCCTTTTTCGCGGTCGCGCTCGGCATTGTCGAGCTGGACGAACGGTTCGAACACGCGGTGCCATTGCTGCGCCGGGATGCCGATGCCGTTGTCCACCACGTCGACGCGGATCCGTGTCTGCAACCGCACCGCACCGATCAGGACGAAGGCGCTGCGGCCCCCGTCGTGGCGCGCATACTTGACGCCATTGCTGACCAGGTTGCGCACGATGCGGCTCAACATCTGCCGGTCGCTGACCACGATGAACGGTGCCACCGGCATGCGCGCGTGCAGCGCCACGCCGCGGCTCTGCGCGAACGACCCCAGTTCGGCCACGGCTTCGCGCAACAGGTCGTTGATGTCGAAATGGGACAGATCGGGGGCGACAAAACCCGATTCGAGGCGCGACAGGTCGAGCACCGCGTTGAAGGTCGTCGCCATCGTGCGCGCCGAGCGGATCGACAGCGCCGTCAGCCGCTTCGCCTCGCCGGTGTCGCCGCTGTCGAGGGCGCGCTGCATGGCTTCGAGGGCCAGCCCCAGGCCGAACATGGGCTGCCGCAGGTCGTGCGCGGCGGCGGCGAGGAACCGGGCGGTCTCCTGGCTGGCCTGCAGGGCTTGCGTGCGCTGCTCATCCTTCAGCCGTATCAGTGCCTGCGCCTTGATGTGGTTTTCCTCCTTCTCGTCGGCGAGCTGCGCATTCCTCCTGCCGAGCCGGGCGTTCATCTGCGACAGCTCGCACTCCTGCTGGAACTGGCGCCGCGCATTCCGCTCCAGCTTGATCGACATGCCGAGCCCGATCGCCACCATGTTCGCCAGGAACAGGATGCCGTATCCGGCTTCGGGCAGCAGGCCGCCCCGTTCGGTGCCGAGCAGGGCCCCGTGCGCGGCCATGGTGGCGCCCAGCGTGGCGAGGCCGGCCAGCATGACCGGACGTGCGCGCAAATGGAGGAAACCGAACAGGTAGAACGTGGCCATGCACAGCGCGACGAAGTAGCCGTTGAAGGCGATGGCCGGCGGAACGAGCACGATCATCAGCAATTCGCCGGCCACGACCACCGCCACGCCGGACAGCAAGGTGGCGTGCGCCACATGGTCGTTACAGAAGGCGGCCGTCAACGACTTCAGCACGCAATGGAGCAGCACGGCGCAGATGACGGCACGGCACAGCCACACCTGTGCGAGGGGAAAGCCGTCCACCTGCCGGGAAAGGAAGTAATCGAAAACGGCGAATGCCAGCAGGATCAGCAGGGCGAGGAGGGCGGCGGCACGCCGGAACGGCGCGAAGCGGTGCCCATGGTCGACCAGGAAGCGATGCTCCATGTCGTTCGGGAAAGGCGCCGGCAGCGTGAAGGTTTCGCGCAGGCTGCGCATGGCGGCGTTGCTGCGCGAGCGCAGGCGCGCCACCCTGCGCACGCCGCGCCGGGCTGCCGCTTGCCACGAGACCGGCAGCTTCGAACCCATGAGCCCGGCGTTCATCGGCGTCGACGCCGTGGCTTCGGTACCGGTTTCGATACCGTTTTCGATACCGTTCCAGGCACCGTTTTCGGCACCGTTTTCGGCAATGAGGCCGGCCGGTCGATCAACCACGAAAGCGATCCCAAGATCCCTCCCCGCGTTATGCTTCGCCTGTCACCATAGCACAACGACAAGTCACCGCGGTGGTCGCGGCGCCACGCCCGGCACGAAGTATCAAGCGGGAAGTCGTGCGCGTTTCCCGGCTGCCGGCTCTTCGAGCTGGAAGGTATCGACGACGCCGGCCAGGTGGTCGGCCTGCAGGCGCAGCGACTGCGCGGCCACGGTGGCCTGCTCGACCAGCGCGGCGTTGCGCATGGTCATCTCGTCGAGCTGGCCGATGGCCTTGCCCACCGATTCGATGTCGCTGCTCTGCGTCCGCGTGACGCTCGAGATGTCCTGCATGATCGCCGACACGCGGGCGATGCCGTCGACCACGTCCTTCATCGTGGTACCCGCCGCGCCGACGAGGACGGTGCCGGTATCGACCTTGGCCACCGAATCCTCGATCAGCTGTTTCACTTCCTTCGCGGCGGCGGCCGAACGGTGCGCCAGGCTGCGCACCTCGCTGGCGACGACGGCGAAACCGCGCCCCTGTTCGCCGGCGCGCGCCGCCTCCACCGCCGCATTCAGCGCCAGGATATTGGTCTGGAACGCGATGCCGTCGATGACGGCGATGATGTCGACGATCTTCTTCGACGACGCGCCGATGAGGTTCATCGTGGCGACGATGCTGTCCACCGCCTCGCCACCCTGGCGCGACACGTCCGACGCCTGCCGCGACAGCGTGCTGGCTTCTTCCGCGTAGCCGGCATTGGCGCGCACGGAGCCGACCAGTTGCTCCATCGAGGCCGCTACCCGGGCCAGCGCCCCGGCCTGCGCGTCGGTGCGGTCCGACAGGTCGGCATTGCCCGCCGCGATGTCGGCCGAAGCGGAGGCGATCGCCACCGTGCCGCTGCGCACGTCCGCCACGATGCCGGCCAGGCCGTCGCGCATCGTGCCCATGGCGTGCAGCAGGCTTTTCGGATGGGCACTGCCGGTCTCCACGGGGCGGTGCAGCTCGCCGCGGGCGATGGCGCGCGCCACGCCGGCTGCATAGCCGGGTTCGCCGCCCAGCTGGCGCAGCAGGCCGCGCACGATGGCGGTACCGACCAGCACGCACAGCAGGGCGCTGACGATGGCGAGGGCGCCGATCCACCAGCCTGCCGTATCGGCCTTCTCGGCGGCCGCATCGGTGGCCACGCGGCTATGCTCCTTCAGCTCGTTCATCAGCACATCGATGTCGGCCACGATGATGCGGCGCAACGGACTGCATTCTTCCATCAGGAAGATGCCGTACTGTTCCATTTCGCCGGCCACGCGGTATTTGCGCGGCCGTTCCAGTTCGCGCGCCATCTGCAGCATTTCATCGCGCACCTTCGTGAATTTCGGGTTGTCGCGCAACAGCGGCTCCAGCTTCGCCAGTTCCGCCAGGTACAGGGCCTTCTCGCGGTCGAGGATGTCGAGCTCGCGCATGGCTGCGTCGCCGTCGTGGAAGATATAGGCATTGCGCGCGGCCATGCCGGTCTGCGCCAGCGCTTCGCGCGCGTTGACGAGCGGGTCGAACTGCAGGCGCCGCAAATCGTTGGCGTTGTCGAGCGCGGCATCGATCTGATTGACGCGCGAAATCGCGAAAAGGGCGAGGATGGCAGTGAACAGCATCACCAGCGCAAACGCGGAATAGAGCTTGGTGGCGATACTGGCGTGACGGTAGGTGATCATGGGAACAGGTTATTTGATGGATTTGACGAAATCATGCCTCATTCATTTCCGATCATCAACATAAATTGCAAAATTTAATGATTTGTTGTGTATTGTCATCAAATTCGTTAAATCGTCGTGCTTGCCCGTATACTATTGGCTTACAAGGTTCAACCATGATCAATACCGACGACCCCATACTCACCACCACCGCCGCGGCGCGCCTGCTGGGCGTTGCCACCAGTACTGTCCAGATATGGATGGAAAGCGGCGCGATCGCGTCCTGGAAAACCCCCGGCGGGCATCGCCGTACCCATCTTTCCGCCATCCAGGGCCTTATGGAGCGGTTGCCCGGCCAGCCTGCGGCCACCGTCGGTCAGGCCGTCGAGGCGGCGCTGTCGCCGGCGTCGCCCCCGTTGCCCCCGTTGCCCGCCGAATTCTCGCCGCATCGGGCGCCCGGCTATCCCGTGGGCAGCGACGAGGCGACCCGGCTGGTGGCGTTGTCCGCCTCCGGCCTCGTCGACACGCCGCCGGAGGCCCGCTTCGACCGCATCGTGCGCCTCGCCGCGCAAGTGACAGGCTCGCCGATCGCGCTCGTGTCGCTGCTCACGTCGACCCGGCAATGGTTCAAGGCACGCGTCGGGGTGGATGCGCAGGAAACGCCGCGCGAATGGGCGTTCTGCTCGCACGCCGTCCTGGGCAGCGAACCGTTCGTGGTGGAAGATGCGGCAGCCGACCCGCGGTTCCGCGACAACCCGCTGGTGCAGGGCGATCCGAAGATCCGCTTCTACGCCGGCGTGCCGCTGCGCGACCAGGGCGGCCTGGCGCTCGGCACCCTGTGCGTGATCGACCGCGAACCGCGCAAGCTGCGCAGCGCCGAACTGCAGGCGCTGATCGACCTGGCTGAAATCGCCTCGGAAGAAGTGGCCAGGAAATAACCCGCCATTGCCACACCCCAAAACTGGGGACGTACCCTGGTTTTAAGGAAAAACCGGGGACGTACCCTGTTTAATGGAAACTGTACCGATGTTTCCTCTAAACAGGGGTACGTCCCCAGTTTTGCTCCGGTTTGCGGGCTTGCGGGTTGCTGTCTGTCAGTGCCCGCCGGCCTTGCCCGGTTCGGCCGCCTGCGGCAGGTTGGCAGCTTCGCCATGCGGATGGCCGCCGTGGTGATGGTCCGTGTGGCGCAGCTTGCGGACGGTGCGCACGAGCCAGTGCTCGATGTCGTCCACGTAGGTGAACACGGCTGGCACCACCAGCAGGCTCAGCAAGGTGGACGTGATCAGGCCGCCGATCACGGTGATTGCCATCGGCGCGCGGAAGCTGGGGTCGGCGCCCCAGCCGAGCGCCAGCGGCATCATGCCGGCGCCCATCGCGATCGTCGTCATCAGGATCGGGCGGCTCCGCTTGTGGCAGGCATCCACCAGCGCCTCGGTGCGCGACATGCCGGCTTCGCGCGCCAGGATCGCGTAGTCGACCAGCAGGATCGAGTTCTTCGTCACGATCCCCATCAGCATGATCAGGCCGATCATCGACGGCATCGACAGCGCATTGCCGGTGATGAGCAGCAGCACGATGGCGCCGCCGATGGACAGCGGCAGCGCGGCCAGGATCGTCATGGGCTGCATGAAATCCTTGAACAGCAGGACCAGCACGCCGTAGATGCACAGCACGCCGATCGCCATCGCGATGCCGAAGCTGGCGAACAGCGACGCCATTTCCTGCGCGTCGCCCAGTTCGGCGATGCGCACGTTCGGCGGCAGGTTGGCCAGCGAGGGCAGCTGGCGCGCTTCCGCGTTCAGTTCGCCCAGCGTGCGGCTGCCCAGTTCCACGTCCAGCGTCACGTTGCGGCTGCGGTTCAGGCGGTCGATCTGCGCCGGGCCCGATTCCATCGTGATCGTGGCCACGTTGGCCAGCAGCACGGGGCCGTTCTGGCCCGGCACGGTCAGGCGGCCGATCGCGTCGAGGTCGGCGCGCACGTAATCCGGCAGCTTCACGCGGATCGGCACCTGCCGTTCGGGCAGGTTCATTTTCGTGAGGTCGAAGTCGTAGTCGCCGGCCGTGGCCACGCGCACCGTTTCGCCGATCGACGCGGCCGTCACGCCCAGGTCGGCGGCACGGGCGAAGTCGGGGCGCACGATGATCTCGGGCCGCACCAGCGATGCCGACGACGACACGTTGCCGATGCCGGACAGGGTGCGCAGCTCGCGCTCGGCGCGGCGCGCGGCGGCGATCAGCGCATCGGGATCCTCCGACTGCAGCACGAGCTGCATCTTCACGCCCGTATCGGGCGGGCCGACGGTGAAGCGCGCGCCGGCGATATTGGCCAGCTGGCGGCGCAGCAGCGAATCGATTTCCGCCATCGTTTCATCGCGGTCGGTGCGGTGCACGGTGGTGATCGTCAGCACCGCGCGGCGCGCCTCGGCCGCGGCGCCGGGCGCGAACGCATCGCCGGAAGACCCACCGCCGATGGAACTGAACACGCCGGTCACGCCGGGCACCCGCATCGCCGCCAGGCGCGCCTGCTCGGCCACCTCGCGCGTTTGCGCCAGCGTGGAGCCGGGCGGCAGTTCGGCGTTGACCTGCGTCTGCGCGCGGTCGGCCGGCGGCACGAAGCCGGTCGGCAGCAGGCCCACCAGCATGATCGAGCAGACGAAGAAGATGGCCGAGGCCAGCGCCGTGAACATGCGGTGCTTCAGGCACCACTTCATGGTGCGCATGTAGCGCGACATGATCGGGCCATCCTCTTCCACATGGCCCGGGTGCTTCGGCTTGTGCGGTTTGAGCAGGTAGGCGGCCATCATCGGCGTCAGCAGCCGCGCCACCACCAGCGATGCCAGCACGGCCAGCACGGCGGTCCAGCCGAACTGCTTGAAGAATTTGCCGGGGATGCCACCCATGAACGCGGTGGGCAGGAACACGGCCACCAGCGCGAACGTGGTGGCGATGACGGCCATGCCGATCTCGTCGGCCGCCTCCAGCGCCGCCTGCATCGGTGTCTTGCCCATCTGCAGGTGGCGCTCGATGTTCTCGATCTCCACGATCGCATCGTCGACCAGCACACCCACCACGAGCGCCAGCGACAGCAGCGTGACCGTGTTCAGCGTGTAGCCGAACCAGTAGATGCCGAGGAAGGCGGGCAGCACGGACAACGGCAGCGCGGCCGATGCCACCAGCGTGGCGCGCCAGTCGCGCAGGAACCAGAACACCACGATCACGGCCAGGATCGCGCCTTCGTACAGCAGCTCCATCGAGCCTTCGAAGTTTTCCTCGACGGGGAAGGCATTGTCGATCACCTGCCGCAGTTCCAGATTCGGGTGCGCCTTGCGCAATTGCTCGACTGCTTCCTGCACGCCGTCGGCCACCGCCGTTTCGCTGGCGCCCTTGGTGCGGAACACTTCGAACGCCACGACCGGCTTGCCATCCTGGGTGGCGATCGCACGCGGTTCGGCGACCGTGTCGGTCACCTGGGCCACCTGGTCCAGGCGCACGGGGCGGCCATCGCCCAGCGGAATGTCCATGCGCGCCAGTTCCTGGGCCGACTGCACGGTGCCGATCGTGCGCACCGACTGCTCGGCACCGGACACGTCGCCGCGGCCGCCCGGCGCCTCGCGCTGTACCAGCCGCAGCTGGCGCGACACGTCGAGCGCCGACACGCGCAGCGCGGCCATCCGGGCGTCGTCCAGTTCCACGCGGATTTCGCGGTCCACGCCGCCCACGCGGTTGACGGAACCGACACCCTGCACCGTCAGCAGCCGCTTCGCCACGGTGTTATCGACGAACCACGACAGGTCGGCATTGTCGACGGGCGTGGCGCCAGCCTTGTTCGCGACGACGTAGGTAGTGATCACCCGGCCGGCCGTGGATACCTTGCTGACGACGGGTTCGCGCAATTCGGCCGGCATGTCGGCGCGCACCTGCGAGACCGCGTCGCGTACTTCGTTGACACCGTCCGAGAGGTTCTTCTCGAGGATGAATTCCACGGTGATCGTGGCAACGCCGTCGAGCACCTTGGTGTAGATGTTCTTCACGCCTTGCAGCGTGGCGACCGAATCCTCGATCTTGCGGGCGACCTCGGTTTCCAGCTGCGCGGGCGCGGCGCCGGGCAGCGAGGCGCTGACGGTCACGATCGGCAGTTCGATGTCGGGGAAGTCCTGCACCGGGTTGGCCTTGTAGGCCATCAGGCCGGCCAGCGTGAGCAGCACGAACAGCATGATCGCCGGAATGGGATTGCGGATCGACAGGGCGGAAAAGTTCATCGCGGCTCCTTAGTTCGCGGACTGCCGCGCCGGCGCCGCGGACGTTGCCGGCGTAGGCTGCGCCGCATTGGCAACGCGCACCAGGTCGCCGTCGTTCAGGAAGCCGGCGCCGTTCTGCACTACCTGCACGCCGTCGCTCACGCCGGACAGGATCTCGATCCGGTCGCCCATGCGCCGCCCCGTCTGCACCTTCAGCTGGCTCACGCGCGAATCGGCGTTGAGCCGGAACACGTAGGGGAAGCCGTCGCGCACCACCACGGCCGGCTGCGGCAGGGTCAGCGCGGCGGAGGTACCCAGCTCGAAATGGCCGCTGGCGAACATGCCCGCCTTGAACGGCGCATTGCTGCGGGTATCCGGCGGCAGGTCCACGTACACCAGCGCCGAGCGCGTCTGCGGGTCGATGGTGGGCGCGATCATGCGCACCTTGCCTTTCAGCTCGCCGCCATTGGCCGCCTTCACGGTCGCCGTGCCGCCGACGCGGATGTTCTTCAGTTCCGCCGCCGTCACCTCGGCGCGCCATTCGAGGCGGCCCTGGCGGATCATGCGGAACAGCTCCGTGCCGGTACCCACCACCGAGCCCACCGTGGCGCTGCGCGCCGAGATCACGCCGCTGTCCGGCGCCACCACCTGCGTGTATTTCTGCCGCAGCTGCTGCGAAGCCAGCGCGGCACGCGCCGATTCGATGCGCGCGTTGGCCGTCTGCTCGGCTGTCAGGTATTGGGAGACCTGCTGCTCGGACAGCGCGCCGGAAGCCTGCACGGCGCGCGCCCGTTTCGCGTTGGCCTGCGCCTCGGCGGCATTGGCCCGCGCCTCGGCCAGCGCGGCCTTCGCCTGCGCCACGTCGGCATTCACGGTGTCGGCGGAGAACACGGCCAGCACCTGGCCCTTCTTCACCACGTCGCCCACGTTGACGCGCACCTCCGTCAGCCGCAGGCCGTTCGATTCGCTGCCCAGCGACGCCTCCTGCCATGCCGCCACGTTGCCGTTCGCGGTGAGCCGCAGCGGCAGCGTGGCCTGCTGCGGCCGGGTGGTGGACACGGTGAGCGCCGGCGTGGCAGCCGGTTTCTTTTCATCGGCCGCGGTGGAGGAGGGGCTGTACAGCGTGACGCCGGCGGTGCCCACGGCGATCGCGGCCAGCAGTGCCAGCGCGAGCGGTTTCGTCTTCAGTTTTTTCGTCATCTCGTTCATTGGTTGCTCGCGGTGGAATTCAGGTTATCGCGGGTCCAGCCGCCGCCGGCCGCGCGGTACAGCGCGATCCAGGCCGCGCTGCGTTCGCGCTGCACGGAGATCATGGCGTTCTCCGCGGCGAGGCGGGTGCGGCGCGCGTCCTCCAGCTGCAGCAGGCTGCCCATGCCGTTCCGGTACAGGTCTTCGGCCGCCGTGAACGAAGCCCGGTAGCCTTCCAGCGCGGCCTGCGCCTGCACGGTGCGCAGGTCGGTGCCCTGCAGGTTGACGAGCGCCTGTTCGACTTCGCTGACGGCCTGCCGCACGCTGCCGCGGTAGCTGGTCACGGCCGCTTCGTAGCGTTCCTGCGCCGCTGCCACGGAGGCGCGGCGGCGGCCGGCATCGAAGATGGGCAGCGTCATCTGCACCGGACCGATCGTCCATGTGTTAGCGGTCACGCTATCTCCGGCGGCGCGGATCTGGCCGCGGCCGATCGCGCCTGAGATACCCAGGCGCGGGTAGCGCTGGGCGCGGGCGCCGGCCACCTCGAAGCTGGCGGCGGCCACTTCGCGCTCGGCGTTGAACACGTCCGGCCGCTGGGCCAGCGTTTCGGCCGGCAGCATGTCGACGGCAATGCCCCGGGCCGGCGTCAGTTCGGCCGTGCCGGCCGCGAGCCGGCTGCGCAGCTCGGGTTCCGGGAAGGCGGTCAGCGCGACCAGCGTCTTCACGTCCACCTCGCACTGGGCGCGCTGCGCGATTTCGCGGTTGGCGCCGTCGGCCGCGCTGGCGCGGGCCAGCGCCAGGCTGGCGGGCGCCTCGAAGCCCGCCTGCGCGGTCAGCTCCGTCAGCCGCGCGGTGTCGGCGCGCGAGGCGGCATCCTGCCGCGCCACGTCGAGCAGCCTTTCGCACGCACGCAGCTGGTAATAGGTGTTGGCGGTATCGGCGGCCACGGAGACGCGCGCATCGTGCCAGCCGGCCTGCGCGCCTTCGTAGCGGGCCTGCGCCGCATCGCGCACGGCGCGGTTGGCGCCGAAGATGTCGATTTCCCACGATGCCTGCAGGTAGCCCTGCGACGTGGTGTTGATGGGCATCGCCGCGCTTTGCTGGCTGGCACGGGTGGACGTGAGGGCCGCGTCGACCGTGGGCACCAGCGCCGCGCCGGCGGCCACGCGCTGTTCCCTGGCCTGCGCGAGCCGGCTGCGTGCGGCCGCCACCGTGGGGCTCGCGGCCTGCGCCGCCTCCACCAGCTCCGCCAGCAGCGGATCGCCCTGGCTGCGCCACCAGCCGGACAATTGCGTGACCGTGCCGCCATGGGGCAGCGGCGCATGCCATTGCGCCGGCCCTTGCGTATCGACGACCGGCGGCGGGCCGGACAGCGCGCAGCCGCCCAGCGCCAGCGCCACGGCCAGAGTCATTGTCAACTTCGTCGTCCACTTCATACTCGGTGCTGCGCTCTTCATGCTGCTCCTTCCTGTCGTTTCCTGTATTCGCCAGTGACGATCGCCTCGGCGTAATCGACCAGCCGCGGGATCCATTCCTGCAATGCGTCCGGTGCCGCCACCAGCTGCGGCGTGACGGCGGCCACGATATCCTGCGAGATCATCAGGTGCGCGCCCAGGGCCGCCACGCCGTGCACCAGCCGGCGCACCTCGTCGTCCACCGGTACGTCGAGGTGGCGCGCCAGCACGGCGGCCAGTGCCTCGAATTCCGGGCGAATGCCGTTGTCGATCTCGTTCTGCCAGATGCCGGTGGGTTCCAGCACTTCGCGCAGCCACATGCGCAGGCGCAACTGGGCGATGTCGCCTTCCATCATCGGCGCCAGCAACTGTGTGTAGTAACCGTGCAGCATCTCGCGCAGCGTGAAGCCGGGCTGGTCGAACTGGGCGATGTTCTTTTCCGGCGGTGGCATGAAGTCGGTCAGCGCCGCCCGGTACAGGCCCGCCTTGTCGCCGAAGTAATAGGCGATCGCCGCCACGTTGGCGCCCGCTGCCAGCGCGATCTCGCGGGTGGAGGTGGCATTGAATCCCTGCGCGGCGAACAGCCGCATGGCCGCTCCCAACAGGCGCTCGCGCGACTGTTCGCCATCCGAACGGATCTTGCGTATGTGTTTTTCTGACATCCTGCGATTACATCACAGATTTAAAACGATTGATATAAGTAAGTCGTTCGTTTAAGAAATGTCGTGCCAGTTAGCCAGTCTTCACGTTCGCTCCCTGGACTCGGCCGTCATCGCCATCACCGAGGAGAACGCCATGATCCGTGCCCGTGCCGTGCCGATCCCCGCTGTACCGCTGTTGCTGCGATCGTCGCTGCTGTCGGCATGCGGTGGCGACCCGCCGCCCGTTTCTGCACCCGTTTTCGCCGATGCCGCCACTAGGGCCGGCGGGTCGAGGAAGCGTCGATGAAGGCGCTGTGGCAGAACCGCCAGGGGCCCGGCGCCCTGGAAGTGATGAAAGGCTCGTGCCATGGCGATTTCAGCGATGTACACCGGTTGCTGGACCTGTACAACGCACGCAACCCCGCAACGCCGGTCATGCCCGACGCCTGGATGTATTGCAGCAAGGACCCGGCCGCGCTGGAGCGCGCCGTGCGGGCCAGGCTGCGAGACTTTTTCGGCCGCTGGCTGCGCTGAGCCCGCAAACAGTTTCCCAAAACCGGGGTCAGACCCCGGTTTTGGGAAATATTGCCAGGATTTGGGGTCTGACCCCGGTTTCTGGAAATATCGTGGGATGCAGGGGCAAAAAAATGCCCGCGAGCCAGTGGCTGCGGGCGAAGTCCAATTGTTCGGAGAACGCTTGGAGGAGACGGTTCCACTATAGCGCGGGATATGTTGCGCTGCAATACCGTAAAACTACCGTGCGCGCGCCCAGCTCTGCAACGGAAGCGTTTCCAGAGGTTATGTGCACTGCAACAAAATTTGGCTCTGGCGTCGTGTGGCAAATATCCCAAAGCGTAAATCCAAAATCGCCAAGGGTTCTTCAGCTGAGCTGGCGCGACAGGAATTTGATCGGCGCGACAATGCTCTCCGCAAAAATATTTTGCGGTTGCGTAAAACATACGCGACTATTGGAATGCATGGCGACCGCCCCGGTAGAGGAGCGGTCTTGTCCGCTTACTGCGCCTTGAGTTGCAGCGTGAACGTGCTGCCTTTGCCGAACTCGCTGCTGAAGAACAGCGAACCGCCCAGCACGTTGGCGAGGTTCTGGCACAGGTAAAGGCCGAGGCCGGCGCCTTCGGCATGGCGCGTGGACGTGGAATCCAGCTGCGAAAACGCCTGGAACAGCTTGGCCTGGTCTTCGTCGCGGATGCCGGCACCGGTGTCCGCCACGGAAAATTCCGCTACCGTGGCGCCGCCTTCGAGGGTGCGCCGCGCCAGTGCCACGCGCACGGTGCCTTTCTCGGTGAACTTGATGGCGTTGTTGGCCAGGTTGATGAGGATTTGCGTCAGCGCGCGGCGGTCGGTGTCGATGGAGACCGGCTGCTCGTCCAGTTCCATTTCCAGTGCCAGTCCTTTTTGCGCGGCAAGCGGGCGCAGCGTATCAGCCACCTGGCGCACCAGGTCCTGGCACTGCACGTGCTCGATCGACAGCGTGACCTTGCCGGCCTCGATCTTGGCCACGTCGAGGATGTCGTTGATGAGCGAGAGCAGGTGGCGCGCCGAGCCCCGGATGGTGTTCAGCTGCTTTTCCTGCTCGTCCGTGAGCGGTCCGGGCAGCTTCATCAGCAGGGCGCCGGTGAAACCGATGATGGCGTTCAGCGGCGTGCGCAATTCATGCGACATGTTGGCGATGAAGGCCGATTTCATCCGGCTTGCCTCGCCCAGTTCCACGTTCTTCAGCGCGATCTCGCGGTTGATCGTTTCGAGCTGCCCGGCGTGGTGCGCGAGGCGCATGTTCAGTTCGATCACCTGGCGCTCGCGCGCCTGCAGCTCGCTGTTCACCTGCACGGCCTGTTCATACGTGGAGATCAGCAGGTCGAGGATCTGCTGGCGCTCGGCATTGATGAAGTGCTTCTGCTCGCCCAGGTAGAGGGCGATGCCCACCTCCATGTTCTGGTCCTTGCGCAGCTTCTGGTTGACCAGCATGTGGCCAATACGGTTGAGCAGGTAGTCTTCCGCATAGGGCTTGCGGATGAAGTTGTCGGCGCCGCATTCGATGCCGCGGATGATGTCCTTCGGGTCGTTCAGCGACGTGACGAGGATGACGGGAATGTCGCGCATCGCCGGATTGGCCTTGATTTCACGGCACAATTCGTAACCGTCCATCTCCGGCATCACGATGTCCGACAGCACCAGGTGCGGCTTGCGTTCGGCGATCGCCTCCAGCGCCAGCCGGCCGTTGCCGGCTACCCGTGCCTTGTACTTGACTGACTGGATCAGGCGGCGCAGCCGTTCGGCCTGCGTGGGGCTGTCCTCGACGATCAGGATCTCGATTTCGCCCGGTTCGATTTCGTAGGTGGAGTCCACTCGTTTGCCCTGTGCTGTCATCCGGTTTGGTGTGTCCGACTATAAATGAAATGCGGGCCCGACGGCGCCCGCGCGACTACGGTGTTCAGGCATTCCCGCCCTGCACGACGGGCTCGCCCTGGAAGCCGCCCGCGCGGTACGTCACCACCAGCGTATCGCGGTGGCCGTGCGCACCCATCGGCTGGATCGGCGTCGATTCGTGGATCACGGTCGCATCGTCGAGCAGCAGCATCGTCCATGGCTCGGTCATCGTGAAGCGCTTGCCGTTCGGACCGTCGGCTTCGAAGATGCGCGTCTCGCCGCCCTTGATGCCATGGCGGCCGACGAGGACCACGGCCACGTAGTCCACGCCGTCGCGGTGCGCGCCTTCGGGCGTGGGCCGGCCGATGCCGTCGGCCGTGTCGATGCGGAACTGATGTGCTTCCACGTACCACGTCTTTTCGCCGCGCACGTCGGCGAACAGCCGGCCCAGCGCCGTCAGCAACCCCTGCCAGCCTGGTGCTTCCACCGTTTCCGGCAGCACGGGTGCGAACATGCGGTGCATGCCGCCGTGCAGCGCGTTGTATTCCACGCTCTGCCAGTGGGCGCGGTGCGCCGTCTGCGCCAGCGCCTCGCTGTCGTGCACGCGTTGCACGAAGCAGGCGTGGCGACGCCGCCGGTAGCGGCCGCCGTCCTTCAGGTAATTGTCCAGTTCCAGGGTATCCCAACCCGGTGCGAGTGCGTCGAGTTGCGCCAGCGGCGTGCCGGCAAGCGCCGCCACGTCGGCCGGTGCCAGCAGGGCCCAGCCTTGCGTGCGCAGCGCCTGCGTGACCTGGTCGAGGGATGTGAACTGCGGCGTCATGGCGCACCTTCATTGGTTGAAAATATTGTCGTATTGTACGACTTCAACCGGCGGGGCGTCAGGGGGAGCAACTCAGCCGATACGTAGCCGATACGCACGCGATATACAGCGGACGCCATCAAGGCAGCCGCTGCTCGCCTTTCGCCGCGGTGAACGTCAGCGTAACGGTGGCCCGACCCGCGCTGCCACCCACGTTGACGGTATTGACCTGCCCCGGCAGGAAGTCCGTCAGCACGCCGTTCTTCAGCACTGCCCCGGCGGGCAGGGCGGTGCCGTCGATCTGCTGGTACACGGTGATCGTATCCGCGCTGGCCTTGATGCCCACCCATTGCAGCGGCAGGCGCCGGCCGTTCGCGGTCAGCACGAAGCGCCTGTCCAGGTAGCGCCGCAGCGCTTCCTGGCCTTCGTCGAGGCCGAGGTCGAACTGGCGGCCGTACAGGTTCGTCAGCAGCGCTTCCACGTCGTGCGCGGTGTACGTGTGCACGATCTCGGTGTTGCCGGTGTCGGCGTTGTAGCCGATGTCCGCCAGGCCCATATGGTAGTTGTGGGCCATGGCGGTACCGGAGAGCAGCGCCGCGGCGAGGGCGGCCTTCCTGAACCAGTGGCGCATCGAGCGTAGCATTACCGCGCGGGTTCCGGCGTTTGCTGCGGAGCAGCCGGTTGTGCGGCCGGCTGCGCGGGCACGGCCTCCTTCAGCTGGTTCGTTTCCGCCTGCTGCTTGGCCGCGGCACCGTTGGCCGGCGCGGCGGTGTCGGCCGGCTTCGCCTCCGCTTTCCCCTTCTCGTCACCCTTCAGCGGCGCATTGAAGTCCTTCATCATGTCGTTCGGCTTGCGCTCCATCTTGAACAGCTCCAGGCGGGACGGCACTGCCTTGCGCGGCCACGCATTGTTGCTGGTGTCGATGTCGGCCGTTTCCCAGTACGGGTCCTGCGCCAGCGCCGTCATCGGCTCGTCCGTCACCAGCAGCTTCGTCACCTTCTGCGGCGAATAGCGCCACACTTCGGCCGGCACGCGCTCGATATACTTCTTGCCCGACTTGAGCGTGATTTCCAGGATCAGCGGCATCACCAGGCCACCCTTGTTGGTGAAGTCGACCAGGTAGATGTACTTGCCCTGCTTGAGCAGGTCCTTCTGCCACGGCTCCAGTCCTTCCAGTGTCTCCTTGTATTTGTTGCGGTCCGCGTTCGTGACGGTGAACTGGTCATGCTCGTTGTAGAAGTCCTTCAGCTCCGGGTGGCGGTCGATGCGGCGCTCCATGCCTTCGTTGCGCTGGTCCGTGATGGATACCGGTTCCTCGGCCTTGCGGGCGCGGGCCCACGCCTTTTCGATTTCCGGGTCCTTCGAGCTGATGTTGAACTCGGTAATGTTGTCCAGGCTGATGTCCACGGCATCCGTGGTGTAGAACCAGCCGCGCCAGAACCAGTCGAGGTCCGTGCCGGACGCGTCTTCCATCGTGCGGAAGAAGTCGGCCGGGGTGGGGCGCTTGAACTTCCAGCGGCGCGCATATTCGCGGAACGCGTGGTCGAACAGTTCGCGGCCCAGGATCGTTTCGCGCAGGATGTTCAGCGCGGTCGCCGGCTTCGCATAGGCGTTGTTGCCGAACTGGAGCACCGATTCGGAGTTCGTCATGATCGGTACCTGGTTGGCCGAACGCATGTAGGCGGTGATGTCGCGCGGGTCGCCGCGGCCGATCGGGAAGTCCTTTTCCCATGCCTGCACGGCCAGGTACTCGACGAACGAGTTCAGGCCTTCGTCCATCCATGTCCACTGGCGCTCGTCCGAGTTGACGATCATCGGGAAGTAGTTGTGGCCCACTTCATGGATGATCACGGCGATCAGGCCATATTTCGTGCGCTGGGAATACGTCAGTTCGCCGGTCTTCTTGTCCTTCGTGGGGCGCGGCCCGTTGAACGAGATCATCGGGTATTCCATGCCGCCCACCGGGCCGTTCACGGAAATGGCGATCGGGTACGGGTAATCGAAGCTGTACTTGTTGTACTGCTCGATCGTGTGGATGATCGATGGCGTGGAATAGCGTTCCCACAGCGGGTTGCCTTCCTTCGGGTAGTACGACATGGCCAGCACGTTCGTGCCATCGTTCTTGTAGCCCTGCGCATCCCAGATGAACTTGCGCGACGAGGCAAAGGCGAAATCGCGCACGTTCTTCGCCTTGAAATGCCAGGTTTTGGTGGCCTTGCTGACAGTCTTTTCCGCCGCTTCCGCCTCGGCCTGGGTAACGATCAGCACCGGCTTGCTCGCGGTGCGCGCCCTGGCCAGGCGGTCGCGCTGGGCGGCCGTCAGCACGTCGCCCGGATTCTGCAGCTCGCCGGTGGAGGCCACGATGTGGTCGGCGGGCACGGTGAGCTTCACGTCGTAGTCGCCGAATTCCAGCGTGAATTCGCCGGAGCCGAGGAACTGCTTGTGCTGCCAGCCGGCCACGTCGTAGTAGGCGGCCATGCGCGGGAACCACTGGGCGATCTCGAACAGCGCGTTCCTGTCTTCTTCAAAATATTCGTAGCCGGAGCGGCCGCCGAGCACTTTCTGCTCGTTGATCTTGTACGACCAGTCGATGCCGAACGTGACCTTGTCGCCCGGTTTCAGCGGCGACGGCAGGTCGATGCGCATCATGGTGCCGTTGATCACGTATTTCAGCGGTGCGCCGCCGGCCGTGCGGATGTTCGACAGCTTGAAGCCGCCATCGAATTCGCGGCCCGTCAGCACGTTGCGCAAGCCTTCGAACTTGGCGCCGCCTTCCTCGCCCTGCGGCTTCATCCATGCCTCGCGCGACGGCGCGGTCTGCACGCGGCGCGCATCCGAGTCGGACTTGTAGATGTTCTGGTCCAGCTGGAGCCACAGGTAGGTGAGGGTGTCCGGCGAGTTGTTGTGGTACGTGACCTGTTCCGTGCCCGAGATCGCGCGGTTGGCTTCGTCCAGCGTGGCGCGGATCGTGTAGTCGGCGCGCTGCTGCCAGTACTGGTGGCCGGGCGCGCCGGAGGCGGTGCGGTACGGCGTGGCGGTGGGCAGCAGCTCGTCGAGCTGGCGGAACTTGTCGTCGAACTTGCCGGCCGGCGGTGCGGCGGCAAAGGCGGAAGCGGACAGGCCGAGCGCGGTCAGGCTGGCGGCGAATACGGTAGTGACGGTGATGATGCGCAGGCGCTTCATTGATACCCCAGGCAGTGAGGGTGCCGCGCCGTGCCGGGTCTGGCCGGGCGATACTCCTTCATGTTTTTGTGGAAACAGCCGGGATATTCTAATGGGGCTCGTCGGTCCGTGCTGATGACTCGTTTGTAACAACCTTGAAACATTGCCGGACACGGACGTCCGCGCCGGACAATCGCGCACGGCAGGCCGCACCGCTGGCGGGAAAGGCGCCGGCCGGCCGGACGTCCGCTGTCCGGCCGGCGCGCGGACCGTCGACGCTCCTGTCGCGCTGGCGCGACGGAAAATCCGTCAGCTGGCGTCCGCCAGGCTGGCGCGCAGCGTGTCGAGCTGACCCTTCAGGTCCTGCACCTGGCCCAGGCTGCACTGGCTGGCGGCCAGCACGCACGGGGGAATTTCCCTGGCCTTCTCGCGCAGGCCATCGCCCTTGGGCGTCAGCGCGATGATGACCTGGCGTTCGTCGTTCGCGCAGCGCGTACGGGTGATCAGCTCGGCCTGTTCCATCCGCTTCAGCAGCGGAGTCAGCGTGGCCGAATCGAGGAACAGCTTGTCGCCGAGTTCGCTCACGGTCTGCTCGTTCCGCTCCCATAGCACCATCATCACCAGGTACTGGGAATACGTGAGGTCGAGCTTGCGCAGCAGCTTGCGGTACAGCTTGTTCATTGCCAGCGAGGTGGAATACAGCGCGAAGCATAGCTGCTGGTCGAGCTGCGGCACCTGCAGGGAAGCGGGCGAGGAAGGGGGCGGGGAATGCGAAGGAGAGGGCGGCGTTTTCATGCCCGTAGTATAAATAGCGCGCGATCTAATTGCAACCTACTTTTGACGGGACGAATGTGCTTGCATGCGGCAGCCGATTTGGCTATGGTGTTCAGGCCCGTCCTTCCATGGCGGGCATGGAGGTTCAGAATGAATCGTGCAAGCAACCGAGCAGACTCGCCAGCTTCTCGTACCAGCCCGCATTATTCGACACCGGCCGAACAGCGGGCCAGCCCAGCGCATTTGTACCTTGTCCAGCTCGATCCCCAGACGGTGGTCGATGGCGTGCGCTTCGACGATACCTACCTCGCGGATGAAATCCGTACCTGTGGCACCATGCGTGAAACCTGCCCTGTGTGTGCCGAGGGGCACCTGCAGCTGGTATTGCGGCAGAAGAGCGTGCGGGTGCCGCACCTGTTCTGCCTGGAATGCACGCGCTGTTTCGGTGCCTTCCTCTCCGACGGCACGCCCGCGCTGATCGAGTAAGCAAACCCGGCGCCTTCCTGCAAGGCGCCATTTTCCCTGCTTCCGTTTATTTTAGCGCTGTCAGCGTTAAATATGCGGCGTGCGTTGATCGGGAACTTTTTCGTTACCCCGCCCCGGAAATATTGCTTTTGCTGACACTCACGCGCAGCCAGTCGACCGGCAGCGTCAAGGTTGCGGCATCCAGTACCCGTTGCCACCCGGTGTAATTGGCCAGGTAACGACTGGCCACGCCATTGAAGCGGCGCAACCAGGTCTTGAAGCGGCTATGCCAGCCATTGACGTTGTTCAGGTGGATCGCGCCGCGTTTCCTGATGCCGGCGCGAACGTTGATTGCTTCATGCGTGATGTGGGCAGCGTGCGCAAATGCCTGGTAGGCCTTCGCCGCATCGCTGATC
>NZ_JBUXKP010000007.1:0-443264 GCF_055502675.1 Pseudoduganella sp. jia 12
ACCCTTTTCTTCCCTGACAAAAGAGCTTTACAACCCGAAGGCCTTCTTCACTCACGCGGCATTGCTGGATCAGGGTTGCCCCCATTGTCCAAAATTCCCCACTGCTGCCTCCCGTAGGAGTCTGGACCGTGTCTCAGTTCCAGTGTGGCTGGTCGTCCTCTCAGACCAGCTACTGATCGTCGCCTTGGTGAGCCTTTACCTCACCAACTAGCTAATCAGATATCGGCCGCTCCAGGAGCACAAGGCCCGAAGGTCCCCTGCTTTCATCCATAGATCGTATGCGGTATTAGCGTAACTTTCGCTACGTTATCCCCCACTCTTGGGCACGTTCCGATATATTACTCACCCGTTCGCCACTCGTCAGCGGAGCAAGCTCCCTGTTACCGTTCGACTTGCATGTGTAAAGCATGCCGCCAGCGTTCAATCTGAGCCAGGATCAAACTCTTCAGTTTAATCTCTGTTTTTCCGATACTGCTATCGGAGGTCACTCACTCAAGATACTGACGAATCATCCGAAGATGATTACGTTTATTTCTTGTGCGAGCGTTTGTTGCTATATTTTGAGCATTCCGGACCGAAGTCCGGAGGCACATCGCATCAAACGCCCACACTTATCGACTGTTGATTGTTAAAGAATTCTTCGCTTTTTCAGCGGTGCTGCAACTCGGGATCAACCCGTAGACAAATCGTTGTGTTTGTCAGCAGCAGAGAGGCAAGATTATCGAGTGTTTCGTGCGAATCGTCAAGCTTCTTTCTGTCCCGCCTCAACTTGCTTGTTTCACTTTCGTGACAGCTACGTTGCTGCGAGGGACAGAACTATATCAAAGGCCGTCGAAGCTTGGCAAGCGCTTTTCGAGGAACGCATGCATGCCCTCGCGCTGGGCCGGCGTGCCGAACGCGGCATGGAACAGCCGGCGCTCGTAGCGCACGCCTTCCGTCAGCGGTACTTCGTAGGCGACGTTGACCGCCTCCTTGATCTGCATGGCGACCGATAGCGGCATCGATGCGATCGTGGTGGCTGCCGCCAGCGCTTCTTCGATCAGCTTGTCCGCCGGGACCACGCGCGAGACGAGGCCGGTCCGCTCCGCTTCCGCCGCGTCGATGGTACGTGCCGTCAGCAGCATGTCCATCGCCTTGGCCTTGCCGATCGCCCGGGGCAGTCGCTGCGTGGCACCGGCACCCGGCGTGACACCGATCTTGATTTCAGGCTGGCCGAATTTCGCCGTGTCCGCAGCGATCACGAAATCGCACATCATCGCCAGTTCACAGCCGCCACCCAGCGCGTAGCCTGCGACCGCACCGATGACCGGCGTGCGCACTTTCAGGATGTGCTCCCAGTTGCGGGTAATGTAGTTGTCCCGATAAGTGTCCTGGTAGGTGTAGTCGATCATCGCCGGAATGTCCGCGCCTGCCGCGAAGGCCTTTTCGCTGCCGGTCAGGACGATACAGCCGATCTGCGGATCCTTGTCGAAGCCGGCGAATGCCTCGCCCAGCTCGTTCATCATGCGGTCATTCAGCGCATTCAGCGCCTTGGGCCGGTTCAGGCGAATCAGCGCCACCTTGCCATGGACTTCGACGATCAGGTCTTCGTATTGCATGCTTTTCTCCGGGACGATGGGATCGGACGATTGTAGCGCCATCGGCGGGGCATTCCCATACCGCCACGGCTGCTATGATCCGGCAACCGATGGTCCTACCACTCCTTTCTTCGATCGCCGAACGCTGGCGCAGCGATGCGCTCCTGTCCAGTACCGACTTCCGGCGCTACTGGGCCAGCATGGTACTGACGAGCTTTGGCTCGCAGATCGGCACGCTCGCGCTGCCCTTGTGCGCCGTGCTGCTGCTGCACGCGACGCCGGCGCAGATGGGTGTACTGACCGCCTGCCAGGCGATTCCGTTCGCGGTGCTTGCATTGCCCGCGGGCGTACTGCTGGACCGCAGCCGCAAGCTGCCGATCCTGCTGGGCAGCAAGGCAGCCCAGGGCATTTCGCTTGCCTCGATTCCCGTCGCGTGGTGGTTCGACCTGCTGGGCATGCCTTGGCTGTATGCGGTGGCGGCCGTCCAGGGGGCATGCAATGTCATCGGCGGCGGCGCGGAGCAAATTTTTCTCACCTTGCTCGTGGGCCGCCAGAGGATGGTCGAGGCACAGTCCCGCTTCGCCAGCACGGATTCCATTTCGCGCCTGCTGGCGCCCGGTCTTGCCGGCATCCTGATCCAGTGGCTGACGGCACCGGTGGCGATCATCGCCAACGCGGCCACGTTCTTCATCTCGGTCTGGAACCTCGGCCGCGTGAAGATGCGCGAAGCGGTGCCGCCGCGCAGCGAGCGCCATCCGCTGCACGACGTTCGCGCCGGCTTCGCCTTCATCTGGCAACAGCCGCTGCTGCGGGCGCTGGCCTGGGTCGCCGGCGCCTGGCACATCCTGTTCTATGGCTACTCGGCGCTGCTGGTGCTGTTCGCCACACGCGAGCTGGGCATGAGCGCGGGCACGCTCGGCATGGCGCAAATGCTGGGAGGGATGGGTGTGTTCGTCAGCTCCCTGCTGCTGCGGCCATTGAACCGGCGTTATGGCGCGGGCATCACCATCATGATCGGCATGGCATCCATGGCGCTCGGTTTCGTGCTGATGCCGCTGATTCCCCGCGACCCGTTCGGCGACGCCCGGTTCAGCGCGGCCGCCTATGCCGCACTGATGTTTTTCTTCGACCTGGGAGCAATGCTGTTCTTCGTGCCCTACCAGGCGCTGCGCCAGAGCGTGACCCCGGATGAAATGCTGGGCCGGATGATCTCGACGATGCGCTTCCTGACGGTGGCGGTAGCACCATTGGGCGCGCTCGTGGCGGGGTACGCGGGCGACCATCTCGGCGTGCGGCCCGCGCTGTACTGCATTGCCGTGGGCGGCGTGCTGCTGGCTGTCGGGGTGGTCGCATCGCGCGCGATCCGAAGCGTGCGCCCCTGACGGGGTGGTGGCCCTACACTGGAGCATTGACAACTTTGCAAGGGGACCATCATGTTCAAGAACATCCTGCTGCCCACCGATGGATCCGAGCTGGCGGTAAAAGCCACGGATCTCGCGATCCGTTTCGCCCAGGTGCACGGCGCGCGCATCGTCTCGATCTGCGTGGCCCAGCCGTTCCCGTTCGTGCCGATGGCCGAAGGCGCGGTCGTGCCGGACGCGGAAGTGTTTGCAACGCAGATCGCCACCACCGCCAAGGCGCACATCAACAAGGTGGCAACGGCGTGCGCCGCGGCCGGCGTGCCGTTCGAAGGCATCGTCGTCGATTCCCACACGCCCTACAAGGAAATCATCGATGCGGCGCAAAAGCACAATTGCGACATCATCCTGATGGCCTCGCACGGCCGCACGGGCCTGAACAAGCTGTTCCTCGGCAGCGAAACGCAGAAAGTGCTGGCCCACACCGAGCTGCCGGTGCTGGTACTCCGTTAATCGGGCCTAGCGGGTCGCGCGCGGCAGCAGCACCCAGACTTCACCGCGCTGCTTCATCCGGCCCGCGTTTTCCGCCGCCTCGGTACCGAAGCCGAAGAAGAAGTCGACCCGGATCGCACCCCGGATGGCACCGCCGGTGTCCTGCGCCATCACGAGCCGTTGCAGCGGGATCTCGCTGGCGGCCTGTGTGGTGGACAGGTATAACGGCACGCCGGACGGTATCTGTGTCGTGTCCACGGCCACCGAACGCTGCGGCGTCAACGGCACGCCCAGCGAACCTTTCGGCCCCACGCTCGGATCCGGCAGCTTTTCCTCCCTGAAGAACACATAGCTCGGATTCACGTTCAGCAGTTCCTGCCTTCGCGTCGGGTGGCCGGCGATCCATGCCTTGATGCCCTGGGCGGAAGCCTGCTCGGACGTCAGCTCGCCCTGCTCGATCAGCCATTTGCCGATCGATTTGTAGGGATGGCCGTTCTGGTCGGCGTACGCCACGCGCACGGTTTCGCCGCTGTCGAGCTGCACGCGGCCGGAGCCCTGCACCTCGAGGAAGAACGCCTCCACCGGGTCGTCGACCCACAGCAGTTCCTTGCCGCTGAAATCGGCACGCGCGATCTCGGCACGGCTGGAATACGGCACCACCTTCCTGCCTTGCAGCCGGCCGCGCAGCCGCTTGCCCTTCAGTTCCGGATACACGCCGGCAAGATCGATCGTCAACATGTCGTCCGGCACTCTATATAAAGGGGTCTGGTACGGGCCGCCCTGCTTGCGGGCGCCGCGCAGCAGCGGCTCGTAATAGCCGGTCACCAGGCCGCTGTCCGAACCGTCCGGCGCGATCACCCGGTGCGGCACGAGGAACGTTTCAAAGAACAGCCGCACCGCACGCTCGTCACCAGCGTTGACGGTGCGGGCGATCGAGCACGCCTCCTTCCAGTCCGCACGCTTGCCGATCACGGAACACGACGACTGGAACGCCGGCCATGCGGCGCGCACGTCGTCGCGCGACCAACCCGGCAAGTCGGCGAACGTGCCCGGCACGAAGGCCGTTTTCGCCGATGGCGGTGCCGGCGGCCGGGTTGGCTCCACGGGCGGCGCGGCGGGCGCCTGGGGTTGCGGTACGGGCTGGGGTGCGGGCTGCGGCACCGGCGAAGGCTGGGGCGCGGGCGGCGTCACGCAACCGGCGAGCAGGACTGCCGATACGGCGATGCAGCTCAACGGCTGGAAAATACGGGGTAGACTACGGCGAACGAAAAACATGGAGGCGGTATGTGGATTCTGATGGTCGAGGCATTGGTGGCGCTATTCCTGCTCGTGTTCATCGTGTGGTGGACGATGCCGGGAAAGAAAAAGACGCCGCCGGCCAAACGGCCGGACCAGCCTGAATAACGAGGATTGTAGATCAGTGGAGCGAGTGCGGTAGCGTCAGCACGAATTCCGGAATCTTCACTTCGAACTGGTGGCCATCCTCGGCCACGCAGAAATATTCCCCCACCATCGAGCCCTGCGGCGTCTGCAGGGCCGTGCCGCTCGTGTACTCGAACTGTTCGCCCGGCTGCAGCAGCGGCTGGTGTCCCACCACGCCCAGGCCGCGCACTTCCTGCTTGTGATTGTTCGCGTCGGTAATCACCCAATGCCGCGAGATCAGCTGTGCGGCGACGGTCCCCGTGTTCCTGATCGTGATCGAGTAGGTGAACACGAAGTTGGTGCGCTCCGGATCGGACTGTTCGGGCAGGAACTGCGTCCTGACCGACACATCGAATGCATATTGGGCCATCGGTAATCCTTTGTTGCCGGCGCATTGGCCATGATTTGCCATGGAATGTGCCGAAATTTCAAATGTAGCGTTTTATTAACCTAGTTTCACATTGCACCCCAATTCGCCCCATTGCGCAAGGTGCGCTCCGCACATAACGGGAGAGCGGCGTAAAATAACGCATCTTTTTGCTATCCACCCTGTCATGACTACTTTCCGCATCGCTCCCAGCATCCTGTCCGCCGACTTCGCCCGCCTGGGCGAGGAAGTGAAGAACGTCGTCGCCGCCGGCGCCGACATCATCCACTTCGACGTAATGGACAATCACTATGTGCCGAACCTCACGATCGGCCCGCTGGTCTGCCAGGCGATCCGCCCGCATGTACAGGTACCGATCGACGTGCACCTGATGGTCAAGCCGGTCGACCGCATCATCCCCGACTTCGCCAAGGCGGGCGCGAACATCATCACCTTCCACCCGGAGGCCTCCGACCACATCGACCGTTCGCTGCAGCTGATCCGCGACCACGGCTGCAAGGCCGGCCTCGTGTTCAACCCGGCAACGCCGCTGTCGTACCTGGAGCACGTGATGGACAAGGTCGACATGATCCTCATCATGTCGGTCAACCCGGGCTTCGGCGGCCAGTCGTTCATTCCGCAGGCACTGAAGAAGATCGCCGAAGCGCGCCGCCTGATCGACGAATCGGGCCGCGACATCCTGCTGGAAGTCGATGGCGGCATCAAGATCGACAACATCGCCGCCGCGGCGAAAGCCGGCGCGGACACGTTCGTGGCCGGCTCGGCGATCTTCGGCCAGCCCGACTACAAGGCCGTCATCGACGCGATGCGCACCCAACTGGCAGCGGTGTAAGCATGGCGGCAGCTCACCCCCTGGCCGGCGTGCGCGCCGCCATCATCGACCTCGACGGCACGATGCTCGACACCGTGCCGGACTTCCACGTGGCCATCAACCGCATGCGCGAAGAGCTGGGCCTGGAAGCCATCACGGCCGAGCAGATCAAGAACATGGTCGGCAAGGGCTCGGAAAACCTGATCCGCAGCGTGCTGTCGCTCGACCATGACGATGCCACCGTCGAACAGCACTTCGCCGCGGCGATGGATGCCTACCAGCGGCACTACCTGGCGATCAACGGCCACCACAGCACGCTGTATCCGGACGTGGCCGCCGGCCTGACGGAGCTGAAGGATGCCGGCATCCGCCTCGCCTGCGTCACGAACAAGCCGCTCGCGTTTGCCTTGCCGCTGCTGAAGCTGAAGGAACTCGATGGCTATTTCGAGGTCATCTATGGCGGCGATTCGTTCGAAAGGAAAAAACCGGACCCGCTGCCGCTGGTGAAAGCATGCGAATACTTCGGCCTGCCGCCGCACCAGGTGGTGGCGATCGGCGACTCGTCGAACGACGCCCAGGCGGCCCGCTCGGCCGGTTGTCCGGTGCTGACGGTGCCGTATGGCTATAACCACGGTGAGTCTATACACGAGACGGATTCCGATGGTATAGTGGAAACGCTGCTGCATGCTGCACAGTTAATCAACGCGCACAATCAGCCGAATCAACCGGCTGCAACTTAAAACCGAACGCTCGTCAAACGATGTTTCTCAACAAAAGACACAACGTTACTCACCAGGGATCGATCGAGGCCTGGCTGTGGCGACGCTGGCAATCCTGGGCAAACTAAGCCACGTTGATTGCTGCCGTCGGAGATTTCGCGCGACTATCCACCTTTTCGCTCTCTCCCGGCAGGTTTTTTGAACCTCACCGCCACCATCATGCCCAAAATGGGTTCGCGTGGCGGGTTGGAGAGACCATGACCGAACTCGAATTCAAATCGCTGGCCACGCAAGGCTACAACCGTATCCCCCTGATCGCGGAAGCGTTCGCCGACCTGGAAACGCCGCTGTCGCTGTACCTGAAGCTGGCGCAGAGCCAGAACAACGGCAAGAACACGTTCCTGCTGGAGTCCGTCGTCGGTGGCGAGCGCTTCGGCCGCTACTCGTTCATTGGCCTGCCGGCGAAAACGCTGCTGCGCACGGTCGGCAGCCGCACCGAGATCGTCAAGGGCGGCGAAGTCATCGAAACGCACGATGGCAATCCCCTCGAATTCATCGAGCAGTACCAGGCCCGCTTCAAGGTCGCGCTGCGCCCCGGCATGCCCCGCTTCGTGGGCGGCCTGGCCGGCTACTTCGGCTACGACACCGTGCGCTTCATCGAGAAGAAGCTGGCCAACAGTGCGCAGAAAGATGATCTCGGCCTGCCCGACATCCAGCTGATGGTCACGGAAGAACTGGCCGTCATCGACAACCTGTCCGGCAAGCTGTACCTGATCGTGTATGCCGACACCACGCAGCCGGAATCGTTCTCGAAGGCGCGCGTGCGGCTGAAGGAACTGAAGGCGCTGCTGCGCCGCGGCGTCGATGCGCCCGTCACGTCCTCGTCGGTGCGCACCGAGGCGATCCGCGACTTCGACAAGGAATCGTACCTGGCCGCCGTGGCAAAGGCGAAGGAATACGTGATGGCCGGCGACCTGATGCAGGTGCAGATCGGCCAGCGCATCCGCAAGCCGTATGTCGATTCGCCGCTCACGCTGTACCGCGCGCTGCGTTCGCTGAACCCGTCGCCGTACATGTACTTCTATAACTTCGGCGACATGCAGATCGTTGGCGCGTCGCCCGAAATCCTCGTGCGTAACGAGACCCTCCCGGATGGCGAGAAAAAGGTCACGCTGCGCCCGATCGCCGGCACGCGCCCGCGCGGCGCCACGCCGGAAAAGGACGCGCAGCTGGCCGAGGAACTGCTGGCCGATCCGAAGGAGATCGCCGAGCACGTGATGCTGATCGACCTGGCCCGCAACGACCTGGGCCGCATCGCAGAGATCGGCAGCGTGAAGGTCACGGACAAGATGGTCATCGAAAAGTATTCGCACGTGCAGCACATCGTGTCGAACGTCGAAGGCAAGCTGAAGTCCGGCATGTCGAACCTGGACGTGCTGCGCGCCACCTTCCCTGCCGGCACGCTGACCGGCGCGCCGAAAGTGCGCGCGATGGAAGTGATCGACGAGCTGGAAATCTCCAAGCGCGGCATCTATGGCGGCGCCTGCGGCTACCTGTCGTTCGGCGGCGAGATGGACGTGGCGATCGCGATCCGCACCGGCGTGATCAAGGACGGCATGCTGTACGTGCAGGCTGCGGCCGGCATCGTGGCCGACTCGATACCCGAGATGGAATGGCTGGAAACAGAGAACAAGGCGCGCGCCGTGCTGCGCGCCGCCGAACAAGTGCAAGATGGCCTGGATGGGGAGTTCTGACATGCTGCTGATGATCGACAATTACGACTCCTTCACCTACAACATCGTGCAGTACTTCGGCGAACTGGGTGAAGACGTGCGGGTGCACCGCAACGACGAGATCACGATCGAGGAGATCGAAGCCCTGAACCCGGACCGCATCTGCATCTCGCCGGGCCCCAAGGATCCGGCGCAGGCCGGTATCTCGGTGGCGGTACTGAAGCATTTCGCCGGCAAGAAGCCGATCCTCGGCGTGTGCCTCGGCCACCAGGCCATCGGCGAAGCGTTCGGCGGCAAGGTTATCCGCGCCAAGGAAGTCATGCACGGCAAGACCTCGCCCATCGCCCATACCGGCGAAGGCGTGTTCAAGGACCTGCCGAGCCCCTTTACCGTGATCCGCTACCACTCGCTGGCGATCGAGCGCGCGTCGCTGCCCGCCTGCCTGGAAGTGACGGCATGGACGAACGATGGCGAGATCATGGGCGTGCGCCACAAGGACTTCGACATCGAAGGCGTGCAGTTCCATCCCGAATCGATCCTCTCCGAACATGGCCATGCCATGCTGAAGAACTTCCTCGATCGCACGTCGTCGAGCGCAAAGGAATGACCATGCCGATCACCCACCAGGAAGCCCTGATCCGCTGCATCGAACACCGCGAGATCTTCCACGACGAAATGCTGCACCTGTTCCGCCAGATCATGAGCGGCGAAATGTCGCCCGTGATGGTAGCCGCGCTCACGATGGGCCTGCGCGTGAAGAAGGAAACGATCGGCGAGATCACCGCCGCCGCACAGGTGATGCGCGAGTTCTCCACGAAGGTGCCGATGGCGGACACCACGAACCTGCTGGATATCGTGGGCACCGGCGGCGACGGCGCGCACACGTTCAACATCAGCAGCGCGGCCATGTTCGTGGCCGCCGCCGCCGGTGCGCGCATCGCCAAGCATGGCGGGCGCAGCGTGTCGTCGTCGTCCGGCAGCGCCGACCTGATCGAATCGCTGGGCGCCAACATCAACCTGAAGCCGGAGCAGATCGCGCAATCGATCGCGCAGACCGGCATCGGCTTCATGTTCGCGCCGAACCACCACGCCGCCATGAAGCACGTGGCACCGGTGCGCCGCGAACTGGGCGTGCGCTCGATCTTCAACATCCTCGGGCCGCTCACGAATCCGGCCGGTGCGCCGAACATCCTGATGGGCGTGTTCCACCCCGACCTCGTGGGCATCCAGGTGCGCGTGCTGCAGCGCCTCGGCGCGGAACACGCGATCGTGGTGTATGGCCGCGACAACATGGATGAAGTGTCCCTCGGCGCCGGCACGCTCGTTGGCGAACTGGTCGACGGCGAAATCCGCGAATATGAAATCCACCCGGAAGACTTCGGTCTCGCGATGGTGGCCAGCCGCAACCTGAAGGTGGCCAATGCCGCCGAATCGAAGGCCAAGGTGCTGGGCGTGCTGTCCGGCGAAACCGGCGCCGCCACCGACATCGTCGCGCTCAATGCGGGCACCGCGCTGTATGCGGCCGGCGTTGCGCCATCGATCGAAGTGGGCCTGATCAAGGCGCGCCAGGCGATCGAGTCTGGCGCCGCGCTGGCCAAGCTGCACCAGTTCGTCGAAGTCACGCAGGCGCTCGGCGCCGCCAACTGAGCGGAGCCGGCCATGTTCGGCATCCACGACCTGACGCTGTTCGTCGTTTCCGGGCTGCTGCTGAACATCATGCCCGGGCCGGATTCGCTCCTGATCATGGCGCGCAGTGCCACGCAGGGCTGGCGCGCCGGCGTGGCGGCCTCGCTCGGCATCGGCGCCGGCACGATGGTGCACGTGCTGGCCGCGGCGCTGGGCCTGTCCGCCCTGCTGGCCACGTCCGCCACCGCGTTCACCGTGGTCAAGTGGGTCGGTGCCGCCTATATCGTGTGGTGCGGCATCCAGATGCTGCGCGCGAAGCTGAAGGATTCGGCCAAGGACGGAGTCGCTCCGGCACCCGCTCCGCTGCCGCTCGGCCGCATCTTCGCTCAAGGCTTCCTGACCAATGTGCTGAACCCGAAAGTGGCACTGTTCTTCCTTGCCTTCGTGCCCCAGTTCATCGACGCCGACGCGTCGAACAAGCCGCTGGCCTTCATCATCCTGGGCTGCATCTTCAACTTCAACGGCATGTTGTGGTGTAACGGCCTGGCGCTGTTCACCGCTTTCGCGAGTTCGAAACTCAAGGTCAAGCCGCGCGTGGCGCTGTGGCTGAACCGTGTCACCGGCGGCCTGTTCCTCGCGCTGGGTGCCCGCCTTGCCCTCGCCGACCGTCATTAATTAGCAGAACCGGTAAACCATGTCCGACATCCTGAACAAGATCCTGGCCGTCAAGGCCGACGAAGTGGCCGCGGCCAAGAAATACCGCAGCCTGGCCAGCCTGCGCGCCGACGTGGAAGGCGACCGCGAGTCGCGCGCCGCGATCCGCGGTTTCGAAGCGAGCCTGCGCGGCAAGATCGCCGCCGGCCATGCCGGCGTGATCGCCGAAATCAAGAAGGCGTCGCCATCGAAAGGCGTGATCCGTGCGGATTTCCGCCCCGCGGACATCGCGCAAAGCTATGCCGAAGGCGGCGCGGCCTGCCTGTCGGTGCTGACGGACGAACAGTTCTTCCAGGGCTCCGTCGAGTACCTGAAGCAGGCCCGGGCCGCGTGCGCGCTGCCGGTGATCCGCAAGGATTTCCTGGTCGACCTTTACCAGGTCTATGAAGCGCGCGCCATGGGCGCCGACTGCATCCTGCTGATCGTGGCCGGCCTCGATCACGGCCTGATGGCGGAGATGGAAGCATGCGCGCACGAACTGGGCATGGACGTGCTGGTGGAATCGCACGATGGCGACGAGCTGACCGCCGCGCTGAAACTGAAGACCAACCTCATCGGCATCAACAACCGCAACCTGCGCACGTTCGAGGTCTCGCTCGATGCCACGCTGGACCTGCTGCCCCGTATTCCGGCGGAGCGGATGGTGGTCACGGAGTCCGGCATCCTCGGCCGCACCGACGTGCAACGGATGCGCGAGGCGAACGTCAATGCCTTCCTCGTCGGCGAGGCGTTCATGCGGGCTGATAACCCCGGCGCGGAGCTGGGCCGGCTGTTCGCCTGATCCCAAAAAATTTCCTGAAATCGGGGACTGTCCCCGAATATTGGAAATATTTCCTGAAAACGTGAAATCGGGGACTGCCCGAATTTCGGCAACTACTGTTGTGCGGTCATGCAGCTGCGCGCCAGGTTTCGATACGGTCGCGGCCGTTTTCCTTGGCGCGGTACAGCGCTTCGTCCGCCCTGCCGAGCACATCTTCCAGCGGTTCGCCCGGGTCGGTCTGCACCGTCACGCCGAAACTGGCCGTGCAGGACGGCAGGGTGCCGGCGCACGCGTCGCGCAGCAGGCGCTGCATGCGCTGGGCAACGGCGGTGGCGCGTTTCGCGTCCGCGTCCGGCAGCAGCACGATGAATTCCTCGCCGCCGAAACGGGCCAGCACGTCGGATTCGCGCAACGCCGAGCCCAGCATGCGTGCCACGCTGACCAGCACGCGGTCGCCCTCGGCGTGGCCGAAGCGGTCGTTGATCGACTTGAAATGATCGAGGTCCACCGCCAGCAGCGCCATCGAACGGGAACGCTGGCGCATTCGCGCCAGCCGGGCGACTTCGCGCGCGTAGGCATCGCCAAAACCGCGCCGGTTGAATACGCCGGTCAGCGGATCGCTGGCCGAGCGACGTTCGAGGATCAGCCGCAGCCGTTCGTAGGCCACCATCAGGAAGCCGACCGCCAGCAGCGCAGGCTGCAGCGCCGTCACTGCCAGGTAGAAGCCCTGGAACTGGCCGGGAAGGGAAACGTTCACCAGCGTTTCGCCATGCCGGGTCAGTGCCATCACGCCACGCAAGGCCACCAGGACCAGATTCACGGCGATCAGTGAACCGAAGAACCACGTCGCCGGCTTGCTGCGGCCATGCCTCAGCAGCAGGAGCAGCAAGGTGGCATTGATCAGCGTCATCGGCAGCGCCATCCACGCCACGCGCGCCGCATAGTCCGGAACGGCAAGCAGGTAGTACAGCATGCCGGCAAGCGCGAAACCGCAAGCGCCCCCCAGCATCCGCCAGCCCGCCGCGACACCATAGAAACGCTGCAGGCCAATCACGCACAGCCCGTTGCCGAATATGAATAGCACATTCGCCACCGGCAGCACGAGCGCATCGGGCAGCGTGCCGCGCAGGGCAAAGCAGCAGGCGGAAATCACTTGCGTCGCCAGCGCGGCGCCCCAATGGCTGATGCCGCGTATCTCGGCGGGAAAGCCGCGGCGGGCCCCGAACAGCAACACGCCCATCACGGCGCACATCAGCGCCGCCATCACCACGACGCTGAAGGGATCCAGCAACCGCACGTCAGCGCAGCATCGTCGGCCGCGCCACTGCCGGCTTGCGCGCCGCGTCGATCGCCAGCGTGATGCCTGGCACGCGATCGCCCAGCAGTTGCACCGTAAACGCCATCAATTCATCGCGCCGGAACGCGTGCACCTGCACCGTGTCGCCCACGGCATAGCGGGACAGCAGCGCTTCCAGATTCGACGGATTGCCGGTCACGCGCAGGCCGTCGATGGCCACGAGCAGGTCGCCGGCGGAGAGACCGGCACGGTGCGCGGCGCCGCCTTCATGCACGGCCGAGAGCTTGGCATCGGCACCATCGCGGCCGATGTTGGCATCGAGGCTCGGTTTCGCGAGCTTGCGCTCGTCCGCGTACTTCACCCCGAACGGCGCCAGCAGCTTCGCCAGCGGCACGTCCTCGGTGCCGCGGATGTACTTCTCGAAGTAGCTCTTCAGCTTCATGCCGCTGATCTCGTCGAACAGCACTTCCACGTCGCGCGGCGTCACGCCACGGCGGCCATCCGGATAAAAGTCGCGGCCGTAGCGCTGCCACAGCGCCAGCATGATGTCGTCGAGCGAACGCTTGCCGCCCGTCTTCTGGCGGATCGTGAGATCCAGCCCCAGGCCCACCAGTGAACCCTTGGCGTAATAGCTGACGATCGCGTTGGGCGCGTTTTCATCCTGCCGGTAGTACTTGCTCCACGCGTCGAAGCTCGATTCGGCCACGCTCTGCTTCGTGCGGCCACTGCTGCGCAGCACGCTGCCCACGGTCTTGCCCAGCATCTTGAAATACGCGGCTTCGCTGATCAGACCCGAGCGGACGAGGAACAGGTCGTCGTAGTAACTCGTGAACCCTTCGAACAGCCACAGCAGCGGCGTGTAGTTCTCCACCTGCAGGTCGTAGGGCGCGAACACGGCCGGCTTGATGCGCTTCACGTTCCATGTGTGGAAGTACTCGTGGCTGCACAGGCCCAGGAACTTGATGTATCCCTCGCTGCGCTCTTTCACCACAGACGCGGTGGTCGGCAGGTCGGCGCGGGCGCAGATCAGCGCCGTCGAGGCGCGGTGTTCCAGGCCACCGTAGCCGTCGCCCACGGCCAGCGTCATGAACACATAGCGGTCCATCGGCGCCCGCTTCGTTTTCGGCTCGAAGAAGGCGATCTGGGTTTCGCAAATCGTCTTCAGGTCGGCGCACAGCCGCGCCATGTCCAGGTTCGGCACGCGGCCGGTGATCACCACGTCGTGCGGCACGCCGTGCGCGGTGAACGTGGCCAGCGCGAAGTCGCCCAGTTCCACCGGGCTGTCGATCAGCTCGTCGTAGTCGGCCGCCACGTAGGTGCCAAAGCCGTAGCGCTTCGCCTTCAGCTCGGGCAGCGCGGTCGCCACGCGCCACGTGCGGGCCGCTTCGTCGGCCGGGCGCACGATATCGACCACGTGCGGCACATCCTCCTGTCCCGCCACGCGCAGGAATACGCTGGTGCCGTTGAAGAAGCCGTGCGTCTGGTCCAGGTGCGCGGCACGCACGGAAAGATCCCATGCATACACGTCATACTGCACCGTGAGCGGCCCCTCGACGGGCGGCGCCTGCCACGAATGCTTGTCCAGCTTCGCCAGCGGCACGGGCTGGCCGTTTGCCTCCGCGCGGATCTGCACGATGTTGCGGGCGAACTCGCGGATCATGTAGCTGCCCGGGATCCAGGCCGGCAATGCCAGCAACTGGCCGTCCGCAGCGGGCTGCTGTACGGTCAGCGTCACCTGGAACAGGTGGGCGGCGAGGTCCTTCGGCACGATGGCATAGGCCACGGCCGGCGCCGCTGCGCGCGGCGGTTTCATCTTCTTGGTCGGCGTCTTGTTTTTCATTGCAGGAGGTCGGGCGGAGTATCGATGTCGAGCAGGATGCCCGGGTCATCCACCGCCACTTCGTTGACGATATTATCCTTCACGATACCGCGCGCGCCCCGGTCTCCGGACAGCGCGAGCAGTTGCGGCAAGTGGCGGCGGCCGAATGCGACCGGATTGCCCCGCTCCTTGCCCAACGCGGTCCCATGCACCGGCACCGCGATATCGGCGCCCTCTTCCACCGCCCTTGCCAGCGCGGCAATGGTGGCCGGCAGTACGCGGGGCATGTCGCCCAGCGCCACCACCCAGCCCACCGCCGCCTCCGCATGACGGAGCCCGTGGACGAGCGACGCGGCCATGCCGCTGTCGGCTTCGGTACATTCCACCACTTCGCACCCCAGCGCAGCCAGTTGCGCGGCAACGGCATCGCCGCCATCGCGCACCACGGCCACCACGCGCGGCAGCACGGCCAGCAGGTGCCGCGCACTGTGCACGACAACCGGTTCGCCATCGATCGGCTGCAGCAGCTTGTTGCGCTGCCCCAGTGGATCGAAGCGCCGGCCGCGCCCGGCGGCCAGCAGCAGGCCGACGATGGCACCGGACACCACGCGCCGGGTCATGCTTTGGGTCATGCTTTGGGTCATGCTTTGACTCATGCGCCGGGTATGCGTTACGCCACCTGCGGCGTGGCCGCCGACGCCAGGTCGAACGGCAGCTTGCGCAGCCGCTTGCCCGTGACGCGGAACACGGCATTCGCGAATGCCGGCGCCAGCGGCGGCAGGCCCGGTTCGCCCATGCCCGTCGGCGGCTCGGTCGACGGCACGATGTGCACCTCGACCTGCGGCATGTCGGTCATGCGTGCGACCGTGTAGTCGCTGAGCTGGCCCTGTTCGACGATACCATCCTTCAACGTGATGGCGGCGCCCGGCAGCGTGGTGCCGACAGCCATCAGCACGGCGCCCTGCACCTGCGCTTCGATGGTCAGCGGGTTGACCGGCTGGTTGCAGTGCACGGCCGCCGTCACCTTGTGCAGCTTCGGCGTGCCGTTCTCCACCGACGCCGTGACCACGTAGGCCACCACGGTGCCGAACGATTCATGGACCGCCACGCCGTAAGCCTGCCCTTCCGGCAGCTTCACGCGGCCGTAGCCGGACTTGCCCACGGCCAGGTCGAGTGCCAGGTGATGGCGCTTGTGCTCCGCCGGGATCAGCTTCTTGCGGTAAGCCACCGGGTCGATACCGGCAGCGGTGGCCGCCTCGTCGACCAGCGTCTCCATCACGAACGCCGTGTGCGTCGACCCGACCGAGCGCCACCACAGCACCGGCACATTGGCCTGCGCGTTGTGGACCGACAGGTTCATCGGCACCCTGTACGGTTCGCCCATGCCTTCGACCATCGTGGCATCGACACCGTTCTTCACCATCATCGGCTCGAACGGCGTGCCGCTGATGATCGACTGGCCGACGATCACGTGGTCCCAGCCCACGATATCGCCTTTTGCATCCAGCCCCAGTTCGGCACGGTGCACATGCGACGGGCGGTAGTAGCCGCCCTTGATGTCGTCCTCGCGGCTCCAGATCACTTTCACGGGGCCGCTCTTGCCGGCCTTTGCCCAGGCCTTGGCGACATTGACGGCTTCCACGATGTAGTCGGAAGACGGCACGGCGCGCCGGCCGAAACCACCACCGGCCATCATCGTGTGCAAGGTCACCTGTTCCGGTTTCAGGCCGGCCGTTTTCGCGGCCGCCGCCTGGTCCATCGTCTGGAACTGGCTACCGGCCCAGATCGTGCAGCCGTCGCGTTTCAAGTCCACCACGCAATTCAGCGGCTCCATCGGCGCATGCGCCAGGTAGGGGAATTCGTAGACGGCCGAGATCTTCTTCGGCGCGGCGGCCAGCTTCGACACGTCGGCCTTTTTCGCCACGGCACCCGGTGTCGCGGCCAGCGCGCGGAAGGCGGTGAACTGCTGATCGGAGCTCACCTTTTCCACGCCACTCGTATCCCAGTCGACCTTCAGCGCATCGCGGCCCTGCTTCGCCTGCCAGTACCCTTCCGCGATGACGGCCACGCCGGTACCGCCACGGTCCACGTCGACCGGCACCACGGCGATCACACCCTTGATCTTCGTCGCCTCGGCGGCATCGAAGTTCCTCACCTTCGCACCGAACACCGGCGGGCGCGCCACCACGGCCACCTTCGTGCCGGCCGGCTTGAAGTCCATGCCGAATTGCTGGCTGCCGTTCGACTTGGCGCGCGCATCCAGGCGCGGCATCGGCTTGCCGATGAAGCGGAATTTACCGACGTTCTTCAGCACCACGTGCTCGGGCACCGGCTGCTTCATCGCCGCCTCGGCCATCTGGCCGTAGGTTGCCTTCTTGCCGCCCGGCGCGGTGAGCACGCCCTTGACTGCCTTCACCTGGCTGACGGGGACTTTCCACTGCTCGGCCGCCGCGGCCACCAGCATCGCGCGTGCCTTGGCGCCGATCTCGCGGTACTGCACCCACGAGTGGGCCACCGAACCGGAGCCGCCAGTGATCTGGATGCCCATCGCCGGATCCTTGTAGGCCTCGCCCGCCGGCGCCAGTGCGCCGCGAACCTGCGACCAGTCGGCATCGAGTTCCTCGGCGATCAGCATCGGCAGCGCCGTGTGCACGCCCTGGCCGAACTCCAGGCGGTTCACCTGCACGGTAACGGTGTTGTCCGGCGCGATGCGCAGGAAAGCGTTCGGTTGCCGGGTTGGCAACTGCAGCGGCTTCTGCTCCGCGGCGCGGGCCATGCGGCCGCCACCCGTGAACGTGAAGCCAAGCACCAGGCCGGCGCCGGCCGCCTTCATGAAGCCGCGGCGGGAGGTGGGAGAAATGCCGCCAGCCTTGTCGTCGGCGGGCACGGTCATGTCATCGCCATTGAGCCATTCTTTGCGCATGGTATTTCCTTCAGGCGAGCGACTTCGCCGCGTCCTTGATGGCGAGGCGGATGCGTTGGTAGGTGCCGCAGCGGCAGATGTTGCCGGCCATGGCGCCGTCGATGTCGCTATCGGTCGGCTTGCGGTTCGCCTTCAGCAGTGCCGTGGCGCTCATCACCTGGCCGCTCTGGCAGTAGCCGCATTGCGGCACATCGTGCTTTACCCAGGCGTCCTGCACCGCCTTGCCCACCTTGTCGTGCTCCATCGCTTCGATCGTGGTGATCTTCTGGCCAACGGCGGCCGAGATCGGCGTGACGCAAGAGCGGATCGGCTGGCCGCCCAGGTGCACGGTGCAGGCGCCGCACAGCGCGGCCCCGCAGCCGAACTTCGTGCCGGTCATGTTCAGGTTGTCGCGCAGCGCCCACAGGATGGGGGTCGACGGGTCGGCGTCGACTCGCGTGTCGCGCCCGTTGATGTTCAGGGTGACCATGATGTAAAACTCCCGGTTCTGGATTCTTGTGATGTAAAAACGGCGCGCTTCGTGGGCGCGCCGCGTTGGTGCAATTGATTCGTGCGAGTACGTCGAAATTACTTGATCGCGGCGAACTTCGCTTCCATCGTGTCGACGTCGATAGCGCCCGGAACGCGGCTGCCGTCGGCAAAGAAGATCGCCGGCGTGCCTTCCAGCCCGAGCTTGCTCCCCAGCGCCAGCACCTTGTCGTTCGGCGCGGCACAGCCGGCCGGCGCTGCCGGCGCCTGCTTGTTGTTCAGCATCCACTCGTCCCAGGCGCGGTTGCGGTCGGCCGCACACCAGATATTGCGCGATTTCACCGTGGAGTCCGGCGACAGGATGTTGTACATGAACGTGTAGACAGTGATGTTGTCCACCTTCGCCAGCGTCTCGCGGCGGAATTTCTTGCAGTAGCCGCAGTTCGGGTCTTCGAAGATCGCCACCACGCGCTTGCCGTTGCCCTTGACCGTCTTCAGCGCCAGCTCCAGCGGCAGCTCGGAGAACTTGATGCGGTTGACTTCGTCGATGCGCGCCTGCGTCACGTCTTCCTTTGTCTTCAGGTTGAAGATGTGGCCGGCGAACAGGTAGGTACCGGTCTTGTCCGTGTAGCGGATCTCGTTGCCGATGCGGATTTCGTACAGCCCCGAATAAGGCGTGGCGCGGATCGCATCGATCTTGATGTTGGGGCCGAGCTTGGGTTCGACGTTCTTGCGGATGGTGGCTTCGGTGCCGTCGTCGGCGCCCGCGCACGACATCAGCAGTGCCGATGCCAGCACGAGGCCGGTCTTCATGAACTTCATAGACTCTCCGGGAGAAAACATGGGCGACGCGGGATCGCCGCGCCGCGTGGATATCAGTGCCGGCCCAGCGCGTGCGACATCAGCGAACGCTTGACGAATGGCAATTTATCCAGCAAGTTTAGCCCGAAATTGCGCACGGCGCGAACCGGCTCGAGATTGGCGCCGAACAGGCGCTGCAAACCGTCGGTGGTGGCCTGCATCAGCAGCACTTCTTCCTTGCGCGAGCGGGCGTAGCGGGCCAGCACCCGGTCGTCGCCGATCGAACGGTGTTCCTCGCGCTCGGCAATGGCGCGCACCAGGTCGCGCACGTCGGCAAAGCCCAGGTTCATGCCATGGCCCGCCAGCGGATGCACCACGTGGGCGGCATCGCCGATCAAAGCCACGCGCTGCGCCACCAGCGAATGGGGGCGCACCAGCGACAGCGGAAACGCCCGCACCGACTCCGGCAGCACGGGCGTGAGCTTGCCGAGCTTGTCGGCGGCGAACTCGGCCAGCCGGTCGGCAAGCGCCTGCGCCCCTTCGCTGGCCAGCTGGTCGGCCAGCATGTCCGGCGCGGACCAGACGAGCGACACGCGGTTGCCCGGCAGCGGCAGCAGCGCCACGATGCCGCGGTCGCACGTGAACCACTGGAATGCATTGCCGTGGTGCGGCAGCGCCGTGTCGAAATTGGCGACCACGCCTTTCTGGCCATAGGGTTTGTAATCGAGGCCGATGTCGCACTGGCCGCGCACCCAGGACTGCGCACCGTCGGCGCCCACGACGAGCGATGCCTTGACGGCCGTGCCGTCCGCCAGCTGCACGGCGGCCCCGGCGTCGTCGCATTCGAGCGCCACCGCGCGGCCGGTCACCACATGCACGTTCTGGGCGAAGCGCAGTGCCGCATCGAGCGCATCGTTCAGGTTGCGGTCTTCGACGATCCAGGCCAGCGTATCGGCATGGGCGCCATAGGCATCGAAGTTCAGGTGGCCGGGCTGCTCGCCGTCCCCCTTGATGACCATGCCGTCGACCGGGGCGATGCGCAGCTGGTCCATCGCGCCCCACACCTTCAGGTTCGACAGCAGTTCGTGCGCCGTATGGTTCAGCGCATACACCCGCACGTCCCAACTGGGCTCGAGGCCGTCCGGCTTCGGCGCTGCGGGCGGGCCGAGCAGGGTAACGCTCTGCCCGGCCTGGGCGAAGGCCAGCGCGGCCGCCTTGGCGATCGCGCCGTTGCCGACGATGCAGACCGCCGTCTGCACGTGGTGCTTGGAGGAGGATGGCATGTTCATTCAGCCATTATAACTTTCACCGGCAAGCGGGGCGCGCGGGGTGCATCCTTCCCGTGGCCGGGCCATGGACTCAGTCCCACGCCGGGGCGATGCCCTCCGGATTGGCGATGCGCTCGCCTGCTTCCAGCGCCGCGATGGCCGCCATGTCTTCCCCGGAAAGCGCGATCCGCGCCGCACCCAGGTTGGCTTCCAGGTTCGCCCGCTTCGTCGACGACGGGATCACGGCGAATCCCTGCCGCAGCGACCAGGCCAGCGCCACCTGGGCCGGCGTCGCTCCGTGCCGTTCGGCGATGCGGGCGATCACCGGGTCGGCCATCACCTTGCCATATGCCAGCGGCATGTAGGCCGTCAGGTGGATGCCGTGCTCGCGCGCGAATTGCACCACGGCCCGGTTCTGCAGGAACGGGTGGATCTCCACTTGGTTCGTAGCGATCTCCGCTGCGCCGACGGCGTCGATCGCCTGTTGCATGTGGCGGATCGTGAAGTTCGAGATGCCGATGTGGCGAGTCAGGCCGGCACGCTTCGCCTCCAGCAGCGCCGCCATGGTTTCCGCCACCGGCACCGCGTCCTGCGGCGACGGCCAATGGATCAGCGTCAGGTCCACCTGCTCCAGGCGCAGCTTGTCCAGGCTTTCGCGCAGGCTGGGACTCAGCTTGTCGCCGGCCAGGTTCGCCGTCCAGATCTTGGTCGTCACGAACAGCTCGTCGCGGGCAACGCCGCTTGCCGCGATCCCGGTGCCCACGTCGGCTTCGTTGCCGTAGATTTGCGCGGTGTCGATATGGCGGTACCCGAGCGCCAGCCCGGTGCGGACGGAATCGACGGCCACCTGCCCTTGCAGGCGGAACGTGCCGAGGCCGAGTGCGGGAATTGCTTTTTGCATGGTGTTCTCCTTGAGTTCGATGGACACCATGATGCCGGCATTGTTTGTTGAGAAAAAGCAGTGCCTGGGCAATTCATCGTTGATCCGACCGCAAGTATTGATGGGCAGGCTTGCGGAAGTCCAGAAAAGTCTATTGCATCTCTGCATTGACCTGCTATAATGCGGCCTCTTGGCCTGGTAGCTCAGTTGGTAGAGCAGAGGATTGAAAATCCTTGTGTCGGTGGTTCGATTCCGCCCCGGGCCACCAAGAATTCAGCAGTAAAGCAGAACGCCACCTTCGGGTGGCGTTTTTTGGTTTACGGGACATTCGACCATCTTGTACGGCGTTGCACCGCAAAGCGATTGCCCTGCGTTTGGTTTTACGCTACTTTATCCGGGCAGTCTCATAAGGTGTCATCGCCAGTCCTTCATAACAGCATGGAGACAGATATGCCGCGCTATATGGTTGAACGCAGTTTCCCCGATGGTCTCAACATACCCGTCAATGCCGCTGGCGCAGACGCCCTGAGCAAAGTTGTCCAGACCAACAGCGAGCAAGGCGTTACCTGGGTCCATTCCTACGTGAGTACCGATAAGACCCACACGTTCTGCATCTACGATGCGCCAACGCCCGAGGCAATCCGGCAGGTCGCCGAGCGCAACGGATTGCCGGTCGACAATATTACTGAGGTCGCGGTGCTGGCCCCGTATTTCTATTTTTGAAGGCCAGGCAGAGGATTTGAAAATCCTTGTGTCGGTGGTTTGATTCCGCCCCGGGCCACCAAGAATTCAAAAAACGCCACCTTCGGGTGGCGTTTTTCGTTTCCGGACAGCGCAGTGTTCCGGTGCCCGACTCGAGCCGGAAGCCGCCATCCGCTATCGCACCGTCTCATCGCTCTCGATCTGCCCATCCACCAGCCTGATCGTGCGGTCGCACAGCTCGGGCATGCGCGGGTCGTGGGTGACCAGCAGCACCGCGCAGCCGAACTCCCGGTTGAACTTGCGGAACAGCTGGAAGACTTCTGCGGCGGATTTCGTGTCGAGATTGCCGGTGGGTTCGTCGGCCAGCAACAGCGCCGGGCGGGTCACCAGCGCGCGGGCCACGGCCACGCGCTGCTGCTGGCCGCCGGAAAGCTGGTCGGGCTTGCGCTGCTCGAACCCTTCCAGGCCGACCTGGGCAAGCAGGGTACGGCCCCGCTCAACCTGTTCCGGCGTCGGTTTTCCCGTGGCCACCATCAGCGGCATGAGCACGTTCTCGAGCGCCGTGAACGCCTGGATCAGATGGTGGAACTGGAAGACAAAGCCGATCGCGCTGCCGCGCAGGGCGGTACGCCGGGCATCGTCCATCTTCCCGGTCGATTCGCCAAGCAGGAGCAGGTCGCCCGAGGTGGGTCGGTCCAGCAGGCCGATGAGATTGAGCAGCGTACTCTTGCCCGACCCCGAGGACCCTACCAGCGCGGCGAAGTCGCTGCGCTGCAGGCGCAGGTCCAGGCCGTGCAGCACTTCCACTTCGGTGGGTTTGCCGAGGTTGAAGCTTTTACGCAGGCCTTGCAGCCGCAGCACCTCCTCGCGGCGATCTTGCGTGCTTGTAAGCTCGGTCATGTGCTCAGACATGGCGTATCGCCTCCACCGGATCGAGCGACGCGGCGCGGCGCGCCGGCACGGCTGCCGACAGGATGCCGGTGACCGTCGCCAGGCCGGCCGCGGCCACCGGCAGCCATGGATCGACCGGAATGTAGAACAGCTTTGGCCCGAAGGTGTTGAAAGCGCCCACCAGGCCATATCCCGCCATGGCGCCGAGCAGCGAACCGGCCAGACCCAGGAGGGCACCCTGCACCAGGAAGACACCCAGCATCTGTTCGCGCGTCGTCCCCATCGCGCGCAGGATGCCGATCTCACGGGTGCGCTGGACCACGCTCACCGACAGCACGCTGGCAATCCCCAGCGCCACGCTCAATGCCACGAAAGCGCTGATCATCCGCGTGGAGAGGCTCTGCGAGCGCAAGGCGTTCATCAGCTGGCTGTTGGTTTCCATCCAGCTTTCCGCCTTCAGCCCCGTGAGGCGGGCGATACGCTGGGCGATGGACTGCGCATCGAAAATGTCCCTTACGGTCACGTCGATGACGGTCGCCGCACCGGGCAGGTCGAGCAGGGACTGCGCCTGCTTCATGTCCAGGTACACATAGCGGGCATCGAGCTCGCGGACACCCAGCTCGAAGATACCGGCCACGTTCACCACGCTCTCCCGTCCCTGCCCTCCGTCCAGGCGCAGCTTGTCGCCGACACGCATGCCGAGGTCGGTCGCCAGCTGCTTGCCGATCACCGTGTCGCCGGCACCGATGCGGAACACGCCGGCCACGATGTCTTCCTGGACCGGAATGATGCGCAGGTAGCGCTGTGCATCGATGCCGACCAGCGCCACCGATGCGAGCGACTCGCCGCGGCGCGCGAATGCCGGTCCCGAGATCAGCGGCGACACGGCCGTGACGCCCGGCATCGTGTCGAGCACATCGCGCACCTGCTGCCAGTTGTTGATCGATCGCAGGCGCTGGGTGCGTTTGCTCTCGAGCAGCAGCTGCATGCTTCCCGGCGCAGGGGGCAGGATGCGGTTGCGCTCCTCGGGAGGCTGTACCTTGATATGGGCCTGGGTACCCAGGGTACGGTTGATGATGTTGCCCTGCAGTCCCGTAATCAGCGCCGTGAGGAAAACGATCACCGCGACGCCCACGGCGATGCCGACCAGGATCAGGGTACTCTGCGCCCTGCCCTCGCGCAGGAACCTGGTGGCGATGGTCCAATGGATCCACATGGCGTCAGTCCAGCTTGACCGGAAGTTCCTTGCGTGAGGCCGAGTCCGCCGTCAAGGCGGCGGGCACGATGCGTACGCGGTCCCCCTGCTTCAACGCGGCCTGCGCATCAGCCACCACGCGGTCCCCCTGCCGCAACCCGGCCGTCACTTCCGTCCGGTCAAGGCCACGCAGGCCGAGCTGTACAGGGCGGCGCACGGCACGGCCATCGGCAACCAGCCATACCGTCGCGTGGTTGCCATCCGCCATGGCCAAGGCGTCGTTGGGCAGGACGATGGCGCGGTCGCGCCGGCCCGTTTCCACATTAACGGAAACAGTCATGCCTTGTCGAAGAAACCCGGGGACCGGAGCGACCGCGAAACGCACGTCGACTGTTCCGCGCTGCGGATCGACGCCAGGGGCGATGAAACCGACCTTGGCAGGAAACGGCCGCCCGGGATAGGCGTCGGCAATGCACATGGCCTTCTGGCCGATGGCAAGCACTTCCAGGTTTTTTTCATCCAGCGGCACCACGATCTCGGTGTCGCCGCTGCGGGCGATGTCGAACAGGACCCGTCCGGGCTGCACCAGGTCGCCCGGCTCGGCGTTGCGGGTCAGCACGGTTCCGGCGACCTGGGCGCGGATGGTGGTTTTCGCCAGCTGGGCTGTCGCGCTGGCCACCCGGGCGCGTGCCGCCGTTTCGCCAGGATTGCCGGCCACCAGCGAGCGCACGGTCAGTTGCGCCTGCTCGACCGCCGTCCGGGCAACCGTTTCCGCCTGTACCGCCTGCTCCATCGTTTCGCGGGTGATCATCTGCTGCTGGAAAAGATCGCGGCGGCGCGTGGCCTCGCGGCTGGCCTGCGCCAGCCTTGCCTGTGCCTCGCGCAGGCCGGCCTGCGCCTGGGGCCGGGTCGATTGCTGCAACTGGGCCAGCGCGGCTTGTGCCTCGCGTACCGCTGCCTCGAGCTCGTCGGCGCGCAACACGGCCAGCACATCGCCAGGCTGCACCATGTCGCCTTCACGCACGCGCCGTTCGACAACCACGCCGGTCACCTCGCTGCCGACCTGCGCGCTGGACAACGCTGCCACGCGGCCAGTCGCCACCACGGTCTGCACCAGCGGCTGCGCCGTCACTTCGTAGCCGGCCAGGGCCGGCCCTCGCAGATGCTGTACTACGCCCCATGCCAGCGCACCGATGGCGAGGCCCACAGTTGCGACAAGAATGCGGTTGCGTTTCATTGTGCATGTGAGCAGTGAGGGAAGCCGGTATGTTAACCCATTGCTCAGTCTCGTCCGATGGAAACCCGGATGAAAGCAGAAACGGCCGCGTTTCGCCCCCCATGGCACAGCAACCTGCCACTACCTGACAATCCTTCGCCGGACGGAAGCGTGTCATGGCAACAGCGCATGCAGCGATGTCATTCTGGCACTTATACCGGTGACACCAGCGCATACAGCAATGGCTTCCTGGCAATCATATCGATGATTCGGTCGGCTTTGCCCACGAAAATTTCGCCGTCACGCCTTTTGCCGAATCATCTTTATTTGTTATTATCGGATTGCAATGCACGAATATGGTGCGCAACTGCACCAACTTCGGGCCGCCTCTCCGCCGTTTCTCCGCATCGACGCCTTTCGTTCTTGGAATTCATATGAAATACGCCTCCGTACACCAGTTCCTGCAACACGTTGCCGACCGCAATCCTGGCCAGCCCGAATTCTTGCAGGCCGTTACCGAAGTGATGGAAAGCCTGTGGCCCTTCATCGAACAACATCCGAAATATGCCGAACAGGGCTTGCTGGACCGCCTGGTCGAGCCCGAGCGGGTCGTCATGTTCCGCGTTTCGTGGGTGGATGACCAGGGCCAGGTGCAGGTCAACCGCGGCTACCGTATCCAGCACAGCATGGCGATCGGCCCCTACAAGGGCGGCCTGCGCTTCCATCCTTCCGTTACCCTGTCCGTGCTGAAATTCCTGGCGTTCGAGCAGACGTTCAAGAATGCGCTGACGACGCTGCCGATGGGCGGCGGCAAGGGCGGTTCCGATTTCGACCCGAAGGGCAAGAGCCCGGGCGAAGTGATGCGCTTCTGCCAGGCGTTCGTTAGCGAGCTGTTCCGCCATGTCGGATCGGACACGGACGTGCCGGCCGGCGATATCGGTGTCGGCGGCCGCGAGGTGGGCTACATGGCCGGCATGATGAAAAAGCTGAGCAACCGGGCCGACTGCGTGTTCACCGGCAAGGGCCTGAGCTTCGGCGGTTCGCTGATCCGCCCCGAAGCCACCGGCTACGGCACCGTGTACTTCGCCGATGAGATGCTCAAGACGCGCGGCCGCACGTTCGAAGGCTTGCGTGTCAGCGTGTCCGGTTCGGGCAACGTGGCGCAATACGCCATCGAAAAGGCGATGGAACTGGGCGCCCGGGTCATCACCGTGTCCGACTCGACCGGCACCGTGATCGACGAGGAAGGGTTCACGCCGGAAAAGCTGGCGACGCTGATGGAAGTGAAGAACCACCTGTATGGCCGCGTCAGCGATTACGCCGAGCGCACCGGCAGCCGCTTCGAAGCGGGCGTGCGTCCATGGCACGTCCCGGTGGACGTGGCACTGCCATGCGCCACGCAGAACGAGCTGGATGCGGACGATGCCGCCACCCTGATCAGGAACGGCGTGCTGTGCGTGGCCGAAGGCGCGAACATGCCGTCGACGATCGAGGCGGCCAAGGCGTTCGAGGCCGCCGGCGTGCTGTACGCGCCGGGCAAGGCCAGTAACGCGGGCGGCGTCGCCACGTCGGGCCTGGAGATGAGCCAGAACGCCGAGCGCATCAGCTGGCCGCGCGAGGAAGTCGACGGCCGCCTGCTGCAGATCATGCAGGGCATCCACGCCGCCTGCCTGAAGTACGGCGCTCGCCCGGACGGCACCGTGAGCTACGTGGACGGCGCCAACATCGCCGGCTTCGTCAAGGTCGCCGATGCGATGCTGGCGCAGGGCGTGATCTAACCGCCGGGCATTGAAAGCAAAACGCCACCTTTGGGTGTAATGCCGTTCAGTTAACGGAATTCGATGCAGTCCGCGACGTTAGCGCACTGGTGTCGGACACCGGCTTCTTGGTGTCCGACCGCTGCGGCGGACCGACCGGTTTTCGCATGAGGTTGCTGATTTCCTGAGCCGAGAACCGGTGTCCGACACATTTTCCGGATGAAGCCCCCGGAAAAAATGTCCGACACCAGGCACGCTAGCACCACCTCGAATGGCCACGTCGGCTTAACTGAACGGCATTACACCTTCGGGTGGCGTTTTATTGGCCGGTCCATTCAGGGCTGCTGCCCACCACCCGGCGGCGTGCCATGCCCCGACGACGTCCCCGTGCCGGTGCGCGTATCCTCGCCGCTGGCCGCCTCGCCCAGCCCGGTTCCCCCTGCCGCCGCGGCGTCCACGGCCGGCCGCATCCGGTCGGCGGACTCGGTGCCGCCGGGCGTGCCCGGCATGCCGGCCGCGTCGACACCCTCGCCGCGCAGGCCCTCGCCGCCCGGGCCGGAATTACCCGACTGCTGCGCCGCGGCCGACGCATCCGTGCCGCCGGCGGCGCCCACCACTTGCGCGCCTGCCGGTGCCGGCGCCGACTGTCCCGTTACCGGCCGGGCGCCCTGCTCGGCCAGCGTATCCTGGTTGGTCGCCCTTTGCGACGAGTTGCCGGAAACCTGGCCGCCCTCGTTCTGCCCGCCTTTTTGCTCGTTTGCCATATGCCCTCCTGTTGGTTCGAGAACGGGTCATTCTGCGCAAGTTGGGCGGCGGTGCGCGCACGGCAGGTTCACCGCGGCCGTAGCCCGGCCGTTGGGCGACCGTTGGGCGGTGCGCCGGCTCCCAGCCCCGCGTTGGTGCGCCGGGGTTCCGGCACCGGGGCTATACTGGCCTTGCCATGACCGGACAGCCAGCAGCTTCCGGCATTCCCGGCCCGCGCGGCGGGCATTCGGATCTCATGGCACACACGTCCGTTTCCGCGAGCCATATCGCGAGCGATATCGCCACGGGAACGCTCTATTCACGATCACTCAGATAGGGACAAGATGAAACCAACCTGGATTATCACGGCCAATGCTGGCCGCGCACGAATCTTCGAACAAGCCACCTTGACCGAGCCGCTGCAGGAAATCGAAGACATGGTCAGCCCCGGCGCCAAGCAGAGCATCTCCGACGTCGTTACCGACCAGGCAGGCCCCACGGCCGCCGCCAAGAGCAGCCACAATATCGGCAGCGGCAACCAGGCTCCCGGCATCGCGCACAATGCCAATTCCGGCGCGCCCAACAAGCAGTACCAGCCGGCCGTCACGCCTGCCGAGCAGGAAGCCGACCGCTTCGCCAAGGATATCTCCGCTTACCTGCTCAAGGCGAAGGAGGAAGGCCGCTTCGGGCAACTGGTCATCTCCGCGTCGCCGCAGTTCCTGGGCACGCTTCGCTCGAACATCGATTCGAACCTGAAGGACCTGATCAAGTCCGAATTCAACAAGGACTACACGCACTTCAACGGCCCCCAGCTGCGCGAGCAGTTGCAGGCGCTGAAGGACAAGCAGGAATAATCTGGTGGGTCTCCCGCGGGCGCCTGGCGCGCCCGCATCGGCAGCGCGCGCATCCTCTTGCACGCGCATCCTCTTGAATTGTCCGGCTAGCCGGCGTCGGGATCGGCCTTGTGGCCGAAGCCGATGCCAGGACCTGCACCACCAGTGCCGCCATCGGCGCCACCGCTCCCCTCGTTACCCTTGCCGCCGCCCTTGCCGGCCTCGCCCCTGTTGCCGCGCGCCCCACTGCCCTGCGAGCGCGTCGGCCCCTGCAGCGGAATCGGCACGCCCGCCGGCACCGGCCCCAGGTCGAGCGCCTCGCGGATGAAGTCGCGCAGCGCGACCACCAGCTCCGCCGTGTGGATCGGCCGGCCCGCCGCCATGTCGGCCGCGGCCTGCCCCGCCAGCCGGCAATGCTCCTCGGTGCCGAGCAGCAGGATATCCGCCAGCGCCGCCTCCACGGCATCGCGAATGCGCCGCGCGCGGTCGGAAGCGCTGCGGGGATCGTCCGCCGCCAGGTCGCGCAGGTGTGTCGGGTCCACGGTCAGCTCGCCCGTGAACGAACCGCCCAGCGTGCGATAGGCAGCGATCAGTGTCTTCAGCCGCTCGTTGATCTGGCGATTCATCCGTTCGCGGCGCTGCTGCACCGTTTGCATCATCAGCACGCGGATGCCCACGCCCACCAGTGTAAATACCGCCAGCCCGAGAAACGTCGTCAGCACCGCCTGCCAGGAACTGAAATCCATATAGCGCACCTGCACCTCGCCATCGCTGTGATGAGGGCGAGTGTACCGAGCTGCGTTTATTTGGCCAACACGGCTGGCAACCGGTACACGCCTTCCCGGTACATCAGCGAAGGCAGCATCACGTGCGCCATCGCCCGGTCCACCTGCGCCTGCGTCGGCGTGCCGGCATCGCTGTCGAACGCCCCGGTCGCGGTGTCGTAACGGCCCAGCAGCGGGCTGCCGGAGGGGCGCAGGATCGTGGCGCTGCTGCCTTCCAGGTAGGCAAAGTAATTGTTGAACTGCAGGAGCGCGCGCCCCGGCGAGGTGCTGTCTCGCACCAGGTCGCGGCCGATCATCGGGTGCTCGCTGGCCACGCCCATCAGCGACAGCAGCGTGGGACCCAGGTCGACCTGGCTGGCCATCGTGGCGATGCGCTTCGGCGTGATGTCCGCGCCCAGGATCAGGCCGGGGATGTGGAATTTCTTGACCGGCACGAGCGCGTTGCCGTACACGCGGTTGTCATGGTCGGCCACGATCAGGAACACCGTATCCTTCCAGTAGGCCTCGCGCTTCGCCGCCGCGATGAATTTGCCAAGCGCGAAGTCGGCGTATTTGACGGCATTGTTGACCGTCTGCTTGTCGGTGTCGTGCCGGGCGATTTTCCCGTCCGGGTACTCGAACGGTTCGTGGTTCGACGACGTGAAGATCAGGCTGAAGAATGGCTTGCCCTGCGCATGCAGCACGTTCAGGCGCTCGAGCGACTTGTCGAACAGGTCTTCGTCGGATGCGCCCCAGCTGCCGGTGAACTTCGGCTTCATCTGCTTGCGGTCGACGATCTTCTGGAAGCCGTTGCCGGTGAAGAAGCTGCGCATATTGTCGAAATGCGCCTCGCCGCCGTACACGAATTCCGTGTGGTAGCCCTGCTGCCCCAGCCCGGCCGCCAGCGTGTAGAAATTCGTTTGCGACAGTGACAGCTTGACCACGCTGCGCGCCGGCGTGGGCGCATAACCCGCCACTACCGCCTCGATGCCGCGCACCGAGCGGGTGCCGGTCGCGTAGAGTTGCTCGAACCACCAGCCCTCGCCTTTCAACTTTTCCAGCTCGGGTGTCAGCGGCAGGCCACCCAGCGATTTCACGAACGTGGCGCCCAGGCTTTCTTCCAGCACGATCACCAGGTTCAACGGCCGTTCGCGGCGGATCGCCGGTTCCTGGTAGTGCAGCGTGGGCAGCGCCGGATTCGTGAACCGGTAGCCGCGCAGCCATGGCGCTGCCTTTACTTCGGCCAGCACGCGTACGCGGTCCATGTCGCCATAGATTTCCGACGACGTTTTTTCTTCCATCATCGATGCCACGCCTTCCAGCACCGACCACGGCGAATTGATGATCAGGGAATTGACCATCGCATCGCTCGTCAGCGCGAACAGCGCCGCGTTGGCCGGGCGGTGGGCAGTGGTGGAGCGGATCTGCATGGCGACGGCAAGCACGATCAGCGGCCAGGTCAGCAGCAGCTTTTTCACTGGCCACATCGCCACCCCTCCTGCAGCCGCGCGCAGCAAGCGGTAAATCGCCACGCCCAGCACCACCGTGCCTGCCATGCCGAGCAGCACGGCGGTGCGGAAGCCGTTCCACAGTGTGGCGCACACCTCGACGGGATCGGACAGGTATTCGACGAACAGGCGGTTCGGGCGCACGTCGTACTGCATCACGAACTGCGGCGTGGACAGTTCCATGAACACCACGAACACCAGCGCTACCGTTGCCCATGTCAATGTCAAACCCCTCCACAGTGCGGCCAGCGGGCGGTAGGCCAGCAGCGGTGCCAGCAGCAAGGGGATCGCCAGCAGGTAACCGAGCAGGATCAGGTCGGCGCGTACACCCTGCAGCAGCATCTGCACGGGAATGCCCTCGGCCGCTACGCGCGGCCACTGCCATGCCATCAGCCCGATGCGCGACACCGACAGCACAGCCAGTCCGATGACCAGCATGCGCAGCAGGACCGCGTACGGGCCGGCCCAGGAAGCGCGCTGCACTGGCCGGTTTGCCAGCTCATGCAGGATGGGATTCTTTCTATACATTGCTTTTTCCCACAAGAACTGAATTGAACGGCGGTCGGCCATTCTACGCTTGTGGATGAGCTAATTTCAATCGAATACTCACTCGAATCGTGCAATGGCTGAGCGGGCAAAGTTCTTGCATATCAGATAGTTATGAGTCCCCGACGCGTGCCATTCCGGCACGCAGGCCTCCTGCCGCCCTAAAATGGGGCACCCAAGCCGCCCGATGACGACCGCCGCACCAAAACACAGCACGCACGCCGAGAGCGAGCCGCCACAGCGCATCATCAAGATCCGCCGCGACTACAACACGTGGGTAGCGGACGAAACGATCGAGGATTACGCGCTGCGCTACACGCCACGGTCGTTCCGCAAATGGTCGGTGTTCCGGGTGTCGAACACGGCATTCGGTGCGATCTCGTTCCTCGTGCTCGAAGCAATCGGCGGCACCATCGCCGTCAACTACGGCTTTGTCAACGCGTTCTGGGCGATCCTCACCGTGGGCCTGATCATTTTTCTTACCGGCCTGCCGATCAGCTATTACGCGGCCCGCCACGGCGTGGACATGGACCTGCTCACGCGCGGCGCCGGTTTCGGCTACATCGGCTCGACCATCTCATCGTTCGTGTATGCGTCGTTCACGTTCATCCTGTTCGCGCTGGAAGCGGCGATCATGGCCTATGCGCTGGAGCTGTATTTCCACCTGCCGCTGTATCTCGGCTACCTGGCCAGCGCGCTGGTCGTGATCCCGCTCGTCACGCATGGGGTCACGCTGATCAGCCGCATCCAGATGATCAGCCAGCCCGTCTGGCTGGTGCTGCTGGCGCTGCCGTTCATCGCCATCCTGCACAAGCAGCCTGAGCTCGTGGGCGAACTGGCACGCTTCACCGGGCAATCGCCGGCCAATGGCGGCTTCAACATGCTGATGTTCGGTGCCGCCACGGCCGTGGGCGTGGCATTGATCACGCAGATCGGCGAACAGGTCGACTTCCTGCGCTTCATGCCGGAGCAGACCAGGGAAAACCGCTGGCGCTGGCACCTGGGCGTGCTGGCCGCCGGGCCGGGCTGGATCGTGCTCGGCATGCTGAAAATGCTGGGCGGCGCCCTGCTCGCGCTGCTGGCGATCAAGGGCGGCGCTTCGCTGGCCGAGGCGGTGAACCCGAACCGCATGTACCTCGCGGGCTTTTCCGAAGTGTTCGCCAACCCCACGCTGGCCGTGCTGGCCACCGCGCTGTTCGTCATCATCTCGCAGGTGAAGATCAACATGACCAATGCCTATGCCGGTTCGCTGGCGTGGTCGAACTTCTTCGCGCGCCTCACGCACAGCCACCCGGGCCGCGTGGTGTGGGCCGTGTTCAATGCGCTGATCGCCGTGCTGCTGATGGAACTCGATGTGTTCCAGGCGCTGGACCGGGTGCTCGGCCTGTACTCGAACATCGCCATCGCATGGATCACGGCGGTCGTGGCGGACCTCGTCATCAACAAGCCGCTGGGCCTTTCTCCGCCGGGCATCGAATTTCGCCGCGCCTACCTGTACGACATCAACCCGGTCGGCGTGGGCGCCATGCTGCTTGCTTCGATGCTGTCCATCGCCGCGTTCACCGGCCTGTTCGGGGCGCAGGCGCAAGCGTTTTCCGCCTTCATTGCTCTCGGTACGGCGCTCGTCGCGTCGCCGCTGATCGCCTGGGCCACGCGCGGCCGCTATTACCTGTCGCGCCCCGCGCACGGTTGGGGCGATTCGGTGACGAAGGTGTGCTGCATCTGCGAAAAGGAGTACGAAACGGAAGACATGGCGCACTGCCCCGCCTACCAGGGGCCGATCTGCTCGCTGTGCTGCTGCCTCGATGCCCGCTGCGACGATGCCTGCAAGCCGCATGCGCGCTTCGCGCACCAGTGGGAGGGCGCGATGAAGAAGCTGCTGCCGGCATCGATGTGGCCCTACATGACGAGCGGGCTCGGCCACTACCTGGTGCTGATGATGGTGACGGTGCTGTTCACGGGCGCCCTGCTCGGCCTGTTGTACGTGCACGAACAGAATGCGCTGGGCGCAGCCGGCGCCGCGCTGCTGCCCGCGTTGCGGCTGGCCTACCTGAAGATCTTCGCCGCGCTGCTGCTGGTCAGCGGCATCGTCGCGTGGTGGCTCGTGCTGACGGGTGCCAGCCGGCGCGTGGCCCAGGAGGAATCGAACCGGCAAACGAGCCTGCTGCAGCGCGAGATCGAGCTGCATGGCCGCACGGACGCCGCGCTGCAGCTGGCGAAAAAGCAGGCCGACGCGGCGAACCAGGCCAAGAGCCGCTACATCGCCGGCATCAGCCACGAGATCCGCACGCCGCTCAACAGCATCCTCGGCTACGCGCAATTGCTGGACAACGATCCCGCGATGCCCGCGCACCGGCAGGGCGCGATCCGCGTCATCCGCGGCAGCGGCGAACACCTGCTGTCCCTGATCGAAGGCACGCTGGACATCGCCCGCATCGAAGGCGGCAAGTTCAGCTTCGACATCCGCGAACTCGATTTCCACGACTTCATCGGCCAGCTGGTGCGCATGTTCGAACAGCAGGCCGCCGCCAAGGGGCTGGCCTTCCGCTACGAGCCGGCTGGCGAACTACCCCTGGTCGTACGGGCCGACCGCAAGCGGCTGGGCCAGATCCTCATCAACATCCTCGGCAACGCCGTGAAGTTCACGGGGCACGGCACCGTCACGTTCCGCGTGCGCCACACGCGCGACCTTGCCACGTTCCACATCGAAGACACGGGCCCCGGCATCCTGCCCGACGAAGCCGAGCGCATCTTCGAACCGTTCTCGCGCGGCAGCGCGGCCAACGGTCCCGGCGCAGCACCCGGTACCGGCCTGGGCCTGCCGATCAGTAAGATGCTCACGCAGATGATGGGCGGCGAATTGACGCTCGACAGCACGCCCGGTACCGGCAGCACGTTCCGCATCCTGCTGCGCCTGCCCCGCGTGCATGGCGCCACGCCGGCCACCGCGCGCGGCCCCGCCCCGGTCGGCTATACGGGCGCACGGCGCAGGATCCTCGTCGTCGACAACGAACAGGTCGACCGCGAACTGCTGGTCAACATCCTGGCGCCGCTGGGCTTTGAAACGGCGCAGGCGCAGTCCGGCCACGAGTGCCTGGAACGCTACCGGGCATTCGCGCCGGACCTGATCCTGATGGACCTGGCGATGCCCGGCATCGACGGGTGGGAAGCGAGCCGCGTCATCCGCCACGAGCACCGTTCGCCCGTGCCGATCCTGATCGTGTCGGCCAATGCGTACGACAAGGCGCTGGACAACCCGGCCGGCATCGCCGCCGAGGATTTCATCGTCAAGCCGGTCAACGTGGCCGAACTGCTGGACCGCATCGGCCGGCGCCTCGGGCTCGAATGGATCGCGCATGCGCCAGCACCGGCCCCGTCCCCGGCGGCCGCACCGCCGCCGATGCGGCTGCCGCCCGCCGCCGAGCTGGACGCACTGCGCGAACAGATCGCGTCCGGCTACGTGCGCGGCATCCGCACCATGCTGGACGACATCGCCGCGCTCGGCCCCGATTACGACGCCTTCGTCGCGGCGATGCGCGGCCACGCCGCCCGCTTCGACCTGGAGGCGATGTCACGATTCCTGGAACAGGGAGAACACCATGTCAGATAAACCCACCACCCGCCATGCCAGCCACGTCGTATTGATCGTCGACGACGTGCCGGAGAACCTGGCCGTGCTGCACGACGCGCTCGACGAAGCGGGTTTTACCGTCCTCGTCGCCAACAACGGCCAGGCCGCGCTGGAACGTGCCCGGCACCTCGTGCCGGACATCATCCTGCTCGATGCAATGATGCCCGGCATGGACGGCTTCGAAGTGTGCCGCCGCCTGCGCGCCGACATGGTCACGCGGGCGATCCCGATCGTCTTCATGACGGGGCTCACGGAACCCGAGCACGTGGTGGCCGCTTTCGATGCCGGCGGCACCGACTACGTAACGAAGCCGGTGCGCCAGAGCGAGGTGCTGGCGCGCATCGGTGCCCACCTGCAAACGGCGCGGCTGATGAACCAGGCGCGCAGTGCGCTCGACGCGTTCGGTAACGCGATGCTGGCCGTCACGCCGCACAACGGCCGCATCGTTTGGCAGACGCCCCTGGCAAGGCAGTGGATGGCGCAGTATTTCGAACCCGCCGATGCCACGCCGGCGGTACTCGGCGCCTGGCTCGCGGGCGACAAGCACATGCCGCTGACGGTCATTCGCGGCGCCACACGGCTCGTGTTCACGGTCGCGGACCTGGGCAGCGAACAATGGATGATTGCGCTGCGCGAGGAATCCGATACCGCGCGCGTGCAGGCCCTGATGGCCCTGCTGAAGCTCACGCAGCGCGAATCCGAGGTGCTGCACTGGGTCATGATGGGCAAGACCAACAAGGATATCGGCGACATCCTCGGCACCAGCCCGCGCACCGTCAACAAGCACCTCGAGCACGTGTTCCACAAGCTGGGCGTCGAGACGCGCACGGCCGCCGCCGCGCTGGCGCTGAACCGCATGCGGGCCAGCGCGCCGGCAGTGGAGACGGTTTCGGTGTAAGCATGGTCATGCTGTCCACGTCACCTGCTGGAAGACGCAAATATGCGCCCCCGGGTGGCTGGTGCAAGGCTCCGGCTATACAGGCAGTAGCGAACCCAAAATGCGCGATGACACAGGCAGCAACAGGCACTGCAGCTGCTTCCGATCGGCACTCCAGTCACCGTCTCACCAGTCTGCCTTTTCCACCCAATCTCGCCCTCCTCGTATCGCGTAAAAGGCCAATTTAACCAAGTCGGCCGCCACTGCGACGCAGCCTCGCACGTGCCGCGCTGTCCTTATTGCTTTCATATCACCTCTCCGACCAAAATCGTTCCTAACTGGGCTACGCCACCTGGGGTCACCTGCCGCACTTTCCTGACCGTCGTCAGCTCATGCACTGATTCTCCGCTAGGCTGTCTGTCGGTTCCTCTGGTGGGTTTTCCGCTGCCAGAACGAAGCGAACCCAAATTGCTATCGCGTCTTCTCTTGTGGTTTGTCCAATTGGACGAGATCGACGAGCTAGTCACTACAAAATAGTCTAAAATGCAAAATAACCTATATGGTTATTTTCGACCATATAGGTTATGCTTCTCGACATGGAAAAACGCACTCCACACTGTCCCTTGGCGAAGGTCAACTTGCTTATCGAAGCCAACAAAGTCCGCGCCACCAATAGCGCCTTTCGTGGCGCAGTTGAAGTAGGGATCGACGATCTGGCAGGCATGTGCAAGGTAGTGAAAGCACTAACCCGCCAGGATTTTTACAAGAGCATGACGACCCATGCGGATCACAGAACGTGGCAGGATGTATGGCACGGCAGAACACCTGAAGGCATCCCGCTCTATGTCAAACTGACCGTTATCGATGATGTGTTGATTGTTTCGTTCAAGGAGCTGTGAAGATGAAAAATTGCCCCGAATGCGGAGCGTCGTCCCCGGTGCATGACACCCGCGACGTGTCCTATACCTACAAGGACCAGACCACTATCGTTCCAGCGCTGGAAGGAAACTACTGCGGTGCATGTGGAGAGATCGTCTTCACCCGTGAAGCAGGAGATCTGTACGGCAAGGCGATCGCAGATTTTCGCCGTAAGGTGGACGGCGTGCAGGTCGACCCGCTGTATATCCTGGCGATGCGTAAAAAACTGGGTTTGGGCCAGCGCGAGGCTGGCGAGATTTTTGGTGGCGGCGTCAATGCATTCTCCCGCTATGAAACGGGCAAGGTGCAGCCTCCCGTTTCTACGGTCAAGCTGCTCAAGCTGCTGGAGCGTCATCCGGAACTGTTGGACGAGGTGCGCGCGTGAAGCGCCAATTTCTCGGACATGAAACAAAGAGGTGATCAGAAATGAACGAACAGGATACAGGTCTGGCCATAGTAGACGCGGCGCTCGACAATCTACCCATGCCCGTTAAGACCTCTTTCCTTAAGGCTGCAAGCGATCTGCTTGGGGGGCTCACCGCAGTCCCAGCTGCGTGGCTCCGACAGAAAGCGCAAGGGATCGAAGATACTACAGTAGGAAGATCCACAGTCGCTGCAAGCTTGGCGATGGCTACAGCTGAAGAGGTACGCAAGGATCCTCTCTTGATGCAGGCCGCAGTGGAAGTTTTATGTGCCCAGCATCGTACGGAAGGTAAATAACCGAATATCTGTTGCGCAAAGTGCCGCTGCACATCTAGCACAGGAAGCCTCGACGTCTAATGGTACTGCGGCTACGCCACCGGACGACGACTGGATGAACAGCTTCATGCGTTTTGCTGAAGACGCTTCTTCCGATCGTCTGCGTGATCTTTTTGGCCGCATCTTGGCTGGCCAAATCTTCCGCCCAGGGGCCTTTTGCTTGACTACACTCCGCACTTTAAGTGAACTAGACCAAGCAATTGCAACGGATTTCCAAATCGCTTGGTCAAGAAGCGTAGGGGAAGCCGTTGATCACAGCGAAGAGTGGCATCGCGGTGAAGGATTTGCCAGATAGAAGCGGCTGAGCGAAGCCGGCTTGATTGCACCGTCCGCTACCGCCCAATTTCTTCCTCCGTTTATTCCTGTCGTGCAGGAGTCCGCAATATGGACACCCATGAGTGCTGGGAGGACTTTCCTCAACGTGCATTTTTTGCACGGCTCCAAGACCGTATGGAACCATATTGCGTTTACCAGGGTTGGAAGAGAGATTGGGAGCTTGCTCGCCCAACCTGATTACGCCGGGAATATGCGGGCGGCAGCACTTCGCCTTTCTAAAAGCGGTGTGGCTTTTATAACTCTGACCGCAGGCAGCACCGTTGAGGTGATCTGGTCAGGCAGCTGATACCGAGACGTTGATAGACTTGTGTGCTTACGAAGCTAACAGCAGGCGCGACGGCAGCATTAACCAGCTATGCGTCAGCGTCGCAGGCGTCATCAGCAGCATCGAATTTCAAACCGCCAGGTGTCGCCGCACATGCTCGGAGCCCATCTCCGCCGCATCGCCGCTGGCCACGACCTCCCCGCGCGACATGACGACGAACTTGTCCGCCAGCTCGTGCGCGAAGTCGAAATACTGCTCGCACAGCAGGATGCCGATATCGCCCCGCTCGCGCAGCAGCCGGATCACACGCCCGATATCCTTGATGATCGATGGCTGGATCCCCTCGGTCGGCTCGTCCAGGATGATCAGCCCCGGCTTTTGCAGCATCGCCCGGGCGATCGCCAGTTGCTGCTGCTGCCCGCCGGACAGGTCGCCGCCGCGCCGGTGCTTCATTTCCTTCAGCACGGGAAACAGTTCGTACACTTCGCCGCTGATGACGGAAGCCTCGCGCGACGACAGCGTCGCCATTCCCATGGTCAGGTTTTCTTCCACGGTAAGCCTCGCGAAGATCTCGCGGCCCTGCGGCACGTAGGCGATGCCCGCCTTCGCCCGCTGGTGGGGTTTCAGCTTCGTGATGTCGCGCCCATTCCAGCTCACCTTGCCATGCGCGACGGGCAGCACGCCCATCAGGCATTTCAGCAGCGTGGTCTTGCCGACGCCGTTGCGGCCCAGCAGCGCCATGCACTGGCCCTTCTCCACCGCCAGCGACACGCCGCGCAGGGTGTGCGACGATCCATAGTACTGGTTCACATGTTCGACCTGCAGCATATTTTTACCTTCCCGCTTATCGTCCAAGATATACGTCGATCACGCGTTCGTCGGCCTGCACCTGGTCCATGCGGCCTTCGGCCAGCACCGAACCTTCATGCAGCACGGTGACCTTGCCCTGCTGGGCGATCTCGGTGACGAACCCCATGTCGTGTTCGACGACCATGATCGAGTGCTTGCCGCGCAGTTCATTCAGCAGCTCGGCGGTGCGCGCCGTTTCCGCGTCGCTCATGCCAGCGACCGGTTCGTCGAGCAGGATCAGCTGCGGTTCCTGCATCAGCAGCATGCCGATTTCCAGCCACTGCTTCTGGCCGTGCGACAGCAGCCCGGCCAGCCGGTCTTCCTGGCCGTTCAGGCGGATCAGCCGCAGGGTCGCCGCGATCCTGTCCTCCTGCTCGGACGTGAGCCGGGCAAACAGCGTGGGGCGCACGCGCTTGTCCATCTTCATCGCCAGTTCCAGGTTCTCGAATACCGTATGCTGTTCGAACACCGTGGGGCGCTGGAACTTGCGGCCGATGCCGGCGTGGGCGATCTCGTATTCCGTCATCGTTGCCAGGTCGTAGTTCTGGCCGAAGAAGGCGCTGCCGGAAGTCGGCCGCGTCTTGCCCGTGATGACGTCCATCATCGTCGTCTTGCCGGCGCCGTTCGGGCCGATGATGCAGCGCAGCTCGCCCACCGAGATGTCGAGATTGAGCTTGTTGATGGCCCTGAACCCGTCGAACGATACGGTGATGTCGTTCAGGTACAGGATCGCGCCGTGCGTGGTATCGAGCCCTTCCCGTTTCAGCGTACTTGTTTCCAATGTCATGCCGCCTCCTTTGTTTTTTCCGTGACCGGCGCGTCGACGGGTGCCTTGCGCCCGATGCCTTGCAGCTTTTCAAACAGGCCGAGGACGCCCTTGCGCATGAACAGCGTGACGAGGATGAACAGCAGGCCCAGGGCGAACAGCCACAGGTCGGGGAACGTGGCCGTGAACCAGCTTTTCAGGCCGTTGACGGTGAATGCGCCGATGATCGGGCCGACGAGCGTGCCGCGCCCGCCGATCGCCACCCACACCACCATCTCGATCGAGTTGGCGGCCGACATTTCCGACGGATTGATGATGCCCACCTGCGGCACGTACAGCGCGCCGGCGATCCCGCACAGCACGGCGGACAGGGTCCACACGAACAGCTTGAACCACAGCGGGTCGTAGCCGATGAACATCAGCCGCGATTCCGAGTCCCGCACGCCCTGCAGCACGCGGCCCAGGCGCGAAGTGACGATCCACCGGCACAGCAGCAGGGAGCCCACGAGGAATGCGAGCGTGACGATGTAGAGCACTGCGCGGGTGCCGGGCGCCGTGATGTCGAAGCCGAGGATACGCTTGAAGTCCGTGAACCCGTTATTCCCGCCGAAGCCCGTGTCGTTGCGGAAGAACAGCAGCATCGCCGCATACGTGAGCGCCTGGGTGATGATCGAGAAGTACACGCCCTTGATCCGCGAGCGGAAGGCGAAATAGCCGAACACGAAGGCCAGCACGCCCGGCACCAGCACCACCAGCAGCATGCAGTACCAGAAGTTGTCCGTCATGGCCCAGTACCACGGGTACTCCTTCCAGTCGAGGAACACCATGAAATCCGGCAGGCTGCGCTGGTAGACGCCGTCGCGGCCGATCGCGCGCATCAGGTACATGCCGTGCGCATAGCCGCCCAGCGCGAAGAACAGGCCATGGCCCAGCGACAGGATGCCGGTATAGCCCCACACGAGGTCCAGCGCCAGCGCGGCCAGCGCGAAGCACATGAACTTGGCCACGAGGCCCATCGCATAGCCCGACACGTGCAGCGCATGCCCGGCCGGGAACACGAGGTTCAGCAGCGGCAGCATGGCGGCCACCACGGTGACGGCGGCCAGCGCGGTCCACGCGCGCCTGGAGAATAAACTGGTGCGTTTCATTCGACGCTCCTTCCCTTCAGCGCGAACATGCCTTGCGGCCGGCGCTGGATGAAGATGATGATGAAGACGAGGATCGCGATCTTGCCGAGCACGGCACCGGCCACGGGTTCCAGGAACTTGTTGATTTCGCCAAGGCCCAGCGCGCCGATCACGGTGCCGGCCAGCTGGCCCACGCCGCCCAGCACCACCACCATGAACGAATCGATGATGTAGGCCTGCCCCAGGTCCGGCCCCACGTTGCCGATCTGCGAGAGCGCCACGCCGCCCAGGCCGGCGATGCCGGAGCCCAGGCCGAACGTCATCATGTCGATGCGGCTGGTGGGCACGCCCACGCAATCGGCCATGCGGCGGTTCTGCATCACGGCGCGCACGAACAGGCCGAGGCGCGTCTTGTTGAGGATCAGCCATACGGCGGCAACGACAAGGGCGGCGAAGACGATGATCGCGATGCGGCTGTAAGGCAGCACCAGCGAACCGAGCACGGTGACGCCGCCGGCCATCCACGACGGATTCGCCACTTCCACGTTCTGCGCGCCGAATACGGTGCGCACCGCCTGCATCAGGATCAGGCTGATGCCCCACGTGGCCAGCAGCGTTTCCAGCGGGCGGCCATACAGCCAGCGGATCACGGTGCGCTCCAGCAGCACGCCGACGGCGAACGCCACGAAGAATGCGCACGGCAGCGCGGCGGCCAGGTACCAGTCCAGCGCATCCGGGAAGTACTGGCGGAATGCCGCCTGCACGAGGTACGTGGTGTAGGCACCGATCATCAGCAGCTCGCCGTGCGCCATGTTGATGATGCCCATCAGGCCGAACGTGATCGCCAGGCCCAGCGCCGCCAGCAGCAGCACGCTGCCCAGCGACAGGCCGTAGAACAGGTTGCCGACGAATTCGGCGCGCGACACGCGGCCGTCGATCGCATTGAGCGTGTTGGCCGCGGCAAGGCGCAGGTCACCATCCGGTTCCGCGTAGCTGCCATCGGCGTTCTTTCCCAGCATCGCCTGCAGCGGCGGTCGCAGCGATGCGGTGCCGGTATCGGCCAGCGCGATCACGGCGGCCTTGCGCACGGCCGTGTCGGGCGACTGCAGGTCGGCCACCGCCTTGGCCGACTGCAGCGTGGCCTTGATCTCCGCATCCTTTTCCACGGCCAGCGCTTTTTCAACGAGCGGCAGTTGCTCCGGCTCCACGCCGCGCTCCAGCAAGCCCCTTGCGGCGGCACGGCGTTTGTCCAGGTCCGGCGACAGCAGCGCCATGCCGGACAGCGCGCCATCGACCGCACCGCGCAGACGGTTGTTGACGACCACGCCGTCGATCCCTTCCGGCATGGGGCCGGTGGCGCCTGTCGCCGGGTTCCATGCGCTGTCGTCGGTGACGACCAGCACGTCGCCTGCCGGCGTCGCGTACAGGCTGTCATCCTTCAGCGCCTGCAGCACCTTGCGGGCATCGTCGTTCGCCAGTGCGGCGATGCGGGCGACGGCTTCGATGCGGGCATCGGGGTCGTCGCCCGCCAGGGGGTTCAGGAGCGTGGGGTCGATGGCTGCGTGGGCTGACAAGGCTGAAAAGCCCAGCACCAGCAGCGCAGCGATAGTTCGGAAGAAATGCGCCATGTTGGAGTCTCGGTCGGAAAGGGCTGGGAAAGCCAGGAGCCACCCTGGATGCAAACCCCGGGGCCAGACCCGCCGGGTCCGACCCCGGCCTTTGCCGGTGGGTCTTGTCAAGGCTGCCGGGGAGTCAAGCCTTACAGCTTCTGCTTCCCTTCATTCCCCTGGATGAACGGGCTCCAGGGCTGCGCGCGCACCGGCTCCTTGGTCTTCCACACCACCGAGAACTGCCCGTCGCTCTTGATCTCGCCGATCATCACCGGCTTGTGCAGGTGGTGATTCGTCATGTCCATCGTCAGCGTGTAGCCGGAAGGCGCCTTGAAGGTCTGGCCGGCCATCGCCGCGATCACCTTGTCGGTATCGGTGGACTTGGCCTTTTCCACGGCCTGCGCCCACATGTGGATGCCCACATAGGTCGCTTCCATCGGGTCGTTGGTGACGGCCGTGGCGGCGTTCGGCAGCTTCTTCGCCGTGGCATACGCTTTCCACTTTTTCACGAACGCGGCGTTGGAAGGATTCTTCACGGATTCGAAGTAGTTCCAGGCCGCCAGGTGGCCCAGCAGCGGCTTCGTGTCCACGCCGCGCAATTCTTCCTCGCCCACGGAGAACGCCACCACCGGCACGTCGGTCGCCTTCAGGCCGGCGTTGCCCAGCTCCTTGTAGAACGGCACGTTCGAGTCGCCGTTGATCGTGGAGACCACGGCCGTCTTGCCGCCGGCGGCGAATTTCTTGATGTTGGCGACGATGGTCTGGTAATCCGAGTGGCCGAAAGGCGTGTAGATTTCCTGGATATCGCTGTCCTTCACGCCCTTCGATTTCAGGAAGGCGCGCAGGATCTTGTTCGTCGTGCGCGGATACACGTAATCGGTGCCGAGCAGCACGAAGCGCTTGGCGCCGCCGCCATCCTTGCTCATCAGGTATTCGACGGCGGGAATCGCCTGCTGGTTCGGCGCCGCGCCGGTGTAGAACACGTTCTTCTCCAGTTCCTCGCCTTCATACTGCACCGGGTAGAACAGCAGGCTGTTGGTTTCCTTGAAGACCGGCAGCACGGACTTGCGCGATACCGACGTCCAGCAGCCGAACACCGCGGCCACCTTGTCGCGGGAAACGAGCTGGCGCGCCTTTTCCGCGAACAGCGGCCAGTTCGAGGCCGGGTCGACGACGACCGCTTCGAGCTTCTTGCCCATCACGCCGCCCTTGGCGTTGATCTCGTCGATGGTCATCAGGGCGACGTCCTTCAGCGACGTTTCCGAGATCGCCATCGTGCCGGACAGCGAGTGCAGGATGCCGACCTTGATCGTGTCGGCGGCGTGGGCTGGCAGGCCGGCGGCGCACAGGGCTGCTGCGGCGGCGATGGAGGTAACGAAATGGCGGCGGGTTTGCATGGTAGTCCTCATCTTTGGATGGTGGTGATCAATGCTGGAGCTCAGTACTGGAGCTCAATACTGGAGCTCAATACTGGAGCTGGAGGGCGACGACGAAGCGCGACTGGTCCGCGGCCCGGGTGACCTTGGTGCGCGAGTACACCGCGCCGATCTGGGCGTTGTAGCCGTCGAGGATCCAGTTCACGCCCACGTCTTCCTGGCGCGTGTCGATGCCGGTGTCGGCGTCGAATTTCTGGTAGCGCACATAGGGTTGCAGGCTGCCGCGGGCGATCGGGAAGATGTAGCCGGCGCCGGCCGACCAGGCCTTGCCCTGCTCGGACAAGATGACGTCACCGGTGTCGTAGTCGTAATAAGCCGCTTCGACGGAGACGGCGCCGCCGGTACCGAGGCGCTTCTCGAGCAGGAAGTCGACGTTCCAGGATTGGTAGTCGCCGATGCCGCCCGTGGTCAGCACGCCGTCTTTCTGCTGGCGGCCGGCCACGCCGATGGCGAGGATGTCCTTGCTGCCCAGGTAGGTGCCCGTGCCGTAGTAGCCCGGTTCGGCGTCCCAGAAATCGTATTGCAGGCGGCCCGCGTACATCGGCTTGTCGGATGCCTTGATCCCGGCTGCCCTGGCCTGGTCGTCCGTCAGCGAACCGATACCGAACGTGTGGCCTTCGAACGCCCCGAACGAGTAGCCCAGCTTGCCGCCGGCAACATTGCCCCAGACGACGACGCCGTCATCCCGGCCGCGGAAGATGCCGCCGTTGTAGCCGTAGCGCGACGCCACGCCGGCCCAGTAGCCGCCGCCCAGCGAGTAGTACGGCCCGGCCATGTTGGCGCGGTCGCTCGGCGACAGCAGCCGGCCGGCCCACACGTTCAGCTCCGGGGAAATGGCGAACTGCGCGGCCGCATCCAGCACGCGGATGCGGTCGCCGTCCCACTCGGTGTTGAACATGCCCTTGATGTTCTTGTTCAGCGAGGCGCCCAGGAAGATACGGGCGCTGTCCAGGTTGAAGTCGTTGCCGTGCGAGCCGTCCGGCGCGCCGTTCTCGACGTTCGAGTAGCTGCCGCGCATGCCGAATCCCACGCTGACGGATTTATCTTCGCCGAATGGAATCGTGGCGCCGGCGTGGGCCAGCAGCGACGTGGTGGCCAGCAGCACACCCGTGCAGATCGCGGAGGTCCCTTTCATGCGCTTCCCTTTCAGTTTGTGATGTTGTGGTTGCATCATCACCAACCGGGAAGCGGAAGGACATACGTAAGGTGACGTAGTGGCGCGCAGCCGACACGCGCCGGAAAGTCACCCGGGAATCGGGAGAGAGATCAGCGCCGCGGAATCAGTGCCGGCATCGGCAAGCCTTCCGCCACCACGAGCCGCTCCATCGCCGTCTCGAGCACGCTGCGCGCCAGGCCGGCGGCGTGGCCCAGTTCGCGGTGCAGCTGCGCATCGGCCGCGCTGCGCGATACGCATTGCGCGCTGTAGCGCTCGAAGCTGCCCACCATCAGCAACAGGTCGGACAGGTGGCGCGGGCATTCGCATGCGATACGGTTGCCCGCCGCGGTGATCGTGGCCAGCGCGGCTTCGTCGAAACGCACCGCCGGGACTATGCCGGCGGGGCGGTCGACGGACGGCAACTGCCGCCCCGCCAGCGCCGCACGGCACAGCTGCGCCAGTTCACCCAGCTCGGACGGCATGCGCACGACCATGCAATCCTGTGCGCGCAACGCGCGGATCGTGGCGCTGGCGCAGAAACGGTACAGCACCACCACCGCCGCGGCACCTGCCGCCTCGCGCGCCGCGGCCACCAGCGGCACCATCGTCTCGTCGGGTTCTGGCAGCTCCACCAGCAGCACGTCCACCGATGCGCCCTGCAACGGGGCGAGATCGCCATCGAGGCGCGCGACGACCCGCTGCACTTCCAGGCCATTGCCCGTGGCGGCAATCCGCCGCGCCAGGGTTTCCCCGACGAGCGCCACTCGCACCAGTGCCAGTGGCACGGCGCCGTTATCGCCACGCACGCCCGCCAGCTCTTCCAGTCGTTCCAGCGGCAACGTGGCCAGCGTGCCGATCGGATGGCCATTGTCCACCAGTTGTTTCAGCAGCCCGAGCCGGCGCACCTGCCCGGCCGTGTACAGGCGCTGGCCGCGCTCGGAGCGCAGCGTGTCCGACACGCCGTAGCGGCGCTCCCACACGCGCAGCGTCTCGACGCTCAAGCCGGCGAGGCGCGCCGCCACGCCGCTGCGATACAAAGCTTGTTGAGAAGTATTTTCCATAATTGAACCGCACTTGAACCAGTAATGTCCCCATAATAACGCGACAATCCCTGTACATTCAATCGTGCGAACCGTAAATTTACGTCACCCGCCGCCACTAATGCGGTTCAATCATAGTTCGACCCAAGGAGCGTAAAAATGAAAAAGATCCTCTTCGCAGCAGCTTTCGGCATGGCTTTCAGCGCAGCACATGCAGCCGATATCGTCGATACCGCCAAATCTGCCGGCACGTTCAATACGCTGGTCACCGCGGTGGAAGCTGCGGGCTTGGTGGATACGCTGAAGGGCCCGGGCCCGTTCACCGTGTTCGCGCCGACCGACGCAGCGTTCGCCAAGGTGCCGAAAGCCAAGCTGGATGCGCTGCTGAAGGACAAGGCCGCGCTCACCAAAGTGCTGACCTACCACGTGGTGCCGGGCAAGGTGATGGCGGCGGACGTGAAGCCCGGCGCGGTGAAGACCGTGGAAGGTGCCAGCCTGACCGTGACCGCCAAGGGCGGCAAGGTCATGGTCGACAAGGCCAACGTGACGAAGACCGATATCGCGGCCGACAATGGCGTGATCCACGTGATCGACACGGTCGTGATGCCCAAGTGATCGGCTGACTGCCAACCATCTTTCCCCTGGCGGCATGCGCCCATGGCGTGCCGCAGGCTTCCGCCCGCGTATCGCGGGCTTTTTTTTGCCACCTGCCCGCAGACCGCGGGCATTTTTTCGCCTACGCCGCGCTCCGGTCCTGCCCCGACGGCGCGAGCCGGAAGCAGTTCCGCCCCGACCGCTTGGCGTCGTACATCGCCTGGTCGGCCGCGCGGATCAGCGTGCGCGACGTCATGCCGGGCTCGAACGAAGCGATGCCGATGCTGGTGGTCACAGGCAGCGTGGCGGTGCCGAGCTGGAACGGGGGTGCCATCGCCGCGATGATCTTCTGCGCGATCAGGGTGGCGGCCTGCGCGCCTTGCAGGCCCTCGGCGACGAGCACGAATTCGTCGCCGCCCAGGCGCGCCACGAAGTCGGCTTCCCGCACCACGGCGCGCACGCGGCCGGCGAACATGCGGATCACGTCGTCGCCCACGTCATGGCCATGCGTGTCGTTGATGCCCTTGAAGCGGTCGATGTCGAAGTACATGAGCGCCAGTGCGCCGTGGCGCTGGGCACGGGCGACGGCCTGCTCCAGGTGGCCGTTGAAGAAGCCGCGGTTCGGCAAGCCCGTCAGCGTATCGTGGTGGGCGCGGCGGAACAGTTCCTGTTCCATGTACTTGCGCGCCGTGATGTCCTCGGTCACCGCCAGTATGCCGGTCACGTTGCCTGCGCCGTCCTTCAACGGAATCTTGCTGGTCTCGAACCACCGCCCGGTACCGTCGATGCTGCGGTCCAGTGCCTGCATGCGCATGCGCGCAAGGCCGGATCGCATCACCTCGCCATCCACCTGGTGGTAGTGCGGCGCCTGGTCGCGCCAGTGCAGGTCGAAATCCGTCTTGCCTACCAGCTCCGCCTCGCTGGCCAGCCCCGCATCCGCCAGCAGTGCGCGGTTGCCGCCCTCGTACACGCTGCCGGTGTTTTTCCAGAACACGCTTTGCGGAATGTTGTCGAGGATGAGCTGCAGCATCTGCCGCGACGCATACAGTGCCCGTTCGGCCTCCTTGCGCCCGGTGATGTTCTCGGCAAAGCCCAGCACGTGGGTGACGTCGTCGCCGGTACTCATCGGTATCAGCACGATCGACATGTCCACCATGCGGCCGGCCGCATCGGCGATGCGGGTCGTGTAGGCCACGGCCTGCCCGGCCAGCGCTTCGTCCAGGTGCCGCGCCACGTCGGCACGGTCTTCGATGCCGACGTAGGCATCGGCCTGCGTGCCGATCAGTGCGTGCCGCTCGACGCCCAGTTCCTTCAGCAACTGGCGGTTGGCATGCAGGAAGCGCCGCTGCGTGTCGATCGCATACACGGCGAACGGGTGATGGTCGAAGAAGCTCGCGAAGCGCTCGCTGAAATCGTGCATGGCACGCCGGCGCGCCCGATAGCGGGGCCATGTCGCCACCGCCCAGGCGGCGAACAGCGACAGCAGGATGCCGGCCGCAACGGCCTGGGCCGCCGCGCGGGCCGGCGCCGAATCGGCCGGTCCGGGCTTGGCGTAGAAATGAATCAGCCAGGTCCGGTTGGCAAAACGCACCTCGGCCCGCTGCGCGAGCCGGCCCCGGCCGGGGATACCGGCGGCAGCGGTGGCATGGGAAACGTCGTCGGCATCGAACACCAGGTGTCCGGGCGAGACGGTCCCGTCGTAAGCTTCCAGGTCGAACTGCCGCGCCATGCGGCCTTTGTCGAAGCCGAGGAACAGCGACTGGAGATAGATGGTCGTGAAGACAAAGCCTTTCGGTGCAGGCTTGCCCTCCTCGCCAAACGCCGGGACGGCGCCCGGCCTGCGCACCGGCGTGAGCAGCTGGATCACGGGTTCGGGGCGCGGATCGAACATGGCCGGCATGCGGCCCGTCGCCACGGGTTCGCCGAGCCGCGCGGCTTGCTGCATCGTTGTCCAGCGCACCGGGAGCGATGAAAAATCGAGCCCGCGCAACGCATCCATCCGCTTCGTGTCGAATGCATGCCGGCCATACAGCAACGGGTAATAGTCTTGCGCGCCGGGGCGGCGCTCGGTGATGCGGTAACCGGGGAACCGGCGCCCCACCTGCGCTTCGAAACTTGCCGCCTCCCCGGCCGGCACGCGCGGCACGTAGCCGAAAGCGCGCAGACCGCCCAGCCGCGCGAATGCCCCGCTGGCGTCCACGAAAGCGGCAAATTCCTCCGCGCCGATCGCATCGGATGCGCTGAACAGCGCCGCCAGGTCGCGGCTTGCGCCGGCGTACAGGTCGAGCCGATGGCGCAGCAGGTACAGGTAATCCTCGATGGCGTCCTGCTGTCCGGCCGCCTGCACCCGCTCCGCATGGCCGAACGAAGCCACGCCGGCATACGCGGATGCGATCAGGCCGGCGACGAATACGCCCGCCGGAAGCGCGCGCGCATCCAGTGCCTTCCTGATACGGTGAAAGAGGGAACCCATGTTGTCCTTGCGGCCGAGAAGCCTGAGATGACATGGTAGCAGTCCACTAGTTTCCGTATGTTAATATTTATTGCGAGTACGTGGCTTGTCGGCAGAAATGCAACACTGAATTTCCTTAATGACACAATTGCGGCGGCCAGCCAGTGGCCGGACGGTGATTACCAGGTGAAATCGTCGGGAATCTTGTAGTCGGCGTAGGGATCGTCCTCTTCCACGGCAGGCGTCACGGGCTTGCTGACGCGTACCACGAGTGCCGCGTCGCGCTCGGCGATCTTGTCCGCCACCACGCGCGGCACGAGCTCGAACGTTTCGCCCTGCCCCACGATCACGAGGCGACCGGCCACCAGGTGGTCGCGCACGGCGGCCGACACGTGGATGCGCTCGACCTTCGTGCCATAGGTGAAGTTGTAGGCGATGTCGCCGTTCCCCCGGGGCTGGCGGTTCTGCTTCACCAGCTGCGTGATCTGCGCGGCGACCGCCTTCTGCTGCGCCGCCGCGTCGCGCTGCGCATTCAGTTCGCGCGCCCGTTCCGCGTTGCGGCGCTGCGCTTCCAGCGCGGCCGCGCGCGCTTCGTTCTCCGTCACCGTGCCGGTGCGGCGCTCGTCCTTCTTTTGCTTGCTCTTGTCCTGCTGGACCTTGGCGGCCTTTTTCTTGTCGACCAGGCCGGCCTTCATCAGTTGTTCCTGCAACGAGACCATCTTCCACTCCGAAATTCATTGAACACCGCAGCATAGCAAAAGCGCCATCCATGGTGGTGGAAGACGTACCATTGCACTATCTTCAACTGCGACTTGCCCGCCATGCACGACCTGCTGCTCACGCCCATCGTCTTCCTCGTTACCGCCGTGCTGCTCGTGCCGCTGGCGCAGCGCCTCGGCCTCGGCTCCGTGCTCGGCTACCTGATCGGCGGCGCAATCATCGGGCCATGGGGCCTGGCCCTGATCCACGACGTGGAAGCGATCGGCCACGTGGCGGAAATCGGCGTGGTGCTGATGCTGTTCCTGATCGGGCTGGAGCTGCAGCCCGCCAAGCTGATGTCGATGCGCACGCTGGTCCTGGGCGGCGGCGCGCTGCAGATGGCCGGCTGCGGCATCGCGCTCGGCGCGGCGGCATGGCTGCTCGGCATGCCGTGGATCGGGGCACTGGTGGCGGGCGCCGCACTGGCTCTGTCGTCGACGGCGATCGCGGTGCAGAACATGAACGAGCGCCACCTGGAAAACACGCCGGCCGGCAAGGCGGCATTCGCGATCCTGCTGTTCCAGGACATGGCGGCGATCCCGCTGCTGGTGATCATTCCGCTGCTGGGCGGCGGCGGCGGCTCGAGTTTCAACTGGCTGTATGCGATCGGCGCCGTGACCTGCGTGCTGCTGGCGGGTCGCTACGTGATGCGCCCGGCACTGCGGCTGATCGCCCGCACGAACCTGCGCGAGATCTTCACCGCGTTCGCGCTGCTGTTGGTGCTCGGCATCGCCCACCTGATGGAACTGGCCGACCTGTCGATGGGCCTGGGCGCCTTCCTGGCCGGCGTGCTGCTGGCCGGCTCGGAATACCGCAAGGCGCTGGAAACAGACCTGGAACCGTTCAAGGGCCTTCTGCTGGGGCTGTTCTTCACGTCGGTCGGCATGTCCGTCAATTTCGGCCTGCTGGCCGATGCCCCGGTGCGCATCGCCGTGCTGACGGTCGGCTACGTGCTGCTGAAGATGCTGCTGCTCGGATTGGTGGCAAGAGCGCTGCCGGTGGCGCCCGTGCAGCGCTGGCCGTTCGCCGGCCTGCTTGCCCAGGGCAGCGAATTCGCGTTCGTGGTGCTCGCGGTGGCGCAGGACGCCAACGTGATCGCGGCGCCGTGGCGCGAAACGCTCGTGCTGGTGGTGGCGGTGTCGATGGCGCTGACGCCGCTGGCGATGACGGTGGCCGAATGGGCGAGCCGGAAAATGTACGCGGTGCCGCCAAAGCCGGCCGACACCATCGAGCCCGATGGCGCGCGCGTGATCATCGCCGGCTTCGGCCGCGTGGGCCAGATCGCCGGCCGCATGCTGGCCGCCTCCGGCATCCGCATGACGGTGCTGGACAACGACCCGGACCTGATCGACATGCTGCGCCGCTTCGGACTGCGCGTGTTCTACGGCGACGCCACGCGCCTGGACCTGCTGCGCGCCGCCGAGGCGGACAAGGCGGTATTGCTGATCAACGCGATCGACGACATGGAGTCCAGCCTGCGGCTGGCCGATCTGGTGCGCGAACATTTCCCGCACCTGAAGATGATCGGCCGGGCGCGCAACGTGACGCACCTGTTCGAATTGCGCGAACGGGGCGTGGACCTGGTGGAGCGGGAAACCTTCGAAGCGGCGCTGCGCATCGGCGAGCACGCGATGCGCCAGCTGGGCATCGACGAAGCCAGCGCCCGTCTGGCGCGCACCAGGTTCCGCGAACACAACCTGGCCACGCTGGATACCATGTTCCCGCACTTTCGCGACGAATCGCAGAGGATCTCGATCGAGGAAGAGGCGCGGCAGGAACTGGCGCAGTCGTTCGAGCACGACCGGATCGGCCTGCGCAACAAGGCGGTGCTGCGCGAACCCGGCGCGAAGGAACCCGAACTGCCATAGGCGCCTGCGCCGCAGCGTATTTTCGCGGCACTTTACCGCCGCCGCCATTCGGACGATACTTGACGCTTCATTGTTTTTCCCAAGGAGATCCCGAGTGAAAAAAACCCTGCTGGCCACGCTGCTGCTGGCCGCGTTCGCGGCGCATGCGGCCACCCCGACATTCGACCCGCAACGCCTGTCCCAGCACGTGAAAGTGCTGTCTTCCGACGCATTCGAAGGCCGTGAACCGCATACCGCGGGCGAAAACAAGACCGTCGACTACCTCGTCGAACAGTTCAAGGCGGCCGGAGCGAAGCCGGGCGGCGACCTCGTCGGCGGCAAGCGCACCTGGACGCAGGAAGTGCCGCTGGGCCGCTTCCAGATCCAGGGCCCTGTGGCGCTCACCGTCCATGCGGGCAAGGATACCCTGGCATGGTCGCAGGGCGAGCAGATGGCCGTGCGCGCGGCGATGAACGGCAAGCCGCTGGTCGACTTCAAGAACGCGCCACTCGTGTTTGCCGGCTATGGCGTGACCGCGCCGGAGCGCAACTGGGACGACTTCAAGGGCCAGGACCTCAAGGGCAAGCTGGCCATCGTGCTGATCAACGATCCGGACTTCGAAACGGGCGCGGGCGATTTCGGCGGCAAGGCCATGACCTACTATGGCCGCTGGACCTACAAGTTCGAGGAAATGGCGCGTCGCGGGGCGCTGGGCACGATCATCGTGCATGAAACGGCACCGGCTTCCTACGGCTGGGCCACCGTGAAGAACTCGAACACGAACGTGATGTACGACATCGTGCGCAAGGACCCGGCGAAATCGCATGCGCCGATGGAAGCCTGGATCCAGCGAGATGCGGCCGCCGACCTGTTCAAACGCGCGGGTCTCGATTTCGACACCGTCAAGAAAAGCGCGCAAGGCCGCGATTTCAAGCCGGTGCCGTTGCAAGGCGTGACGCTGTCGGCCCGCTACGCGGTCGATGCGCAGGTGATCAAGTCGCGCAACGTGGTGGCGCTCATTCCGGGCGCCGAACGCGCCGACGAAACCATCATCTACAGCGGCCACTGGGACCACCTGGGCGTGGGCGCTCCCGATGCGAAGGGCGACAAGATCTACAACGGCGCCGTCGACAATGGCACCGGCATGGCCGCGCTGATCGAGCTGGCGCGCGCCTACGCGAAGGCACCCGCACCGAAACGCAGCGTGGTGTTCCTGGCCGTGACGGCGGAAGAAAAGGGTTTGCTGGGTTCCGAGTACTATGCGGCCAATCCGCTGTACCCGCTGGAAAAGACCGTCGGCGTGATCAACGTCGATGCGCTGAGCCCCCATGGCCCGGCGCGCAATTTCACGATTTCGGGCAGCGCAAAGCTGGACCTGCTCGACCTGCTGGTCGACAAGGCACGCCAGCGCAACCAGGCCTACGCCCCCGATCCGAAGCCGGAGGCGGGCTACTTCTTCCGCTCCGACCACTTCCCGTTCGCCAAGCGCGGCGTGCCGGCACTGTCGTTCGGCTCCGGCGAGGACTGGATCGCCGGGGGCACCGCGGCCGGCAAGGCCGAGGAAGAGAACTACACGAAGGACCGCTACCACCAGCCGGCCGACGAGTGGAATCCGAAGTGGCCGTTCACCGGCATGGCCAGCGACCTGGAACTGCTGTACGGCCTGGGCCGCGATCTGGCCGATTCGCGCACCTGGCCGAACTGGGGCAAGGATTCCGAGTTCCGCGTGCTGCGCGAAGCCAGCGCGAAGAGCCGCTAAGAAATCCTGCCGAGGCCTGGGTCCGGCGCGGCTTGCCCGCGCCGGCCAGGCCGCTCCTCCCGGTGGGCGGCCGCGCATGACACCACCCCGCCCACCAGCAGCGCCACCGCCGCGCTCTCGTACATCGTTGGCCAGCGCCCTTCCCACAGGAAGCCGTACAGCAGGCCGAACAGCGTCTCGAACACGATCATCTGGCCCGTCAGCGCCAGCGGCAACGCGCGGCTGGCAAAATTCCACAGGGTATTGGCGAACACGGAGCACAGCAGGCCGACGGCGCCGACCACGCCGATGAAGCGCCACCATGCAGCCGCCTCGTGCGTCCCTTCGGCCCACACGAACGCCGGCACCGCCAGCACCAGCGCCTCGAGTCCCGTCACCACGCCGACCAGCAGGCTCCACTGGCCGCCCGACACCGAGGTGACCCGCGCCAGCACGCGGCTGTTCCATACCGTGTACAGCGTCCAGGACACCAGTGCACCGAGGGCGCACAGCAGGCCGGCCAGCGAACCGGGGCCGGCCAGCGCGTCGCGGCCGATGCAGGCCAGGCCGGCAGCGCTCAGCAGCAGCGATGGCACCAGCCGCCGCAGCGGCACCGCATGCCGGTCGCGGCTGCCGGCCAGCGTGATGGCGATCGGCGCCAGCCCGATCACGAGCGATGCCATCGCCACGCCGCCCGATTGCACGGCGGCGGCCAGCAGCACGTAATAGACGATGTTCCCGGCCAGGCCCAGGCCGGCCAGCGCGCGCCACTCGGCCGCGCCAAGGCGCGCCGTCACGGCCCGCCACGAAGGCGCGAGCAGCAACGCGGCGATGACGCCATAGGCGAGGTAGCGGCCGGCGGACAGCTGCATGGGGGTGAAACCGGGCGCCAGCTCCGGCGCAATGAAGATCAGCCCCCAGACGGCACCTGCCGCGATGCCCGCGGCGACCCCGCGGCGGTGTTGTTCGACCATGCGACTCTCCCGAAAACCAGGATTGTCGATGGTGGCCACGCTATTTTCTTGGCGTTTCCTCGCGGTTCTTTGTGCCGTTCTCCTGGCTGGCGCGGCGATAGGCGGCGGGTGTGGTGTCGAGCGCCGTGCGCATGGCCCGCGTCAGGGCGCTCTGGTCGGTAAAGCCGGCTGCCAGCGCCACGTCGGCGATGGTGCGCCGGCCCGCGACCAGCCATTCGCAAGCGCGGTCGAGCCGCCGCGCCATCAGCCATGCATGCGGGCTGGCATCGAGCTCTTCGCGAAACAGCGCATGCAGCCGGCTGACGCTGACGCCGGCTGCACGCGCCATCGTGTCGGTGGTCCACGGCCGGCCCGGCTCCGCCTCGATGCGCGCGCACAATGCCGCAAGGCGCGAGGCGGGCTGCGGGGCCGCATCGGCCAGCGCGTCCAGCAGCAGCGGTATCCAGCCATGCACGAGTTCCGCGCGCGCGGGCCGTCCGGCGGTCATCAGCGCCATGTATTCGATGAGCTTGCGCGTGGCGGGGGCGAGCGGCGTGAACGGCCGTTCCAGCAGCCGCTGCCAGTCGCCCCGTGCCAGCGCTTCGCTGCCCGCATCGATATCGACCACGATCGACTGGTTGGCGCCATCGCCGCACTGCGCATGCCACGCGCCCGGCGCCACCAGCGCGCCATGCAGCGGATCGAGCCGCCCTTCCCTGCCCTCGATGTCGAGCAGCACGACGCCAGCCACCGGCAACACCAGCTGCGCGAACGCATGGCGGTCGGACTCGCGCTGCGCGCCATAGCTGCGCAGGTGGACGTCGGTTGGCGGAAGGTCGAACATGGCGAAAGGGGCGGCAATGAAGCGGCAAGGAAGCGACAAGTCTAGCAGTCATTGCGCGACGACGCCCAGCGCCGCAAAGTGCAGCACCCAATCGCGCTTCCCGTCCACGCCGACCAGCGTAGCCGCTTCATCGTCGTAGAACGCGCCGACCGGGCAGGCCCCGAGGCCCCGGGCGGTGGCGCCCAGCAGCCAGCGTTCGCCGACGAGACCCGCTTCGATGAACCCATGCCGGTAGCCGCGCGCGCCTTCGGCCAGCATCGTGCGACGGTTGGCGGAGAGGACCAGCACGACAGCGGCATCGCCGATCACGTCCTGCGCCAGCGCGGCCGAGCGGGCGGCCGCGGCGAATTCGCCGCGGCGCAGGTGTTCGAGCGCATGGCCGGGCACGTAGCGATAGACGCCCGGCGCCAGTCCCTGCACGCGGTTGACGACAAGGTGGATGCCGATGGCGGCGGACAGCTGCGCAGGCTGGCGCAGATCGGCCAGCATCGACGCCAGCACCGGCAGCGGCACCGCGTCTCCCGTAAAGCGGCGCTTGCTGCGGCGCTCGGCGATCGCGCGGGCGGCCGGCATGGCCGATGGCTGCGGCGCGGGCAAGGCGATGTGCCCGCCCCCGTGCATTGCCGGCACTTGCAGCGACGTGGCCTGCTGTATCCGGCTCGTGGCGCCCAGACCGGCCGCCGTAGCCGCCGCCGGAGCGAACACGGCCGGGGTCGATTCCGCCCTGGTACCTGCCGTGCTGCGCAGTTCCATCACGGCCAGCGGTGCTTCGCGCACGCCGTCGATGGCCAGCGCACCGGCCAGCCTGCCTTCGTCGAACCGCGGCGCCAGCACGGCGCGCAACCCGGCCGCATGCGCCGCCACGCGCAGGTTTTCCAGCAGGTGGCCGGCATCGGCCACCGCGTAGCGCCAGGCCCGCTCGCGGTACTTGTAGCCGGTGCGGTGGAAGATGGACGTCAGCACGATGGCGGCATCGGCATCGTGCGCCGAGGGAACGCCCGCGTTGCCGGGCAACGTGCCCAGCAGTGCCAGCCTGGAATGCTCCGCATCGTAGTGATACAGGCCGGGTGCCAGCCCGCCGATCCGGCGTGCCACCACGTACAGTTCGCTGGGAAACAGCCCGCCGGACGACGGCGCAGCGCGCAGCGCCTGGCCGCCGCGCCGCTGCGTGATCCCGGCCGCCAGATGCAGCAGCGTGCCCAGTTCCGCCAGTTGCAATGGCCCGTTGCGGGGTGCCGGCGCCCGCAGCGCCGCGGACAGGGCGGCATCGGCGCCCGTGGCATGGCCGAGCGGAACCGGCGGTGCGTCTGCGTAGTGCTTGAATTGCGGCGGCGCATCGCCCCAGTCGATGCCGGGCGCGCTGCCGAACACGCCGGTACGCGACAGCGACGAATGCCGGTGAAACGCCGCTACGGCGGCCAGACCCTCGTCCGTCGCAGCCGGCACCGCGGCGGGTGCGGGGGCGAGTGCCTTGCCTGCCAGGTAGCCGGCCGCGAGCGCCAGCATGGCCACGATGGCCAGCGCCGGCAGGGGCCGCCGCGCGGATGCCGGCCGGGCCGCCGCGCGGCCGCCACCGCCGCGCAACGTTCTCCACACGGCCGGCAGGTTGAACCACAGATGCAGCGCCACCAGGGCCAGCGTGCCGTAGCCGAACAGGTAATGCCAGTCGAACACGGGCAGCTGCTGGTTCGCCACCCAGAAAATTCCCAGCCCGGCGGTGGCGAGCAGGTAGCCCATCAACAGCACGCTGAGCTGCACGTTCAGCACATGGCGCGACGGTGCCCTGCCGCGCAGCAACGCCACGCCGAGCCAGGCGCCATACAGCGCCAGCGGCAAGATTACCCAGGCCAGCTTTGGCATTGCAACCCCGGCTAATTCACGTTAATTTGATTCTACACAGGACGTCTTCCAAAACCAGGAACCCGCCCTGCTCCTGTTGTTCCAATCGCGAATGCACTGAACGAAGGGAGAGGGACGATGAAAGCGAAAGTGATCCTGGCGGCCGCGGCCGCCATCGCTGGCCGAACGGCGCGGCGGCTTCGACCCGGTACTGGCGGGCGCGCCCACGTGCATGCCGGCCCGGCCGGGCCGTCCGCCGCTGCTGGAGGGGCTGGTACTGGCCCAGGCGGAAACGGCGCCGTTCCGGCCATCGGCTAGGGCAACGGCACCACAAGCGGCGCAAGCCGTGCCACCGCTCTATGACAACCTGGGCACGCTGAACGTGCCCGTCACCACGAAGCAGCCGAAGGCGCAGGCGTATTTCAACCAGGGCCTGCGGCTCACGTTCGCCTTCAACCATGCCGAAGCGGCCCGCGCATTCCGCGCGGCGCGCACGATCGATCCGGCCTGCGCCATGTGCTGGTGGGGCGAGGCGCTCGTGCTGGGCCCGAACATCAATGCACCGATGTTCCCGCAGGCCGTGGAGCCGGCGTTCGCCGCGGCGCAGGCCGCCCTGGCACTGGCGCCGCGGGGCACGCCTGTCGAGCAGGCACTGATCCGCGCGGTGGCGCGGCGCTACGAGGCCTCGCCCACGGCGGACCGGGCGGCGCTGGACAAGGCCTACGCGGCGGCCATGACGGAGGCGGCGCGCACCTTCCCCAACAACGATACGGTGCAGGTGCTGTTCGCCGAATCGCTGATGGACCTGGCGCCCTGGGATTACTGGCAGGCCGCCGGTACCCGCCCGAAGGGCCGCACGGCCGAGCTGGTCGATGCGCTCGAACGGGTGCTGGAGCGCAATCCGCGGCACCCGGGCGCGGCCCACTACTACATCCACGCGGTGGAGGCATCGAGCCACCCGGAACGGGCGTTGCCCTTTGCCCGCATGCTGGCGGCGCAGGCACCCGGCGCGGGCCACCTGGTGCACATGCCGTCGCACATCTATTACCGGGTGGGCCTGTACCGCGAAGCGCTGCAGTCCAACCTGGACGCGATCGCGGCCGATGAAGCCTACTTCGGCAATGCCGCCAGCGATGCCGTGTACAAGGGCGCCTACTACCCGCACAATATCCATTTCGTGATGGTGTCGGCGCTGATGGGCGGCGACAGCCGCACCGCGCTGGAGGCGGCGGCCAAGCTGAACCGCTCGCTGCCCGCGGAACTCGTGAAGGAATTCGCGATGATGCAGCCGGTGAAGGCAGCGCCCTACTTCTCGCACGTGCAGTTCTCCAGCGCCGATACGCTGCTGGCCCTGCCCGACCCCGGCAACGACCTGGTGCTGGTGAAGGCAATGTGGCATTACGCGCGCGCCGTCGGCCATGCCCGCAAGGGCGCGCAGGCGGCGGCGAACCGGGAAATCGCCGCCCTGTCGGCACTGGAGCGCACGGCGGACTTCAAGGCGATCGAGGCGGCCGGCATACCGGCGCGGGACATCGTGCGCACGGCACGTGCCGTGGCCACCGGCCGCGTAGCCGATGCGCGCGGCGACCTGCCCGCGGCGATGGCGGCCTACCAGGAAGCGGTCGACGTGCAGGACACGCTGCCCTACACGGAGCCGCCCTACTGGTACTACCCGGTGCGCCAGTCGCTCGGCGCGGCGCAGTTGCGCGCCGGACGGCTCGACGCGGCCGAGGGCACGTTCCGCGCTTCGCTGGCGCGCACGCCGAGCAACGGCTGGGCGCTGCGGGGCCTCATTGAAGTCTACCGGCAGCGCGGCGACGAGGCCGCGCTGGCCGCGGCGCAGCAGCGTTTCGACACCACGTGGCTGGGCAAGGATGGCCCGCCGGCGCTGTCGCTGCTGTAGCGCGCGCATGGGGGCGCAGGCAGCAAGGTTATTTCATTGACATTGAATTGTGCGCGCCTTAGCCTGCTTCCTCGTTCATCGTACGAGGAAGCAGGATGCGGAAAACCCTTGCCGCCGCGGCCGCGGCGCTGCTGGCCGGCTGTTCCGGCCCGCTGGTGAAAAGCGCGATCACGTCGAACATCGTGCAGGAAGATGCGCACAACGCCTACCTCGTGCTGAACATCGCCCGTGCCCATGAACGCATGCCCATGCATTTCACACAGGTAAACACGGTGCGCGCCACGCCGGGTGGTGGCGGGCTCGGCACCCCGTTCGTGGGGCTGGACATCCCGTTCGGCGGCGCGGCGCCGGCGTACTATGCGCTGCGCCCGTCGCTCGAATCGGCGTCGGCGGTCGATACCGTGAGCCTCGTGTCGCAGGAATTCATGAACGGCCTCACCACGCCGGTGGATGCGCGGCTGATGGCGTATTTCGCCAGCCAGGGCTGGCCGTTGCCGCTGCTGCTGTACATGTTCGTGGGCGCGGTCGAAACCTATGACAGTCACGGCAACCTGCTGCACAACCTCGTCAACAGCCCGCGCAACGAAACGTTCCCGGCATTCAGTGCACTCATCGACGTGGTGGCCGGCTGCCGGCTCGTGCTGTCCGAATCGACTTCCCATGAATTCCAGGGCGAGCCCTTCCCCGCCACGAAACTGGCGGACATCGCCGTCGTCACCGCGGCAAGGGCGGCCGGCCTGGTGCCGGTGGAAGTCGATGCAGATGGCAACGAGCTTGCTGGTGGGCCGCACGCGCGCAAGGCCGGCGCCGCGCGTTACTATCGGCTCGCACAGGTGGTGCGGGAAGCCGGGGTCAAGCTCGACTCCTATGGCTCGGGCAAGTCCGGCATTGCCGGCGCGGCCGACTGCGCGATCGACGGCAATGTATCGCCGGCTGCGCAAGCCGCGGTCGAGGTCCCTGCCGATGGCGATGCCCTGGCACCGGCCGTGGCGCTTTCAACCGGTGAACCGCCCGTTGCCGATACGCTGAAACAGATCGGCAAGGCATTGTCGACACTGCAGATCTCGGTGGGCGGGCCGGGCGACAAGCGCCGTCCGGCCGGGAATGCCGCCAATCCCAAGGCCGTCCCGCCACGCGACGATGCCGGCCCGGCCATCGCCGAAGCCAGGCTGGTGCTGCGCTCCACGCAGTCGATGATCTACTACCTGGGTGAACTGAGCCGCTACCAGAATGCATCGGACGCTACCCGCATCGATCCGGTGGCGATCCGCATCGGCAAGGAACGCATCGCTCACTTGTTTCGCATGCAATGCTGCCAGCCGGCGCCGGGCGCCGCGGTCGCAGTGGACTACCGCGACAAGCACTTCAGCGTTGCGCCTTTTTCAAACGCGGGCGGCGTCGAGGACCGCAGCGTGCAGACACTTGCCCTGCTCTCGCTCGTGTACACCTTGCAAAACCGTTCGGCGGCACCGCCGGCCATCAGCAACGTGCGGGTATTGAACCGTTAATGCGCCAACTGGCGCGAACTGTTTTCATCCTTGCCACTTTTGTGAGCAACTCACAACAATGTTGATATCTGGTTCCTGTCACTGTCAATTAATGGATGACTTGCCCGGCACCACACGCTATGCTATTTCCTCTAGGAAACTCATCATGGCTGTATCGTGGCATTCAATGACATCGCGCACTGGCGCCTCCAGATCTTCACGCTGCTGATTTCGATCGTTGCCGTACTGGGCGTGATCGTGGCGTTGCCGAGCATCGCCATCACCGCCTACCACGGCCGCTGGAATATCGTGGTCGTCGATACCGTCGCGCTGGCCTGGCTGCTGGCGCTGTGGCGCGCGCGCAGCGTGTCGTACCGCGTCCGCGTGTACCACTTCCTGGCGATCCTCTATCTCGTCGGCGTGGCGATGATGCTCACCGTAGGGCCGATCAGCCAGGTCTACCTGCTGGCGCCGCCGATACTGGCCGCGGTGCTGCTCGGCTCCGGCCCCGCGCTGGTGGCGCTGGTCCTGTCCGGCGCCACGGTCGGCGCGCTGGCACTGACCGGGCACGCGCACCTGTATGTATCGGACATACCAGGCCAGTCGCCGGTCGCCACGCTGGTCATCCTGCTGAACTACCTGTGCATCGGCCTGCTGCTGACGCTGACGTGCAGCGTGCTGCTGCAACGGCTGTCACGCTCGCTGGCGGACCTGCGCACGTTCACCGGATCGCTGGAAGAAGGCCGCAGCCTGCTGCAGGCGGTGAACGCCGAACTGCGGCTGACGTCCACCGCGGTGGCCCGCCTGAACGACATGGTCATGATCGCCAAGGCCAATCCGCTGCCGAACGTGGAGCAGCCGATCGTGTTCGTCAACGATGCGCTGCTGCGGCGCAGCGGCTACACCCGCGAACAGATGCTGGGGCAAAGCATGCGCATGCTGCACGGCCCCGAAACCGACCAGGAAGAGGTGGCGCGGGTGGTCCAGGCAATGCGCAAGCTCGAAGCGGTCACGGTGGAGCTGGTGAACTACACGCGCGGCGGCGAACCCTACTGGGTCGAGATGGAGATGGTGCCGTTCGCCGACGAGGAAGGCGTCAACACGCACTGGGTGCTGGTCGGGCGCGACGTGACGGAGCGCCGCAAGTCGGCCGATGCGATCCACCGGCTGGCGTTCTACGACGTGCTGACCGGCCTGCCGAACCGCCGCCTGCTGATGGACCGCCTGCAAGGGCTGCTGGACGCCGGCCCCGCCGCACCGCACGCGGCCGTGATGTTCATCGACCTCGATAACTTCAAGAACGTCAACGATGCGCGCGGCCACGCCACTGGCGACCGGCTGCTGCGTGGCGCCGCGCAGCGCCTGTCGCAGCTGGCCGGACCGGCCGACACCGTGGCCCGGCTGGGCGGCGACGAGTTCGTGATGCTGCTCTCCGGCCTGGGCACGAACAGTGGCGATGCCGCATGCGGCGCGCTGGCCATGGCCGCCCGCATCCGCGAGGCGCTGGCGCAGCCGTTCGAGATCGGCGGCCAGTCCTACCAGTCGACGGCCAGCATCGGCGTCACGCTGCTGCCGCGCGCCGGCCAGACCGTCGACGACCTGCTGCGCGAGGCGGACATCGCCATGTACCGCGCCAAGGCCGGCGGCCGCGACGGCGTGGCGCTGTTCGAGGATACGATGCGCGCCGAAGTGGAACGCCGCCTGATGATCGAGCGCGATCTCGGCCAGGCGCTGGCCAACGGCGAACTGCAGATGCACGTGCAGTTGCAGGTCGACCGCGACGAGCGGCCTGTCGGCGCCGAACTGCTGATGCGCTGGCGCCGCGCGGACGGCACGTCGGTGCCGCCGGACGTGTTCATTCCGGCCGCCGAAGCCAGCGGCCTGATCGTCAAGCTCGGCTACTGGGCACTGCGCCAGGCCTGCCTGGCGTGGCTGCGCCTTTCCGCCGCCGGGCATGCGCTGCCGTTGTCGGTGAACGTGAGCCCATCGCAGCTGCGCGAGCCCGATTTCGTGGCGCAGGTGCGCGCCATCCTGCTGGAAACGGGCGCACCGGCCTCGCAGCTGATCTTCGAAGTCACCGAAGGGATGCTGATCGAAAACCTGGACGACACGATCGCCCGCATGCACGAACTGGCGCAGCTGGGCATCCGCTTCTCGATCGACGACTTCGGCACCGGCTATTCGAACCTCGCCTACCTGAAGCGCATGCCGCTGTATGAACTGAAGATCGACCGCAGCTTCATCCACGATACGCCGGACGACGTGAACGGCACCGCGATCGTGCAATCGATCCTGGCGATGGCGGCGCACCTGGGCCTGCGCGTGGTGGCCGAGGGCGTGGAAACGCCCGACCAGGCCGAATTCCTGGTCGCGCACGGTGGCCCCGGCATGCAGGGCTACCTGTTCGCCCGCCCGATGCCGCTGCCCGACATGCTGGCACTGCTGCAAGACCGGCAGGCCCACAGCGCCAAGGCCGCCTGACCGGACGCGCACGCCGCGCTTCAGCGGTGCGCTGCCTTTCTCCACGCACAGACCAGCAAGGCACTGGCGGCTACCGCCTTTTCGAAATCGGACAGTTCGCCGGGCGCCGAGAATGCCTGCCTGGCCTCACCCGCCGTGAAATCGAAACCGCTGCGGCTGCCGAGCCGCGCAATTTCCTCGTAATCGATGAATCCCTCCCCGATGCAGGGCGCCACTTCGGCCTGCAGGGTACTCATGCGGTTGACATGCTGGCGAAAGGCGCGCGCGGCGGTAATGGACATTGCTTTCCCAATTATTATATTTATTCAATTTATATAAGCACCTTGCAACTATTCTAGTTGGAAGCGTGCATGCATTCAATTACCTGGGGCAACCTCTCGCCCGAATATCTCACCTGGATCGCCATCCCCTTTCTCTCATTGCCGACGCGAAAGCGTTTATTGCGCACGACAATTAGCAATGTCACACGTATGTAACTTCCGCGTCATCCAAATCTTACAAATCGACGGGTTGAACACCACTGTTCCACCACCCCGTCGCCCACCGATACTTGCACCAATACTTAACATGACCGCACCAGCGCGGCGCATCCCGCACCGGTGCACTGCCGCGGTGCGGCAGCACAGCCGGCATACCAAGGAACGACCATGACTTTCCCTGCCGAAGAGGACGGGTGCCTGCTGATCATCGGTGGCGACGAGCAGCGCCAGTGGCGGGAACGGATACTGGCCCGCTTCGTCGAACTCGCCGGCGGCCCGGGCCATCCCGACCCACGCGTGGTGCTGCTCACCAGCGCCAGCGAGGAACCGGAAGAGATGGCCCGCCCCTACCGGGAAGCCCTGGCGCGGCTGGACGTGACCCGCTGCGATACCGTGCACACGGCCACCCGCGAACAGGCGAACGATCCCGCAGTGGCGGAGCGCGTCGCCCACGCGGATGGGATCCTGATCACCGGCGGCGACCAGAAACGCCTGATGGCCACCATCGGCGGCACCGCCGTCGATCATGCGCTGCACGAGGCGCTGAAGCGCCGCTGCGCCTGCGTGGCAGGCACCAGTGCCGGCGCGTCGGCCATGGCCGGCCACATGCTTGCTTCCGGTCGCGCCGAATACGCGCCCGAAAAAGGCGCCGCCACGCTGGGTGCGGGGCTCGGCTTCGTGCAGCACATCGTGATCGACCAGCATTTTTCGCAGCGCCACCGGATCAACCGGCTGCTCAGCCTCATTGCGCAAAATCCCTACCTGTACGGCCTGGGCATCGACGAAGACACGGCGCTGGTCGTGGAACGCGGCGTGGGCGTCGAAGTGATCGGCGATGGCGGTGTCACGCTCGTCGATGGCCGCACCATGATCACCAACGCCGCCGACATCGGCGATGGCGAGCAGGCCGAACTGATCGGCGTACAGCTGCACGTGCTGCCCGCCGGCTCCGGCTACCTGCTGCCCGGCGCGAAACCTTCGGCGCGGCTGAAGCACATCGGGCGCGAGGCGCCCGTGCCCATACAAGAATTCATCAGCAATCTCACCAAGAGGAACCCGTTGTCATGAACATCATCGAGCAAAGGCTGCTGCGCGGCCGTAACCTGTATTCGCACCACCCATGCCTGCTGACGGTGCTCGATACCGGCGACCTGAAGGATGCCCGCACCGATGCGCTGCCGGGTTTCAACGACCGGCTGCTCGAACTGCTGCCGTCGCTGTACGACCACCGCTGCTCGGTCGGCAAGTACGCCGGCTTCGTGCAGACGCTGCAATCGGGCACGAACCTGGCCCACGTGGTGGAACACGTGACGCTGGCCCTGCAATGCCTGGCCGGCACCACCGTCAATACGGGCCGCACGCACAAGGCAGACGACTTGGATAGCGGTATCTACCGCGTGGTCTGCGCCTATGAACTGGAACAGGTGGTAGGCGAGGCTTTCGACGCCGCCGTTGCACTGGTGACGGCGCTGGCGCGCGGCGAAGCGTACGTGCTGGCCGACACCCTGGCGGCACTGCGCGAAACGGCGGAAGACCATGCGATCGGCACCAGCACCGGCGCCATCGTCAAGGCGGCGAAGGCGCGCGGCATTCCCGTGCTGCGGCTGACCGAGGAAGCCAACCTGTTCCTGCTGGGCTGGGGCGCGCGCCAGAAACGGCTGCAGGCCACGATCACGGCCGATACGGGCCATATCGCCGTTGGCATCGCCAGCGACAAGCAATTGACCAAAGCGCTGCTGCAGGAAGCGGGCGTGCCGGTGCCGGAAGGCGTGACGGTGCGCACGCTGGAGCAGGCGCAGCGCGCCGCGCGCCGGCTCGGCTGCACGGTGACCGTGAAGCCGCTGGACGGCAACCACGGCCGCGGCGTGACGACCCGCTGCACCACGCCGGAAGAACTGGCGGTGGCATTCCAGCGGGCGCGCGAACACGGCCGCCGCGTGATCGTGGAGCGCTACGTGACCGGCCATGACTACCGCGTGCTGGTAGCCGACGGCCGCGTGGCCGCCGCCGCGCTGCGCCGCCCGCCGGCCGTTACCGGCGACGGCACGTCGACCGTGCGCCAACTCGTGGAACGGGAAAACCTGAACCCGGCGCGCGGCGAAGGCCACACCAATATCCTGACGAAGATCCCGCTCGACGGCCATGCCGAAACGCTGCTGGCCGAGCAAGGCCTCGCGTTCGACAGCGTGCCGGGCGCCGGCATACCGGTGCAGTTGCGCGGCAACGCCAACCTGTCCACCGGCGGCACCGCCGAGGACGTGACGGACCTGCTGCCGCCGGAAACCCGCGCGCTGTGCGTGCGCGCCGCGCAGAAAATCGGGCTCGATGTGGCGGGGCTGGATATCGTCTGCGCCGACATCGCCCAGCCGCTCGAAGCACAGGGCGGCGCGATCATCGAAGTCAATGCCGCGCCCGGCATCCGCATGCACCAGTACCCGAGCGCCGGCACGCCGCGCAACGCGGGCGAGGCGATCGTCGACGGCATGTTCGGCAAGGGCGACGGCCGCATTCCCGTGATTGCCGTGACGGGCACGAACGGCAAGACGACGACCACGCTGATGCTCGAGCACAGTATCCGCCAGGCCGGCGTGCGCACCGGCTGTACCACCACCGAGGGCGTGTTCATCGACGGCACGTGCATCCGCAAGGGCGACTGCGCCGGCTACTGGTCGGCGCGCAGCGTGCTGACCGATCCGAACGTGGACTTCGCCGTGCTGGAAACGGCGCGCGGCGGCATCCTGAAGCGCGGCCTGGCGTTCGACCGCTGCGACGTGGCGGTGGTGCTGAACGTGTCGCACGATCACCTGGGGCTGGACGGCGTGAACACGCTGGACGACCTGGCCCGCGTGAAGGCGGTGGTGGCGAAGTCCGCGTCGCGCGCCGTGGTGCTCAATGCCCAGGATACGTATTGCGTGGCCATGGCGGGCGAGCTGGAAGAGCATGTGGAGCGGCTGTACTTCAGCTGCGATCCCGAGAACGCCGTGCTGCTGCGCCACCTGGAGAGCGGCGGCCGCGCCGCCTACCTGCAGGACGGCGCGCTGATCCTGGCCGACGGCACGCGCCGCCACCGTATCCTGTGGGCCGAGGAGATGCCGTCCGCGCTGGACGGCTGCGCGCGCCACAACATCGCCAACGCACTGGCGGCCGGTGCCGCGATGCTGGCCGCCGGCCTGGAGATCGGGCAGATCGCCGACGGCCTGGCATCGTTCGTGTCCGACAACGTGGGCAATCCGCTGCGCACCAATGTCTATGACGTGCGCGGCGTGAAGGTGGTGGTCGACTACGCGCACAACCCGGCCGCCTACGCGGCACTGGGGCAGACCGCGCGCAGCATGAGCACGCGGCGCACGGTGGCCGTGATCACCGCGCCGGGCGACCGCCGCGACGACGACCTGGCGCTGGTGGGCGAAACCTGCGGTGGCGCATTCGACGAAGTGATCGTCTACGAATCGCCCTCCGAACACCGCGGCCGCCGGCCGGGCGAGCGCGCGGCGCTGATGGCCGCCGGCGCGATCCGCGCTTCCACCCGCGTGCACCTGGAACTCGATTCCGGCGCCGCCCTGCGCCTCGCCCTCACCCGCTGCCAGCCGGGCGACGTGATGCTGTTCGCCACCGGCACCTCGGTGGCCGAGCTGGTCGATGCGCTGCGGGACTTCGACCCCGCCAGCGCCCAGAGCATCGCCCTTGCTGCTGCCGGCGGCTGAAAATCAGCGATGTAAAAAATAGGGGACGGACCCTGTTTTTAAGGAAATTTCCTTAAAAACAGGGTCCGTCCCGGGTTTTGAGCAATATTTCCTGAAAAATGGGGTACGTCCCCATTTTTCAAGCAACTTTTACCGCAGGTCGCTGGCCAGCCGCGGGGATGACAGCAGCTGCTTGAACGCGGCCCACCGCTGTGCCCGCGCCTGCTGCGGGTCGGTGGATGTGACCTGCTTTTCGACCCACGCCTTCACCAGGTCCTTGCCCAGGTTGTAGTTGATCACGTAGCCGCGCAGCGCGTCGTAGAACTGCACGCGCTGGCCGGCCTTTTCGGGCGGGTACAGCGCCACGTTGACGAGCCATTCGACGGCCTGCTCGCGCGTGAAGCGCCCTTCCAGGTAGTGCATCGCATTGTCGTTGTCGGCATAGGACAGCTGCGCCAGCAGCTTTTGCAGCGCGGCGTACTGCCCCGCCAGGGCAGTATCGATACCGGCGAGCGGATACAGCACGTCGCGCTCGAAGGCCAGCCGCTCCTCGTCCGGGAAAGCCATCTCGATGCCGTAGTTGGCGCTGCCCTCGGCGATCAGCGACATGGGCGAATACAGCGGGTAGACGCTGAACTCGACCCAGTTGCGGTCCTTGACCAGGTGCTGTTCCAGCAGCGCGTTGTAGACGTGGTGGCCGGGATAGCCCTCGTGGCAGCCCAGGTCCACGGCGCGCTCGATGTAGATGGGGAATTCGGTATTGATCTGGATGAGGCTGTGCGCGTCGCCCTTGTACCAGTTGTAGCCGGACCACGGCTTGCCGGTCACGAACTCCATCACGAAGCTTTCGTCTGGCGGCAGCGCCAGGTGCGGCGCCGTGCGTTCGCGGCAGGCGGCGATCGCCGCGTCGAAGACGGGTTTGAGCTTGTCCTTCGGGATGGCGAAGCGGGCGCGGAACGCCTGCACGCGCTGCGGCAGCGGGCCTTCGCCCGGCACCAGCGCATCGATTTTCTTCAGCAGCGCCTCGTAGTAAGCACGGTCATGGTGCGGCGTGACGGCGTCGTACAGCAAAGCCGTTTCCTCGTCGAAGCCGAATTTTTTACCATCCAGCATGTCCACGCGGGCACCCAATGCCTTCAATTGCTTGCGCAGGAAGGCGATGCGCAGCACCTCGTCCGGATTGGCACCGCGCTTGCCGGCCAGGTCGCCCAGCGCGCCCGCGGCATCCCTGCGGATCGCGGCCAGGCTGCGCTTGTCCTTTGCCGCCTGCGCCTGCAGGGCCGGCGGGCCGTAATACGCGTCGACATAGCTCGCATCATGCTGGCCCACGGCCAGCACCAGCTTGCGATAACGCTCCGCCACGTCCTGCACCGAGGCGGCCAGCGCGCCGCCGGCGATCATCATCGCGAATCCCCCCGCCACCAGTTTCTTCATGCGCCTGCTCCTTTCCCGGAAACAGGCCAGTTTAGGGCAGCTTCCTGTGCGCTGTAAACGTCCGTGGGCCGCACATTGAGCTGGGTGGGGAAGGCAATGTCGATACCCTGCTCCGCCAGCCCGCGCAACACGTCGAGCAGCACGGCCTGGTTGGTATCCATGAACACGAAATAATCCGCGGTCTTGATCCAGTACACCACCTCGAATTCCACTGCCCACTGGCTCAGGTTGCGCAAGTGCGCCCGTTCGAACGACGCAGTTTCCTCCTGCCGTTCGATAATCTCCTTGATCATCGCCGGGATGGCGGCCAACTGCTCCGGCGGCGTGCCGTAGCGCACCCGGATCATGAAGGCGACACGCCGCGAGAACATGCGGGTCTGGTTGGCGATGCGCGACTTGAGCATGTCGCCGTTGGCGAAGATGACCTGGTCGCCACCGAGGCCGCGCAGCCGCGTCGTCTTCAGGCCGATGTATTCGACGGTACCCAGGTATTCGCCGACGATGATGAAGTCGCCCACCACGAAAGGTTTGTCCAGCACGATCGACAGCGAGGCCAGCAGGTCGCCGAGGATGTTCTGCACCGCCAGCGCCACCGCGATGCCGCCGATACCCAGGCTGGCCACCAGGGTCGTGATGTTGAAGCCCAGGTTATCCAGGATCATCAGCATGAACACGACCCACACGAACAGGCGCAGGATGAAGTCGATGATCGCGGTCGATGCCACACCGGCCGTGCTGTCGGCACCGCCGATGGCGGCCTGCCGGTAGCGCCGCCGCCAGACGCGCACGCCGGTGTCGGCCCAGATCGCGACCTGCAGCAGCAGTGCCGTGACGGTAACGCGCCATAGCGAGACTTCGTATTTCTTCGAGAATTCCAGCATCAGCGACCCCAGGTACAGGGCCAGGATCACGATGGACAGGCTGTAGGTATTGCGCAGCATGCGCAGGAACCAGTCGTCGACCCGCGTTTCGGTGCGCTCGGCCACGGCCTCGAGCCGGTGGATGAGGAATGTCCGTACGAGGATCATCACTACCGCCGCGGCAAACGCCACGGCCAGCGCCGTTGCCCACTCCTGGATCGGATTGCCCCACCAAACGTAACGCATGTACTCTCCTTTTCGCTCGCGAGAGTGTACCGAAGCACCCTGTGCGAGCGCGCACACGAGGGCACCGGAAAGGCTCGGCATTGGCTCTGCAACCTGTTCAATGACGCCCGGCAATACGGCGACAGCGTTTGGATTTTTTCGCCATACTTTGTCGCTCGTTCGACTAGCTCACCAACCATATGAAAAAAGATGACGCAATCCAAACACGGGCGATCGAGCTTTGGGGCGGACTGGAAGGAACGGTCAACCGCGTGCGCGATCAATATTTCAGCCAGATGGATCAGAACGGGCACGGCCAGCGGATCAGCGACCTGGACCGCTTTGCGGCGCTGGGCATCACGGCCATCCGCTATCCCGTGCTGTGGGAGCTGACCGCTCCCGACGGCATCGAGCAGGCCGACTGGACATGGGCCGACGAGCGCCTGCCGGCGCTGCGCGACCTGGGCGTGAACCCCATCGTGGGCCTCGTGCACCACGGTAGCGGCCCTCGCGACACCAGCCTCGTCGATCCCGAATTCGGCCCCAGGCTGGCCGAATTCGCCGGCGCGGTGGCACGCCGCTTTCCCTGGGTCGAGTACTACACCCCCGTCAACGAACCCTGCACCACGGCGCGCTTTGCCGGCCTGTACGGCGTGTGGTACCCGCACGGCCGCGACGACCTCACGTTCCTGCAGGCGCTGATCAACCAGTGCAAGGGCGTGGTGCTGTCGATGCGGGCGATCCGCGAGGTCAACCCGAACGCCAAGCTGGTGCAGACGGACGACCTGGGCAAGACCTACAGCACGCCCGAGATGGCCGAATGGGCCGACTTCTACAACGAGCGGCGCTGGCTGGCGTGGGACCTGTTGTGCGGCATGGTCGATGAAGAGCACGCGCTGTTCAACTACTTCCTCAAAAGCGGCATCCCCGCCGAGGACGTGCTGTGGTTCCGCGACAACCCCTGCCCGCCGGATGTGATGGGCCTGAACTACTACATCACCAGCGAGCGCTGGCTCGACCACCGGGGCGACCGCTACCCGGCCCAGTACGTGGGCCCGCATGGTTTCGCCGACATCGAAACGGCCCGTGCGCTCGCCACGCCCACCCCGGGCATCGGCCCGCTGCTGGAAGAAACATGGGAGCGCTATGGCCTGCCGATGGCCGTGACCGAAGCGCATATCGATGCCAATCGGGAAGATCAACTGCGCTGGCTGTACGAGGTGTGGAACGCCGCGCATGACGTGCGCCGCAAGGGCGCGGACATGCGCGCCGTTACCGTCTGGTCGCTGCTCGGCTCCTACGACTGGAATTGCCTGGTCACGGAGTGCCGCGGCTATTACGAGAACGGCGCCTACGACCTGCGCTCGCCGGAACCGCGCCCCACGGCGCTGGCACGGCTGATGCGTGAACTGGCGAGCGGCCGCACGCCGTCGGCGCCGGTGCTGCAGGGGCTGGGCTGGTGGCGCCGGCCGGGCCGCTTTCTGTGCCCGCCGGTGGCCACCAGCGCCACCGTGGCGGCGCTGCCGGCCGAACGCAACGGCGTGAACCGTCCGGTGCAGCCGATCCTCATCAGCGGTGCCACCGGCACGCTGGGCAGCGCGTTCGCCCGCATCTGCGAGGAGCGCAACCTGGCGTTCAAGGTGCTGACGCGGCAGGAAATGGATATCGCCGACCCCGCCTCGGTGGAAGCGGCAATCCGCAAGCACCGGCCATGGGCGATCATCAATGCCGGCGGCTACGTGCGGGTGCACGATGCCGAGCAGGAATCGGACCGCTGCCTGCGCGAGAATGCGCACGGGCCGGTGGTGCTGGCCAATGCCTGCGGGCGCCACGATATCCGGCTGCTGAGCTTCTCCAGCGACCTGGTGTTCGACGGCTCCAAGGGCGGCGCCTATGTGGAAAGCGATCCGGTCGCGCCGCTGAACGTGTATGGCCAGAGCAAGGCCGAAGCGGAACGCCGCGTGCTGGCCGTGAACCCGCACGTGCTGATGGTGCGCACCAGCGCGTTCTTCGGCCCGTGGGACCGCCACAACTTCGTCACGCTGGCACTGCAGGCGCTACAGGAAGGCCGCACCTTCACGGCCGCCAGCGACCTGGTGGTGTCGCCCACCTACGTGCCCGACCTGGTGCAGACCTGCCTGGACCTGCTGATCGACCATGAGTGCGGTATCTGGCACCTGTCGAACGGCGAGGCGGTGTCGTGGGCCGACCTGGCGCGCCGTGTGTGCACACTGGCGGGGCTGCCGGAATCGCTGGTCGATGCACAGCCGGCCACCGCGCTGGAAGGCCAGGCGCCGCAGCCGCGCTACTCTGCGCTGGGCAGCGAACGGGGCAAGCTGATGCCAACGCTCGACGATGCGCTGGCACGCTACCTGAAGGCGGTGGAAGAAGTGCGGCGCCAGGGCGACACGCACGTGGGTGCCGCCCAGGAGGCACATTACGGCGCCATTTGACCGAGGTTCGGGCAACAAGCCGATGCACCCCACGGGGTGCAGTGCCATGTAAAACGGCCCCGTTCGACGGGGCCGTTTTTTTCACGGCGTTTTCGGCATTCTTCTCGATCAACCCGGCGCGCGCAGGTGCCGCGCCAGGTCGGCCAGCCGGTAGGGCTTGCCGACGAAATCGAACTCGGACAGGTCGGCCGGTTCACCCTGCAGTGCCTGTTGCGGATAGCCGGAAGCGATGATGATCTTCACGTGCGGCCAGCGCTCGCGCACCACGCGAGCCAGTTGCAGCCCCGTGACCCCGTTCGGCATCATCAGGTCGGTGAACAGCACGTCCACGCCCGCCTCCGAGCCATGCTGTTCCAGCAGGCGCAGCGCGGCCACGCCATCCGGCGCGGTCTGCACCTGGTAGCCCATCGTCTCGAACAGGTCGCAGGCCACGGCCATCACCAGCTGGTCGTCTTCCACGATCAACACGCGCTCGGCATGCTCCTGCAAGTCGGCATCGGACTGGTCGGCGTTCTCGTGCGCGGGCAGGTACAGGCTGATCGCCGTCCCCTTGCCGAGCTCGGTGCGGATCTGTACGTCGCCGCCCGATTGCGTGATGAAGCCGTACACCTGCGACAGGCCCAGGCCTGTGCCCTTGCCGACCGGCTTCGTGGTGAAGAACGGCTCGAAGGCACGCTGCACTACTTCGGGCGTCATGCCGGTGCCGCTGTCGCGCACCGTCACGCGCACATACTCGCCGGCCGGCAGCGTGCCCACTTCGTTGTCGCGCAACCGCACGTTGCGCGTTTCCAGCGACAGCGACCCGCCGCCCGGCATGGCATCGCGCGCGTTGACGACGAGGTTCAGCAGCGTGGCCTCGAAGCGGGCTTCGTCGACGACGATGCTCGCCAGCCGCGGCGCCAGGTCGAACACGAACGATACCTGCGGGCCGCTGGCGCGCCGCAGCACCTGCTCGAAACTGCCGATCAGCGCATTTGCCTGGTGCAGCGCCGCGGACAGCGGCTGCTGGCGCGCGAACGACAACAGCTGCTGCGTGAGCAGCGCGCCGCGGTCGATCGCACGGCGCATGCTGTCCAGAACCCGGAGGGTGGTGGTGCCAGGGCTCTGCGCATGCATGATGTCGACACCGGATGACAGCACGGCCAGCAGGTTGTTGAAGTCGTGCGCGACACCGCCGGTGAGCTGGCCGATCGCCTCCATCTTCTGCGCCTGGAACAGCGCATTGCGTGTTTGCTCGAGCGATTCGGCGGTGGCACGCTGCTCCGTCACGTCGCGCGTGATCTTGGCGAAGCCAATCAGCTCGCCGGTTTCGTCGTGGATGGCATCGAGCACGGCATGGGCAAAGAAGCGGGTACCGTCGCGGCGCATGCGCCAGCCTTCGCTTTCGAAGCGGCCTTCGCGGGCGGCCGTTTCCAGCGCCCGCTGCGGCACGCCGGCGGCGCGGTCCTCGTCGGTGAAGAAGCGGCTGAAATGGGTGCCCAGCACCTCTTCCTCGGTGTACCCCTTGATGCGCTGCGCCCCCACGTTCCAGTTGGTGATCTCGCCCTGCGGCGACAGCATGTAGATCGCATAGTCGGTCACGCCCTGCACCAGCAGGCGGAAATGCTGCTCGCTCTGCCGCAGCGCTTCCTGGGCGGCGCGGCGGTCGGTGATGTCGCGCGTGATCTTCGCGAATCCCACGAGGACACCCTCGGCATTGCGGATCGGGTCGATGACGACGTTGGCCCAGAAGCGCGTGCCATCGTTGCGCACGCGCCAGCCCTCACCTTCGAAACGGCCGTCATCGCGCGCTGCGGACAATGCCCGCTCGGGCAGGCCGGCGGCGCGGTCTTCGTCGGTGTAGAAACGGGAAAAATGCGCCCCCATGATTTCGCCGGCCTTGTATCCCTTGAAACGCTCGGCGCCGGCGTTCCAGCTGCTGACGTAGCCTTCCGAATCCAGCATGTAGATCGCATAATCGCTGATGCTGGCCACCAGCAGTTCGTAGCGCTGCTGGAAATCGGGCAGGGCCGGCTTGGTGGAGACTGGCGTGGATGCGGGCCCCGGGGCAGGCAGCGACGAACCAGGGGCTGAGTTATCGCTCATCGTGTTTTCACTGACGTTATTGTCCCGCGATTGTAACGCCAACCGTGCGAAGACAAGGACTGGCCGCGCGTAGCATCGTGCTGTTCAGGACAGGGAGGCTTTCATGTTGCGATCTATTAACATCCTGGCATGCAGGCCGGTGTTCCTGGCCCTGTTCGGCATGGGGTGCACGCTTGCCGCGCCGCTGGCGGCACAATCCGCGGCGCAGCCTGCGCCTCAGTCCGTGGCACCAACGGTTCCCAGCGTTGCGGTCACGGCAACGCGCGATCCGGTCGACAAATCCTACCGCCGCATGCTGCGCGGCATGGACCGCTTCGCGCGCGAGGCACCGGCATTGGCGCCGGGTGCCTCGCTGCGCTTCCGCCTCCTGCCCCGGCTGCCGGAAACGCGCATGGAAGGCATCGAGATGAAGGTGGTGGGCGACACGCTGGCCCTGCCGGTGCCCGTGAGCGCGGACAATGGCTTCACGCTGGAACGGAACGAGCGCGCATGGCGCGAGGACGCGGCGCTCGTGGCGAACCGCCGCACAGCGAGCATGACGTGGCGTGCGGACGTGCGCAGCCCGGGCGTGCCCGAAGGCATGCGCCGCCTGGGCGACCTGCGCCTGGAATGCCGGGTCGGCATGGAGGCGGGACTGGTCTCGAACAATGCCCACCTGTTCGCCTGGCTGGGCGACCTGCTGGCGAATCCGGACAAGGTATGCGAAGACCCGGACGGCCGCTACCTGTTCTTCACCGACCGCCCGGTATTTGCAGTCACCCTGCACGCGCGCGGCCATGCCACGCCGGCACCGCTGCGCTTCCTGTACGCCGGCGGCCGCGTGCAGGGGCCGGACCTGGCCTACTGCGATTGCCAGGTGCTTCTCGACCGCAGCTACCACGCGCCCATCTGGGACCGCGCGTGGCCGGACGACACGCTGCTGTCGTTCGAAACGATGGACGACCCGTCGCCGGCCGGTGCGCCCAACGCGCCCGGCGTCGAACCGGGCCACACGCGCGAGCAGGTGCGTGCCGCTCTCGGCCTCGCCACGGCGGTGGCGTTCCGCGATGGGCGCGAGGCATGGCTGTATCCCCGCCTGGATGACCGCCGGGCCGACGGCAAGCCCGAGTACCTGGTGCTGTTCGATGCCGGCGGGCGGGTGCTGAAAAGCCGTGCAGGCTCCGTGTCCGGCACCCGTTGAAACTAGCGCATGCGCGGCCGGCGCAGATCATCCACCACGGGCACGATCGCCAGTACCACGAGCACCATGGCCAGCGGCACCGTGGCCGCGTAGCCAAGGCGTGTAAATCCTGCCGCGCCCGCGATGCCGCCAACGAAGAAGCACAGCGCCAGCATGGCGAGCAGCCCGAGGCGCGGCCTGTTGGCAACGACGGGGGCAGCCCGGGCATCGCGGTTCGGATACAGCGCCTTGCCCAGTTCGATGCCGATATCCGTCATGACGCCGGTGATGTGCGTGGTGCGGATTTCGGCGTTCGACAGCTTCGTGATCACGGCGTTCTGCAACCCCATCATGAAGCACAGCAGCGCGATGGTGGCCGGCACGATCAGCACCTCCACGGAAGCCAGCCACGTGCCCAGCACACCGAACGACAGCAGCAGCATCGCCTCGAGCAGCAGCGGCAGCGCATACACGCTGTGCAGCGCCTGCCGCCGGCCATAGTTGACGATGAGCGCGCAGCAGGCGGCGCCGGCCACGAATGCCACCAGCGCGCCCAGCCCCGCGGTGGCAACGTCGAAGGCGCCAACGGCCATATCGTCGGCCATTGCCGATACGATGCCCGTCATGTGCGACGTGTACTGGCGCACGGCAATGAAACCGCCCGCATTGGCGGCACCAGCGACAAACGCGAGCACCATGCCGAGCTGGCGGTTGCCACCGGCCTCGCGCTGGTGACCCGTGAGGCGGCGGGCATAATTGATGGGCATCGCGGCTCCCGGCCAAATGCCCAAAGTACACCCATGCCGGCTGGCGGGTCAACGGATGAGCGCCGCCCGCAAAAGGGGCTAGGCAAACGCGCAACAGGGCTGCTATAATTGCGCGCCTTGGCCTGGTAGCTCAGTTGGTAGAGCAGAGGATTGAAAATCCTTGTGTCGGTGGTTCGATTCCGCCCCGGGCCACCAAGATTAGTGTCGAACAGAACGCCAACCCCTGTAGGTTGGCGTTTTGCTTTTCAGCCTACGGCTTGGCGGCCAGTTCCATGATCATGCGAACCAGCAGGTAGAGACGCGGCGGAATACTCTTGATCTCTGCGTACTCTTCATCGGTGTGGATGCCACCGCCGACGATGCCGAAGCCGTCAATGGTGGGCACGCCTAGTGCTGCCGAGTAATTCGCGTCGGCAGCACCGCCCGAGCCTTCAAGACGGAGGGTCATGCCCAGTTCCGCGTACACCGCCTGCGCCCGTGCGGCCAGCGCGTCCGTGCGCGGATTGACCGGCATCGGCGCCATGCCGCGCATGAGGCTGGTTGTTACCTCGGTTCCGGCGATCAGCTTTTTCGCGGCGATGCGCGCCATCTCTTTCTCGACGCGATCGAATTCGTCGGCCTGGGTAGCCCGCATGTCGCCCTGGACCCGGGCGGCCTCCGGGATAACGTTGGCACGGTCGCCGGCCTTGAATACCGTGAAGTTCACTGTGGTCTGCTTGGCAGGATCGCCGAGAGCCGCCATTTGCAACATCTGGTGGGCTGCCTCCATGGCCGCATTTCGGCCCGCTTCCGGCGCCACGCCCGCATGGGACGCCTTGCCTTTGACGTCGATGGCCAGGTCAGCCGATCCTTTGCGCCAGACGACTACCCCATCGGCGGCGCGGCCCGGCTCCATGCTCAGTACGACATCGTGCTGCCTGGCAAGCGACTCGATCAGGCTGCGCGAGCCTTTGGAAAAAGTCTCTTCATTGGTGTTGACGAACAAGGTGACGCGTGCAAAGTTGTTGAATTTCGTTTGCTGCAAAATTCGAATCGCCTGCAGCGCTATGGCAATGCCGCCCTTGTCGTCCATGACGCCGGGGCCATACGCACGGTCGCCCTGGACGCGGAATGGACGCGCCGTGGCCGTTCCGTCTGCAAACACGGTGTCCATATGGGTCATCAGGAGAATCTTCGCCCTGCCGGTTCCTTTGAAAGTGGCGACAATATTCTTCCCTACCGCCGGCGCTGCCGCAGCCGAGAATTCCACCTGCATGCCGAGTTTGCGCGCCTCTTCCGCAATGAGGCCGCCTACCCGATCGAGCCCTTTTTCATTGGATGTGCCCGAATCAATATTGACAAGCTTTTCCATCAGGCCCAGGACCGCCGGCGTGGATTGCATGGCATGTTCCTGCACTTGTTTGTCAATGGGCCCGGCCGCCCATGCGTATCCTTGCAGGAGGAGCGTCACCGCCATTCCGCCTTGCAAGATGAACTTGCCGATTCGTAAGGTTTGCATGGGATGCCCTGCTGATGGGATACCCCAGTATCCGGCATTACCCGGCTTTGTCAATACATCAATGTGGGCGAAAGCGCTACTTGCGCTGACACCGCCACACGCCTTGCGCTGTCGAACCCAGTGACTGGCGCAGAGGATTGAAAATCCTTGTTTCGGTAGTTCGATTCCGCAGTACGTGTTGCGACAGTAGGACGGTCTTGTCTCAGGGCGATTGAACGGATTCAGCTTTGCATGCCGAAGGCGTTCCGTTTTCTGGTTCGCCTGCTCGGTGGCAGCGCTCAACGGATAGACCTGGCCGAGACAAATACCTTGCCCGCACTATCCGCGTATTGCAGGCTTGCTGCCATGGAAGCCCCCTCAAGGTGAACCTTGTTTCCATATCAGGCAATTCCCCATGGCGCAAAAAGAGGCTGGTGAATCAAGAAACAACCCCATGCCGTGACACGGGATATGATCCAAGGCACCAGGCGACTACTCGGGCGCGCGTTGTCGACGCGCAACGATGCGCAGAATGGTGTCTTCCCGAACCGATCACGACGGAGCATCGACATCATGATGACCAGCCTTCCCGACCAATTCCATGCCCTGGTCATTGGCGCCTCGGGCACGATCGGCACGGCATTCGTCGATCTGCTCAGGGATTCGCTACGCTGCGCATCGGTGGATGGCATGCACCGCCACTCGACACCGCCCATCGATTTCGCCGACGAACACAGCGTCGCCGAGGCGGCGCGGATTCTTGGCAACGGCGGCCGGCGTTACCACCTCATCATCAATGCGGCAGGCCTGCTGCACACCGAAGCATTCATGCCGGAGAAGCGGCTGGCCGACCTGAACTACCTGCAGATGCAGGCAACGTTCCAGGCAAATACCTTCGGCCCCGCGCTGGTACTGCGCCATTTCGCGCCGCTGCTGGCGGGCGAGCGCGCCATCATGGCCCTGCTGTCGGCAAAGGTGGGCAGCATCGGCGACAACCGGCTGGGCGGGTGGTACAGCTATCGTGCCTCCAAGGCTGCCCTCAACATGCTCGTCAGGACAGCCGCCATCGAAGTCGCCCGCAACCAGAAGAACAGCGTGCTGGTGGCACTGCACCCGGGCACCGTCAACTCGCGCCTGTCGCAACCCTTTCGTGGCGAGACCATTGGGCGACAGGCACGGGACGCCGCCACCGACATGCTGCGGGTCCTCGACACGCTGACGCCGGCCGACAGCGGCTCCTTCCGGTCGTACAACGGCGCGGAACTGCCCTGGTAAGCGAGCGGACAGCTGCCATGAAGATGCGCAAGAAATCCGAGCTCCCGTCCAAGCTGTGCGCCCATTGCCAGCTTCCCTTCAGCTGGCGCAAGAAGTGGGAGCGCGACTGGGACCAAGTCAAGTACTGTTCGGAGCGCTGCCGCCGGGCCAGCCGGCCGGCGACGGAAAAGCACTGAAAACAGGGGTGCGAGATCCTTGTGGGCCAGCTGCCTGTGCAGGCTGACCGGCAATCCATCGATGCTCTGTCATCAGGATCAAGGTTCGCGCCGCGAAAAAAGCGAAAAGTCCGGCAGGGCCATGTCTCCAATTCCGCCGATGCGCAATATCGTGCCGTTGCTTCCATCGAACGCCGGCCACGCCGGCAAGCCATCCACATCCGGCTTGCCCGTGCGGGCAAACGCCACCCACGTCTTCGCCAGCCGCGCCGCCAGTTGCCGGTCGGCCGCCGTCCAGCCGCGCACATCGAGGTGCAAATTGTCGAACACATACTGGATTTCCGCCCCGTGCCCTGCCCCGCAGCCATAACCGCATGGTGTGGCCGGCTCCGCGGGGCGGTGGGCAAAGAAGTAGGCATACGATGGCGACCGGCCATGCTTCGCCTGCAGCCCCGCCCAATGCACCATGCGCCAGCCCCACCAGTCGTTGGTCAGCCGGTCGATCGATGCCCTGGCCTGCGTATCGGTGGTGCCGGGATAGGCGGCCAGCACGGCGGCCGGGGGTGGATGGCCCAGCAGCTTCGTCATCAGGTCGCGATGGCTGGCGACGGTGAACCTGTCCGTGCCGAGGATCTCGGGTGCCAGGTCCTTGCCTTCCTCGGCGTTCCAGCCGACCAGCAGCGGCACGTCGTTCTGGCGCTGCCCGCGGTAGGTCGTGGTGAGGTCTTCGCGCAGCAGGTGGCCGTCGACGAACGTGCGCGGCAGCCAGGCCGGCTTCTGCAACGCTTCGGCGCTCATGGCGCGCAGGCCGGCGAGGTTGTTCGCGCCGGCGGCTGTGGCAAACGCCTTTCCCTTCGCTTCGGCGGTAGCCAGGTTGTCGAAGCGGTGCTTCTCGCGCGCATCCATCGGCAGGCCGTCGTTGCCGCTCTGGGCGATGGCGCGCTGGAACAGCCCTTTTGCCAGCGGCGATGCAACGAGGATCGCGACCGATTCTCCGCCCGCCGATTCGCCCATGATCGTCACGCGTTGCGGGTCGCCGCCAAAGGCGGCGATATTGTCCTTCACCCAGCGCAGCGCGGCGACCTGGTCGAGGATGCCCTGGTTGCCGGATGCCCGGTCCGGCGATTCGGCTGTCAGTTCCGGGTGCGCGAAGAAGCCGAGGATGCCGAGCCGGTAGTTGACCGTGACGACGACGGCGCCGTGTTTCGCCAGGTTGCTCCCGTCATACAGGGGCTGCCCAGCCGTGCCGCCGTAGAACCCGCCGCCATGCAGCCAGACAAGGACCGGCAGCTTCTCCGCGCGGTCGGGCGCCCATACGTTCAGGTACAGGCAATCCTCGCTCTTCGGGTGCGTGATCCATTCCGCGGCCTGGGCGCACGCGGCGGAAAAGCTGCGCGTTTGCCGCGTGCCCTGCCATGGCACGACAGGTTGCGGCGCGCTCCAGCGAAGGTTGCCGACAGGCGGTGCCGCGAAAGGAATGCCCAGCCACGACTTCATGTCGCCGGCTTGCGCGCCGGCGATGTCGCCACCAGTGACTTTCACCAGGGCGGCCGGTTGCGCAGCATGGGCCGCGGTGGGCCAAAGGATGGACAGGCATGCCGCGGCCAGCGGGATCGCGCGAAATCGCATCGGGGTCGTTCCTCCATGTGAACTTGGCCGGCGGATGCGCGGCGGTGAGGAATGCTACCCCGCTTTATTTATCGACAATAGAACAAATTCGGCGACTTTCCATGTGGTGTTCCAGCGGCCGGGGCGACAGCCCTATCGGCCGCCGCCATCGACCGCCTCCAGTGCCAGCAGCGCCATCGCATGCGCCCCTTCGAACGACCTGGCGGCGGCGATGAAGCGGCCGTTATGGCAGAACGTGGCATCGGGCACGCCGGTGACGGTCGCCAGCTCGGCATCGCGCAGCCCCGCCCACGAAGCCGGCAGGTCGGCCCGCGCCGTGAAGTTTTCCGGGCTGACCGGCACGGTGTGCAGCATGTAGCGGTTTTCGGCGATGCTGTGGCTGAGGACGAATAGCACCTTCGGCATTTCCTTGCGCACCACCTGGGTCCAGGGCAGCGCGCTGTTGCGCAGGAAAAGCAGCCGGCCGTTTTGCAGCACTTCCGAATCGCGCACCTGGTCCAGTGCGAGCAAGGCGCCGACGCGGTACTTGACGGCGTTGACGAGGATATCGGTCAACAGGGCCATCGCGCGCCGGAACTGCTCCAGCCGATAGGTATCGGCCGCGCCATCGTAGCCCAGCCTTTGTTCGTCGAGCCAGTTGGGATTGAAACCGGAGATCACCGCCGAGAGCCCGTAACCACCCGGCGCGTTCTTTGCCGCGCCCACATCGGACAGGTCGAGGTACTGCACGATGTCGGCATCGATCGCGTAGGCGATCTCGCGCGCCGTATCGTCCGGCAGGCGATGCCCCATGTGGGCACTTGCCAGCGCGCTCACGCAACGGGCGCCGTATTCGCGCCATACCAGGCCCGCGCTCGCATACGGCACGCCGCTCTGCCGGGCACCGTCGAAGCCTTTCTGGTGGTGGTCGAAGCGGCCGGTGGCCGGGTGCCAGATGCCGCCGACGTCGACCGCGAAATCGGCCGCCTCGATGACGGCCGGGTCGCGCGTGCGGATCAGTTCCGAATCCGGGAACAGGACAAAGAGGACGGCGGTGGCCCACGCGTCGTCCGCGTGGAATTTGCCGTTGTGGGTGACGATCACCATGGGTATCTCCGGTAGCGTGGCCGCACCGGTGCGGCCTTTCCTGGAATGATACCGGGTCGGCGCCCCCGCCCGTGCCGGGCAGGGGCATGGCGGCTAATTTGCCGGCGCTTACTTGCCGACGACCTTCATCTGGTCGACATCGAACTTCGATTCGCCGATCAGGTCCTTGTCGAACTCGCCGTACAGTTCCACCTCGGTGGTGTGGTCGACCTTCACGCCGGCCGGGAAGCGCTTGTCGTCGATTTCCACGGTGATCTTGCCGCTGGCGTCGGCGAACTCGTATTCCTCGTCGCCCTTGTGGCTCAGCAGCTTGCCTTTCAGGCGCGCTTTCTGGTCGTCCTTGCCGTTGGCGAGCAAGTCCTTCGCCGTCATCAGCGGCACGTTCGACGGGCCGGTATAGCCGCCCGGCGCAGCCTTGGCGGTCGTGGCCGGCGCCGCGGCGGCGGACGGACCGGAATAGCCGCCCGTCTGGGCGACGGCAACAGCGGATGCAGCCAGGACGGCGGTCATGCAGGAGAGTTGGATGAAGCGTTTCATGGTGGATCCTCCGATTGGTTGATGGAGCCGCCGTTCGCGGCGGGCATGGACGCATTACACCGGGCGGACATGAACCGAATCTTAAGATGCCGGCAAATCCAGCGTCGCACCCAAGCCGCGCCCATCCAGGCCTGGCCCGAATGCCAGCGAACCGCCATGCAGCTCGGCGATCCGCCGCACGATCGACAGCCCCAGGCCGCTGCCGCCCTGCCCTTGCCCCAGCACGCGGAAAAAGCGTTCCGACAGGCGCTGGCGGCTGGCTTCGTCGACGCCCGGGCCATCGTCGCGGACGGTCACGCGCGCATGCCCGCCGGCACCGGAGGCATCGACTTCGATCCGGCTGCCGTCCGGGCAATAGCGCAGCGCGTTGTCGACCAGGTTGCGCAGCGCGATCTCGATCATTTGCGGGTTCGCCTCCAGCGCCTCCAGCTCGCAGCGCACGGTGAGCGCGATATTGCGCCGTTGCGCTGCCTGCGCATGCGTGGCGCGCACCCGTTCCAGCAGCGGCGCCAGCGCCACGCGCTCGCGCACCAGCTGTTCGCGCGATAGCGGATCCATGCGGGCCAGCGCGAGCAGGCTGTCCACCAGCGCCGTCACGCGGCCGATATCGTCGCGCAGCTTGCGAAACGGAACGGCGAGGCCGGGGTGCTGGCGCTGCAGCAGTTGCACGTGCATGTGCAGGCCAGCGAGCGGCGTGCGCAGTTCGTGCGCGGCATCGGCCGTGAAGCGGCGTTCGGCCTGCAACGCCGCGTCCAGCCGCGCCAGCACGCCGTTCAGCGCCTGCACGATCGGCAACAGTTCGCGCGGCTGGCCGGCGAGCGGCACCTGCGCCAGGTCGTCCGGCGTCTTGGCCGCGATGGCCGAGGCGGTGCGCCGCAACGGCTGCAGCACGCGGCCCGTGAGCAGCCAGCACACCAGTGCCAGCAGTGCCAGGAACCCCAGCACGGGCAGCCACAGGTGGTCGGCCAGTTCTTCCAGGATGTCGTAACGCTTGGAATGCTTCTGCCCCACCTGCACCTCGACATTGCGGGCCGCATCGCGCACCACGAACACCCGCCAGCGGCGTTCCGCCAGCTCGACGTCGGCAAAGCCGTCGTCGTCGTCGAAGGCGGCCACGAATGGCTGTGCCGGCGCGCCGCCGGTGCGCTGGATCACGCGGCCGGCAACGATGACCTGGTACTGCATGTCCACCTTGCGGTCCTGCGCGCTGCCCGCCCGCGCCTGCACCAGCAGGCCGCGCTCGTCCCAGTCGGTCGTGGCGGCCATCAGCATGTAGCCGGATTCCTCCAGCGCATCGTCGAACACGTCGTTGGTTTCCTGCCAGGCGATCACGGTGACGATGCCCAGGCTGGCCAGCCACAGCACGGTGCTGGCCGCGACGATCGCCGCCAGCAGGCGCCGCCGCAGCGACCACGGTTGCGGGGCGTCAGCCGCCATCGTTCTTCAGGCGATAGCCGAGGCCCCGCACGGTCACGATGCTGTCGCTGCCCAGCTTCTTGCGCAGGTTGTGGATGTAGACCTCGATCGCGTTGCTTTCCACTTCGTCGCCCCAGCCATACAGCGTTTCCTCGATCTGCGCGCGAGTGACGATGCTGTTCTTGCGCAGCAGCAGCGCATACAGCACGTGGTATTCGCGCGCCGTGAGCGCGACCGGCTGACCCGCCAGCGTGGCTTGCCGGCTGTCGAGGTTCAGCGCGATGTCGCCGTGGACCAGCGCGTTGCTGACCTGGTCCGCGCCGCGGCGCACCGCGGCACGGATGCGGGCCGACATCTCCTCCAGTTCGAACGGCTTGACGAGGTAATCGTCGGCCCCCAGGTCCAGCCCTTCCACCCGGTCGGCCAGCGCGTTGAAAGCGGTGATCAGGATAACCGGCACACGGTTACCGGCAGCGCGCAGGCTTGCCAGCAGCGCATCGCCGGTCAGGCCCGGCAGGCCGCGGTCGAGCAGCACGCAATCGTAGCGGTGCGTCATCAGCGCCGTTTGCGCCGAATCGCCGCGCTGGACCCAGTCGACGGCGTGCTGGTCCATGCGCAGCCATGCCTGGATGGTGTCGCCAAGGGAAGTATCGTCTTCGACCAGCAGGATGCGCATGATGGACCGGGCAGGAAGTAGGAAAAGCGTTGCGAGTATGCCGAAAGTGCCTACTCTGCGGCGGCTTCGTGAAGCGGATCTTAAGACATAAAAAGCAGACCCGGACATTGCGACAAATCAAATTATCGAAAAAATAAGTTGTATGACGTCGTACAAATACATGATATCTTGTGGTCGGTATTGCATTTATACATCAGCACCGATAGCTAAAAAATTCGTTAGTCTTTGTTTCTTAAGTATCTTATGTCTTATAGAGGACTCACTGCGGCAATCGAATTGCATGATAGTCGTATGATGTCATACAACAATTTATGGAGATAAACATGAATGTCCCCATCAACCCGTTCAAGCAGGCGCTGCGCAATCGCCAGATGCAACTGGGCCTGTGGTCCGGCCTGTCGAGTCACGTGACTGTCGAGGTGCTGGCCAATGCCGGCTTCGACTGGCTGTTGATCGATACCGAGCATTCGCCCAACGAATTGCCCATGGTGCACTCGCAATTGCAGGCAATCACGCGCGGCGCCACGCATCCGATCGTGCGCCCCACGTGGAACGACACGGTGGTCATCAAGCGCCTGCTCGACATCGGCGCGCAGACGCTCCTGATCCCGTTCGTGGAAAACGCGGACGAAGCGCGCAATGCCGTGGCGGCCACCCGCTACCCTCCGCTGGGCGTGCGCGGCTATGCCGCCGCGGCCCGCGCCTCGGACTTTGGCCGCATCAAGGACTACCCGCACGCCTGCGAAGAACAGTTGTGCGTGCTGCTGCAGGTGGAAACACCCACCGCGCTGGCCAATATCGAAGCCATCGCCGCGGTGGACGGCGTGGACGGCATCTTCATCGGCCCCGGCGACCTGGCGGCCAGCATGGGCCATATCGGCCAGATCGGCCATCCGGACGTGGTGGCCGCGATCGACGACGCGCTGGCCCGCATCCGCGCCACCGGCGTACCGGCCGGCATCCTGGCATCCGACGAGAAGCTGGCGCGCCGCTGGATCGCACAGGGCGTGGATTTCATCGCCGTGGGCAGCGACACGGGCTTGCTGGCGCGCGGCGCCGAGCAGCTGGCTGCCAAGTTCAAGAACGTTGCCTGACAATTTTTGCCGAACATTTCAATACGAAGGAAGAGAACCATGAGCAAAATCGGATTCATTGGCCTGGGAATCATGGGCACGCCGATGGCGGGCCACCTGCTGCGCGGCGGCCATGAGCTGTTCGTGCACGACGTAAAGCCGATCCCAGCCGAACTGCTGGAAGCCGGCGCGCAGTTGCGCGGCTCGGGCCGCGAAGTGGCCGAGCAGGCCGAGATCGTGATCGTGATGGTGCCGGATACGCCGCACGTAGCTGCCGTGCTGTTCGACGAGAACGGCGTGGCCCAGGGCCTGTCGGCCGGCAAGGTGGTGGTCGACATGAGCTCGATCTCGCCGATCGAAACGAAGCAGTTCGCGGCCCGCATCAATGCCCTCGACTGCGACTACCTCGATGCGCCAGTGTCGGGCGGCGAAGTGGGTGCGCGCGCTGGCAGCCTGACGATCATGGTGGGCGGCACGCCTGAAGCATTTTCCAGGGTTAAACCGTTGTTCGAACTGATGGGCAAGAACATCACGCTGGTGGGCGGCAATGGCGACGGCCAGACCACCAAGGTGGCCAACCAGATCATCGTGGCGCTGAACATCGAGGCGGTGGGCGAGGCGCTGCTGTTCGCGTCGCGCATGGGTGCCGATGCCGGCAAGGTGCGCGAGGCGCTGATGGGCGGCTTTGCCGCCTCCCGCGTGCTGGAAGTGCATGGCGACCGGATGGTCAAGCGCACGTTCGATCCGGGCTTCCGCATCGAGCTGCACCAGAAGGACCTGAACCTGGCGCTGTCCAGCGCACGCCAGCTGGGCCTCGCGCTGCCCAACACCGCCACGGCGCAACAGCTGTTCAGCACCTGCGCTGCCCACGGCGGCAAGGCCTGGGACCATTCGGCGCTGGTGCGCGCGCTGGAAACGATGGCCAATTTCCAGATCGGCGACACGGTAAAAGAATGACGCGGGCGCCATCGACAGGACACCCTCGCGTGTTGCTGCGCGCGATGTTCGATGCGGCGGTGGCGGCGGCGCAGCCGGCGCTTTGCCTGCCGCCGCACCTGCCGCCACCGCCACGCGGACGCACGCTGGTGATCGGCGCGGGCAAGGCGTCCGCCGAGATGGCGCGTGTGCTGGAGCGGCACTGGCAGGGCGCGCTCACCGGCCTGGTCGTCACGCGCTACGGCTATGCCGTGCCGTGCGAGCGCATCGAGATCGTGGAAGCGGCGCACCCCGTACCGGATGAGGCAGGGCTTGGCGCCGCACGGCGCATGCTGGACTTCGTGGCGGATCTCACCGCCGACGACCTGGTGATCTGCCTGATCTCGGGTGGCGGCTCCTCGCTGCTGCCGCTGCCGGCCGAAGGGCTCACGCTGGCAGACAAGCAGCGCCTGAACAGCGCGCTGCTGGCCAGCGGCGCCACGATCAGCGAGATGAACTGCGTGCGGCGCCACCTCTCGGGCATCAAGGGCGGCCGGCTGGCGGCGGCATGCCACCCGGCGCGCGTGCTCACGCTGCTCATTTCCGACGTGCCGGGGGACGACCCGGTCGACATCGCCAGCGGCCCGACCTGCGCCGATGCGACCACCTGCGAGGACGCGCTGGCCGTGCTGCACCGCCACGGCATCGACGTGCCGCCCCACGTGCGCGCCGTACTGGAAAGCGGCCGGGGCGAATCCGTGAAACCGGGCGATCCGCGCCTGGCTGGCAACGAGATCCGCTTCATCGCCACGCCGCAGATGGCACTGGAAGCCGCCGCCGCGGTGGCCGCCGATGCGGGGGTGCCGGCGCATATCCTGGGCGACGGCATCGAAGGCGAGGCGCGCGAAGTGGGCATCGTGCTGGCGGGGATCACGCGGCAGGTGGCCGCGCGCGGCCAGCCGTTCGCGCCGCCGTGCATCCTGCTGTCCGGCGGCGAAACCACGGTAACGGTGCGCGGCACCGGCCGCGGCGGGCGTAACGTTGAATTCCTGCTGTCGCTCGCGGTGGCCCTGAACGGGCTCGAAGGCGTGCATGCGATGGCCTGCGATACCGACGGCGTGGACGGACAGGAGGAGATCGCCGGCGCCTATGCCGGCCCGGCAACACTGGACCGCGCCCGGCAACTGGGTATCCGCCCGCGCGACAGCCTGGCCAACAACGATGGTCACGGCTTTTTCGGCGCGCTGGACGATGCGGTGGTGTGCGGCCCCACGCTCACCAACGTCAACGACTTCCGGGCGATCTTCGTGGAAGGTTAGTAACCTCCAGTAGCCGCCAACACAGGCCGCAGGACAAGGCGCATCGTCGAAGACAGTACTTTAGTACGGCGAGACGAATGCAACGCAGTCATGTGGCTTGTGTTGGTGGCTAAGTGCGGATCTGGTTGCGCCCGGCCTGTTTGGCTTCATACAGCATGGCATCGGCGCGCAGGAACAGTTCGTTGCCCGTCTTGTATTGCGGATAGGCCGCCACCCCGCCGCTGAACGAGAAGTGGCGCACCGTGCCGGGCGTGACCTCGAACGGGATCGCGCCGAACGCCTGGCGCATCGCATCGAGCCTGCGTGCGCCCTCTTCGAGCGAACAGTCCCAGAACACCACGACGAATTCCTCGCCGCCGAAGCGGCTCAGCAAATCGTGTTCGCCCACGTGCGACGACAATGCGAGCGACAGCCGCTTGATGACGATATCGCCGAAGTAGTGGCCCCACGTGTCGTTGATGGTCTTGAATTTGTCGATGTCGACGACGCCGAGCGCCAGCGGGCGCCCTTCCCGGCCGGCGTTGCAGATCAGCTCCTGCGTCTTCTTTTGCAGGCCCACCTTGTTCAGCAGGCCCGTGGCGCGGTCCTTGCCGATCAGGTCCTTGCTGACGCGGATCTTGTTGGCGCGGTTGACCAGCTGCGTCGTCAGCAGGTCGCGGCTGATCAGCGGAATGATGCCGTCGAAGCCGCTGGCCAGCGCGTTGCGGGTCAGGTCCACGTCGATCCTTCGCTGCAGCATCATGATCTCGCGCACCGGATCGGCCTCGATGTTCTTCTTCAGCACGCGCACGATCGCTTCCGTGCGTTCGTATTCCGTCTCGAAGATCATCACCATGTCCGGCTGGAGTTCCTTCACGCGCAGGTGCAGCGTATGGGGATCGTCGTAGCGGATCAGCTCCACGCGCTGTGCCAGCAGCGCCGCCTCGTCCAGGTGCGTTGCGTCGCCCAGGAACATGAGGCGCACCAGGTCGCCGCGCTTCTTTTGCACGAACAGGTTGAACAGCTTGTCGACCAGCACGTCGTTGGCGATCGGCTTTTCCGCATAGGCCAGGCAGTCGCTGTCCACGAGGCGCTGCTGCAGCAGGAAGCGCCCACCCTGGCGTGCCGACTGCAGGTAGACATAGCTGTGGCCACCCGGCAGCCGCGCCAGCAATTCGCCCAGCAGCAGCGTCTTGCGGGAGGACTGCATATCGGCCTGCATGTTATGCAGTGCATCGAGATCGATCACGAACAGGCTGTTGTCGCCGCTGGCCTCGACGGCCTGCGCGAAATCGCTCACTTCACTGAAGAAAGCGATGTCGAAATCGTATTTATGCGCATGCAGCAGCAGCTCGGCCTTGTTGTCCTTGATGAAGAAGCTCTGCGTCAGCAGCAGTGCGTGGTTTTTGTAGAGCGGCGCTTCGGTGGTCATGTTCCGTGGTGTGCCTCGTGATCGATAAGCATCACCTTACACAAGAACCGCCCGTCTGGTCGCAAAAATCGGCCGCCGCGTCCACACTTTTTCAGGCTTTCTTCAGCGCGCTGCCTTTATGCGCCGCCTCGGCCCCGGTTTTGTCGCTGACGACGAGATACTCGGGGTTGTCCTTCGACGCGGCCACGTGGTGGCCCTTGATGTCGGTGGGCGAAGTGAGTTTCTTCTTGATGGTTCCATGCACGGTGCCTTGCGATGAATGCCATTGCACCTTGTCGCCCGCCTTGAAATCGTCTGCCATGATGAAATCCTCCAGTTTGCACACGACAGGCATTTGACCATGGATTGTCACGCGTTTCTCGCACGTTTCTCGCACGTTACCCGCTGCGCGGCGCCCCGCGGCCCGGAGGCCGGGCTAGAATCCGGGACTTCCGTCACCTTCCCTATTCCGGCCATGCCTCCACACCTGGGCCTCGTGTGCATCACCGTCTCGAACGCCGTGCGTTACCGTACCGTCACGCGCAAGCGGCTGCTGGAACATTCCCTCGACGGCCAGCGCAAGCTGCTCGACGACCTGTACCGCAGCAATATCCAGGTCCTGGACAACGCGCTGCGCTACTGCGAGCAGGAAAACATCAGGCTGTACCGCATGCCCTCTTCATTGTTCCCGTTTTCGGACGAGGACATCGGCCGCGAAGTGCTGGCGCCGTTCGCGGCCACGCTGGGGCGCACGGGCGCGCGAGCCCTGGAACGGGGCATCCGGCTCGTGATGCACCCCGACCAGTTCGTGGTGCTCAGTTCCGATTCGGCCAGCGTGGTGGAAAACAGCATCAAGATCCTGCAGATGCATGCGGACATCATGGACTTGCTGGCACAGCCGCGCACGCCATGGGCGCTGCTGGAAATCCACGGCGGCAAATCCGACCGCGACGACACGCTGGTGGCGAACATCGCCCGCCTGCCCGATACGATCCGCTGCCGCCTGGGCCTGGAAAACGACGAGTACGCGTACAGCGCCAGCGAGATCCACGACATCTGCCTGCGCACCGGCGTGCCGATGGTGTTCGACGCCCACCACCACATCGTGCATGAAAAGCTCGACAGCTACGAGCACCCGAGCGTGGGCGAAATGCTGGACAAGGCGCGGACCACCTGGGCCGTGCCCGAACACCAGCTGGTGCATATCTCGAACGGCCGCGCGTCGTTCAACGACCGGCAGCATTCGGACCTGATCACCACGATGCCGTCGGCCTATGCGCGCGCGCCGTGGATCGAGATAGAGGCGAAGTCGAAGGAGGATGCGATCAACGGCCTGGCCGGCTGGCGGGCCGCGGCCGGCTGACAGGCCTGTACTGCTGCTTTATTTCTGTGGCTTCGCCGGGGCCTTGGCGGCGGGCTTGGCTGCAGGTTTCGCTGCGGGCTTGGTGCCGGCGGCTTCGAACAGCGTCTTGGCATCCTTGTGCGCCTGGTCGACATTGCGCAGCTTGGCGCTTTTATCGTGCGGCACAAAGAATTCCTTGTCCTGCGCGGCCATCACGATCTTGACGGCATCGTTCTCGGGGATATCGTATTTCTCGAAGATGAGCGTTGTCACTTCGTCCAGGTATTCTTCGTAGGTCATGGGGGGCTCCGGTGAAGGCGGCATTGTAGCGCGCCCGAAAAACCGGTGACAGACACCAGTTAATCTGGAATATTTCTCGAAAAGCGGTGACAGACACCGGTTTTTTGACTTGCCAGGACAGTTGCGTCGATCCATACGGCAGGTTCAGCCAGTAAAAACGCCGGCTTGCGCCGGCGTTTTCACGAAGCGTGTGCCCTTAACCGAGCGGCACCGTCATCGCCTTGCGGATGGCCACGCAGCGCGCATCTTCCTGCTGCGTTTCCAGCAGCGCGCGGCGGGTGCCGGCGGCCAGGTCCTTGTACTGCGCGGCCGCGTCACCCAGGCGCTGCACGCTTTGCGGCGTGCACGTGGCCGGGATCATCGATGCGCCGAAGCTGCGCATGTAGACAGGGCCGGCGGCCTTGTCCAGCTCCGGCAACTGCGTGAGGCGCTGCGCGGCGCTTTGCTCGCTGAGCGTGGCTTGCGCGGCCGGGTACAGGTTTTCCATCACCGTGCGGATGCGCGAGAACGGCAAGTCCGTGCGCAGGTCGGCGATCTTCGACAGCCACTCCGCCTTCACCGCCGGATCGGGGCGCGCCACCTGCGCGGCCAGCGCGGCGGCCTGGCCGGAATCGGACTTGTCGCGCGCTGCTTCCGCTGCCAGCAGTTTGTCCGCGCCCGGATAGTTCCGCTCGGAGAGCTGCTGGACGATCGCCCAGCGCACATCCTGGTTGATCGTCACGCCGTTCGGCACGCCGCGGTTTTGCAGCAGGCCCGCAAGGCGGTCCAGTGCCTGCTTGCTGCCGGCGAATTCCACGTAGGCGCCAAGCCAGCGGCGGCGGAAGTTTTCATCCTTGCCCCCGCCGATGCCCTGCCATGCCATCGTCTCCAGCGCCTGCACCGTCTTGCCGGTGTAGGCGGCATCCGGTGCCATCTTCTGCAGGTAGCCGACGCCGGCGCGCACCTTGTCGAGCACATTGCCGAGCAGCGCATAGTCGGTTTCACGCGGCGCGTTGTTCAGGGCAGTCTGCATGAAGTCGTTGAGCGGCAGTTCGCCATCGCGCACGCCATCCCACATGCTTTGCCACAGCATGCCGCGCAGCAGCGGCTCCTCTACCTTGCTGACGCTCGTGCGCGCGGTGCCGAACGAACGCGTATCCAGCTTGACCTTGGCATAGCCCCAGTCTTCGTAATTCGGATAGACGAGATCCGGGCATGCCGCGCCCTGCAGTTCCGGCACCGGCGTGCTGGCGCCCTTGTACGTGACGGCGAGCTTGCGGTCCAGGTTCAGCGCCTTGCCCTGGCTGCGGAACAGCGCCACCTGCACGCGCTGCTCGCGCAGCACCGGATGCTCGCCCGGCGCCGTCTGCGCCAGGCTGAAGGCATCGATCTTGCCGCCCTTGCAGGTGTAGTTCGCGGTGACCGTGTTCACGCCGGGCTGGTACAGCCAGTCCTGCGTCCACTGCGACAGGTCGCGGCCCGCCGCCTCGCCCAGGCTGCCGATGAAGTCGTCCAGCTTCGCATTCTGGAACTGGTACTTGACGAGGTAGTTGTGCACGCCGCGCCGGAACGTTTCCTCGCCCAGCAAATGACGCAGCTGCTTCAGCGTGGACGCGCCCTTCGAATAGGTGATCGCGTCGATGTTGTCGAACGCATTCGCCGTGGTGGCCACCGGCACCTCGATCGGGTGCGTGCCGAGCGACTGGTCCTGCCGATAGGCGGCCGTCTTGCCGTGCGCGTAGAAGTACTGCCAGGCGTTCTTGAACTCCGTGGATTCGGCGGTGCCCAGCGTGCCCATGAACGATGCGAAACTTTCGTTCAGCCACAGGCCATTCCACCATTTCATGGTGACGAGATCGCCGAACCACTGGTGCGCCATCTCGTGCATGATCACGGACGCCAGCGAATGGCGCTGGTCCGTCGTCATCTTGTCCTTGTGGAGGAAACGGCCCTCGGCGAACGTGATCGCGCCAGCGTTTTCCATGGCGCCGTACAGGAAGTCCGGCACCAGCAGCTGGTCGTATTTTTCGAACTGGTACGGGATGCCGAAGTACTCGTCGAAGAACGCCAGGCCCTGCTTCGTGAACGTGAACCAGTCCTTCGGATCCACCTGCGCGGCGACGGACTGGCGCGCGAACAGGCGCATCGGATATTTGGCGCTGCCATCTTCCCAAATCTTGTAAGGGCCGGCATGCAGCGAGAAGTTATACGGCGACAGCTTCTTCGACACGGGGAACGTCCAGCGCTTGGCGCCTTGGGCATCCTCCACTTTCGATTCGCGCGTGGTGGACACGACCACCCAGTCCGCCGGCGCGGTCACGTTGACCTGGTAGGTGGCCTTCAGGTCCGGCTGGTCGAACAGCGCGAACATCTGCTGCGCGGCGGCGGGCTCGAAATGCGAATAGGTATAAACGCGACCATCGACGGGATCGACCATGCGGTGCAAACCCTCGCCATTGGTGCTGTGCAGGCGTTCGAAGCTGACCACGACGGTATTGCGGCCCTTTTTCAGGTCGCTCGCCGCAATGGTAATAAACCAGTTGTTGTATTGCGGCGTGACGGTCTTGCCGTTGACGGTCAGCGATTTGACGGTAGCCTTGTTCAAGTCGATCGTCAGCGGCGCCGAAGCATCCTTGAGATCGAAATCCAGCGTGGTCGTGTTGGCAAAGGTTTCCTTGCCCGTGAGCGTGAAGTCGAGCCGGTAGGCGACGTTCGAGACGCGTGCGGAACGGGCTTCGGCGTCGGCTTGCGACAGCCATTCTTTTTCGGCGCGCGGCGCGCCGGCAGCCAGCACGGAAGGCGCCGCCAGCAGCAGGGAAGAACCAAGAAGGGTCGAACCCAACGTCAAGGCGACAGCTTTTGATAGAAGCGGTTTCATCATTATCCTTGTGAGATGTCGTGCGCCCAGTCGACCACCGATCGGGCGGCGCGGGAATGATAACATCACCGTTTCCTTCAAAACACTGCCGAATTAATCCATGCAAGTCACCTTTGAAACGCCGGACCAGCCGGACGTGCACGCGCTGATCGCCGAACTGGATGATTACCTGTATTCGCTCTATCCGCCCGAGAATGTGTATGCGCTGGACATTGCTTCTTTACTCGCGCCGAACGTGGTGTTTGCCGTGGCGCGCGATCCTTCCTCCGGCTCGGCGCTGGGTTGCGCGGCTGTCGTGGTGACACCGGAATATGGCGAGATCAAGCGGATGTATGTGCGGCCTGCCGCGCGTGGGAAGGGCTTGGCGCGGCGGTTGATTTCCACACTTGAAGAAGCGGCTGCTGCGCGCGGGTGCTCCGTGTTCATGCTGGAGACGGGGCCGACGATGCCGGAAGCCCTGGCCTTGTATGAACGCATGGGGTACCGGCATCGCGGGGCTTTCGGGGATTATCCGGAGGATCCGCTGTCCGTATTCATGCAGAAGGAATTGGCGTGAGTTCTTCCCTTCCTACTCCCTCTCTCGACACGTTGAGCGAGCTGCGCGAGCTTACGCGGGCGTTCGCGGCGGAGCGGGATTGGGAACAGTTTCATACGCCGAAGAACCTGGCCATGGCTTTGTCGGTCGAGGTGGCGGAGCTGGCGGAGCATTTTCAATGGCTGCGTACCGGTTCGCCTGACGAGCTCGATGAGCGCAAGCTGGAAGGGATTCGGCACGAGCTCGCGGACGTGCTGCTGTATCTGGTGCAGTTGGCTGATGCTACTGGAGTGGATTTGCGGGCGGCGGCGTTGGAGAAGGTACGGCTGAATGGGGAGAAGTATCCAGCTGCTGTCGTGAAAGGTGATTCGCGGAAGTATGACGAGTATTAAAGTGATTTAGCTGCCGGTCCGTTGGGCTTGCACGGGCCAGCAGGTTTGCTAACGTTCAGAGGGATGCGATCAGCTTCGCGCCATATTGCGTCATGTCGCCGTCGCGCGCATACAGCACCTTTATGGTTGGCCTTCTGGTGTCCGAGAAAGCCAGGAAACGAAGGCCCGCGATTCACTTGATGTCCACATCCAGTCCCTCTGGTCCGGAATCATCCAACATATGCCATGACACGTCCTGTTCAGCGATCGGCAAATGCCAATCGCGCTCGGGATGTGGAAAAGGCCGTCCTTTGACAATCCACGATTGTCGCGAAGGTTGATTGATCAGCGCTTGAAGCGGATGCCCGCTTTTCAGCCACGGTTGCCAGATGCCGCTGACAGGACAGGTCTCGTCGGCCGCCGTACTGCGGAGTGGCGCCAAGTACGGCATTTCACGCGTCATGCCCTTCGGTGCGCGAGGCGCGATGGCGCCATGGTCATGGGGGATCGTGATGTAGTACTCCCATGTGACGCCCTGGATTGAACGATGATCGTCTGGCAGGCGGATCGTTGGGAAGTTTTCACCCTTCTTGTACAAACCGGGTTGTATCGCAGCGATGTGTTTTTGAACCTGCTCAGATTGCGCGGGTGCCAGTGGCTTCCAGTAACCTTCAAACGGAGCTTTTCCCGTCGCGGTTTCGCCGGTGGGTCGCAGAGCGTACGCGGCATCAAGGAAGTGCCGGCCCATTGCCTGCGATGTTGGTGACGAGGTTGGCAGTTTGCTCGGAGCCAGAGTCACGCCACGTGCCGCATAGAGCAAAGTGTCGCGGTCGCCGTTCCAGGGCGGTAGTGCTGCTGGTGGCAGAGGGAGCACCTTGTCCAAATTCGGAAACCGGTCGGATGGGTCGAACCGCAAGGCATGACCAATCGTCTGGTAGCGCTTGGCACGTGCCGGATCAATATAAGGGGCTGGTGAATACGCCAGATCGATGGGATCGCTGAACTCGACAAATAATTCAATTGCGCACTCGTGACAACCAAATTTAGCCCCCTCGTGAAGCGCTTTTAATGCACGAGCTTTGTTTTTTTCCGTTGGCTCTGCATACCCAGGATTTGCGTAAAGCAATTCAAGATATTCTCCTGCCGGCCCGTAGCCTTGTGACAGCGCGCATTCAAACATCTTGATGGCGACAGGGATATTTGACCAATACCCGGGTAGTGCGCCATCCGTGCCAGCCCGCATCTTCTCCGCAAGGAAGTGCATTGAGCCTCCGTTACCCATTTGTGCTGCCTTCTGCATAAATGCGTATGCCTTTGTCGAATTCGCAGGCACACCCGTTCCGTTCAGGTAATAAGTACCCATCCTGTCATAGGCCGCTGGTATTCCTAGGCGCATGGCTTCCTCAACGAGTTTTACCGCGTCCTCGGCACCACGAGATGGATCTCGTCGTTCGATATAAAGACTTGCCAAATTCAGCATGGCTTTCCAGTGCCTCCGCTCGGCGGCCTGCTGCATCAACCGGACGATGGATCGATAGTCTTTATCGTCCGTATAAATGTCTGCACTGTCGAGTGCAAGCGATTCGCGAAACCACTGATCCGCCTGGGAATCAATAGGCGGAACGGCCGTAGCTTCTATCTTGCAGGCGAAATCAGGCATGTGCGGATGAAAAAGTGTTAGTACTTCATTGCGGGGAAGAGTCTGCATTGGCGGCTCCTTTGCTTTACAAGCAGAAAAAAATATGACGGTTATGATCGTGAGAAAAAGCCGAACATGAGTAGGCGTTTTCATGCTCACCCCAATCGAATAATCGAGCTGCGTTTATCCTCCAGCTGCAGGATGTGCCCAACCAGTTCCTTTGTTTCTACGCTTTGTTTTTTTGCTAATACCCTCGCCTTGTTCGTACGCATGAGTTTGGTCCATTTGTCGAATGCAACTACTATTTCGTCCTTGCTTCCTCGTCCCCCACTGGCGGTACCGCCCGTCAACTGACCCCATACATCCGTGCGCAATTTCTCCGCGTGCACAGGATCTATCAACGAAATATTGATTTCACTATCGACCGCCATGCTGCGGTGATTCAAGTTTGCACTGCCCAATGTCAGGAACAGGTCATCGACGATCATTAACTTCGAATGAATGTAGATCTCCCGATAACGCCATCGGCTGCCCTCTTCACCGCATGCGTAGAGCATCGCCACGCAAGCCCGGATGCCGTAATCCCGCTCGAGGCGTGCCATGTCCGGTTTGTCGATGCTGTTTGCATGCTCCACGACATTTACTTCCTGGGTGACTGCAGACTTAATCTTAAGTGTTGTTGCATATGGTGCCTTCTTTGACGTGTTGTTAACACCATCGATCAATTCTTGTTGTTTATATAGCCCTCCATGCAGTCCCAATGTCGCCACGGCGTCATACGTACGGGGTATCATCTGCGCTCTCTCGGGCGTCGGCGTTACGATGAATACATGCATAGGCGCCAGATCGCGTAGTGTTTTACCAGCCGCACCGCATGCCTTGTTATATAGCGCACAGCTTTTCTTGCGCGTCTCGATCAGCCGCCGAGACCATTCCTCGTACTGGAAGTACTGGTTCTCGACATAGATATAGCCGGCCCCCATCGTGGCGTTGTCAGTGGCGGTGAAATAGCTGTCGCGGATACTGATGTCGCGATCTTCCGCAGAAGTACGAACGATTTGCGCAGTACAGTCCCCGCTTGCGGGTTTTCCGAGCAGCAGGGACGGACCGTTCTCCAGATCGCGAACATCCATCAATGCTTTTACTCTCTGTGCCTTGACCTTGCTGTAACTGTCGCCTTCCCACGCAGCAGTGAAATTCTTGTAAAGGCTAACCAGGGTGCCGCCGCGCTCGATGCGGCAGGCATAGTCACGCATGGGTTTCAACGTCTTGAAGCCGGCGTCTTTGAATTGCTGAATGCTCTCGCTGGCCTCCTTCTCACCACCTTCTTCGCGACGTGGATCTTCCAGTATGTGCTCTGCGGTGTCCCAATAGTCCGTAACCGAATTCAGACCCATTACATAACCGACGGCTTTTTCGCCGTCTTTGTAGTCGTAGTCAATCAGGATTGGTTTTTGGTGGTGGGTACCGCCTCCCACCATGGCTGCATATTCCTCGCCCCACGGCGTTGCGCCATGGCGCTGTCCTTTGGTCGCACGGGAGAGATTGTCTGCGACATCTAAGGGGCGACCTTTTCGCGTCCTGATGGAAATCCCTTTTAAATTGCCTTTGAAGGCGGCCTGGTACCAATAGCTGCAATATTGACGTCGTGCGGATAGAGGGATTTCATCTTTTGTCTTTGGCAGCAGCGAGGCCAATACGGGAGTGCGCCTGCGCTTTGCTATGGGTGACGTTGCTTCGGCCATATATGACTTCAGCATTGCTACGCTTTTCTTGGAATCGATTTCGTCGGCCTCGAGTTCTCCGGCATACCAGGAATCCGTATCGTGGCCGTAGCCCGGCATGTTGTATGGGTGGGCGGGCCCTTTGGCGATAGGGTCATACCACACCAGCAAGCGAACTTTGACTTTACGTTTTCCTGCAGCGATCAGGAGATCGCCGTATGTATCGCCGCGTGGCCACTGGCTACCCGTTCTCTTCAGTTCCATTCCTGGATCGAATCCCCAGCAGATGAGGTCGATCGTGTCCTCAGCCTTGGCTATCTGGTCGGCGATGTCCGCGAAACCTTCGGCGCCGCAAATAAAGAAAGTGAGTTTGTTGTTGTGCGATATGGGATGGGTAACAGCGCCATGTCGGTTCAAATTTTCTTGAAGCCATTGAACAGTGCAACGCGCCGTGCCGGTTTTTTCGTCGATATAAGTTGTTTCGGTACGCCTGGTAGGATCGCTCATGTGTGCCTCTCTCTGAATAATTCCGTTTGGAAACTATAGATTGGACATGTATTTCGACGTTGAGTGATCGCAACTATTCGCCGAAAGGACCCTTTAGCTGTATTCGGCCGCTCACAGATTTGACGACCGTATTGCGCTGCTATGGCTCGTTCACCGCCATCGGCGCGAGCGGCCCATAGAAGCGCAACGGTGCGAGCATGTTTATGTATAGGCCCGCTGGCATGTTGTTGCACCTGTTGCTGGTATAGCTAGCCAAGATGGCAATATCGAGACATCGTGAAGGCCAGAAACCTATCGTTGCGATTCCAAATCGTCAGATGGTCGAAATCAGTTTGGCCCCACAAACGGTTGTGTCCCCGTCATATGCGTACTGCTTGCCCTTATGCTGATTACCCGAGCTGCCGGAATTAATTGGAAAGGTCCCCTTGCATTGCGGGCATGACGCCATGTCGCCAGCGAGTGCGACCGGCTTACCCAACACCACCGTGCCTGATGCAGCCGTCAATACGCGGCCGCCGTGCGTCGTAGGATCTCCAATCCGGATCACGCCTTTTCCCTGATGCTTCATTTCGTCCCCCTCGAAGGCTCCTAATCGAAGTCTCCCGGCTTGTAGTGGTATCAGTATTTATGCTCGCGCCCGTCAGCGGTATCGTTCAAGGCGCGGTATCCCTCGTTCGATTTCAGTTTTTCGTCATCGGAGTCGGGATTTCGATCGAAATCTTCCACACGAAGAGCAAAGCGATCGCCATTGGCGAGCATGACCTCGTACTTCTCGGTTCCGGGCTCGTGGTCGAACTCCATTTGACCTTTGTCGTTGGTGAGGCCGGTCTTTATCTCCTCGCCATTCTTGTAGATGACATACGGCGTCTCTGCATATGGCGTACCGGATGCAGAATGTGGCTGAAGAAGCGGCCGCAGTTTGATCCGCTCGTCCTTTGCCGCGGAAGACGAATCCTCCTCGCTTTTCACGCTTCGATCCGGTTGCGGTCGATTCTGCGGACCGAGAGTCTCCAGGTTGCAGTGGAACTGGACAGGCGATTGCGAATAGACCTGTATCTTGTCTGCGATCTCGATCATCGAACCGGCACCATGCAGCCGCAGGCCTTTCCTGCCGCGCAGCTCGATCCAGTCTGTTTTACTAAGCACGCGCATTACCTTTTCCGCGATCAAGTCGATGTCGTCACTCTCGGCACGGATCTCCACTTTGCCTGCCGCTGCGATCAATTTCATTCCCAGCTTTTGTACGAACAGACGCGCGCCTTGCCGAACGCTGGCAAAAAATCCACCCTGTGCTGCTATCGAGAGGTTGGCTCCAGCTGTCAGTGCGATTTGCTGGGCGCCTGTTAGATGCACCGACTGGGTGGCCGTGGCAGCAATGCCGGCAGCACTGGAGAGCACCATATGGGGTGCCGAAAGCTCGGAAAGGTCGCCGTCGCTACTTTTGATGCCGTCGATCTGTGCCGCGATTGACTGTGCGCTATTGGACTGGCCAGTGTTCGCAGCATCGCGCTGTTCCGCCAATGTCGCCAATGCTTCGTGTTGCTCGTGTGCCTTCGTCAACCGTGCTGTCGTTTCCCCAATGGCTTTCATGGGACCGGCGACACCGCGTCCGGCTTCCGTGGTGAGCAACAAGCCTTGGGCTGCACGTGTTACGCCATGACCATCAGTGCGTAGTTCAAAACCCGCGCCGCGTTGCTCCTTGTGCCCGCCGTGCTCCTCCAGCCGATGTATCCGCCCCAACGACAACTGACTATCCAGATGATCACTCCGCAACTGCGCCTGAATCTCCCCCTTTGTATCGTCCAGCACGAGCTGATTCCCCCGCACATCCCCCACCTCACGCGACCGCAACCCGGATAAAGCCCGCTGCGAAGACAACTCCCAGGGCACCCCATGCGCCGCGTTGTAAACCACGCCGGTGACAATCGGCCGATCCGGGTTATCGCCCAAAAATTGCACGACAACTTCCTGCCCCACCCTCGGCAACCCGATTTGCCCGAACTGCTTGCCGGCCATCGGCATCGCCACCCTCACCCACGCCGAACTGTATTCATCACGCTTGCCCAGCCGGTCCCAGTTAAACTGGATCGTGATGCGCCCCAGCCCATCGGTATGGATTTCTTCGCCCTGCGGACCGGTAACGATCGCGGTCTGCACGCCCGGCGCGGGTGGTGGCGAGCTATGAAAGCCCCGCCCCGGGCGCCACGGCGTGGTTTTACGCAGGCAGGTGAACGAGTTCCTGTAGTACGAAGGTTCGCGCTTGGCGGAATCCAGATTGTTGGCCGCCGAATGGCACACCGCCACGACCAGGTACTCGCGGTTGCCGATCGGCTCGCTGATCATCGACTGCTGGAACGGCCACTTCATCGAAGCGCTGTGATGATCGGCCAGCACGAAGCTGCGGCCTGGCATGGCACTGGGGTCGTTGCCTTCCGCCTCGAAGAACTGCACCGTGCGGTCCGATTCCTCCATCCGGCGCCTGGCCAGCGGTTCGCCGTCATTCCAGTCGCGGTAGCCGTAGGCGCCCAGGTTTTCGTAGACGCCATGGGACGGTACGTCGCCTTGCTGGTTCATCGACTCGTACATCAAGGCCTGCGGCAACGGATTCTTGTAGTCGAAACTGCCCAAGGTCACGCTGGCCGGGCCTACGCGGCGCACCGCTTGCCATTGCAGGATGCCGTCGCCCTCGGCGGAGCCGGCATACGCGCGATACGGCATCGTTCCCGGCTCGATATCGCGCGTGCCACAGGGGTCGATCACGTCGGCGTTGGTGCTGTCATCCGACAGCCAGAGCGTGTGGCCGTCGGCGCGATGCTCGTACCAGTAGTGCAGTCCCGCCGCTTCCCAACGGCGGTGCAGGTGGTTGTAGTCGGTCTCGTTGTACTGGTTCATGCACGTGACCTTCGGGTCTTCACCCCGCATGCGCAGTTTCCAGTCATGCTCCTTGTAGTGGGCAAAGGTCTTTTCGGTCATCTCCAGCACGCTGGTGGCCAGGAACGACACGCAGTCCTCGCGCAGCTTCGCGAACGCCAGCCAGGGTTCGAGCACCGCGTGGTAGTAGACGAAGCCACCATCGGTTTTCAGGAAGCGGAACTCGGTGACATAGCCGTTGAAGTGACGCTCGGTGCCGTTGTCGCGCACCAGCGAGACCGTCATCATCCGGCCGACCATGGATTTGAGCGGGATCGACACATCGTCCGACAACAGTTCCACCTCGAAGCGAAAGCCCCGCGACAGCGCTTCCTCGGCATGCAGCGTGTTGACCACGAGGGTGGCGTCGGGCCCGTCGCCGTTCGGAAAATGGGAGCGCAGCAGGCGGCCCGTCTGCTGCAGGCGGTCGAGCGACAGGGCACCCGGCGGTAACAGGGTCATGGATTGTCTCCGTAGAGTTTCGGTTTCAGCAGGTAGCGGATTTCGCGCTGGCGGCTGCGGCCCGGTGCGTCCGGCATGAAGGTGTCCCAACCCAGTCGGAGCTGCTTGCCCGGCTTTGCCGAGAGCACGAGCGGCCGGATGCATTCCGGGCCGGGCAGCAGGCAGACCTCGTATTCGAGCAGCGCCTGTGCCATCACGGTCGCCACCAAGCGGGACAGCAAAACTGCGCCCTCGCCGCGCGGCAGCAGCCAGTCGTACTGCGCGCGCTTGAGCGGGCCGATGACGATGCGGATCCGGTGGTCCACCCGCCACAGGCGCCGGCCGACCATGGTGCTGGTGCCGAGCTTCGGTTTCGTTACGCCCAGGATGGTGCGCTGTGCAGGGTCGACGACCTGCCAGCAGCCCACCATCGAGTCGACGCGCACCGGCAGACCCAGCTCGCCGGCGAGGATGCATTCCAGCGTGGCCGCGGAGACGGGGCGCACCCGCAGCAGGCCGGCGTACCATGCCTCCGTATCGAGGCCGGACTCCTCCTTGCCGGCAAGCGCCTGCAGGCGCGCGCGCCAGGCATCCCGGCCCTGCGTATCAGCCATCACTTCCTGCCGGTTCATGGCCCACGACTTCCAGAACAGCCCCACCATGCGCGTCGACAGGAAATCCAGGAAGGCACGGGTACCCGTTTCGGTGGTGGCGGCGCGGGCGAAGCGATCCGTATCGTGCACGGGCAGCGTGCCGGCGGTGCCCAGCAGGCCGATGCAGGTCGGCGTCATCACGACACGCGGACCATCCGGCTGGTCCTCCGTGCGTATCGCTTCGATCTCGCTGGCCGGGAATGCCAGCGACATGCTGTTCTCGAAGCGCAGCGATTTCACCAGTGCGTCATCGGCCGGCACGCCGCGACGCGCGAACCAGCGCAGCACCTGCGTCACGGCGGGCAGGAAACCGAACCGCCAGGGTTCGGCGAACAATTGCCCGATCAGGCCGGGCTCGCGTTGCCGCTGCGGCGTTTGCATCGCAGGATCTCCTTTTGGTCGCGCTGCGACAGCAGCACCAGTTCCACGTAGTGATTGGCCTGCACGTACATGGCCAGGAAGTGGTCCATCACCTGGGCAAAGAGGTGGATGCCACTGCCGACGAATGCCTCCTCGTCCACCGTGATGCGCACTTCGAGGCCATTGACCAGCGAGGAGCCCCGCTTGTGCTTGACCCACGCCGTGGTGATCGCGTGGTCGAGGCTCACGATGCCGTCGATCATCCGCTGCGTCACCGGGGTGGCGGGCAGGTCGTGCAGCTTGAGCAGCTCCTTGAATTTGCTTAGCCCTCCCGGCACCAGCGCGTGGTGGTTCAGCGTCAGGTGCGAGATCAGGCGCCAGTGGTTCTGCCCATCCTTGAAGTGATGCGTCAGGCTCGGCTTGGCCAGCAAGCGCACGGCCGGACCGCCCGCCGTGCCAGGCAACGCCAGGTCGCCGGTGGCGGCGCCGTACCCGAGCTGGTGTGGCAAGTCGCGGTTGGTGCAGGTGACATCGACGGACAGCGAACTGCGCTCCACCTTCAACGCTTCCGCATCGATGTCCACCAGCGTCAGGCGCTTCTCGTGGCCGGGGCTGATCGCGGCCAGCACATCGTCGTGGCGCAAGACCCAGTGGCGGCCGCGCCCCGATGCGGCATGCCCCCTCGCGTACAGCGGCGTGAATTCGACCGGCTCGGCGTTCTTCGCGTGCTGGCGCACGGCATCGACGGAGTACACCTCGTAGGCTTGCGGGCGGGGTGCGTCCGCCACCAGCGAGTACTCCGATGCCATGCCGGTCACGGCAACCGGCCTGACAGGATGCTTGAACAGGTTGACGGCCGGGGTGCAGAACAGGCGCAGGTTCGCCGGCTCCAGCAGGCGCAGCATGCGCGCCGCGTTGCTGTCCGCCGGCATGCGCGACAACGCAAGATGCAGGGTGACGCTCCGGGCATCCATTGGCACCAGCGTGCGCAGCGCAGCCAGGTCGATGTCGAAGAAGCGGAATTTCTCCGGAAAACAGAAGTACTCCGTCAATATCCGCCACGCCCGGTGCGAGCGGTCGCCGAACGGGATCAGCGCCTCGCCTTCCGCGCAGCCGGCCGGGGACAGCGGTATCGCCGGCAATGGCAGCCACTTGCCGCCCGGCGCTTCGACATAGACCCCGCTGACATGCATGAACAACGTGTCGTGCAAGGCGGCGCAGAACGATGGATCGCCGTCGGCCAGCACGCGCAGCGTGTCCAGTGCTATCTGCGGCACCGCCAGGCGGGGCGAAACGGAAGCGATCGTGATCGACAGCGATGCGGTCGCATCGGCCGGGAGCTGCGTGCCCGAAGGCGCCTGGATCAGCGGTTCGAAGCGCGCGCCGGCGATCGCGAGCGGCGCCACCTTCACGGCCGTCGACGTGCGGAACTTGCTCCGCGTACCTTGCACGGGCTGGGATTCGAGGACCGTTCCCCGCTCGATGATCCGCACGCTCGACAGCTCCGCCAGTTCCTTTTCCAGGTAGGCAAAACAGATCGTCGCGCAAGAAGGAAAGCGCCGCAGGTAATGGGGGAACAGCGAGTCCAGCAGGGCTTCCGTGAATTGCGGAAAGCCGTCGTCGATCCGCTTCGCGACGCGCGCCGCCAGCAGGGCCTGCGCCTGGATCAGCCGCTCGGCTTGCGAATCCCTGTCGCCAATGCCCAGGCGGTCGGCCAGGCGGGGAAACCGGGCGCAAAATTCGGCGGCATAACCGCGAATGACCACCAGTTCGCGTTCAAAGTAGGGAAGGACATCTTTCATGATCGGGCAAGGTAGTGGCGGGAAGGCTCATTATTCTTGAGCTTTCCAACAGGCAATTTGCGCCGACTCAAGGAAATGCCGCTCAGAAACATTCATGCTTCACCCATTCTTACGAGAGGAGAACCATGAGCATTCATTCGAAAGTCCTGTGGGGCGAAGGCCTCACTTTCGGTCCGCAGCAGATGCAGCGGGCGGACCTGTACCACGAGACGCGCCTGCAGCAACTGGCGCTGACGATCAGTCCATCGCTGTGGGGCGTGCGCAAGGCGGAGTGGAACCTGGACATGCTCGGCAACAGCACGCTGATGGCCGACGGGCTGTCGCTGCTGTTCCAGGATGGCGAGATCTTCGATGCGCCGATCTCGGATCCGGCGCCGCCTGCCGTCGACCTGTCGGCGCTGGATGCCGAGGAACAGGTCTTCACGTTCTACGCGGCGCTGCCGCACCTGAATGAACACGGCGGCAATCTCGCATCGTCCGGCCGCTACATCCGCAAGGACGTCGAGATCGCCGACCTGTTCACCAGCGACCTGTCGCTCGATGTCGAGTTCCTGACCAAAAACCTGAAGTTGATACCGCACACGGAGGCGCGGACGGCCTACCTTTCCTTCCCCGTCGTGCGCATCAAGCGTTCGCCCACCGGCGGCTTCGAACTCGACCCCACCTTCATCCCGCCATCGGTCACGCTGGCCACGGCTGCCGCCCTGCCCGGCATGCTCGACGCCCTGCTGGCGAAACTGAACGCCAAGATCGCGGCGCTGTACGAGCGCCATCGCCTGAACGGGCGCCAGGCGTTCGAAGTGCACACCGGCGATGCATCATCGTTCTGGATGCTCAACGTGATCTGCACGGCGGCGGCGCCCCTCACGCACTGCGCGCGCTATCGCCAGCACCATCCGGAATACGTGTTCGACAAGCTGACGGCGCTGGCCGGCGGCCTGATGACGTTCTCGCCGAAATACGCGCTGTCCGACCTGCCGGCATACCAGCACGACGATCCGGGCCCCGGCTTCCAGCGGCTCGACATGATGATCCGCGACCTGATCGACACGGTGATTTCCTCGCGCTACTTCATGCTGCCGCTGTCGGCCGATCCGGTGAAGACCACGCTCCACCACGGCGTGCTCGATCCGGCGCGCGTGGAACGCCGCACGGAACTTTGCCTCGCGGTGAGTGCCGACATGCCGGCACTGGAACTGGTGGCGGCCGTGCCGCTGCGCTTCAAGATCGGTTCGCCGGACGACGTGGAGCGCCTGATCGGCATCTCGCTGCCGGGCGTGGAGCTGGTGCACATGGCGCAGGTGCCCGGCGAGGTGCCGGTGCGGCCGAACACTTACTACTTCTCGCTCACGGCGAAGGGCAACCTGTATGACAACATGCTGAAGGCGCAGGCGATCACGATCTATGCGCCGACCGGCATGAAAGGCATGCGGATGGAGCTGTTCGGCATTGCGCCGTAGTTTTTCAGGGGGCTTGCAGCGCCTGCAGGATGGCGCGTTCGACGAGCGGCCAGCAGGGCGAGCAGGCCGCCACTTCATCGTAGTGGCTCGCTCCCGGCAGCACGACCACCTCGGCCGCGTCGCCGGCGGCACGGGCGCGGTGGGCATAGGCTTCGGCCACCGACGGCGGCGACACGGTATCGAGTTCGCCGTGCACCAGCACCGTGCGGATACCGGCCGGCAGCATCTCGGCCGGGGACGTATCGGCAAACACGTCCGGCCGCGCGGCGCTCGGCTCGCCGGCCAGCTGCGCCGTTTCGCGTTCGCAGCTCGAACGGATCAGCGACGCCTGCAGCCGCAGGTCGGCAAGCCCGCCCAGGCTGACCACGGCGGGAATCGGCAAAGGGTCGGCCACCCATGCCGGGCTCCATTGGGGCAGCCTGTGGCGCGACACGGCCCATTGCGCCAGGTGGCCGCCGGCCGAGTGGCCGACCGCCACGATGCGTTTCACGTCGAGTGCCGGCTGGCCGCGCAGCAGGTCGATGGCGGTGGCCACGTCCTGGTACATGCCGGGATAGCCGCCCCCCTCCTCGTCATGCCGGCGGTATTCCACGCTCCATACCGCGATGCCCTGCGCGGCCAGCGCGCCGGCCATGCTGTGCATCTGCGTGATGCCGCCGTACTGCATGGTCCAGCACCCGCCGTGGACCAGCACCGCTACCGGGAAAGGTCCATCCCCGGGTGGCAGGAACAGTTCGACGAATTGCGACGGCGCGCTGCCGTAGGGGATGCGCGCATCGGGCGCGGGGCCGGTGAGCGCGAGGTAATCCTGCAAGGTCATCGGAGAGGTCATGGCGGCCAATGAAAAAACGGGGCAGCGCGCAGTATAGCGCCCTGCCCCGCCGTGCCGCATCACGTCACGTCACGTCACGCCACATCAGTACTTGAAGCTGGCGCGTGCGTAGTAATAGCCGCCGTTGATGCCGAACGGCGAGAACGACGGGTACTGCGTCACGGCCGCCGTGTCCAGCCGGTCGCGATAGGCGGCGGCCAGTTCCGCGTTCACCTTGTCCGGATATTTGTTGAACAGGTTGTTGGCACCGGCCGACAGCGTCCAGTTCGGGTTCAGCTTGTAGCTCACCTCCAGGTCCGTGATCGCGGCATTGCCGATCTCGTTCTTGAAGTAGGTGCCGCCATCCGGCGAATCCCATACATACGACTTGCCGTACAGCGCCTCACGCAGGTTGATCGTCCAGTCGCCCACGCGCCATAAGGCGCCCAGGTTCACGCGGGTGCGCGGCGATGCCGTTTCCAGGTTCGAGATCGCCGTGCGGTCCAGCAGCGTTTGCGGTTGCAGCTGCGCCGGCGCCTGGTTGATCTTCGTTACGCGCACCTGGTTCCAGTTGGCCGCCAGCGACCAGTCCACGCGGCCATACGTGCCGTAGTTGCTGTTCACGGTGGCCACCAGCTCCAGCCCGCGCGAGCGGGTATTGACGGCGTTGGTGAAGATGTTGATGCCCGTTTCGCTGACGGTGGGATCGAGCACGTTGCCATTGGCGAGGATCGCCGCCACCACCGCCGGCGAGTTCACCGCGCCGCCGGAGCCGTACACGGAACCCGAGCCCACGATGCGGTCGCGGATCTTGATCTGGTAGGCGTCCAGCGTGATCGACACATTGTTCGCGGGGTTCAACACGATGCCCGCGGAGAGGTTCGTCGACGCTTCCGGCTTCAGGCCGTCGATGCCGACCAGCGTCGCACCCGCCGAATTCGGCGCCAGCTGCACGAACGCGCTGGTGGGGCTCACGTTGGTGGCCGAGTAGTACGATTCGGCCAGCGTCGGTGCCCGGAAGCCGTTCGAGTAGGTGCCGCGCAGCGCGACCGTGGGCGTGAAGTCGTAGCGGCTCGTCAGCTTGCCCACTTTCGCATTGCCGAAGTCGCTGAAGTGTTCATAACGCGCCGCCAGGTCGACCGTCAGGCCGGCGATCGGGAACGTGATGAAGTTCGCGTAGATCGCCTTGTTGTTGCGGTCATGCTTGCCGGCGTCCGTCAGCGAAAAGCCGGGATACGATTGCGAGCCCTCCTTGTAGCGCGAGTATTCGTCGCCGGCCTGGATCTCGTATTCATCGATGCGGTGCTCGAAGCCCATCGCGAACGTCGACGGCTTCGCCCAGCCCATGTCGATTTCGCGGGAGACGTCGAAGTTGTTGGTCCACTGGCTGGCGACGAACGTGCCGGCATGGAACACGGTCGGCGTGAAGCCGGTATCGCGGTACAGCGACACGTTGGCCGAATCGATCACGCCGATTTCCGCCTTGTCGCGCCCATAGGTGGTCGACACTTCCCAGTTCCACGCGGCGCCGAACTTGCCGCGCGCGCCGGCCGTGAAGGCGTAGTCGATCTCCTTCATCGTTTCCTTCGGACTGAAGCCGAACGGATATACCTCCGGCAGCCGGTTCGGCATTCGGTAGTTTTCATAGGCCCGCGCTTCCTTCTTGCCCCATGTGGCGAAGGCGTACAGCGACGTGTCGTCGTCGATGTCGTAGCCCGCGTTGAGCGCCAGCGTGTTCAGGTGGTACTGCGCATCGCCGGCGATCCGGTTCAGGTTCGGGTAGCCCGGTATCTGCAGCAGCGGCATGGCGGCGATGTTCTGCGGCGCCGTCAGGCGCGGATCGACCGCACCGCGGTTGCTGTAGCCGTGGTAGCGCGATTCGCCCGTGATGCTGATGAACGACTTGTCGTTGGGCGCAAAGCCGATGTTGGCCGTGCCGTCGCCAGTGTGGCCGCCACCGTCGACATAGGCGCCGCCGTTCACGTTGCCGGACACGCCGCGGTTGTTCGATTTCAGGATGATGTTGACCACGCCGGCAATCGCGTCGGTACCGTATTGCGCGGCGGCGCCATCCTGCAGCACTTCGATGTGGTCGATCGCGGCCACCGGAATGTAGTTCAGGTCGGCCGCGGCACCGCCCTGGTACGGGCCACCCAGCACGGCCAGGTTGGCGGTGCCGTGGCGCCGCTTGCCGTTCACCAGCACCAGTGTGTTGTTCGGCGACAGGCCGCGCAGCCGTGCCGACAGCGTGAGGTTCGCCGTGTCGCCGCCGAACGCCTGCGCGGTGAACGACGGGATGTTCTGGGCGATGGCCTGGATCAGGTCCGGCTGGCCGGTGCGCTGCAGCGAGGCCGCATCCAGCACCTGGATCGGCGACGCGCTGTTTTCCGCCTTCAGGCCGCTGGCGCGGGTGCCGGTGACGATCACCGCGCCCATCGATACGGGCGCGCCGGCGGCACCGGCCATGTTTTCCGCTTGCGGTTCGGGCTCCGGTGCGCCGCCCGGCTCGGCGGCGAACGCCAGTCCGGTGTGCAGCAGCATGGCGGCGGCGCCCGATGTGATGATGGCCTTGTGCATGGTGATTCCTTTTCTTGTAGTGAAGATGGAAAAACGGGTGCGGCGAAAAACGGGCGTAAAGGGTCCTCCCGCCGGCACGGATGCCGGCAGCTTCCCCAGGGCCTTTAGCCCTTATGCGGGTTCAGGCGTCTATTTTTTGGCGGCGACGACCTCGATCTCGACCAGCCAGCCGGCGGAGTTCAGTCCCGCCACCTGCATCACGGCGCGGGCGGGCAGGTTCGGCTGCGGGCCGCCGAAGAATTGCGTGTAGCCTTCCATGAAACCCTTGGTGTCGGCCCGGCCGCCCTTCGACGGATCGCCCACCAGGAACACCTGCATCTTCACCACGTCGCCCATCGTGAGGTTCATGCCTTTCAGGATTTCCTCGATCTTCTTCAGCACGCCCACGGTCTGCGTTTTCGTGTCGCCGTAGGCGGCGATCGTGTCGGGGTTGGCGGACTTGTCGATCATCGGCGGCACCTGGCCGCTGATGAAGTGGATCGTGGCCGCCGGCGGGATCGTCACGGCTTGTGCGATCGGGAAATCCGAGCCGGGGATCTTGTGGCGGACAATGTCCTGCGCCTTGGCCGCGGTGGTCGCGAACGTGGTGGCGATGGCGGCGGCCATCAGGAGAACGGAGGCGAAGTGCTGTTTCATGAAGGCTCTCTTTCAGTGTTTGTTGGACAGTTGGCCGGCCGAGAACAGCTCGGCCGAAATCTCGGTGCGCAGCGCAGCCACGTCCTTGTCGGACAGGCCCTCCGCCTTGTTGCCCCAGCTGGAGCGGGCATACGTGAGCACGGCGGCGATATCGCCATCGGTGAGGCTCTGCGAAAAATCCGGCATGCCGCCGCGGCCTTTCAGCAGCACCGTGGCCGGGTCTTTCGCAGGCCCCTGCACGAACGCGTTACCGGCCAGCGCGGGGAACGCGCCGGGAATGCCCTTGCCGGTGGCCATGTGGCAGGCGGCGCAATTCTTCTGGTAAATGGCCTTGCCGTCGGTGGCGCTTGCGTGCAGCGGCGCGGCGGCCGCGAAGCCGACCAGGGCCATCAGGGCGGAAAAATGCCGGCTCATGCCATGGCCCTTTCATGGATGCGCGCCATCTGCTGCCACGCCGATTCGATGGCGCCGGCCTGCCAGCCGGTCAGGTACGAGAGGTGTTCACCGGCCAGCAGCACGCGGCCTTCGCCCTCGAGCAGCACCGGATAGGCGTTCTTGCGGCTGTCGTCGTTCCACTCGGCCCAGCCGCCCAGGTTGTACTGCACGCGGTGCCAGGCCACGGAGAAGGCGCTGTCGAACGCGTCGCGGTAGGCCGGGAAGATCTTTTCGCCGGCGGCCAGTGCGAACTCGGCGCGCTCGGCCGGGCTCAGGCCACTGACCTCGATCGCCGCGGTCTGGTAGTTGTAGTAGCCCAGCACCACGCCCTTCTTCTTTTGCCAGCTGGTGGACGGCAGCGAGATCGTATTGATGCCCTTCATGTCGGTCAGCACGTGGCCGCCGTAGATGTGGTCATCCTCTTCCCAGAAGCGGCGCTTCATCTGCAGGCCGATCTTGCCTACCGGCGCATAGGCCACCGACTTGATCGCGGCCTTGAAGCCGTCGGAGAAATCGGTGTCGACCATGCGCAGCGTGGACAGCGGCATGGTGCACAGGCAGAAATCGGCCGTGACCGCGCTTTCCTTGCCGGTCTTCGTGTCCTTGAAGGCGACCGTCACGTTGTTCTCGCCGTGGCTGATCTTCTGCACTTCGGCGTTGTAGCGGATGTGGCGCCCCACGCGCTTCTCGAACGCCTTCGCGATCGCATCCATGCCGCCTACCGGCTGGAACATCGTGTTCTGCATCGGATAATCCTGCACGGCGCTGTAGATCTTCCCCACGCCCGAAGCCAGCAGGTCATGGAAGGCCAGCGGGTCGGAGAACGCGCCCGGCCCGGGGCTCACGCCGGCGCCCGGATTCACGGCGAAGCCGCGGCCGCTGCGGCCTTTATAGCTGAGGTCGCCCGCTTCCAGGTGGCCTTCATGCTTCAGGTAGTCGAGCAGCGCGCGCTGGTCGTCGCTGGAGAGGGTCTTGTCGAGCTGGCGGTCCTGCACCGACTTGGCCAGCAGCTCGGCCACATGTCCCCGCATGTCGGCCTTGATCTGCGCGGGGCGCAGGCGCTGCTTCGCCAGCGGGCCGCCGTTTTCCAGGTAGACGAACGAATGGTCATTATCGTTCACCATTACTTCCAGCGGCACGTCGAACTGGCGCGTGTAGTGCAGCGTGGACTGGTGGTGCAGCGGGATGCGCCAGGGGCCGTGGTTGATGTACTGGCCCTTGTCGAAACTGCAGCGCTGCGTTTCGCCGCCCAGCTCCGTCAGTTCGAAACCGCCGCGGGCCGTCTGGCAGCGGCCACCGGCGAAGCCACGCGCTTCCAGCACCTGCACTCGGTAGCCCAGCTTCGCCATCTCGTACGCGGCCGTCATGCCCGCCAGCCCGGCGCCCAGGATCACCACCGACTTGCCCTTGCCGCTGCCCGCCAGCGCCGGCGGCCCGGACATCGTCGACGCGATCCCCATGCCCCAGGAATTCATCGCGTTCAGCAGCAGGCCCGTGCCGCCCACCGCGGCTGCACGGTAAAGGAAATCACGCCGCGTCAGGGCTTTCGTCAATCCACTCTTCATCGCTGCTCCTTCTTTCGTTGATGAACATGCTTGCATGGAGGTATCTAGCAATCGGCATGCCATTGCCTGTTTGGTAAGCACTCTTTTTGACGACGCGAATGAAGTGGTTTCGGCAACGAGCCTGCTGCCGCTGCCCGACGCGACCGGCCGGGGAGAACGGCACTGCCGGCGTCATACATTGTTTGGCGGACGGCGCTGCAGCAAAGTCCGTGCGGCATTGCGCAGTGCACCATGGCGACGCATCGAAAATTTACTGCCGCACGGCACTGCAGCAATGGCTGAGCCCGTGTTGTCGGAGCATGCTCCGACTGCCAGGCACCGGGACATGGGCTCGGGCATGGCGAAGGCAGGCGAAACTTGCTACAGCACGGCACCGAAGCAATGGATGAGCCCGTGTCCCCGTGCCAGGCACCGGGACACGGGCTCGGGCATGGCGAAAGCGCAAAAAAAAGGCGCGCCGGGTGGCGCGCCAAAAATACAACGAGGGTGAAGGAAATCAGGTGACGAAGCCGGCGACGATGCGTTCGAAGCTCGGGTACTGGCTCGTAGGCTGTGTACGGCGCAGCGGGGAATCCGGCCGGGTGAACGGCTGTGCGGCGGCGGGGCCGCGCAGCACCGGCTGGCAGGCATGGAAGCGCATCGGCGCGGCCGGATCGGGCAGGTACACGCGGTCGCCCGGGTGTTCGCCGAGTTCGTCGTAGGCCAGGCGCACGACCCAGCGGCCGCGCTGGCGGGCGCGCTCGAACCAGCGCTCTTCCACCGCCTTGGCACAGGTGTACAACTGGCCGTCCAGGCTGATCCCTTCCTCGGTCACCAGCGCATCGTGCAGCGGCAGCAGCGCGCAGTGCACCACGTCTTCGGCATACTGCTTCAGCGCGGCACCCCGTTCGCGGGCTCCCCAGTCCCACAGCTGCAAAGGTGCCGGTCCATCTCCGGTGCCCTGCAGGTTGTGTTCGAGGATCGCGTCGATGACGAGGCGGCGGAACTGATGGATGCCGAGTGCTCCGTCCAGCGGCCCCAGGTCAGCAGGCGCCGCGGGCGACATGGCCGGGGCATCCGCGCGCAGCAGCCCGAAGCGGCGCTCCAGCGCGGCCCTTGCCGGCACCTCGGCCGGGATGCCGGTCAGGCAGCGCACGCCGAAATTGTCCTGCAGCGCGCGGCCGCCATCGCCGCCGGCCAGCGCGCCAGGCACCAGCAGGCGTTCCGGCAGGTGGCGGCAGGGCCAGTCCTGCGCGGCGATCGCACGGCCGTGGCGCAAGGCCTGGCGTGGCTTGTCCGCGGCGCAGTTGGCGAGCGCCATCAGCGCATGCCGCCATGCCGGCGCTTCCAGGCTGACGTAGAAGCCCGTGACCATGCCGCTGAACATGTCGCTGACGAGATAGATGACGGGCCGTCCGGCCAGGCGGCGCCGTTCGCCACCGGCCACCAACTGCACATCGGCCCGCACGGCGGCCACCTGGAACGCGGCACCGGGGCGGCCCTCGACATTCACCAGCGCGTGCGGCGGCAGCGGCAGCGGCCGTGGCGCGGGCCGCAGGATGCGGCCCTGGTCGAGCCAGTAGTTGAATTGCCCGAAGCTGGGTATCGCGTCGCAGGCACCGGCCCGCACCACTTGCAGTGTCTCGGGCATCACGCGGCGTTCGCAGAAGAACTCGCGCAGCATCGTCTCGTAGGCGCCGCGCCGCGAAAAACGCGTGCCGGTATAGGTGGCCGCGGCCACACGGAACACGCGGCGCATCGGTTCGTCGACATTGATGCCGGGCGGTGCGCCGTCGCGACGCGGCCGGCCGCGCTTGATGCCGGCGGTGGAGGAGCGCGTCTTGCCGCGCGCGCCGCTGTTCGAATAATCCGGCAGCAGCGCGTTCGGCGTTTGCCCGCGCTGCCAGTAGCGGCGCAGGTAGCGGTAGATGGTGGGGTGGGACACGCCATGGCGTGCCGTGTAGTCGGCGATCATCTGGCCACGCCGGCGCGGCTCGTAGATGCCGGGTTCGTCGGCCGTCAGCGCCGCCACGATGGCCCAGGCCCGTTCGCGCAGGGCCAGGTGGCCCGGCTTGATGGTTTCCTGGTCGGCCAACACGAGCCATGGGTCGTCGGCCAGGCGAAGCGCCCGGCCCAGGGCCAAGTCCGCTTCCAGGTCCACCATCCGTGCCCGTTCCACGTCGCAGCCCTTGCCATCCATGTCGAACAGCCAGGCCAGCGTACGCGCCGGATCGATCCACAGCACGCGCACCGTGCGCCGGCGCGGCGCGGTGTATTGAAGTAAATCGTTTCGCAGTAAGGTATGCAACATCCGCCCTCCCCGGTCAAGAGAAGTAAATAAGGATGTCTATGCAATTACCGGGCCAGCCTGATGGCGGGCATTTGGAAGCATTTCAGCCCTGAAATGCCGAGCGTGCGGTACAACGGCGCACGCCCGGCATTCTTGTGGTGCACGCACGGCACCGCGGCCGTGCAGCAGCCGTGCAGCAGATCAGCGCTTGGCCTTCGGCTTGGCAGCCTTGGCGGCGGGCTTCTTCGGCGGGGTGTGCTTGCCGGACAGCGGCGGCATCGCATCGGCCTTGCTGATCTTCAGCTGCTGGCCGCCCACCCAAACCTTGCCCAGGTGCTTGAAGATCTCGTCCGGCATGCCGTCCGGCATTTCGAGCACCGTGTGGTCCTCGAAGATCTCGATGCGGCCGATATAGCGCGCTTCCAGCCCGCTTTCATTGGCGATCGCGCCAACGATGTTCGATGGGGTGGCCTCGTGCTGGGTGCCCACTTCGATGCGATAGGCGCGCATGGCCAGGCCATCCTGTGCCCGCTCGCGCTTCTTTTTCTTCGGGGTTTCGTCCTCGCTGACGGCATCGGCCACCACGGCATCCAGGCCTTTCGGTGCCACGGGCCGTTCCTCGCGCGGGGCTTTCGGCGCCACCGGCCGTTCCTCGCGCTCCACTTTGGCTTTTGGCGCGGGTTTCGCTGCCGGGGCGGCAGCCTGGGCAGCCGGTTCGCCGTCGCGGCGGATGCGCATCGGCCGGCCAGCCACGCGCACCTGGGTCAGCGTGTCCAGCACGTCCGGCGCCAGGTCGGCGGGCATGTCGAGCACCGTGTAATCCTCGAAGATCTCGATGCGGCCGATGAATTTCGAGTCGACGCCGCCTTCGTTGGCAATCGCGCCAACGATATTGCCCGGCTTCACACCATCCTCGTAGCCCACTTCGATGCGGTACGTGGCCATGCCCGGCTCGGGTTCGCGGGCAATGCGCTCCTTTTTCGGGTAAGCCGGGCGTTCGCCGCGTTCCGGACGCTCGAACCGGTCGCCGCGATCGCCGCGATCGCCACGGTCGCCACGATCGGCGCGTGGTGCGCGTTCTTCGCGCTGTGGAGCGGCCGGCCGGCCATCTTCGTGCCAGCCCTTTTCCGCCTTCTTGTCCAGCAGCAGCGGCGAATTCCCGCGTGCCATCATGGCCAGCGCGGCGGCGATCTCGTTGGCCGGCACATCGTGCTCGCGTTCGTAATCGGCGATCAGCGACTGGAATTGTTCCAGGCCGCCTTCGGCCAGGGTGGCCGTGATCTGGTCCTTGAACCGCGAGATGCGCACGTCGTTGACCGCCTGCAGCGTGGGCAGGTCCATCTGCTTGATCGGCTGGCGCGTGGCGCGTTCGATGGTCTTGAGCAGGTTGCGCTCGCGCGGGGTGATGAACAGGATCGCCTCGCCGCTGCGCCCGGCCCGGCCGGTGCGGCCGATACGGTGCGTGTAGCTTTCGGCATCGTACGGCACGTCATAGTTGACGACGTGGCTGATGCGTTCCACGTCCAGCCCGCGCGCGGCCACGTCGGTGGCCACCAGGATGTCGATCTTGCCTTCCTTGAGCATGCCGATGGTGCGCTCGCGCGCGGCCTGCTGCATGTCCCCGTTGATCGCGGCGGCCGAGAAGCCGCGGGCGCACAGGCGCTCGGCCAGTTCCTCGGTGCCCAGCTTCGTGCGGTTGAAGATGATCATGCCGTCGAACGGCTCCGCCTCGAGGATGCGGGTCAGCGCATCGAGCTTGTGCATGCCGGAAACGAGCCAGTAGCGCTGGGTGATGTTTTCGGACGTGGTGGTCTTCGCGGCCACGGTGATTTCGGCCGGGTCGCGCAGGTAGGTGTTGGCGATGCGGCGGATCGCGGACGGCATCGTGGCCGAGAACAGCGCGGTCTGGCGCGATGCGGGCGTTTCCTTCAGGATGCGCTCGACATCGTCGATGAAGCCCATGCGCAACATCTCGTCGGCCTCGTCCAGCACCAGCGTCTTCAGCTTCGACAGGTCGAGCGAGCCCTTGTCCAGGTGATCGATCACGCGCCCCGGCGTGCCGACGACGACGTGCACGCCGCGGCGCAGCGCGGACAGCTGCGGGCCGTAGCTCTGCCCGCCGTAGATCGGCAGCACGTGGAAGTTCGGGATGTTGGCGGCATAGCGCTGGAATGCTTCGGCCACCTGGATCGCCAGTTCGCGCGTGGGCGCCAGCACCAGCGCCTGGGGCGCGGTCTGGCGGATATCGAGGCGCGACAGGATCGGCAGCGCGAACGCGGCGGTCTTGCCGGTGCCGGTTTGCGCGGTGCCGAGCACGTCGCGGTTGGCCATCAGGTGGGGGATCGTCTGCGCCTGGATCGGCGAAGGCGCTTCGTAGCCCACGTCGCTCAAGACTTTCAGCAGCGGGGCGGACAGGTTCAGGTCGGAAAATAGCAGGGGTGTAGCGGTCATTGCGGCACTCGCGATAAGTTATTGTTCGAATCGCCCAATGCGACAGGAAAGGCCGTAGTTTACCCTGTCCGCGCGCAGGCCGTCTCACGGATGACGGCCGACCGGCGTCAGCTCAGCCGTTTTTCCGCTATATTCACCGGTTGCGGGCCCCTGCCAAGGGCAAGCGGCCAGCATTGACCCATTTTATTTCGCAGCTTATTTGCAGGAACTACGCATGTCCAAACTGTCGACTTCGATTCTCCTGGCATTGGCGCTCGGCGCCAGCGCCCTGCCCGGCGCCGCCGCGGCTGCGGGTGCCGCCTATGGCCCCGAACTGCAGGGCTTCCGCTATCCGTATCCCGTCCAGCACTTCCGCTTCAATTCGCAGGGCCAGACGATGCAGATGGCCTACATGGACGTCAAACCCGCCGGCAAGGCGAACGGTCGCACGGCGGTGCTCATGCACGGCAAGAACTTCTGCGGCGCCACGTGGGAAGGCACGATCGCCGCGCTGTCGCAGGCCGGCTACCGCGTGGTGGTGCCGGACCAGGTGGGTTTCTGCGCCTCCACCAAGCCGCCCCACTACCAGTACAGCTTCCAGCAGCTGGCCACCAACACGATGGAACTGCTGAAGAAAGTCAGCGTCGACAAGGTGGTCCTGGTGGGCCACTCGACCGGCGGCATGCTGGCCACCCGCTTCGCGCTGATGTATCCGCAGAATGTGTCGCATCTGGTGATGGTCAATCCGATCGGCCTGGAAGACTGGAAGCAGCTCGGCGTGCCCTACCGCACCGTGGACCAGTGGTTCGAGCGCGAGCTGAAGCTGACGGCCGACGGCGTGCGCACGTATGAAAAGAACACGTACTACATGGGCCGCTGGAAGCCCGAATATGAAAAATGGGTGGACATGCTGGCCGGCCTGAATGCCGGCTCCGGCCAGCGGCTGGTGGCGTGGAATTCGGCGCTGATCTACGACATGATCTACACGCAGCCGGTGGTCCACGAGTTCCCGCAACTGAAGGTACCCACGATCCTCATGAACGGCGACGGCGATACCACCGCCATCGGCAGCGACATCGCGCCGCCGGAAGTGAAGGCGAAGATCGGCAACTACAAGGTGCTGGGCAAGGAAACCGTCAAGCGCATCCCGGGGGCGAAACTAATCGAGTTCCCCGGCATGGGGCACGCGCCGCAGATCGAGGATCCGGCCGGGTTCCACAAGGCGTTGCTGGGCGCGCTTTCCCAATGAACAAACTGGGGACGTACCCTGGTTTTCAAGAAATATGCCTTGAATAGTTGCCCTGAAACAGGGCGGTCCGGCGTTCCGGTACGTCCCCAGTTTTGTCAGGTGGCCACGCCCAGCGGGGCGCCGCTGCCGGCGGCGAGCTGGGCTTCGTTCTCGTCCAGCACGGTGCCGATGGCGGTGGCCGGCACTGGGCGGCTGAAGTAGTAGCCCTGCATCTGCGAGCAGCCGTGCTCGCGCAGGAACGACAGCTGGTCGAGCGTTTCCACGCCTTCCGAGATCACCTGCAGGTTCAGGTTCGCGGCCAGCGCGATGATCGTGGTGACGATCGCGGCGTCGTCCGGATCCACCGTGAGGTCGCGCACGAAGGCCTGGTCGATCTTCAGCACGTCCACCGCGAAGCGCTTCAGGTGCGCCAGGCTCGAGTAGCCGGTGCCGAAATCGTCGATCGCCAGCTTGACGCCCAGGCCCTTCAGCGCGCGCATCACCTCGATCGCATGCTCGACATCGTTCATCACGGCGCTTTCCGTCAGTTCCAGTTCAAGCGATACCGGATCGAGCCCCGTTTCCTCCAGTACGCGCGCCACGCTCTGCACGAAATCCTGCTCGGCCATCTGCCGGGCCGACACGTTGACGGCCACGCGCAGGTATTCCCGGCCTTCGCTCTGCCACTCCACCAGCTGGCGGCAGGCGCTCTCCAGCACCCATGCCCCGAGCGGCAGGATCATGCCTGTTTCCTCGGCCAGCGGAATGAAGCGGGCCGGGGCCACCATGCCCAGTTCGGGATGCTGCCAGCGCACCAGCGCCTCCATCGCCACGATGCGCCCGCTGGCGATATCCACCTGCGGCTGGTAATACAGCACGAATTCGCGGCGCTCCAGCGCGCGGCGCATCGCCGTTTCCATCTGCACCCGTTCACCCAGTCGTTCGCGCATGGCCGTGGTGTAGAACTGGTAATTGTTGCCGCCCATTTCCTTGGCGCGGAACATGGCGATATCGGCGCGTTCGATCAGCACGGCCGCGTCGGTGCCGTCCTCGGGGCAGACGGCCACGCCGGCGCTGCCGGAAATGAACTGCTCCTTGTCGTCGAGCACGAGCGGCGCGGCCAGCGCGGCCAGCAGCCGCTGCACCTGCTCGGCACGCGGACGCCGCTCGCCCTTCTCCGGCAGCAGCGTCAGCGCGAACTCGTCGCCGCCCAGCCGGGCCAGCGTGTCGCCGGGCCGCAGCACCGCCTGCAGCCGCGCCGCCACCACCTGCAGCAGGCGGTCGCCGCCCCGGTGACCCACCCGGCTGTTGGTGAACTTGAAGCGGTCCAGGTCCAGCGACACGACCCACAGCCCATGCCCCTCGTGCATCGCCTGGCCGATCGTCTCGTGCAGCCGCTCGACCAGCAGCTGGCGGTTCGGCAGGCCGGTCAGCGCATCGTGCGTGGACTGGTGCTGCAGCTCCGTTTCGTAGGCCTTCATGGCCGTGATGTCGTAGTGGATCGACACGAAGTGGGTGACCACGCCGCGCTCGTCGCGCACCGGCGATACATAACTTTCAACCCAGAACAGGGTGCCATCCTTGCGGTAATTGCGCAGCACCGCGTGGCCGTCGCGCTGCTCGCGGATGGCGGCACGGATCGACAGCATGCCCGGCTGGCCCAGGTCGTCGCGGCACAGCAGGCGCGGGCCCTGGCCCAGCACTTCGTCGCGCGTATAGCCGGTCTGGTGCTCGAACGCGGGGTTGACGTACACGATCGGGTTGCCGGCGCCCGCCTCCACGATCATGATCATGTTGGTGGAGGATTCGATCGCCCGGTCGCGCAGCAGCAGCGAGCGGTTCGCCTCGGCCAGCTGGGCGGTGCGTTCTTCCACCTGCACCCGGATCGTGCGGTTGCGCGTGGCCAGCGTGTGCACCCAGGCCGTGCCCAGCAAGGTCATCACCACGCCCAGCGCCAGCGCGGACAGCGATGCCAGGTGGTCGGCCAGCCCGACCTTGCCATCCATGTCCGCCACCACGTGCCAGGTGCGGCCGGCCACGTCGATCTTGACCTTCAGCGGCGCGGGGGGGCCCGGATACAGCCAGGAAAGCGGCGGCAGCACGGCCGGCTGGTCGAGTTCCGGCGCCGGCAAGTGGTGGACGAGGTTTTCCGGCGACTCACGCGGATCCGCATAGACATGCAGCCCCACCCGCTGCAGGCGCTGGTCGCGCGCGCGCAGCGCATGGGTCAGCCCGGACGGCTGCAATACGTGCGCCACCATCGCACCCGGATCGATGGCAACCGAGGTCTCCCCCACCAGCGCCGCGCGCCGAGCGGCCACGCTGTCGAGCGGGGCATCGAAGCGGTACACGGGCATCGCCACCACCATGCCCGGCAGCGGCCGCGGCAGCTGTGCCAGCGTGGTCAGCCGGCTGGCCGTTGGCTGGCCGGTATCGTAGGCGCGCTGGCGGCCGGTTTCGTCGCCCGAATACATCGTGTCCAGGCCCAGCGCGGCCACGTTGGCGCCGAATGGCTCGACATACTCGATCACGCGGTACCGTGGGCGCCGCGCAGCCGGCACCAGGCGATCGCCGCGCAGTTCCGTCACTTGCGCCCCGGGCAGGACTTGTCGCAACCGTGCTTCGAACGCCGGGCGCCCGGCATCGTCGATGAAGCGCAGGTAGCTGATGCCGACCACGAAGGGATAGCGCTTGCCCAGCGGCTCGACGAAGCGCCGGAATTCATCGCGGGAAACGGCAGGCTGGCTGGCGAACAGCTGGTTCACGCTGCGCAGGCTGTCGATGACGTTGGTGATGCCTTCGGACAGCGCAAACACCCTCACGTGCGCGCGTTGTGTAAACGTGAGCACGAGGCGGTCCTGCTCGAGCCGGCTGATACCGGCAAAGAGCAGCGCCGTCAGGCCGAGTCCACACAGCAACGCCAGCAGTGCTGGCGCATATCGCCGTGCATTCCTGGCCCGCGCATGAACAGTCCTGTCACTAATTCGGGCCACCTCTGCAAATCAGGTTGGACGGGAGACAAGAGTAGCACGGTTGGAGTCAGCTCCACGCCCGACTGTAGCGCGCCACGCAATGTGTTGGCCGGCTTATACTTATTGGCTGGACAGCATGCAACCCCTCACACAGGAGAACAGATTGGACAGCGATACGAGATGGATCGACATTCAGGGCGATGACGGCACTTTCCAGGCCTTCCAGGCATTGCCGCGCGGCGGCACGGGCCCCGGCATCGTGCTGATCCAGGAAATCTTCGGCGTCAACGCGCACATCCGCAGCGTGGCCGAGCAATATGCGGCCGACGGCTACGTGGTGCTGGCACCGGACCTGTTCTGGCGCCAGGGCGCGCACATCGAGCTGACCTACGACGAAACGGACTGGAAGAAGGCCGTGGCGCTGAAGGGCGCGACGGACACGCAAAAGGCCGTGGCGGACGTGGCCGCGACGATCCGCGCACTGCGCGCCATCGCCGGCGACCAGAAAGTGGCATCGATCGGCTATTGCTTCGGCGGCTTGCTGTCCTACCTGAGCGCCGCGGCCGGCAATGTCGACGCGGCCGTGGCGTATTACGGCGGCGGCATCCAGAACGCGCTGGACAAGGCCGACAACGTCGCGGTCCCGCTGCTGATGCACTTCGGCGGCAAGGACAGCCATATCCCGGCGGAGGCCGTGAAGAGCATCGCGGAGCGCTTCGGCGACCGCGACAACGTGGAAATCCATGTCTATCCGGAAGCCGAGCATGGCTTCAACTGCTCCCATCGGGGCAGCTATCACCAGCGCTCGGCCGTGGAAGCGCACGGCAATACGCTGCTGTTCCTTTCCGAGAACCTTTAACCGCGCCGGCGAGCGCGCTACAATAAATCTTTACCTCCGGGCGCCCGCGCGGGCGCCGCTGACCATGGCCAGACTCAAGCTCGCATTTCCCGAAGACCAGTTCGATTACTCGACGCAGATGTCGGTGCGCGTCACCGACATCAACCACGGCAACCACCTTTCCAACGACTCGATGATCTCGATGATCTCCGAGGCACGCGCGCGGTTCCTGTATGAATACGGCGTGCGCGAAACGGAAAGCGACGGCAGCGGCATCATCGTGACCGACCTGGCCACCACCTACCGCGCCGAAGCCCATGCCCGCGACCAGCTGCTGTTCGAAGTGGGCGTGATGGACTTCAACAAGTATGGCGGCGACATCATCTTCCGCATCACCCGCCCGGCCGACGGCACGCTGATCGCGATGGCGAAGTACGGCTTTGTGTTCTTCAACTACCGGTTGAAGGAAGTGGTGCCGATGCCCGACGATTTCCGGGCCAAGTTCCCGCGCGTAAATTGGGTGGACTGAGCCGGGTGGACTGAGTCAAGTGCACTGAGCCGGGTGCACTGAAGCGGGGTGGCTGGCCCGGGCGGATTGCCCGGCCCGGCCGCGGCAGGCTGGTCTTGCTACCTGCCGCGCATCTGCCGCGCATCCGCCGCTCATCTGCTGCTCATCTGCTGCTTACCTGCGACCCCACGATTGATTTCTGAAACCAGTCGTCGATCATCTGCTTTTCATAACGCAACGCATCGCTGGAAAAATGCCGGTTGATGCGCTGCTGGTACATCATGTTCTTCAGCGATTCCTCGCCGCTGCGCACGACCTGCCCGTCCTGCTCCAAGGTATAGCTGAGCTTCATCGTCGGCCAGTCGGCACCGCCGCGCATGATGCGGATGTCGTCCATCGCCCAGCGGCGTGGTTCTTCGCGGCCGGCCAGGTCGATGTCGGTCACGGTTATTTTCAGGTTTTGCCCGGCAGGCAAGTCTTCCGCCAGCTTGTTGAAATGCCGGGTCATTTCCTTCAGGACTTGCTCGCGGTCTTGCGGCGAGCGCGGCATGTCGAGAAATTCTTCCGGCTTCACGTAATCGACCGTGACGCCGGCATTGGCGGCGCCCGCCGCCGCCAGCAGCGCCGCGGCCAGCCAGGTGCGTGCTTGCAGTCGCATGATCTGTTCCTTTCAAAAATAAGCTTTGACTATACGCCGATGATGTAAATGGATCGTTTCCCCTGTCACGACCTTGTAACAGATCGCAACTACCATGCTGGCATCTTTCGCCACACGGCGACCGTCTCCTGATGGGGGCCCGCGGGCGGCAAGCCCGCACAACGGAGTCCTGATGCGTCGTGCTCACGGCGCGATCCTTCGCCGCACCCGGCTCGCGCCGTGTGCGGCTTTTTTTTGTTGCTACAAAAAAGGGAGGCGGTAGGGGGGCACGGCGCTCCGGTCCGTCCCTGTTCCTGCTTCCGGTACCGACCACCGTTTTCTGTGCGTCGCCTAACTGCGCTTCCGCCGGGGCGGGCACACACTGGACGCCTGACTTCACGTGGAGCGCAGCATGCCCGAAGGCCCTTCCCTTGTTATCCTGAAAGAACTGGCGCAGCCGTTCGAAGGCCGCACGATCGCCGCGGCGCACGGCAACAGCAAGGTGGTGCCGTTCGACGAATTGCCCGGCCAGCCGATCCTGTCGCTGCGCACCTGGGGCAAGCATTTCCTCATCGAACTGCCGCTGTTCACCATCCGCATCCATTTCCTGATGTTCGGCAGTTACCGGATCGACGAACGCAAGGAAGGCAGCCCCGAGCGGCTGGGGCTGGCATTCGACGAAGGTGGCGAGCTGAATTTCTATACGTGCGCGGTGCAGCTGATCGAGGGAGATCTCGACAAGGCCTACGAATGGCAGGCGGACGTGATGGCCGATGCCTGGAAGCCGGCTGCGGCGCTGAAGAAATTGCGCGCGATGCCCGATACCCTGGTATGCGACGCCTTGCTTGACCAGACAGTATTTTCGGGTGTGGGCAACATCATCAAGAACGAGGTGCTGTTCCGGCTGAAGATCCATCCGGCTTCCACGGTCGGCGCGCTGCCTGCCGCGAAATTGCGCGAACTCGTGAAGCAAGCGCGCCAGTACAGCTTCGAATTCCTCGAATGGAAAAAGGCCTTCGTGCTGAAGCAGCACTGGCTCGCCCACACCAAGCGGATTTGCCCACGCTGCAATATTGCATTGCACAAGGCGCACCTCGGCAAAACAAAGCGGCGCACGTTCTGGTGCGAGCGGTGCCAGAAACGGCACGGGCCGGTGTTGTAAAGCCGTAGCGCAAATTCTATTTCCTGTTGTTAATACGCAAGACGGCGCATACAATCGGCATGCCCGCGCCCCGAACATGCGCGGAACCTTGTTCCTTATCGTGAATTAGTCGCCATGTCCTTTCTGTCTACCGCAACGCCGAAACTGCCGCCCTGGAAAATCCTGCTGGTCGACGACGAGCCCGACATCCATGACATCACGAAGCTGACCCTCGCCCGCTTTCGCCTCGATGGCCGTGCCCTGACGTTCGTGCATGCATACAGCGGCCAGCAAGCCAAGGAAGTGCTGTCGCGCGAAAAAGATATCGCCCTGGTGTTCCTGGATGTGGTGATGGAGCGCGAGGACAGCGGCCTGGAAGTGGCGCGCTGGATGCGGCAAGACCTGGACAACCAGTTCACCCGCATCGTGCTGCGCACCGGCCAGCCGGGCCAGGCGCCGGAAGAACGCGTGATCGTCGACTACGACATCAACGACTACAAGGAAAAGACGGAACTGGACCGCACCAAGCTGTTCACGACCACGTTCGCCGCGCTGCGCGCCTACCGCGACATCATGAAAGTGGAAGAAGCGCGCCAGCAGCAGGTGCACTACCGCGAGGGCCTGGAACGGGTCATCGCGGCATCGACGCACATCTTCAAGCAGCGCAACCTGAAGGACTTCGCCAGCGGCCTGCTGCAACAGGTGGTAGCGCTACTGCGCCTGGAACACAGCATGCTGCTGCGCCTGCGTGGCGCCACCGCCATTGCCGGCGAAGGCGATTTCGAGGTGCTGGCGCAGATCGGCGAGGAGACCCTGCTGACGCCGGACCTGATCGCCCAGTTGCAGGCGGCGGAGCGCAACCGCATCTCGAAGCTGGAAGGCGACACGTATGTCGGCTACTTCCCGAACCACAGCGGCAAGGCATCGCTGCTGGTGCTGAAAGGCGTCGACGAGATTTCCGAGATCGACACGAAGCTGCTGGAAATCTTCTGCAGCGACGTGGCGATCGCCTTCGACAATATCCTGCTGAGCCAGGAGATCACCGACACCCAGGCCGAATTGATCATGCGCCTTGGCGACGTCGTTGAATCGCGCTCGCACGAAGCGGGCAACCACGTGCGCCGCATGGCCGAAGTGTGCCACCTGCTGGCCACGGCGGCCGGCATGCCGGAGGAGGAAACGGCGGTGCTCAAGCACGCCGCGCCGATGCACGACATCGGCAAGATCGCCACGCCCGATGCCGTGCTGCTCAAGCCCGGCAAGCTCGATGCGCACGAATGGGAAATCATGAAGCAGCACCCGGCCGTGGGCGCATCGATCCTCGACGGTTCGCAGCGCCCGATCCTGAAGGCCGCCGCCGTCATCGCCCACCAGCACCATGAAAAATACGACGGCACCGGCTACCCGCAGGGCCTGAAGGGCGAGGACATCCACCTTTACGCCCGCATCGTCGCCGTGGCCGACGTGTTCGACGCACTGATGCACAAGCGCGTCTACAAGGATGCCTGGCCGGTCGACCGCGTGATCGCTCACCTGCGCGAGGTAGCCGGCAAGCACCTGGATCCGCGGTTCGTCGAACTGCTGGTCGAGAATGTGGACGAAGCGCTGGCGATTACGGCAAGGCTGCCGGACTAGGACTGCCGGACCGATTACGGCTCAGTTCGTGTCCACCCTGGGGTCAACCCCGAAAGTGGACACGAGCTCGGCTGCACCTTGGCGTCGTAAGGTTGAGCCCGTGTCCGAAAATGGGGTTGACCCCAAGGTGGACACGAGTTCATGCTTGGAGGCGTTCTGGGTCAGCGCTTGCGCTGGTCCCTCGGGAACCGCAGCTTGTAATGCAGGCCCATGCCCGGTGCGCTGCTGACCTTAATGGTGCCGCCCAGCGGGCCGGTGGCGAGGTTGTACAGGATGTGCGCGCCCAGCCCCGAACCGCCGCTGCCGCGTTTGGTGGTGAAGAACGGGTCGAACAGCTGGCCCAGCAGGTCCTGGTCCATGCCGATGCCGTCGTCGCTGTAGTCGAACGCGACGTGGTCGCCATCGGCGCGGCCGGTGATGCGGATCGTGCCCGGCTGGTCTTCGCCGAAACCGTGCACGAGCGAGTTCTCGATCATGTTGGTGACGATCTGCGACACGGCGCCGGGGAAGCTGTCCAGGTGGATGTCCGCCGGGCAGTCCACTTCCACCTTCACGGGCTTGCCCTTCAGCTTGGGCTGCAGCGACAGCAGCACTTCGGCCACGTATTTCGCCAGGTTGAAGTGGCGGATGTTTTCCGACGACTGGTCCACCGCCACCTGCTTGAAGCTGCGCACGAGCGCCGCGGCACGCTGGGTGTTGGAGGTCATGATCCGCAGCGACTGGTCGATCGTGTCGAAGAACGTGTTCAGGCCGTCCTCGTCCAGCCGGCCTTCGGCCAGGTCTTCCCGCGTCAGTTTCAGTTCCTGCACCAGGTGCGACGTGGCCGTCACGCAGATACCCAGCGGCGTATTGATCTCGTGCGCCACGCCGGCCACCAGCCGCCCGAGCGACGCGAGCTTCTCCTGCCGCACCAGTTCCGACTGCGCATCCTGCAGCTGCGTGAGCGCATCGTTCAGCGCCGTGTTCTGCCGTTCCAGCGACGCCCTGGCCTGGTCGAGGCGCAGCGTGCGTTCCTGCACGGCGCGCTCCAGCCGGTCCATGCTTTGCAGCCCCTGCAGCGCGGACGACACCTGGTTCGCGACCAGCGCGAACAGCGCCTGGTCTTCCTCGCTGTAGGTATGCCGGCTGTCGTAGCTCTGGATCACGATCGCGCCCAGCGGCTGGTGATTCTGGTCCATCAGCGGGCAGCCGATCCAGTGCTCGGCGACCGTGCCTTCGCCGAAGGCGGCCACTTGCCGGCGCGAGATGTGTTCGGCCGCCGTCATCACGAGGCAGCGGCGGTTCAGGATCACCCATGCGGTGGGCGACTCGTCCGGCGACGCCAGGTGCGTCACTTCATCGGGATCGGGCGACGCATCGGCTTCGTCGACGTAGTACACGAAGCGCACCGCGTTCGGTTCGCCGTCGCGGTCGTTCAGCGCCACGTAGAAATTGGCCGCATACATGATGCGGCCCAGCGCACCGTGCACCGCGCGCAGGAACTGGACGATATCGGTACAGCGGGTGGACAGCTGCCCGATTTCCAGCAGCACGGCCTGGACGGCTTCGAGGCGGCGAAGGCGATCTTCCATCGAATTTCCTGAGGTAAATAAATGCAATCAGGAAATATAACAGGCACGCTCGCCGCGGGCCAGTGCCCGGATCAAAATGCAACAGATCCGCAGGCTACGCTTTCATGGCTTGCGGTAGCCGCCTTCGATCCAGTCGGTGGCGCTGGTGACGGAGAGCCGGTAATCCGGGCGCGTGCGCACGGAAGCCAGCTCCTCGCCGTATTCGTCGATGGCGGTCAGCGTGGCGAACGGTTCATCCTCGTCGGGCGTGATGACCAGCTTCACGGTGATCGCCGCCCCCTCTTCCGTGGTGACGCGCACGGATTTGTGCAGCCGCGCATGCAGTTGCTGCTCATGGCGACGGATCACTTCGTTGGCGGTCTTGACCAGCGTGTGGAAAGCGGAGATGTCCAGCGGCTTGGGGTTTTTCTTGTCCCGGCCCATCGTCCACGGGCCCACCAGCGCCGGTTCCGGTTCGCCATCCTTGATCATCGCCACGGCCCAGCCTTCATCGTCATCGTTCTTGATGACACGGGCGGTCCAGCCCTGGCCCTGCCAGACGCGGGCTTCCTGGATCAGCGCATCCTCGGGTTCTTCGTGCTCTTCGTGCTGGCCGCGATGTTCCTCTTGTTCCTGTTGTTCCATCAACTTTTCCTCGATCAGATCTTCCATGGGTCCTCTCGGCAAATTACTGTATGAATAACCAGTACTATAGCAGCTCCGGAGGGAAAAATGGGAGCCCTGGGGCCGCCACGTATGGGGGATGCCGCACCTGCCGGACCACCGGACAATGGCGGCCATGAAGACATCCACCCTGATCCGCCTTTTTACCCTGTCTGCCTGTGCCGCGGCCACACCCTTCGCCCATGCCCAGGTGCAGGTCTATGGCCGCCTCAACGTGTCGCTGGAATCTGCCCGCGCGCCCGGCGCCCGTATCGAACGCATGGTCAACAACCGCTCGGTGCTGGGCTTCAAGGGCACCGAAGACCTGGGCGGCGGCCTGAAGGCGCTGTTCCAGGTCGAAGGCACGCTGGCGCCGGATACCGGTGCCGGCGAAATCGCCCGGCGCGACACGCGCGTGGGGCTCGAAGGCGCGTTCGGCACGGTGTTCGCCGGCCACTGGACCACGGCATACAACGGCGCCACGTCGAGCCTCGATCCGTTCTATCCGACCACGGCGGGCTACATGAGCATCCTCGCCAACGGCGCGGCGTCGTCGACGGACAACGTGACCGATGTGGCATCGTTCGACCGCCGCCAGGCCAACAGCGTGCACTGGTGGTCGCCGCGCTGGCGCGGCTGGACGCTGCGTGCCTCGCACGGCCTGGCGGAAGAGCGCCCGGCGAACGGGGCAAAGCCCTCGCTGCTGTCGCTGGCGCTGATCCATGACGCAGGCCCGCTCTACATCGCGCTGGCCCATGAACGCCACCACGAATACCACGGCCCCGGCACCGTGGACACCGGCAGCAAGGCGGCCGTCGGCTACCTGTTCGGCACCACCCGGCTGGCACTGGTCGCCGAGCGCCTCGAATATGAGCTGCCCGCCAGCCGGCTGGCGCGCAACGCGCTGTACGTGTCGCTGAATCACCAGGCCGGGCGGCACGGCCTGCGTGCCAGCGTGGGCAAGGCCGGCGATGGGCACGGCAGCGGCACCGTCGGCTTCGTGCGCGGCGGCGCCGACACGGGCGCCGTGCACGCCACCGCCGGCTACGAATACACGTTCTCGCCGCGCACCACCGTGTATGCGTACCACACGCGGCTGCGCAACGAGGGCAATGCCGCGTACGACTTCGCGATCAATGGCGTGAAGGGGCTGGCGGATTCGCTGGCCGGGGCGCATGTTTCGGCCACGTCGTTCGGGATGCGGCACAGTTTTTAACCTGGCCGGCCGGGGCAAACCGGTGACAAACCGGTGACAGACACCCATTAATTTGGAATGTTTCAAAAGAACTGGTGTCTGTTACCGGTTTTGGGGTCTGGCTCCGGTTCTTCTCCGTTCACCCCGCCAATTCCACCGTTCGTCGCTTTCACACCGCTTCTCCAGGCATGCCCGCGTAAAGTCCCTTCATCGCCACTGCCACTCCCCTGGAGCACACATGAAGAAGCTTCTCACCGTCACCATCCTCGTACTGCTGTTCATCGCAGCCTGCAATGCCTTCGATTCCCCGTGGGGCCATGACTTCCACGTGAACGTCGACGGCGACGAGTTCGGCGGGCCGTTCGGCTGGGTGCTGGGCGTGCTGCTGGCGGGCGGCGGGTTGCTGGTCGGCGCCGTCGTCGTGCTTTGCGTGGCCATCCTGGTGGGGCTGCTGTTTGCCGGGCTGGGCGTGCTGGTCGTGTTCGGCCTGGCCGCGGTGGGCGTGGCGCTGGCCGCCGCACTGTCGCCGCTGCTGCTGCCGCTGGCGATCGTCATCGGCCTGGTGTGGTATTTCAATCGCCGTGGCCGGCAGCGCGCGGCGATGAAGGAAGCGGCGGTCTGAGCCGCCAAGCACGAAAAGCAAGGGCCGCGATCGCGGCCCTTGTCATTTACGCCGCCTTGCCGGCAACGTAGTTGTGATAGCCCCGCGCCCGCAGCGCGCAGGCGGGACATTCGCCGCAGCCGTATCCCCAGTCATGCAGCTCGCCGCGCTCGCCCTTGTAGCACGTGTGCGTATCGGCGCGGATCAGGTCGACCAGCGCCTGGCCGCCCAGGTCTTCGGCGAGCTCCCACGTTTGCGCCTTGTCCAGCCACATCAGCGGCGTCTCCAGCTTGCTGCGGGTATCCATGCCCAGGTTCAGGGCCACCTGCAAGGCTTTCATCGTGTCGTCGCGGCAGTCCGGATAGCCGGAGAAATCCGTCTCGCACATGCCGCCCACGAGCACGTTCATGCCGCGGCGGTAAGCCAGCGTGGCCGCCACCATCATGAACATCAGGTTGCGGCCGGGGACGAAGGTATTCGGCAAGCCATTGGCCTGCATCGTGATCTCGATTTCTTCCGTCATGGCCGTATGCGACAGCTGCGAAATCAGCCCGAGGTCGATCATGTGGTCCTCGCCCAGCTTCGCATCCCAGTCCGGCCGCAGCGCACGCAGTTTTGCCAGCAATTGCGGGCGCATCGTCAGCTCGATCGCGTGGCGCTGGCCATAGTCGAAGCCGATCGTTTCGACCCGTTCGTAGCGGTCCAGGGCCCAGGCCAGGCAAGTGGTGGAATCCTGTCCGCCGGAGAACAGCACCAGGGCGGCATCGCTTGTCATCATCGCTTCCTTCTCAAAACAATCAAAAATCTTATTAGTACGCCATCTTTTTTACCGATCCGGTAACATCGGCCCGATAACAACCATTCATCCATCACCGGGATCACGAATTTTGGCACAACTCGTCACAAATGTAATGCGGCTGGCCTGCGTGGCGGCGCTCGCGGCGCCGCTGGCGCTCTATGCGGCGGAGGGGCTGCAATACAATGTCCGGATCAACGCGCCGGGCGACCTCGACGAGCTGCTGGAAGAAAACCTCGACCTGCTGAAATACCGCGGCAACCCGCGCACGGACATCGAACAGCTGCGCCGCATGGTGCGCACCACGCCGGCACAGGCCAACACGCTGCTCGCCACCGAAGGCTATTACTCCCCCACCGTCAACGTGCAGCTGGACGAGAGCGGCACATCGCCGCAAGTAACCGTGGACGTGACGCCCGGCGAACCGGTACTGGTGGGTTCCGTTGAAATCGTGCTGAATGGCTTTGCATCGAATCCCGAATCGCCGTTCGACAAGGAAGCGCTGAAGGCAAGCTGGCCGCTGGCCGAAGGCCAGGTGTTCCGCCAGGCCGACTGGGAAAGCGCCAAGCGCGCGATCCTGCGCGCCGTGGTGCAGACCCGCTACCCGCGCGCGCAGATGACGGAAAGCGTGGCCACCGTCGATCCCGACACGAAACGCGCATTGCTGCGCGTGGCGCTGGACAGTGGTCCGGAGATGCGCTTCGGCGAAATCCGGATCGACGGCTTGAAACGCTATCCGGAAGAAATCATCCGTAACCTCAACAAGATCCAGCCGGGCGACCTGTACAGCGAGGCAGAGCTGCAGGCATTCCAGTCGAAACTGCAGGACACCGGCTATTTCTCGTACGTGGAAGTGACGGCGGACCTGAATACGCTGATCGGCGAGCGGCAGGAAGCGCAGGCCGAGCAAAGCGCCGGCGCGCCGCAACCGGCCACGCTGCCGCCGGTGCCGCTGCTGGTGCATGTGGTGGAAAACAAGCGCAAGAACGTCAGCGTGGGCGTGGGTTTTTCCACCAACACGGGCGGCCGCACATCGCTTGCCTATGACGACCTGGCGATCTGGCACCTGCGCCTGAAAAGCGCGCTGACGGTGGAGCAGAAAAAGCAGACGGCGCGCGGCGACTTCTACTTTCCCACCACGGCCGATGGCTACAACGACAGCTTCGGCGCCGCGCTGGAGCGCAACGATATCGAAGGCGAGATCACGCGCACCGCTTCCGTCTACGCCAAGCGCGCCTGGGGCACGCCGCTGCTGGAACGCAGCATTTCGGCCGAGTACCTGAACGAGAGCCGCACGGTCGCCGGGGCGACATCGGAAACGTCATCGACCCATGCCATGAGCCTGCCGATCACCTATGCCGTCACGTGGCGCAAGCTGGACAACCTGATCTTCCCCACCAGGGGTTACGTACTGAACGCCACGGCCGGCGGCGCGCTGCTGCCGATCCTGACCGATGAGAAATTCATCCGCGTCACGGCCCGCGGCATCACCTACCGGCCGCTCGATGCGAAAAACCTGCTGATCTTCCGCGGCGAGATCGGCGCGCTGCGTTCGGGCAGCAAGGACGGCGTGCCCGCCACCTACCTGTTCCGCGCCGGTGGCGACAATTCCGTGCGCGGCTACGCGTACCAGGAGCTGGGCGTGCAGGAAGGCCTGGCCACCGTGGGCGGCCGCTACCTGGCCACCGCCAGTGCCGAATACCAGTACTGGTTCCGCCCCACATGGGGCGCCGCCGTGTTCTACGACGCCGGCAATGCCGCCGATTCGCTGTCCGAGATCCACCCGAAATCCGGCTATGGCGTCGGCGCCCGCTACAAGAGCCCGGTGGGCCCGATCAATGTCGACGTGGCCTTCGGTCACGCGACGCGCAAGGCTCGCCTGCACTTCTCACTTGGATTCACGTTCTGATGGCCGACGATATCAACACCCCCGACAACCCGGCCGGCCATGACGGTGACAATGCGCCCCTGCCCCGCAAGGAGCGCCGCTGGCTGCGCCGCACGCTGATCGGCACCGGCATCACCGTTGTCGTCCTGGGCGGCGCGATCTGGCTGCTGGGCCGCGAAACCACGCTGCAGCAGATCGCCGAACGCGTGGCGAAGGCCAGCGGCGGCGCGATCACGATCACCGGCGTCACCGGCTCGCTGTACAACCACATGCACATCGGCCGCGTCGTCTACAAGGGCAAGACCAGCACGATCACGGCCGACAACATCGACATCGACTGGTCGCCGCTGCAGTTCTTCTCGTCCGGCATCGAGATCAGCCAGCTGCGCGTGCAGTCCGTGCTGATGCAGACCACGGGCGAGGACGACAGCCCCACCACGCTGCCGGAAACGCTGGCACCGCCGTTCCGCATCGCGGTCGACGACGCGCAACTGCTGAAGCTGACCATGGTGGGCCTGACCGGCACCCGCACCGAGGTCACCGACGTGCGCGCCAAGCTGTATGGCGACAAGACGCAATGGCAGCTCACCAGCGCCAGCGCCGTGACACCGTTCGGCCGCGTGGCGGCCGACGGCACGATCGGCGCGCAAAAACCGTTCAAGGTGCAGGCCAAGGCCGCGCTGACCGAAGTGCACATCGCCCCGGACCAGCCCTCCGCGCAACTGGCGGTGGCCGCCACCGGCAACCTGTCGCTGATGACGCTGGGGATCAAGGGCACGTCGCCGAACGCCAACGGCGACGGCACGGTCACGCTGACGCCGTTCGAGAAAATCCCGCTGCGCGCAGCCGATATCCGGGCCTATGGCGTCGATCCTTCGCGCTTCCAGTCGGCGTGGCCGAAGGCCAGCCTGGACTTGCGCGTGAAGGCCGATATCGGCACGCAGCAGCAGGTGAGCGGCCTGCTCGAGCTGAAAAATACCGCGGCCCCCGGCCCGATCGACCAGCAATTGCTGCCGTTGAAGGCCGTCACGGCGCGCCTGGGCGGCAACCTCACGACCGCCACGCTGGACAACCTGCTGATCGACCTGGGCAACGCCGGCCGCTTCACCGGCACGGGCCGCGTGGAACGCACGGGAACGGACGGCGGCATCGAAACGGCCGACATCCGGCTGCACACGGACCGTATCGACCTGCGCCATCTCCACAGCGCCGCCAACCCAACGGCGATCGCCGGCGACGTGTCGGCGAAGAGTTCGGGCAGCGGCGCCGGCACCGTGCAGACGTTCGACGTCGCGCTGGCCGAGAAGAACATGCGCCTCGACGCCCACGCGAACCTGAAAGATACGCTGGTCACGATCGAGCGCGCCCGCCTGCAGGCGGGCCGCGGCAGCATCGGCGTGACCGGCCAGGCCAGCCTGGCGGACGACCGCGCCTTCAAGGCGGCGGCCACGGTCGATCATTTCGATCCGGCCGCGCTGGGCGACTTCCCGAAAGCGGACCTGAACGCCGTGGCCAATGTGGCCGGCAAGCTGGTGCCCGAGCTGAACGCCGCCGTCGGGTTCACGATCCGGCCGTCGACTTTCGCGGGCCAGAAGCTCTCGGGCAGCGGCAAGCTGAACGCCGATGCGCAGCACCTGACGAACATCGCCGCCAACGTGGCGATGGGCCGCAACACGATCGAGGCGCGCGGCGACTTCGGCCTGCCGGCCGAAAAGCTGAACTGGAAGGTCGACGCGAAAGACCTCGCCGCCTTGCGCGGCGACCTGGCCGGCGCGGTTGCCGGCAGCGGCGTGGCCACCGGTGGCTATGCGGCGCCGCGCACCAGCTTCGATGTCGAAGCACGCGGCCTTGGCCTGACGGGCGCGAAAGTGCGCGCACTGGACAGCGTGATCCGCGCCTCCGGCCAGTTCGCGCTGGCGGGCAAGGACAAGGCGCCGGAAGTGACCATGTCCGGCAGCGCGCGGCGCGTGAACCCGGCGGCATTCGCGGCCTCCGCGCCGGCGGGCAACCTGAACGCCACGTTCTCCGGCAACGCGCGGCTGGCCGCCGACTGGCGCGCCAATATGAACCTCGACTTCGCGCCGTCGACGCTGGTCGACGCGCCGCTGACCGGCCATGCAAAGCTGACGGCGGACCACCGCCACGTGGACAATGCCGATGTGGACCTGCGCCTGGGTCCGAACAGCCTGCAGGCGAAGGGCGCGTTCGGCGCACCGGCCGACCGGTTGAACTGGAAGCTCGATGCGCCGCAACTGTCCAGCCTGGGCGCCGGCTTCGGCGGCGTGCTGCGCGGTACCGGCACACTGGGCGGCACGATGCAGAAACCCATGCTGTCGTTCGGCATCGAGGGCAATTCGCTGCGGTTGATGACGCAGCACCAGGTACGTGCGATCAAGGCCACCGGCACGCTCGGCAACGCCGATGCGCTGGTGGCGGACGTGAACGTGACCGGCTACAGCTCGCCGGCGATCTCGATCGACCGCGCGCGGCTGCAAAGCAGCGGTACCAGCGCGGCGCACACGATCGCGCTGTCCGCCGCCAACCCGGACTTCGACGCGGCGCTGCGCATCAGGGGCGGCTGGGCCAACGACACGTGGACCGGCAGCATCGACACGCTGCAGAACCGCGGCCGCTTCGCGTTGACCCTGCAATCGCCCGCCCCCTTGATCATCGCGGCACCGAAAGGCAGCGGCGTGACGGGCCTGGCGTCACCGCAACGCATCGCGCTGTCCACCGCCGTCATCGGCCTGCCGGAAGGCAGCCTGCGCGTGGAAAACCTGGAAAAGAACGGCCCCCGCTGGCGCAGCCGCGGCACGGCGGCCGGCGTGCCCGCCACGTATCTCGCGCAGTTGTCCGACGCCTGGCGCGGCCGCGTCGTCAGCGACCTGACGCTGGGTGCCAACTGGGGCCTGGACATGACATTGCCTGCCACAGCCGCTGGTGCCACACCTTCTGCACCGGCCCTCGACGGCTCGGTGCGCGTGTTCCGCGAAAAGGGCGACATCACGGTGACGGGCGGCGCGAAGCCCCTGCCGCTGGGGCTCTCCCAGCTCCAGGCCGGCGTGAACGTTTCAGGCAACACCCTGAAGGTGCAGGCCGGCATGACCGGCACGCGCGCCGGCCGCATCGCGCTGGACGCCACCGCGCAATTGCGCGACGGCCGCATCCCGGGCGACAGCCCGCTGGCCGTGACGGCGAGCGTGGACGTGCCGTCGATCGCGTGGATGTCGCCGCTGGCCGGCATGGAAGGCCTGGAACTGGAAGGCGCGCTGAAAGCGGCCATCGCCGGCAGCGGCACGGTCGCCAATCCCGCCCTGAACGGCGACGTGAGCGGCACCGGCCTCGTGATCAATTGGGCCGACCAGGGTGTCCGCCTGCGCAATGGACAATTGCAGGCGCAGGTGGCCGGCGACCGGCTCACGCTGCAGAAGCTGCACCTGGAAGGCCGCACCGGCCGCGCCGATGCGGAAGGCTGGGCGCGCCTGGCAGGCAACGAGATGACGATGAACCTGAAGCTGACGGCCGACAAGCTCGAGGCGCTGTCGCGGCCCGACCGCACGCTGGTGCTGTCCGGTACCAGCGAGGTGATACGCGATGCGAAGCGCTTCCAGCTGAACGGCAAGTTCCGCGCCGACCGCGCCGACATCGAGCTGCCGGACGAGAATTCGCCGACGATCAGCGACGACGTGGTGATCCTCGGCCGCACCAAGCCCACGATCAAGGAAACGGCGCAGGCGATGCCGCTGAACGTGGACCTGGAAGCGGACCTGGGCAACGATTTCCGCCTGAAGGGCAAGGGACTCGATGCCTACCTGGCGGGTGGCGTGCATGTGCGGATCGCCGATCGCCGCCCGCCGCGCATCAACGGCAGCATCCGCGTGGCCAGCGGCACCTATGCCGCCTATGGCCAGAAGCTGGCGATCGAGCGCGGCGTGATCAATTTCACCGGCGCATACGACAACCCGGGCCTGAACATCCTGGCCGTGCGCAAGCGGCCGGAAGGCACGGAGCTGTCGGATACCAACGTGGAAGCCGGCGTTGAAGTGCGCGGCACCGCGCTGGCGCCGACCGCGCGGCTGGTGTCCACCCCTTCCGTGCCGGACAGCGAGAAGCTGTCGTGGCTCGTGCTGGGCCACGGCATGGACGACATGCAGGGCAACGAGATGGGCCTGCTCGGCACGGCCGCCGGCGCGCTGTTCGGCGGCAAGGGCGGCGGCAGCTTCGCCAACAAGGTTGGCCTGGACGAACTGGGCGTTTCGCAGGGCAGCGGCAATGCCACCGGCCTGGAAAACACCGTGGTCACCGTGGGCAAGAAGCTGTCGTCGCGCGCCTACCTCGGCTTCGAACAGGGCGCCGGCAGCGCCACGTCGCTGGTCAAGCTGCGCTATAAGCTGAACCAGCGGATCACGCTGCAGTTCCAGACCGGGACCAACAACGCGCTGGATGTGCTGTACACCTGGGCGTTCGACTGAACCCGCGACGTTGATGCGATTGGTGTCGGACACCATTTTCAAGGAAAATGGTGTCCGACACCGGTTCTTACGGGCTTTGCACGGCGCCTGGTTCTTCTACTCCGGATCTACTCCGGGTTCCGGTCCGGCACCGGATCGTCCTGCTCCACCGGCGCATCCGGATGATGTGGATGATTCGGCTGCGGATCGGGCATTGGTTCGTCGACCGGCACCGGCAAGTCCGGCGCCCGGTGCGCGTGGATCGGCGCGGTTGCACGCTCCATGAATCGGTCCATGATTCCTCCTGTTGTCTGGAAGATCACCCTATCACGCCCCCCGGAATCGCGCCGCAGCGTTACAATTTCCGTTTTCCCGACCTGATCGATCCATGCAACTGACCACCCTGGCCCTGCTGATCCTGATTCCGCTGCTGATCTGGCGGGTCTACCTGCGCCTGCGCCCGTTCTTCGCGCGGCAGGAATCGCTGATGTGGAAGCACTGGACCGGCGCAGTGCTGTTCCCGCTGATGCTGCTGGGCGCCACCGCTTCGCTGCACGACGACGCGCCGGCCCTGGCCTCGCTGAGCGCCGGCGTGCTGGGTGGTGGCTGGCTGGGCTTCTTCACGCTGAAGAAAACGCGCTTCGAGACCGTCGGCCGGCGCTACTACTTCAAGCCCTACGAACGCTTCGGCATCCTCGTCTGCATGCTGTTCGCCGCGCGCGTGCTGCAGATCGGCGTCGAACTGTACATGAACCGCCAATCCGATTTCCCGCAACTGATCACGCGCGAGATGGTGCTGCGCCATCCATTGTCGTGCGTTGCGTTCGGCTTGCTGGCCGGCTATCTTGCCACCTTTTCCATCGGCATGCTGCGCTGGCGCCGCGCGCAGCCGCCCCTGCCGGAGCTCGAATGAACCCGCTGCATGATTTGTCTTTTCCTCCCCTGCTGTCCAACGAGCCGCGCATTGCCGACGCGCTCCAGCAGACCCTGACCGAACGCTACCTGCTGCCGGCATTGCCGGCGCTGCGGGCACTGATGCAAGAACTGCGGGCCCGGATCGACCCCGAGCTTGCGGCGCGCAGCCCTGCCCGGCTTGGCCAGCCCTACCCGCGCGGCCAGGCCATGGAGATCACGCAGGCGGTACGCGAGGCCATGCGCCAGCTCGACGCGGGGACGCTGCCGCCCCAGGCTGCGGAAGGGTTCGGCGCGCTGGATGCGTTCCAGGCCCACGGCGGCAGCATGCGGCTGGTGTGGGGCGTGCTGCACGGCACGCACTTCCACGGCGCCTTCCTGTTCGGCACGCTGCATGTCGACGTGGCGGGCGATGCGACCGGCAGCCAGCGCGGCAAGGTCGACATCGTACCGTTCCGGCAAGCCCGCTTTACGCCGGTGCGCGACCACCGCCATTACGCGCTGCTCGCCAACACCGCCTGGCAGGCCACCGTGTTCCCGAACCATGTGCTGCCGGGTCTGGCGCCTTATGCGCCGCTGATCATGTTGATCCCGGGCGGCTCCATACGGATCGAATCGGATGCGGCCTACATGGGCGAACTGGCGCTGGCCAGCGGCTTTGCCTCCAGCGCGGATGTACTGAGCCGCCCTCCGATGCCGTCCGACCTGTTCGGGCTCGTGGCCAGTACGCTGCGCAAGGCGGACATCGTCACGGCCGCCGATGCGGCGCAGGGCAGGCGCGAGGCCCTGGACATGTGCGTGCGCTATCGCGACAAGCGCCGCCGTGCCGGCGACCTGGGTCATGTGCGCGCGCAGGAATCGCTGGCGAAGGCCAATGCACTGCTCGCCACGCTGCAGGTATCGGTCTCGCAGCGCCGGGCGGCCTGACGGCGGCGCCCCCGCATTACAGCAGATCGCCCAAGGCCCCTTCCAGCGCCGGATAGCGGAACTGGAAGCCCTCGTGCTGCAGCCTGGCCGGTACCACGCACTGCCCTTCCACCAGCAGGTCCGCCTGTTCGCCCAGCAGCAGGCGCACCGGCCAGGCCGGCGTGGGCAGGATTGCCGGGCGGTGCAGCAGCCGCGCCGCGGTAGCGATGAATTCCCGCTGCGTCACGCATTGCGGCGCGGTGAAGTTCCACGCGCCGTGCACGCTCTCGCGTTCGCTGCGCTGCGCCAGCCATGCCTGCGCACGCAGCAGGTCGGCCACGTGGATCCATGACAGCGCCTGCCGGCCACCGCCCATCGGGCCCCCGGCCCCCAGCTTCACCGGCAACAGCATCATTGGCAGCGCGCCGCCGTGGCCCAGCACCAGCCCGAAACGGGTCGTGGCCACCTGCACGCCGTGCTCCGCCGCACGCTGCGCCGCCGTTTCCCATTCCTGGCACAGCTGCGACATGAAGACAGGCTGCGGCGGCGCCGTTTCCGTCAACGGCGTCGATGCGCCCTGCGGCTGCACGCCGTAGTAGCCGATCGCGGAACCGGACAGCATCAATCGCGGCTTGTGCCGTGCCTGTGCGATCCAGTCCACCACGCGGTTCGTCAGGCCCACGCGGCTGGCGCGCAGCGTGGCCTGGCGTTTCCTCGTCCAGCGCGGGCCGAGGATGCGGGCGCCGGCCAGGTTGACGACGATGTCGATTCTTTCGGTAGCCGGCAGTTCGGCAACCGTCATCACGGTGCGCACGCCGCTGCCGAATTGGCGCGCGGCCCGCGCGGTGTCGCGGCTCATGGCGATCACATGCTGGCCATCGGCCAGCAGCGCCGCCACCAGCTGGTGGCCGACGAAGCCCGTGGCACCGGTGACGAGCACGGTCTGGCCGGGGGAGCCGAAATGCAGGGCTTCAGTTGACATCGCGGAACTCCTTTGACTTGCCAGCGTGCGTGGGCGCCGGAACCAGCAGCGCGTGGATTGGTGCCACCGTGCGTTTGATGCCTCGGCGCGTCCCTACTTCGCCCCGGCAGAGCACGTACTCCTGTTCAGTTGGACTCAGGTTCATATTTTCTCTTTTTTCTGTTGTTACAGAAATTAAAGACCAAAATGCGCAGTCTGTCAAACAAGTCTTCCAATGGATATGTGGAGTCGTATAAGGCTCAGTATAGTTAGGCATTTTAATAGCACTAAAAAGGCGTGACATCTCTTATTAATGCTATTCTTCTGCCTAAATGAACACTACCTGCACACTCCAGATTTTTCTCGACGGGTCCTGGCGGGACGCAGCCCTGATGACGCTCACTGGCAATGTCAACCATGGGGTAGACGCGCATACATACCTGGAATATCTGGTGGAGTACGCCGCCAATTACCTGGGGCGGGGAGATGCGGCGGCACTTTCCGTGTCGGCCCCAGTCGATTTTCAAAACCAGTCGATGGCCACGTGGCCACCATTCGTGATTGACCTCTTGCCCCAAGGATACGGGCGCGCGGAACTGCTCCGACAATTGCATCATGCAGCGTCGGCCGGGGCGAGCGCCGACTGGTACCTGTTATGTGCCGGTGCCGGCAACCCGATCGGTAATGTGCGCGTAAAAGAAGCATACCAATGGACCCTGGAGCGGTCGGGTGCCGCACCTTACGGATTCACCATGGATGAAGTCGCGTCGCGCGCGGGCGATTTCAATGAGTATCTCGCACAACACGGCCTTTTCCTTGCCGGTTCCTCGGGCATCCAGGGCGAGTGGCCGAAAATCTTGCTGACGCGCGCATCGGACGGCCTCTATTACCTTGACCACACACTGCCGGATGAGCAGGCGGACCAGCATTTCATCGTCAAGTTCGGACGAGGCACGGATCCCGCGCTCGCCGACATCCTGCGCCTTGAGGCGCCCTACATGCAGCTAGCGAAAGAACTCGGTTTGCATGTGCATGCAGAGCTGACGCTGCGCGGCCGGGCACTTTTCATACCTCGCTTCGACAGGCACGTATCGGGTCGCCAGGTGATCCGGTATGGCCAGGAGAGCGTTGCATCCCTGTGCGGTATCACGGGTTTCGGCGGCGTGCCTTCACATAACCAGGTATGCCGGCGGTTGGGCGAGGTAGCGAGCGATCCGGTACGCGAAGTCATCGAATACATCAAGCGGGATATCGCCAGCGTCGTCCTTGGCAACAAGGACAATCACGCGCGCAACACGGCGATTCATCGCAAGCCCGATGGCACCGTCGGCCTGACGCCTGTCTTCGACTTTGCACCGATGTGGCTGCATCCGGATGGCATTGCGCGCCGGATCCGCTGGGAACGGGACGATGGCGGCTCGCCCGATTGGTCCAGCGCAATCGACCAAGCAAGCGATGCAGCGCTTCTCGACAACCGCCTGGTCAGGGCGGGCGTCGCCACGCTGACAGCACCATTGTCCGGCCTTTTCGATTGCGCAAGGTCGCTCGGTATCGAAGAGCGGTTCCTGGCGCCATTGGCAAAGACGTGGGAAAAAGCTCTCCGGCAGTTGGAGAAACTCTGATGGACAAGCGTTACAGGCCATTGTCGACAGCCGAGTCCCAGACGGCACGCCGGGCGCTCGCCGAGGAACTGGCAGCGGCACCCTCCACGCCGATTCCCGCCGTGATCCGGAAGATCCGCACCACGCTGCGGTTCACGATCGCGGAGTATGCCAACCTTTGCGGAGTGTCGGCACGGGCGCTGGCCGATATCGAGCGCGAAACCACCAGCCCCACCCTGTCCACCGTTGAAAAGCTGCTGCGCCCTCTTGGCCTGCAGCCGGGTGCCGTCCCCGCTGCCCATTCCGTCCGGCCCGCACCGTCCGCCGCGCAAGCGGCCGGGCCACTGCTGCAAAATGCCCAGGACCGCAGCCGGATCAACCTCGCGGAAGCATGGGAGGTCAATTACTGGACGCGCGAACTGGGCGTTTCACAACAAGAGCTGGCCGATGCAATCAGCGCCGCTGGCCCCACGATCGGCGCCGTACGGCGCCATTTGGGAAAGTGATACGGCAGTCGCCAGACGACCAGTGACTATTGACCCGCTATTGTCCAGGACGACCGCACGATTGAAGATATTGTCTGATTCCTAACGCCTTTCCGCTATCATGACCCATCGGGACATGACGAAGGAAGCGGGCATGACTAGCCAGAAAAGACGGTTCTCCGGGCCGGGCCACGAGTCCGGCCACGAGCATTCGGCCGCGGAACTCGAAGCGATGCGCAATGCGCTCGATGAACGCCTGGGCCACCTGCTTGCCGCCGAAGGCGACCGCAACGACCGCCTGGCGGCCGCCATGCGCGCCGCCGTGCTGGGTTCCGGCAAACGCATGCGGCCGTTACTGCTGATGCTGGTGGCGGCGGACCTCGAATGCTCGTCGCCGGCCGTCATCGACGTGGCCTGCGCCGTCGAGATCGTGCATGCCGCCTCGCTGATCCTCGATGACATGCCGTGCATGGATAACGCTACCCTGCGCCGGGGCCTGCCAACGCTGCACCGCCAGTTCGGCGAAGATGTCGCCATCCTCGCTTCGGTCGCACTGCTGAGCCGCGCGTTCGGCATCCTCGCTTCCGCGCCGGGCATCGCGTCCGCCACACGTGGCCGCCTCGTCGCCACGCTGGCGGAAACGGTCGGCGCGCAAGGCCTGGTGCGCGGCCAGTATGAAGACCTGCATGGCGGCGCCGGCCGCTCCGCCGAGGCGATCGCCACCACCAACGAACGCAAGACCGGCCTGCTGCTCGGGGCCGCCGTGGACATGGCGGCCGTGCTGGCCGAAGCGAACGACTGCGTGGGCCGCTCGCTGCGCGCCTTTGCGCTGGCGGCCGGGCACGCGTTCCAGATCCGCGACGATTTCCAGGACCTGCCCGGCACCGACAGCGCCGTTACCGGCAAGGACACGGGGCTCGACCTGGGCAAGGCAACCCTGCTGAACACGTATGGCGCCGACGAGGCGCAGCGCCGCCTTGCCGAGCACCTGCGCGACGTGGAACGCCACCTCGGCGAAGCGCTGGCCGGCGCGCAGCGCACGCGCCGCTTCGTGCAGCGCATGTTCGCCGCGCACGCACCCCAGCCAAGGCAGGCACCGCGGCCGCACCTGTACGGATCGTCCGCGGTCAACGGCGCCACGCAGGCCGGCTTCGACAGCCGCGCCGGCTGAGCCACGGCACGGAGCATACCGATGGCACATTTCGGCGTGGTGGCACCGGCGTTCTACAGCCATTTCAATGCGCTCGCCGCACTGGCGCTGGAACTGGTCGCACGCGGCCACCGCGTCACGTACTTCCAGCAGGCCGATGCCGGCGCCCACCTGGCCGACAGCCGGCTCGGCTTCCATGCGCTGGGCGCCGCCAGCCATCCGCCCGGCACGCTGGCCGCCGTGATGCGCCGCGCCGCCAATCCCGGCAGCCCGCTCGGATTGCGCCGTGTGATCGACGACATGGCCGCCAGTACCGACATGCTGTGCCGCGAACTGCCTGCAGCGCTGGAAGCGCAGCGCGTCGATTTCCTCGTTTGCGACCAGATGGAAGCGGCCGGCGGCCTCGTCGCGGAAGCGCTCGGCATGCCGTTTGTTTCCGTCGCCTGCGCGCTGCCCGTCAACCGCGAACCCGGCATCCCGCTGCCCGTTATGCCGTTCGCCTACGGCACCGACGAGCGATCGCTGCGCATGTATGAAGGCAGCACCCGTGTCTACGACTGGATGATGACGCCGCACCGGCGCACGATCGAGCGCCATGCGCACGGCTTCGGCCTGGCCGCGCGCGACGGCCTGCACGAATGCCTGTCGCCGCTGGCGCAGGTGAGCCAGACGGTGGAAGGCTATGAATTCCCGCGCCGCGCATTGCCCGCCCATTTCCATCACGTGGGGCCGTTCCGTTCGGCCGCCCGCAAGGAAGTCGTGCAGCAGCCGCTGCCGCCCATTGCCGCCGACCGGCCGTTCGTGTTCGCCTCGCTCGGCACGATGCAGGGCCACCGGCTCGGCCTGTTCCTGCGCATCGCGAAAGCGTGCCGCTCGGCGGGCGTGCAGCTGCTGGCGGCGCACTGCGGCGGCCTGGATGAACGGCAGTCGCGCGAACTGGAACGCGCCGGCGCCACGTGGGTCTGCGCGTTCGCGCCGCAGCGTGAGGCGCTGGCGCGGGCCGACGCGGTGATCTCGCACGCGGGCGTGAACACGGTGCTCGATGCGATCGAGGCACGCACGCCGATCCTGGCTTTGCCGATCGCGTTCGACCACCCCGGCTCCGCGGCGCGCGTGCGGCATGCCGGCGTGGGCCTGCTGGCGTCGCCGCGCTTTGCCACGGCCGGGCAATTGTCCCGGAAGCTGCGACACCTGCTGGACGAGCCATCGTTCAAGCCCCGGCTGGACACACTGGCCGGCAACGTGGCGCGCGCCGGCGGCACGCGCCGCGCCATCGATATCATCGAAGCGGCGCTCGGCCTGGATCGCGCGCAGCCAACGGACCCGCTGCTGGCGCGTTCGGCATGAAGTCCTTCGACGTCATCCTGGCCGGCGGCGGCCTTGCCAACGGCCTGCTGGCCTGGCGCCTGCGCACGCAACGCCCCGAACTGCGCATCCTGCTGCTGGAACAGGGCGAAGCGCTGGGCGGCAACCACACATGGTCGTTCCATGACGGCGATCTCGACGCGGCACAGCGGGCATGGCTCGCGCCGCTCATCAGCGCGCAATGGCCCGGCTACGACGTGGTCTTCCCCGACTACTCCCGCACGCTGGACAGCGGCTATGCCAGCATCGCGTCGGGCGATTTCGCCCGCGTGATCGAACCCGCGCTGGGTTCCGCATTGCACCTGGGCGTGCGGATCGACGAAGTGACGCCGACCACGGTGCGCCTGGCCGGCGGCGAGCTGCTGGAAGCGCGCGCCGTCATCGACGGCCGCGGCATGCGGCCCAGCGAGCGGCTGGCGCTCGGCTACCAGACGTTCCTCGGCCAGGAAGTGCGGCTGCATGCGCCGCACGGCCTGTCGCGGCCCGTGATCATGGATGCCGGCGTGGCCCAGCAGGGCGGCTACCGCTTCGTCTACCTGCTGCCTTTCGGTCCCGACCGGCTGCTCATCGAAGACACGCATTATGTCGACACGGCCGCCTGGGAACCCGAGCGGCTGCGCGACAACATCGCCGCCTACGCCACCGCGCGCGGCTGGCGCATCGCCGAAGTGCTGCGCGAGGAGCATGGTTCATTGCCCATCGTGCTGGCCGGCGACGTGGATGGCTACTGGAACGACCTGGCGGGCCAGCCCTGCACGGGCCTGCGCGCGGGGTTGTTCCACCCGACCACCGGCTATTCGCTGCCGCACGCGGTGCGGCTGGCCGAACGCATCGCGCAGTTGCCGGCGCTCGATGCGCCGGCACTGTTCGCGGCGATCCGGCAGGAAGCGCAGGTCGCATGGCGCGGACAGCGCTTCTTCCGGCTGCTGAACCGCATGCTGTTCCTGGCCGGCGAGCCGGAAAACCGCTGGCGCGTGATGCAGCGCTTCTACACGCTGCCGCCCGGCCTCGTCGCCCGCTTCTACGCCGGCCGGCCCACGCTGGCAGACATGGCGCGCGTGTTGACCGGCAAGCCGCCGGTACCGGTGGGGGCCGCGGTCGACGCGGCACTGCGCATCCACCCCGGCCAGATCCATTCCCGCATCAACCGAACCATCAGGACACCCGCATGAACCGAACGAAAACCGCCGTGGTCGTGGGCGCCGGCTTTGGCGGCCTGGCACTGGCCATCCGCCTGCAGGCCAGCGGCATCCAGACCACGCTGCTGGAAAAGCGCGACAAACCGGGCGGCCGCGCCTATGTGTACGAAGACCAGGGCTTCGTCTTCGATGCCGGCCCCACCGTGATCACCGACCCGTCCGCCATCGAGGAACTGTTCGCCGCCGCCGGAAAGAAGATGGCCGACTACGTGGACATGCTGCCCGTGGCGCCGTTCTACCGGCTGTGCTGGGAAGACGGCAGCAAGTTCGACTATGCCAACGACCAGGAAGCGCTCGACCGGCAGATCCATGCCCGCAACCCGGCGGACGTGCAGGGTTACCAGCGCTTCCTCGCCTATTCGAAAGCCACGTTCGAGGAAGGCTATATCAAGCTGGGCGCGGTACCGTTCCTGTCGTTCCGCTCGATGATCCAGGCCGGACCGCAACTGGCGAAGCTGCAGGCCTGGCGCAGCGTGTACAGCCTGGTGTCCCGCTTCATCCAGGATGAACAACTGCGCCAGGCGTTCTCGTTCCACTCGCTGCTCGTGGGCGGCAATCCTTTCGCCACATCGTCGATCTACACGCTGATCCACGCGCTGGAACGCCAATGGGGCGTGTGGTTCCCGCGCGGCGGCACCGGCGCGCTCGTCAACGGCATGGTGCGGCTGTTCGAGGATATCGGCGGGCGCATCGAGCTGAACGCGCCGGTGGCGCAGATCGAAACGTCGGGCGCGCGCGCCAGCGGCGTGCGGCTGCAGGACGGCCGCTTCTTCCCCGCCGACGCGGTGGCATCGAACGCGGACGTGGTGCACACGTATGCCTCGCTGCTGGGCCAGCACCCGCGCGGTCCCGCGCATGCCGAGGCGCTGAAGAAGAAGCGTTTTTCCAATTCGCTGTTCGTGCTGTACTTCGGCCTGAACCACCATCACGCCCAGTTGCAGCACCACACCGTGTGCTTCGGCCCGCGCTACAAGGAACTGATCCAGGAGATCTTCGGCGGGTCCGAGCTGGCCGACGATTTCTCGCTGTACCTGCACGCGCCGTGCGTCACCGACCCGTCGCTGGCGCCGCCCGGCTGCGGCAGCCACTACGTGCTGGCGCCGGTACCGCACCTGGGCAACGCGCCGATCGACTGGACCGTCGAAGGCCCGCGCTACCGCGACCGCATCTTCGACTACCTGGAGCGGCACTACATGCCGGGGCTGCGCAGCCAGCTCGTCACCAGCCGCATCTTCACCCCGCTCGACTTCCGCGACGAACTCAATGCCCACGTGGGTTCCGCCTTCTCGCTGGAACCGATCCTCACGCAAAGCGCCTGGTTCCGGCCGCACAACCGCGATGCCGAACTGGCCAACCTGTACCTGGTGGGCGCCGGCACACACCCCGGGGCCGGCGTGCCGGGCGTGATCGGATCGGCCAAGGCCACCGCGGGACTGATGCTCGAAGGAGCGGCAGCATGACCGCGCAGGACGATGGCGCCCTGCTGGACCACGCCACCAACACCATCAACGTGGGCTCGAAGAGCTTCGCCGCCGCGGCGCGGCTGTTCGACCCGGCCACGCGGCGCAGCGTGCTGATGCTCTATGCGTGGTGCCGGCATTGCGACGACGTCGTCGACGGCCAGGAGCTCGGCTTCGGCGGCGCCGCTCCCACGCCGGAGGAAGCGGCGCGCCACCTGGCCACGCTGGAAGACCTGACGCAGCGCGCATACGAGCGCGAAACGATGCGTGACCCGGCGTTCGCCGCTTTCCAGGAAGTGGCGCTGCGCCACGCGATCCCGCCGCGGTTCGCGTTCGACCATCTGGCCGGCTTCGCCATGGACGTGCACGGGGAGCGCTACGACACCATCGACGACACGCTGCGCTATTGCTATCACGTGGCCGGTGTCGTCGGCCTGATGATGGCATCGATCATGGGCGTGAAGGATGAAGCGGTGCTCGACCATGCGTGCGACCTGGGGCTGGCATTCCAGCTGACGAACATTGCCCGCGACATCGTCGACGATGCCGGCATCGACCGCGTGTACGTGCCGGCGCAGTGGCTGCGCGAAGCGGGCATCGCTCCCGGCGAGATCGCATCGCCGCGGCACCGCGCCGCGCTGGCGAAAGTGGCGGCCCGGCTGGTCGATCATGCGGAACCGTATTACGCCTCGGCCACCGACGGCATCGCCGCGCTGCCGCTCCGTTCGGCGTGGGCGATCGCCACCGCGCACTACGTGTACCGGCAGATCGGCATCGAAGTGAAGCGGCGCGGGGCACGCGCGTGGGATGAGCGGGTGGGCACGTCGAAGGCGATGAAACTATGGCTGCTGGCGAAGGGCGGCGCGGTGGCCGTCAGCTCGCGCTTCGGCTCTCGTTCCCGGCGACCGGCGGTTCGTCCGGCAACGTTGTGGCAGCGGCCGCGCGCCTTTGCGGCCGGCCCTGGTGCAACGCGTGCAACTGCCGCTTGAGCCGGTCCACGGGGGGCGCGTACAGGAAACCGAACGACACGGTGCCCTCCTTGCCCTGCACCGCGTGGTGCATGCGGTGGGCCTGGTACAGCCGCTTCAGGTAACCGCGGCGCGGCACGTACTTGAACGGCCAGCGCTGGTGCACCAGGCCGTCGTGGGCGACGAAATACAGCATGCCGTAGGCCGTCATGCCCGCACCGATCCATTCCAGCGGGTGATGGCCGCGCGTGCCGGCGTAGATCAGCGCGATGGCGATCCCGGCGAAGAACACCGCGTACAGGTCGTTCTTCTCGAACCAGCCCGTGCGTGGTTCGTGATGCGACTTGTGCCACCCCCAGCCGAAGCCGTGCATCACGTACTTGTGCGCGAAGATGGAGAACAGCTCCATGCCGATGACGGTGACGACGACGATGAGGGCGTTGAACAGCATGAAGGTTCTGCCAGCAGGATTCGGAGTTGTCGAGATTACCACAAGGGCCCGGCCGGCAGCGCCGCGGACGGCCCGGTTCGAATTGCGAATACGAAAGGATTTTGCATGCAGCCGATAAACCGATCCGCCTGGGAGGCCTTCCTCTGCGCTGCGGCATTGTACTGCGCCGCGCTGTCACCGGCTGGCGCGGCGACGGTCGACATCACGGTGGAAAACGTGACCGGCAAGGGCAAGGTCAGCGTGGCCGTGTGCGACCGCGAGCGCTTCCTGAAGCAGTGCGCCTACACCGCCTCCGTGCCCGCCGAACCCGGCACGACCAAGGTGACCGTATCCGACGTCCCGCCCGGCACCTTCGCCGTGCTGGCCTACGAGGACGCCAACGACAACGGCGAGCTCGACCGCGTGCTGGGCATCCCGAACGAAAGCTGGGGCATGTCGCGCGCCCCCGCCGCCATGTTCGGCCCGCCGAAGTTCGAGGATGCGGCGATCGAAGTGAAGGAAGATCCGACGGTGGTGGACATCAAGCTGCGTTGACTGCATCAAGTTGCCAAAAACCGGGGTCAGACCCCGAATTTAGGAAATATTGCCTGAAACCGGGGTCTGCCCCCGGTTTCAGGCAATATTGGCGTCAGGCAGCGGCTTTGTCTTCGGGTTTCTTGCGTTGCAGGACGAAGATCGGTTGCGCCCACTGGGTGTCCTTCTTTTTCTTGCTCGTGATGAGCGTGAGTTCGGAAGGGTCGTAGACGTCCGTGTTGTGCGTCAGCGGGGTCGTCATCAGGTATTGGGCGTCGGTGTTCTTCAGGAATTCGCCGACCAGCTGGATGTTGCGGATGTCCAGGTGGGCGAACGGTTCATCGATGAAGACGAAGCCGCCGGAGCCTTCGTCGGACTTCAGCAGGCCGATGAGCAGTACGAGCGATTTCATCACCTGCTGGCCGCCGGAGGCTTCGCCGTCGTTCATGCCGATCACGCCCTTGCCGTCGAACTTGAAGCGCACATGCAGGCCGGCCTGGGCCAGCAGCAGGTCGTCGTTTTCCAGTTTCACCGGGTCGGCGCTGACTTCGATCTTGGCCAGTTCGCCCAGCTCCTTGATGTTCTTCGTGTATTGCTTGATCGTGTAGCGCAGCCGCTCGATATACGCGCCGCGCGCGTTGCCGGTGGCTTCGATCGCGCGGTTGTTCTGGTAGCGGCGTTCCTCCGTCTCGCTCTTGCGCGACGACAGCTGCTCGTTGAGTCGCGCGTACTGGTCGATGACGGTGGCGTCGAGTTCCCAGTCGTCGCGCGCCAGGCTGGCCTGCAGACTGGCGATGCGCAAATCGACCTGGTGCGCGTTGACGTGCTGCGCCACCACCGCCTGGCGGCGTGCCGGGCGGCGCCAGCCGGCCGGCAGGTGCTTCCATTGCCGGCGCAGCGCCAGCAGGGCGCGGGCGTGGTCGGAGCGCTGGTCGAGCTGGCGCTTGTAGTTCAGGCGCATGCCCGCTTCCGCTTCGGAAAGCGCCATGCGCGCGCCATTCCACGCACCGTCGGCACGCGTGCGCGCCACGGTCGCGTTCTTCATCAGGCCTTGCAGCTCGCCCAGGCGCGAACCCACTTCGAGCCGCTCGGAACGCAGCGGCACCGAAGCGCGCGCGGCTTCGTCGAATTCGTCCGCACGGGCGGAGAGTTCCTTCACCGCGTCGACACCGGCCACGCGCGCCTTCAGCGCACTGGTTTCGGCGGCCAGCTTGCTGATCTGCAGCGTGAACTTGTCTTCTTCCGCTTCCAGCGACGGCAGGTTGCGGGCAATGGCTTCCTGGCGCTGCGTGCGGCCGGCGGAGCCGAAGCGGTAGCGCGACACTTCCACGAACAGCGAGCGGCCGCCGCGGCGTTCCTTGTGGTACGCGTCCGGCGTGATCCATTCCTCGATGTTGCCGAGCTTCGCGCCCTGCTCCACCGAATCCACGCGGGTGATGCGCGACAGCTGTTCGATCAGCCATTCCGGCGCGCGCGCGGTGAAGCGCACCACCGACAGCAGGCTGTCGTTCTTCGGCTCGTGCGCCTTCACGCATTCGGGCACGATGAAGTGGCGGTAGCGCTCCTTTTCAGCGAGGCGGTAGGCCGCCGCCGCGTCGGAGGCATTCTCCAGCAGCACCACCGAAGCATAGCCGCCCAGCACGCCCTCGACGGCACCCTGCCATTTCGGATCCGTCACTTCGACGATGTCGGACAGCATCGCATGCGGGATGTTCGCATCGCGCAGCACGCGGCGCATCTGCCGCACGTTGTCCGGCTCCGGCATCGCCGTCTTGCCCTGCAATGCGGAGATGGTGGCCTTGTCGGCCGCGATGCGCGACGCGACCGTGTCGCGGGCCGCGCGCAGGCGCGCCAGTTCCGCTTCCTTTTCCTCCAGCTGCCTGGCCACGTCGGCGATGTCGGCCCCCGCTTCGGCGGCGAGCTTTTGCAGGCGCGACTTCTGTTCGATCAGGCTGTCCAGGGGCTTGATTTTCGCGTTCAGCGCGGACAGGCGCGTCTGCAGCACCGTCGACTCCTGCTCGAGCACCGTTTCCTGCTGCTGCGCTTCCTGCAGCAGCAATGCCTGCCGTTCCACCTCGCGGCGTTTATCGGCGATCTGCTGGTCCACCTGCGCCAGCGGCTTCTTCGCCTCGCGCAGCTGGCGGCCGATGTTGTTGGCCTTCTCGCGCGCCTCGTGGTATTCCAGCGTGGGCAGCACTTCTTCCTGCAGGTTGCGGCGTTCCTTGTGCAGCGTTTCCCACTGGTGGTAGTTGGCCACGCGCAGGCGCAGGCCTTCCAGGTTCGCACGCGACCCATCCAGTTCCGCCTCGAAGCGCTTCAGTTCTTCCTCGGTATCGCGCTGGTGGCGCTTCGCCTCGTCGTAGGCGTCGAGCACTTCCTTGTCGCCGAAGACCTGGAACACCAGGTCCAGCAACTGGCGCGGCGCGTATTCGCACAGCTTGTCGGTTTCGCCCTGCTCCAGCGCCAGCACTTTCGCCATCGCCGGCGACAGGCCGGCATTCGCGAGGCGCTTGCGGTAGTTTTCCACGCCGAGCCAGTCGTTCGCTTCCGTCACTTCCTCGATCTCGACGTTCCCGGGGCGCATCAGGTACTGGCGCTTCCAGTCGCCGCCGTTCTTCTGGATCTGGCAGAACAGCGTGACTTCATCCTCGGAGAAGAAGCCGCTGGAACGGAACGGGCGGTTCGACAGCTGCCGGCCCTGGGCCCGGTTATCGACGACGGCGCGCAGCCAGGCGTTCTGCTGGCCGGAGTGCCGCGCATAGTGCTTGTAGGTGCGGCCCATCGAGCAATCCAGGCCGAACAGCGTGCGCAGCGCATCGAGCAGCGTGGTCTTGCCCGAGCCGTTCTGGCCGGCGATCGTGATGATCTTGGCGTCCAGCGGGATGTTCTTGATGCGCTGCCAGTAATCCCAGTGGACCAGTTCCAGCGATTTGATGTGAAACATGCGTCAGCTCCGGTTCTCGGTGTCGTTGGCGGTATTGCTGGCAGAAGCGGCGGCGTCGCGGATGGCGGCGGCCACTTCGTCTTCGGCGGCGGGTTCGGCCGCCCCGCTGTTGGCGGTGTCGTTGGCTGCGGCAAGCACGGCGCGCGGGATGTGCACGACCTGCGCCGGCGCGCGCTTGAACACGTCGGCCAGCGCGCCGCTGATGATGCGCTCCTTCAGCAGGTCGGTATCCATCAGCAGGTCGAGCAGCGGGCCTTCCACGAGGATGTCGCCACGGCGCTCGATGAAGCCCAGCTTCGACAGGATGCCCAGGTTCATGTCCATGCGCGTTTTCTTGCCCAGCTTGTCGCCGAAGTCGGCCAGCAGCGCCTTGTACGGGATGCCGATCGACGTGTCTTCCGCGCGCGGCACCGGCTTTTCGCTGCCGAACATGTCGTCCTGGTTGTCGTCCGCGTGCTGGTGGGTCTCCTGCCGTTCGCGCTTGGGCAGGATGATCAGCGCCCACAGCACGACGAGCAGCGCCACGCCGTCGCGCGCGAGGCCGAAATTATTGTTCTGCCACGTATCGCGCGCGCCGAAGATCTTCGGCTCGATCGCGCGGTGCAGCGCCAGGGTCACGTGGTCGGCGTAGACGTTGTCCAGCAGTTTCAGGCCGGTGGCGAGCAGGCGCGCGTCCACCTCCTGGCGGAACAGCTCGTCGGACAGCGCGCGTTTCACCAGCTTGTCGTCGCGGCGCAGGGTCTGATGCGTCAGCAGGCGCGCGATCAGGATTTGGGAATCGTCGTTCATAGTCAGCTCGCGGCCTTGCCGTTGTCTTTCAAATCGAGGGAGAGGTTCGCCAGCGTCATCGCCGCGACTTCCATGTCGTCCAGTTGCACCATCATGTCGGTGGGCGCGAATTGCAGCGGCAGGCGCGCCAGTTCGGCCGTGGCGCCCTGCAGGCTCGCCTCGCCTTCGTCGCCCAGCAGCGGCAGCATGGAGGCGCGGTACGACGCCACCGCGAAACTGGCCGGCAGCAGCGCTTCATGCACCTTGATGCCCTTCGGCGATTCGTCGGCGATGCTGGGGAAATTGTTCAGCGTGGCGAAATCGGACAGGCGCGCCAGCCAGTCGTCCAGCTCGCGCTGCATCACCTGGTCTTCGTTCACGGTCAGCGGCGCATCCTCGCCGGACGGCAGGCCGGAAACGGCGGTGGCCACGCGCTCGGTCAGCAGTTCCGTTTCCGCCACGTCGATCATCTCGGCCGGCGTGATGAACAGCGGCTTGACCGGCTGCTCGATCGCATCCTCGGCCAGCGACGCCAGGTCCTGGTGCGCCAGCAGCCAGCGCTTGATGTCGGTGGTCGACAGACCGGACTGGCCCAGGTGCACGCGCTGCCGCTCGATCTGGTTCAGCGCGCGCGAGAACATGCCCTGCATGTTCAGCAGCGAACTCTGGGCGCGGCCGATCGCCTGCGCGGCGCGATGGGTGGCCGCATCGGCGTTCTCGTCGCTGGTGATGGCGCGCAGGATCTCGGAGCCCTTCTCCACCCAGTCGCACGCCGTATGCCACTTGGCCTGCGATTCGCGCAACTGGAATTCGGAGCCGGAAGCGATCGCGTCGCGGAATTCCTCCGTCAGGTCGGTCAGGCGGCCCAGCAGGTGCTGCAGCTGTTCGCTGGTCACGCCGCCCACGGCCTGCGCACCGGCCACCTGCGACAGCAGGAAACTCATGCCGGCATCGTCGTCCTGCTGCCCGAGGGTCAGCAGGCCGTCGATGGACGAGAGCACGTTGCGCGCCATCGGCGTCACGCGGTAAACGCCCTGCTGCGCATCCCAGGCCAGCAGGCCGTTCGTGCGCAGGCGCATCAGCACCGTTTCCAGGCTTTCCGGCAGCAGGTAGGCCAGGCGCGTGTTGATGTCGGCGCGGGAAAACGCGGAAACGGTGGCGTCGTTGGCCAGCTCGCGCAGCACCAGCAGGCGCACCAGCACGCTCTCGAAGCCGCCGTGGAACAAGGCGGTAAACACCTGCAGCAGCGGCTGCGCGCGCTTCAGGTGGAAAACCTGCTCGATCTCGTCGACGGACACATTGGGCTGGAAATGCGCCTGCAGTGCCTGTTCCTGCTCGTTGGGATTGTTCTCGGCAGCCAAGGCTGCGCTGGCTGTCGCATGTGCGGTCATACTCATTGCGCTCCGGGGTTCTGGGCGCCTTGCTGCTTAAACCTCGAAGGCTTGCGAACTCAGGCGGGGACGTGAGTATACCAGTTCCTGCCAGCAAATTAGCCATTTGCAAAACCGGGGACAGACCCTGGTTTTCAAGAAATATTGTCGAAAAGATACCAAATACCCTCGGCGTTTGCGTCGTATTGCCTCAAAACAGGGGTACGTCCCCAGTTTTGCGGGCGGTTATTTTTTCGTCACTTTTTCGAGCAACTGCTCGAACGAATCCCCGTCCTCCTCCATGAACACGAGCCGCACCGGGTACCATTCCAGCGAGGGTGCCAGCCACAAGTCCACCTGCTGGCCCTTGCCTTTCGGCGGCGCCTTGCTGAAGTGGACGGCTTTCAGCTCACCCACGCCGGTCTTGATCGTGTCGGTGCCGACGACCTTGAAGCTCCACGTCTCGGCGCTGCGCCGGCCCACCACGTAGAACTTCCATTCAGAACCCGGAACGAATTTCTTCGGGGCGGCGCGGGCGATGGCGGCCAGTTGCCAGGGGGCGCTGCTGCGGTCCTGTTCGCCACCGTGGATCGGTACCGTGTTGTCGCTGTCGGCCAGGTCGATGGCCTTCGCGTCGCGGTTGAAGGTCGTGGTGCCACCTCCCTTGCGCAGGCGCTTTTCGTAATACGTGTCCGGCGCGAGCCCCCAGGCATCGACCGCGCCTTCGCTGCGGTATTCGAGCACCTTGCCGAACATGCCGGAGCGTGCCTCCGTCACGAGCGTGTACTTGCCGCCGCCCTGCTGCCACGCGATGGTGCCGGTGCCGGACAGCGGGATGCCATGGCTGCTGGCCTTCACCGTGTAGGCCAGCTCCGCGGACGGCGGCAGGTCGAACCTGTATTTCACGCTCGGGTGGTCGTCCTGGGCGGCGGCCAAGCCGGCCGCGGCGAACGAAGCCGCCAGCGCGGCACAGTGCAGGATGTGTTTCATGTGTTTCCTTTTCAGTTTTCCGCTGTCCGGCGTTCCGGGCGCAGGATCCTGGTGACGGTCTGCGTCGTCACGGCGCCACTGCGTTCCGTATTCCGGATCTGCACGGGGTACCAGTCCAGCGAGGGCGCGAGCCAGATATCGAGCCGCGCGTTGTAGCTGCCGGGCCGCGGCGGCCGGGCCAGCCGCCATGTCACGAGCCGGCCCATCTTCGTTTCCAGCTCCTCTTCGCCCACCAGCACGAAGCGGTATACGGTGGCCTCGCGGTCTTCGCCGACCTGGATATCGATATCGCTGCCGAACTGGTTCACGTCGCCGCGGCCGATCGCGGCCAGCTGGAACGGCACCGTGGCCTTGTCCTGCGCGCCGGCCACCATCGGCACCGCGGCCGTACTGGCCGAGAACGTGATGCGCCCGCCCTCGTGGTCGAAGTGCGTGGCCGTCATCGAGCGGCTGCGCCGCTTTTCCGTCATCTTGCGCGGGGCAATGCCGGCATCGTCGATCGTGCCTTCGCTGGCCAGCTCCAGCAGCCCCACGCGCGCGATCAGCATGCTGACACCGACTTCAAGCGCCACCTTGTACGTACTGCCATCGGTCTGCCAGCGCATGTCCGCGCTGCCGCTCCATTGCGTGCCATCCGCATCGGTGCGTTTCACGTCCAGCTCGAAGCTGGCAGTGGGCGGCAGGTCGACACGGAAGCGCCGGCCCGCCATCGGCTCGGCGGTCGCGGCCGGGGCGGCCGGCGGCCCGGCTGGTGATTCTACTGCGGGTGCCGGCGGCGCAGCGCCGGCTTGCTGCGGTGCGGCGAGCAAATCCACCGGTACGGGTGCCGCGACGGTGGCCGGCAGCGGTTCGGCCAGGGGCTCGGCCTCGGGCGCGGGAACCGGGTCGGCGGGAACGGCAATCCGTGCCGGAGCACGCGCGGGCGGGCGTGGACGGGCAGGTGCCGGGGCATCCGCCTGCCGCTGCACGCTGGCCACGCGCGCGGGCAGCGCGGGCCGCAACTGGGCGCTCACCGTCATCGGCACCTGCTTCGGCACCTGTTCTTCCGGTGTGCCGGCCGTGCCGATGCGCGCCGCGAGCCAGCCGATCGTCACGTAATGCAGCGCCACCGTGGCCGCGCACAGCACCAGTGCGCGGCGCCGCCGCGAAAGAAAGGAAACGATCGTCATGCCCTCTAGTCTAAACCGTTCCGGTTTTTGCCGACGATGGTGTCAAATCTGCTACGCTAAGGCCCGACGATACCCACCCAAGCTTTGGAGACAGACCATGAGCACACCGCAAATGCCCAACATTCCCGGCGCTGCCGTGATGACGGATACGCTGGATTTCGTGAAATCGCTGTGGGGCAGCATGGGCGTGCCCGGCATCACCGCGCCCACGCTGTCGCTGGATGAACTGGACAAGAAGATCGCCGACCTGAAAGCCGTGGAAGCATGGCTGAACCTGAACGGCACGATGCTGCGCAGCAGTATCCAGGCGCTGGAAGTGCAGCGCGGGACGATTGCCACATTGAAGTCGATGGGCCAGAGCCTGGCCGATTCGATGCAGCAAAAACCGGGGCGTGCGGAAAAGTCGCTGTTCGAAGCGAACCCCTATGCGGCCGCGTTCTTCGGCCATCAGGAACCGGCACGGACCACGCCGAAACCGGCACCGCCCGCACCGCCGAGGGCTGAAGCAAAGCCGGAAGTGAAGCCGGAAGTGAAGGCGGAAGCGAAACCGGCCGAAGCAGCGCCGCCGAAGCCCGACCTGGCCGCGGCGGCCGCCGCGCAGATGGCCAACCCCGCCATCTGGTGGAACATGCTGCAGGAGCAGTTCACGCAGGCGGTCAATACCGCGATGACGGCGGACGTGAAGCCCGCACCCTCGCCGGATAGTGCCGGCGGTCCGGCGCCACGTGCGAACGAGGCAACGGAAGCGGAGCCGGAAACGAAACCCGATGCGGCCGGCGCGGCCCGCAAGCCATCGGTGCGCAAGCCGCTGCCGAAGAAGGAGTAACGCTACGCCGCCGGTGCCGCTTCCCCGCCGGCGGGATTTTCAACGTCGCCAGCGGGCGGCGCTTCGCGCCGCGGAATCAGTTCCTGCAGCTGTTCGACGAGTTGCGCAAACCGCTGCTGCCCCGGCGCCAGCGCATCCACGTGCATCAGCACGCCGTTGGCCTCGATCATCAGCTCTTCGTCGTAGCCCTGCTGCTGCATGTGGTTGATCAGCATCTGCGCGGAATTGAACAGGATGCGCATATTGTCCGGCAGGCGTTCGCGCGATGTGCGCATCCACGCCACCGCTTCGTCGATCCGGCCGGTCTTCCACAGCAGCACGCCCTCGTTCATCATCTCCGCGGCTTCCGTGCGCGCCGCGGCGATCAGTTCCGTGCCTTCTTCGCCCATGCGTGCCTTGTCGAAGATCTTCTGCACTTCGTCGATCAGCAAAGCATTGTCGTGGTTGTTGCGCACCACGTGGCACAGCAGCGCCACCGGCGCCTCCTTGACGCCCACCGCGAACAGCAGCGTGGCCATCTCGATGCAGGTGGCCGTGTGCGGGCGCTTCGTTTCTCCTTCCAGCATGGCTTCGAGCTGGTCGCCCGACTTGCGCGCCCTGCGGAAATCGCCGCTCTCGTGGTAGACGAGACCCTCGGTGACCTTGCTGCGCAGTTCCACCAGCTCGCCGGGGAAATCGCGTTGGGCGATGGCCAGCAGCCGCAAGGCCTCCTTCGTATCGTTCTTCATGCCGCACACGCGGGCCATGCCCAGGTAGGCATCGACGGTGCGGCGGATCGAATACTCGCCGATCACCAGGCACTTGCGAAACGCATGTTCGGCCAGCTGCACGTTGCCGATACGCAGCGCCGCATTGCCCAGGCTGCGCTGACGCAGCACCGAATTGGGCGACAGCCTGGCCGCCTTTTCCAGCACACCGCAGGCATCCTCGTGCCGCCCCATCAGTTCCAGCGCGGCCGCCAGCTGGTCGTAGGCGTCGATATAGAAGCGGTTTTCCGAGATCACGGCCTGGAACATCTGCAGTGCCGCCTCATGGTCGCCGTTCGCCATGCGGATCTTGCCGAGACCGGCGCGCGCCCAGTTGTATTCGCGTTCTTCCAGCAGCTTCTCATACACCACGCGCGCCTTGTCCGGCTCGCCCGCCTTCAGCAGCAGCGTGGCCTTCATGCGCATCAGGTCGATCTCGTGCACCGGGTGGCGCGCGATCTGCTCGTCGCACAGCCGCGCCGCGCGCAGGTAATCCTTGTCGATGTAGGCGGCGTCGATCCCGTGGAAGACCTGCTTCTTGTGCCACACCCGGTTCAGGCGCGTCAGCAGCACGCCCTCGGTGATCGGCTTGATGATGTAGGCATCCGGCTGGTGCTCGGCCGCGCCCATCACGGCTTCCACGCTTTTTTCCGCCGACACCATCAGCCACACGCTGCTGGGCACCATCAGGTTGCGCACGCGCGCCTCTTCCAGCACCTGCTGGCCGTTCTTGCCTTCGCCCAGGTTGAAGTCGCACAGCACCACGTCGTAATGGGTGCGCCCGAGCAGCGTCATCGCCTCGCCGCCGCTCGACGCCTGGTCGATGTGGCGGGCGCCGATATTGCGCAGCGATTCACGCAGCAACTGCCGGATGCCGACGAAATCGTCGACGATCAGATAGCGCTTCTCGCTCCAGTCCACGCCGGAGATTTCGGGCACCGGAGCGCCGCTGGCCGTGATGTAGGTGCTGGACATGGCGCTACCTACGGCAACGTCAGCACGAAGCAGCCGCCGCCCAGCAGGCCGCCATTTTCCAGGCGCACCCCGCCGCCGCGCTGGCGCCGCCGGTGCATCTTTGCCACTTCGCTGGCGAAGAACAGGCCCAGGCCGCTGCTGTTGGTCAGGAAATTCACACCCTGCCCCACCACGCCACCCGCCTCGATCATCGATGGCGGGAAGCCCATGCCGTTGTCCTCGACACGGAATTCCAGCATGCCGTCGTTCTCGGCGATCGCCAGGCGGATGCGGTCGCGCGTGTAGCGCACCGCGTTGTTGATCGCGTGGCACAGCACGCCGATGACGAGATCCTCGTCCAGCGTCCACAGCAGCTCGGGCGGAAAATCCAGGTCGAGCCGGATGCCTTTTGCGTCCAGCAGCACGCGCGACTGGCTGGCCACCTGATGCACCAGCTCGCCCAGCGGCACCGTCACGGGCTCGAACGGATACGTGGGCTTGCCCACTTCCTTGTACAGCGCCAGCAGCTGCATCAGGTTGTCGGACAGCCGGCGCGTCTGGTACAGCATGTGCGCCATCTGCGGGTACGAGGCGTCCTGGGCGCTGTCCCGACCGGCATCCTGCCTGGCCAGCAGGCTTTCCAGCGTTCCGCCCAGCACGCTGAGCGAATTCTTCATGTCGTGCACCGTGGAAGCCAGGAACACGAACAGCTCGGGCGAGCCGCCTCGATCTTCCATCACTACTCCGCAAAAGTTTCAGTAAGGCAATTATAGCTGCGAAGCCGCATGAATCCACGGTTTACCGGGGCGTTATGGCGAGATTGCGACAGTTTTACGGCGCGATTTGAGCAAAAAGCGGCCCGGATCGAGGGCACCGGCCAGCGATGCCTCGACGGGCGATGCCACTCCTTCAAGCTGGCAAACCAGCAACTCGGCGGCCAGCGGCGCCCAGATCAGCCCGCGCGATGCGTAGCCGAGCAGCGCATGCAGGCCGGGATGGCGGGCCACGTCGCGCAGCCGCTCGGGCTGGCCGGGCGCCGCGTAATCCGGCAGCGCGCCCACCAGCGGCAGCCGGTCCGGCGCCATGCAGCGTAGGCCCACGCGGCCGGCCAGCGGCGGCGCATCCGGCACGCGGCCGGCGCCGAGGATCTCGCGCGCCCGCGCCAGGTTTTCCTGCTGGCTGGCCGGCCACAACGCGCGGTCGGCCTCACAGTCCGACGTGCGGTCGTACGTGGCACCGACACTGGCGATGCCATCCATCTCCGGCGTCAGGTAAGCCTCGCGGCACACCACCATCGGCAGCGCGGCGAACGTATCCGCAGCCAGGTGCGTGACCTGGCCGCGCATCGTGTACAGCGGCAGCGGCGCCGTCTGGGGCAGCGCCATCGCGCCGGCACCGTTGGCGACGATCACGTGCGCGCCCTCGGCCAGCACACTGCCATCGGCGCCGCGCACCAGCCATCCGTCGCCAGTCCGCTCCAGCGCCAGCGCCTGGGCATGGAACGCGCGTTTCAGGCGATCGCCACACGCGGCCAGCATGGCCCGGCACACCGAGGCCGGATTGGCCCAGCCGCCCTGCGGGAACAGCCAGGCGCCATGCGGCGTGGCGGCACCGAGCAGCGCGGATGCCTGTCCGTCGTCGAGCCAGCGCACATACTCCGATGGATAACGCCATGCATCCGCCACGTCCTTTTGCAATGCCGCGTGCTGCGCATCGCGCGCCAGTTGCAGCACGCCGCACTGCTGGCCAAGGATCGGGGCACTGCCATCGGTCGCCATGCCGCCCAGCGCCTGCCAGCGGCGCAATGCGTACAGGTACGCCGCGCGCGTCAGCCGCGTGGGGATATTGTCGTCGCGCGACAGCAGCGGCATGAAGATGCCGGCGCGGTTGCCGGATGCCTCCTGTGCCGGACCATCGTGCCGCTCGACCAGTGTCACGTCCCAGCCATGCGCGCACAGGCGCTCGCACGCGGCGGCGCCCGCCACGCCGGCGCCGATGACGACGGCGCTGCGCACCGGCGGCGCAGGCCGCGGCGGCTGCGGCTTGCGGCTCGTGTAGCGCGCCTGCAGGGGATCGGTGTCGGCATCCCACGAAAAGCCGGCGGCGCGCAGGCCGCGTTTCCACGTTTCGTCGCCCGATACCGTGACGAGCCGCGCGCCGGGCACCGCGAGCCGGGCCAGCGCGCGCAGCGGCGCCTGCGGCGATGGCGCATGGAATTCGTCGACCCTCGCGGTGATTTCCGGGAGCAGCGCCTCCGGGTCGCCGAGCGCGATGTCGACGACCGTGCGGCCGCCGTCGAGCTCGATCCGGTGCAGGCCCGGAAGCGGGAGCGGCCAGCATGCCGCCAGCGCCGGGTCTGCCACGGCTGGCAATGCCGTCGCCACCACGATGTAGTGCAGCGTGCCGCCCGCCGCGCGGGCGGCGGCCAGGCGCTCCTCGTCGAACGCGAGGTCGAGCATGACGCGGTCAGCCAAGGCGCAGGCACTCCGCATGCCGGAAGCACGCCGCATCGTGGTCGTTGACGATGCCGATACCCTGCAGGTAGGCATACACGATGGTGGAACCGACGAACTTGAAGCCACGCTTCGCCAGGTCCTTCGAGATGCGGTCGGAAAGCGCCGTCTTCGCGGGACGGTCCGAAGGCGTGGCGATGTGGTTGCAGACCGGCTTGCCGTCCACCCAGCCCCACAGGTAGCCGTCGAGCGTCTGCCCTTCTTCGCGCAGCCGCAGGTAGGCCTGCGCGTTCGTGATGGCGGCCGCCACCTTCAGGCGGTTGCGCACGATGCCGGGATCGGCCAGCAGCGCTGCCACCTTGCCCGGCCCGTAGGCGGCGATGAGCTCAGGGTCCCAGCCATCGAACGCGGCCCGATAGGTATCGCGCTTGTTCAGGATGGTTTCCCACGACAGTCCGGCCTGTGCGCCTTCGAGGTTCAGCATCTCGAACAGCCGGCGCTCGTCGTGGCACGGCACGCCCCACTCCTCGTCGTGGTAGGCGATGTAGCGGGGGTTGGCGGGGTTGGCCCAGGTGCAGCGGACAGGGTCGCTCATGGCGGGTCTCAGGCGTTGGCGGAAGACCCGCAGTATAGTGCCTGCCGGTGGATCCTACTGCCCCGCCATCTGCCGCAGCTTGCGCTTGAGCTCCCGTTCGCGCCGTTCTTCCTCGTCCCAGTCATGCTGCACCGCGAGCCACAACGACCACGCCATCATCACGATCACCACCGTGAACGGCAGCGCGAACACGATGGTGGCCGTCTGCACGGCCTTCAGGCCGCCGGCCAGCAGCAGGCTGAGGGCGATGCCGGCGATCAGTATGCCCCAGATCACCTTCACGCGCGCGGCAGGCTCGGGGTTGCCGCCCGTGCTCATCATGCTCAGCACCAGCACCGCCGAGTCGCCCGACGTGACGAAGAACACCAGCACCAGCACGGTGGCCACGACCGACATCGCCGCGCCGCCGGGGAGCGCCTCGAACATCTGGAACAGCGCGGTCGACACATCGGCCTTGACCGCCTCGGACAGCGGCACGTGCTGCCACACTTCCATGTACAGCGCGGTGCCGCCGAAGATCGAGAACCACAGGAACGCCGCCAGCGACGGTGCCGCCACGGTGCCGATGATGAATTCGCGGATCGTGCGCCCGCGCGACACGCGGGCGATGAACAGGCCCACGAACGGCGACCACGACACCCACCATGCCCAGTAGAAGATGGTCCAGCCGCCCACCCAGTTGGTGTCGCGGAACGGTGTCATGCGCAGGCTCATGCGCACGAATTCCGACAGGTAAGTCCCCACCGTGTTGGTCAGCGTGTCGACGATGACGATGGTTGGTCCGACAAGGAATACGGCCAGCGCCAGCAGCGCCGCCAGGATCATGTTGACATTCGACAGCAAACGCACGCCCTTCTCGACGCCGCTCACGGCCGAGGCGATGAACAGCGCGGTGGCGACGGCGATGATCGCCACCTGCGTTACCTCCGTGTTCGGCAGGCCGAACACGGAGGTCAGCCCGCTGTTGATCTGCAGTGCGCCCATGCCGAGCGAGGCGGCCACGCCGAAGGCGGTGGCGATCACCGCCAGGCCGTTGACAAGGCCGCCGATCTTGCGCGGCCAGTGCCACGGCAGCGCATCGGTGACGGTGCTGATCAGCGAGCGGCCGTCGCGGCGGTACAGGAAGAACGCGATCGCCAGAGCGACGACGCTGTATACGGCCCACGGGTGCACGCCCCAGTGGAACAGCGCATGGCGCATGGCGGCGTTGGCCGCTTCCGGCGTGCCGGGCCGGATGCCGGGCGGCGGCGCCACGTTGAAATGGGAAATCGGCTCGGCCACGCCCCAGAACACGAGGCCGATGCCCATGCCGGCCGCGAACAGCATCGAGAACCAGCTCTTCGTGGAAAACTCGGGTGTTTCATCCTCGCCGCCCAGCTTCAGGTTGCCATAGCGGCTGAACGCCAGGAACAGTGCGAACAGCACGAGGCCGAGCACCAGCCACAGGTACAGCCAGCCGAAATTGCGGGTGATGGCGGCCAGCAGCGTGTCGAACTGCGCGGCCATCGCGTCGGGCGCCAGCACGCCCCAGATGACGATCAGCAGGATGAAACCCGCGGTGAGTATAAGTTGCATGCGTTCTCCTCTTGCCGGCGATTATAGGGCGCTGCCCGGCGGGACGTCGGCCAATTGGCCGGCGCGCTACACTCATGGCATCGCAACCCGAGCGGAGGATCCCATGCAATTCGAAGCACGACTGGAATGGCAGCGCAACGGCCAGCCCTTCCTGGACCAGAAGTACAGCCGCGCCCACGAATGGGGCTTCGATGGCGGCCTGCGCGTGCCGGCATCGTCGTCGCCGGCATCGGTGCCGTTGCCGATGTCGGTGGCGGACAACGTCGATCCGGAAGAGGCGCTCGTCGCGGCGGCCGCCAGCTGTCACATGCTGTTCTTCCTGTCGATCGCGGCGAAGCGGGGCCATGTCGTGGAAAGCTACGTCGACAACGCGGTCGGCCTTCTGGAAAAGGATGGGGCCGGCCGGATGGCGATGACGAACATCACGTTGCGCCCGGAGATCGTGTTTGCCGGCGGCTGGCCGAGCGAGGAAGAAATCGCCGCCATCCACCACGAAGCGCACGACAAGTGCTACATCGCGAACTCGCTGAAGACCGAGATCACCATCGAGCCGCCGATCGAGCCGGAAGGGTGATGGCGCTGGGCTGAAAAAAGCCCGGTACGCGCACCGGGCTTCGTTGCCGCAACGGCGTGTTATTTTGCCGGCGGGTTGGTCGTCGGATTCGCCGGGTTGGCCGGGCTGTCCGTGTTGCCGCTCGACTGCTGCTGGGTGCCGACCTTGTCCTTGGCCTGCGGCATGGACGAGCCGCCCGTACCGCCCGTGCCCGAAGCGCCCATCGCGGTGCCGGCCTTCATGCCCTTCATGTTCGACGCCAGCTTTTCCACGTGGCCCATGTGCTGGTCGATCGTGGGTTGCAGTTTCGCGGCCAGGCCCTTCACGTCGGCATCCTTGGCGTTCGACTGCGTCTTGACGACCAGCGCGTGTGCTTCCTTATGGCTCTTCACGCCGGCCATGTCGAGATAGGCCTTGTCGAACTTCTCGCCGGACATCGCCTGCAGTTTCTTCGCCATGGCCTTGTGCTTCGCATCCGGCTCGCTCGGCAGCGTCACGTTCTTGGCCTGCGCCACGGCCTTCACCTCATCGAGGCCCTTCGTGTGGTCGTCCACCATCTGCTGGGCAAACGCCTTCACCTCGGCATTCTGCGATTTCTGCAGCGCGATCTTGGCGGTTTCCACCTCGGCCATGTTGGCGATCGCCATGTCCTTCAGCGCCTTTTCGTCGGCTTTCGCCAGCGATTGCGCATGGGCCGACCCGATGCTCATCAGGACGGCCAGCAGCGGCACGCCCAGGTAGCTCTTCCACATCCTTGCCTTGTTCATAGCATTCTCCCTGCGGTTGTTGATGTTTCTCGGAATTACGTAGGGTTACAGTTAACAAACAACGAAGACAGAGTCCGCTTTCAGGAACGTTATGCTTATTATGAATTTGGATAGGCATTTTACGGCGGAACGTGCCGTGGAGCCGCACATTAGGGGCAATGGCGGAGAGTGACGCGGGAAAGAGACGGGACCAGCAAAAAGGCGCCGGCCGCGCGAAGCGGCCGGCGCCCGAAGCCCGTTACCTGTTATCCGTCGACGACGGCTTACTGTGGCTGGTTATGGCCGGAGTTGCCGGCGCCATTGCCACCCGGATGCTTGATGAACGGCACGCGCTGGCTGACTTCGCGCAGCCGCGCCCGCATCACTTCCGGCGCCGCCGGGCCCGGTGCGAACACATAATCCTCGTCGCTGATCGCGCGGCCGTTGACCTTGTCCATCAGGATCTGCTCGGCCGGCTGGCCGGTTTCCCGGTGCACGACGAGCAGGCTGGCACCTTCCGGCGCCAGGTGTTCATTCCCCCATCCCACGAACGCCAGCAGGACAGGTTTGAACGCGCGACCTTTCTCGGTCAGCAGATACTCATAGCGCGGCGGCCGGGCACTGTACTGCCGCTTTTCCATCAGTCCTCCCGCCACCAGCCCCGCCAACCGCCGGGTCAGCATGTTGGGGGCGATCTTCAGGCTTTTTTCAAACTCGTCGAACCGGGTCAGCCCGTAAAACGCGTCGCGCAGGATGAGAATGCTCCACCATTCGCCAACCTTGCCGAGGCTGCGCGCGATCGGACAGGGCATTTGGCCAAAATCGGTATGTTTCATTATTCCTCCCACTTGTGCACATTAAAAAACGAACAAGCGCAACATAGGTGACGTTTTACCCTGAAAAAGGGTCCAACAAACTATCGAATAATCACCGACGGGATAAAAGAGCCATTTTTTTCGCAATATGCTCAACTTTATGCGCAAGGGTATGCACCCCGTGCACGACTCGCCTTTTGCAACGTGAGAAAAAGTGATTGAAATTCGCGGATCGCGATATTTTTTATTTAATTCCGGCGCATAATATCTGCAGTCCAGAGCCGCCGCCATTCGCCGCTATTTTATGTACCTGACGACCGACGCCACCGTGCGCAATATCCTGATCGTGGACGATTCCGCATTCGAGCAGCGCATGCTGGCCGACCTGCTCAGCGAGTTGCCCTACCGCGTTTGTGTTGCCTTCAACGGTGCCGAAGGTTACCGCCTCGCGCTCGACCGGCATCCCGACCTGATCCTGCTCGACGTGCGCATGCCCGACATGGATGGCTATGCGTGCTGCCGCCTGCTGAAGGCCAACCCGGCCACGCAGGATATCCCGGTCATCTTCGTCAGCGGCACCGAATCGGCCGAAGACCGCATCCACGGCCTGTCGATCGGCGGTGTCGACTTCGTCAGCAAGCCCTTCCTGCCAGCCGAACTGGCGGCTCGCATCCACGTGCACCTGAACCTGATTCCCCGGCCGGGCGAACACGCCTGACCAGGTCGGCAGCAACCGAGGCATGCCCTGAACCCATCCGCCGCAACCGATATCAAAACCCGATGACGATCGTTACCCGATTGCTGCGCCCCGCGCGCCGGCACAATCCTTCCAGCACGGCCACCACCACTGTCACCTCGCTGGCCGCCATGCTGCCGGTGCTGGCGCTGGCCGGTGCATGCATCGCAGGGCAGGCACGGGCCGAAAAAAACGTCATCGTCGACAAGCCGCAGCAGCGCGGCGCCGCCGATTTCAACGGCTGCGCCAAGCCGGCGTGGCCGAAGGGAGCGCGCGAAGCGAAGGAAGGCGGCACGGTCACGCTGGCCGTGCTGGTCGGCGCAACCGGCAACGTGCTCGACTCGCAGGTACGTAAATCGAGCGGCCATCCGGCGCTGGACGAAGCGGCACGCGAAGCCATTGCCGGATGCCGCTTCCAGGCCGGCCGCGATCGCGGCGAACCCGTCAAGTCGTGGGTGTACCTGCAATACGTATGGCTTCCCGGATGATGCGCCGGTTCCTTCCATTCGTGCTGGCCGCCGCCTGCACGGCCGCCGGTGCCGCCGACATGCCCGCTCACCCGTTCGTATCCACCGCCGGCAAGGCGCAGGTGTGGGCGGCACCCGACATCGCCGCGCTGTGCTTCGAGACCGGCGCGCAGGATGGCAGCGCCGAACAGGCAACCGCGGTGCTCGACGAATTGTCCACCGCCATCGCGGCGTTGCTGGCCGGGCATGGCGCGCTTTTCAAGTCGCTCCCATGACCACCAGCAGCCCGGCCACGTCCACCCCGCTGTCCTGCCGCAGCGTGCAGGGATCGAGCGCGCGCACCGCGAAGCCATGGCGAGCGGCGCAGCCGCGCAGGTAGGGAGCGGCATGCGCGTAGCGGCCGGAGGGGCGCAGCGCATACGTGCCCTCCTCCAGCGCCTCGACCGAGAACGCGAACACGCCGCCCTCGGCAAGCGCCTGGCGCGCGGCACCGAACAGCGCATCGAGATCGCCGACATACACCAGCACATCGGCGGCGGCCAGCACATGCCAACGCCGGCCGCCGCCTTCCAGGAACGGCACGATGCCGGCGCACGCCAGGTCATCGTAGACCGCCAGCGCCCGGGCCCGGGCCAGCATTGCGCGCGACAGGTCGACACCGGCCAGGTGCCGCGCGAACGGCCGCAGCAGCGGACCGCACAGGCCGGTGCCGCACCCGAGGTCCAGCACATCCAGCTCGGCATCCGACCGGGCATTCGCGGGCAGGTGCTCCTCCAGCAGCCGCACCAGCAGCTCCGGTGTGCGATAGCGCAGTTCATCGACCAGGTGCCGTTCGAAGCGCGGCGCGTAGCCGTCGAACAGCGCCGCCACGTACTCCGGCGGCGACGCCGGCGGCGCGGTGCCGGTGCCCAGCGCCGCCAGCAAGTAGTCGACCGCGGCGGCATCGGCGCCCAGCTTCTTCGCCTGCCGGTAAGCGATGACCGCCGCCTCGTGCCGGCCCAGCGCACGCAGCGTGTTCGCCAGCCCCAGCTGCGCCCGCGCATAGCCGGGGCGTGCCGCCAGCGCGCGGTGCCAGCTGTCCAGCGCCGCTTCGAGCCGCCCGCCATGCAGCAGTAGCCCGGCGCGCCCGCACCAGGCTTCGGCATAACCGGGCCGCAATTGCAGTGCGCGGTCGAAGCCCTGCAGCGCCCCGTCGGCGTCGCCGGTGGCCAGCAGCGACACGGCAGCGCCGTTGACCGCTTCCGGATACCCTGGCCGGGCGTCGAGCGCGGCCGCGAAGCCGTCGAGCGCTTCATCGTGCCGGCCCAGCTCCTGCAATGCCAGCGCGCGGTTGCATAGCGCTTCCGGATAGCGCGGCGACAGCGCCAGCGCGGCCGCGTAGCCATCCAGCGCTGCGTCCAGGCGGCCCAGACGGCGCAGCGCATTGGCGCGGTTGCACAGCGCCAGCGGATAAGCCGGTTGCAGCGCCAGCGCCCGTTCGTAGCTGGCCAGCGCCGCCTCGTCGCTGCCGGCATCCTGCTGCGCGGCGCCGTAGTTGCAGTGGGCGATCGCGCGCGTGCTGTCCAGCGCGATCGCGCGGCCGATCAGTTCGAGCGCCCGCTGCGCATTGCCACGCTGGCGCGCGATCACGCCGGACAGGTGCAGCGCATCGAAACTGGCGGGGTCGCATTGCAGGACTTGCGCATACAGCGCATCGGCTTCGGCCAGTTCGCCGCGCTGGTGGTGCGCGACAGCCTGGCGCAGGAGGGATTCGGTGGTCATGCGGTATTAGACCGGGCAACCGGACACAGGTCAAACGCTTGTCACATTCGAGCGGCAGAATACGCCTGCTTCTGTGGAGAGGGGCAACATGGCGGCGCAAGCCGTCACTACCGGCGCCGGCGGTCGGGAAATATACCGGCACCACATTCCTTCCGGCCGCGACAGCGGCCGGATACAGCAATTCCCAACACCGGCATTGATCATTATCAAAGCGCCCGCGATCAGCAGGCTCAGATCGTTTGCGCCATCCCTACACTGGTGATTGTGTCCGCGTTCCGCGGGCGGAAACCAGGGGGTAACCATGAAAAACTACATCGTGCTGCGCAGTGCCGTCCGCCCAACGTTGCGTGGCGGCATGTCCAGCATGCTGCATTCCGGCGCGAAGCCGACCGTGACGGTGGAACGGGTCAACGAACGCGAAGCGGCGCAACTGCGCGCGGAACCCGAAGTGCAGGTCGTGGCGCCGGCCATGCCGACGCGGCTGATCGAACCGCTGCATGCGCGGCCGGCCGCCGCAGGATCCAGCTGGGGCATCGCGGCCGTGGGCGCCGACCGGAGCCGCTTCACCGGCGCGGGCGTCACGGTGGCGGTGCTCGACACGGGGATCGATGCCGCGCATCCGGCGTTCAGCGGCGTGACCCTGGTCCAGCAGGATTTCAGCGGCGATGGCGATGGCGACGCGTTCGGCCATGGCACGCACTGCGCCGGCACGATCTTCGGCCGGGACGGGGGCGGCCGCATCGGCGTGGCACGCGGCGTCACCCGCGCGCTGATCGGCAAGGTGCTGGGCAACGATGGCTCGGGCAGCACCGACATGCTGGTCAACGGCATGACCTGGGCGCTGCAGAACAAGGCGCACATCATCTCGATGTCGCTGGGCTTCGATTTCCCGGGCATGGTCGCCCAGCTCGTCGACAGCGGCATGCCGGTCGACATCGCCACCTCGCAGGCGCTGGAAGCCTACCGCGACAACCTGCGCATCTTCGATGCGGTGATGGCGATGATGGATGCGCAGGGCGGCCTGGATACGGAACCGCTGGTGGTGGCCGCGGCCGGCAACGAAAGCCGCCGCGAAGTCGATGCGCAATTCCGCGTGGCCGCTTCGCTGCCGGCCGCCGCGGACGACGTGCTGTCGGTGGCCGCGATCGGCCAGCGCGGCACCGCCCTGGCGGTGGCGGACTTCTCGAACACGATGGCGCGGATCAGCGCCCCCGGGGTGGACATCACCAGTGCCTTCCCCGGCGGCGGCCTGCAGACGTGGAGCGGCACGAGCATGGCCTGCCCGCACGTGGCCGGCGTGGCCGCGCTGTGGTGGGAAGCGCTGCGCGCCGAAGGCCGCGACCCGGATGCCCGGCTGGTGGCGGCGCGACTGTTCGTCAGTGCCCGGCGCGAGGTGTTCGGGGCGGGCTTCGATCCGATCGATATCGGCGACGGGTTCCTGACGGCGCCGGAGTGACGGAGCGGGCCGCTCCCGCGTTGCCATCCCTTCCGGAATTCTGGCAGCATGACGGCACCATTCCAAAGGAGCCCGCATGAATGCCGACCTGAACCTGCTGCTGGAAGAGATCGAACGATTCAGTGCCGAGAACGATGACGGCATCGGGCGCGGCGACCCGGCCCGCGCGCAGCGCATGCTGAACATCACGCGCGACACGGGGGAATTCCTGGCCGTGCTGGTGCGCGCGACGCGGGCCCGCGACATCCTCGAAATCGGCACGTCGAACGGTTACTCGACACTGTGGCTGGCCGATGCGCTCGGCACGGAGGGTGGCAAGGTGACGACGGTGGAACTGCTCGACGCCAAGTATGCGATGGCGCTGGAAAACTTCATGCGCGCCGGCCTGCGCGCGCGGATCGATGCGCTGAATACCGACGCGGGCGAGGTGCTGCGCGTGGCCGGCGATGCGGCGTACGACCTGGTCTTCCTCGATTCGGACCGTACGTAGTATGAAGGGTGGTGGCCGGAGATCCGGCGCGTGCTGCGCCCGCGCGGCCTGCTGGTCGTCGACAACGCCGTCTCGCACGCGGACGAGATGGAATCCTTCATGCAGGCCGTGCAGGACGACGGCTTCGCGTGCAGCCTGATCCCGGTGGGCAAGGGAGAGTTCCTCGCCACCCGCAGCGGCTGAGCCCGTGTTGCCGGACTATCGTCCGGCTGCCTGGCACGGAGACACGGGCACGGCAGTAAAACAGGTCAGTCGATTTAGTTCATCCTTCTGCCGCAAATGGCTCGCGCATCCTGTAAAGGCACAGCCCCCGCATGCCGCTGAGCCCGTGTTGCCGGACTATAGTCCGGCTGCCTGGCACGGGGACCCGAGCTCGGCAGTAAAACAGGTCAGTCGATGTACGTCAACCCGGCTGCGGCAAGCGGCTCGCGCATGCTGTACATGTCCAGCCCCAGCACGCCGCTGGCCAGCTTCGCGCGCTTTTCGCCTTCCAGGTCTTCGCGCTTCTGCGCCACGTCCGCCACGCGCGGCGCGTCGAGCGCCGGCACGACGACGACGCCGTCTTCATCGGCCACGATCACGTCGCCCGGGTTCACGAGTGCGCCGGCGCACAGCACGGGGATGTTGACGGAACCGACCGTGGACTTGATGCAGCCCTTGGCGCTGATGCACTTGCTCCACACGGGGAAACCCATCTCGCGCAGGAATTTCACGTCGCGCACGCCGGCGTCGATCACCAGCGCCTTCGCGCCGCGCGCCTGGAAGCTGGTGGCCAGCAGGTCGCCGAAGTAGCCGTCCGTGCACTCGGCCGTGATCGCGGCCACCACGATGTCGCCCGGCTGGATCTGCTCGGCCACCACGTGCATCATCCAGTTGTCGCCGGGGTGCAGCAGCACGGTGACGGCGCTGCCCGTCGCTTCGGCGCCCTGCCAGATGGGGCGCATGGTGGGCTTCAGCAGGCCCACGCGGCCCATCGCCTCGTGCACCGTGGCGCTGCCGAACTTCGACAATTGTTCGACGACGGCCGGGTCGGCCCGCTCGATGTTGCGCTTCACGATGCCGAGCTGGTTCATCATTGGTGTGGTCATGCGCATTTCCTCTTATTGTCCTTTGGCAGTCAGCTGCGCATCCAGGCGCGGGAACACGCGGCGCGCATTGCCTTCGAAGATCGCCAGGCGCTCCTCGTCGGTGAGGTTCGCGGCCTGGATGTAGCGTTTCGTGTCGTCGTAATAGTTGCCTGTTTCCGGATCGATGCCGCGTACGGCGCCGATCATCTCGGAAGCGAACAGCACGTTCTTCACCGGGATCACCTTCGTCAGCAGGTCGATGCCCGGCTGGTGGTAGACGCAGGTGTCGAAGAAGATGTTCTCCAGCAGGTGCTCGGCCAGGGGCGGCTTTTTCATTTCCTGGGCCAGTCCGCGGAAGCGGCCCCAGTGATACGGAACGGCGCCGCCGCCGTGCGGGATCAGGAACTTCAAGGTCGGGAAATCCTTGAACAGGTCGCTGGTCAGGCATTGCATGAAGGCCGTGGTGTCGGCATTCAGGTAGTGCGCGCCGGTGGTGTGGAAGCACGCGTTGCAGCTGGTGGAGACGTGGATCATCGCCGGGATGTCGTATTCCACCATCTTTTCGTAGATGGGATACCAGTGGCGGCTTGAGAGCGGCGGCGAAGTCCAGTGCCCGCCGGACGGATCCGGATTCAGGTTGAGGCCCACGGCACCGTACTCCTTCACGCATTTTTCCAGCTCGGGAATGCAGGTGGCGGGGTCCACGCCAGGCGACTGCGGCAACATCGCCGCGGTTGCGAAGTGATCGGGAAACAGCTGCGCCACGCGTGCACACAGCTCGTTGCAGATCGCGGCCCAGGTGGCGCTCGTGTTGAAGTCGCCGATATGGTGCGCCATGAAGCTGGCGCGCGGTGAAAAGATCGTCAGGTCCGAACCCCGCTCCTTCATCAGGCGCAGCTGGTTGGTCTCGATCGTTTCGCGCAGCTCGTCGTCGGAGATCTTCAGGTCCGACACGCGCGGTCCCAGTTCCGGCGTGTTCAGGCTGGCGACCTGCTCGTTGCGCCAGTTTTCCAGCGCCTTCGGCGCCGTCGTGTAGTGGCCGTGGCAATCGATGATCAGTGGTTGCTTCATTTCGTGTTCCTCTTGATTGTGCCGGTATCAGGACGGGTCGGGGATCAGGACCTCGCCGCGCATGATCGGACGGGCGGTGCGCAGCAGCGCGGCGCGGGTGACCTGCTGGCCGTCGACGTCCAGCTCGACGGAAAATTCGCCGGTCGGGTGTTCGACCGACACGGCTTTCGTACGGCCGGCCGGCACGGTGGCGATGCCTTGCGTGATGGAGCCCTCCAGCACGCAGGCGGTAGCGACGGTGACGGCCGCCAGCACGCCGATCGAGTCATGGCACACGTGGGGGATGAAGCAGCGCGTGGCGACCGTTCCGCCCTCCTCCGGCGCCGCCACGAGGCACATCTTCGGGTAGTTCTTCGCCTTCACGTCGCCCAGGCCCATCAGCGGACCGCAGGCCAGGCGCAGCGCTTCGAGCTTTTCCTTCAGCGTTGCGTGGACATTCAGTTCGGCCACCCCTTCACTGCCCGTGATGCCGAAGTCGCCCGCGCGCACCAGCACCATCGGCATGCCGTTGTCGATCAGCGTGGCCTCGACGGTGCCCAGGCCGGGCACGTCGATACGGTCGAGCACGCGGCCGCTCGGCAGCAGCGACGGGCACACGGAACCGGCCGTGTCGAGGAAGCTGATGCTGACGGGGGCTGCGGTACCCGGCACGCCGTCGATGCGCGCGGTGCCCGTGTATTGCAGGCGCCGCCCCGGTGTGGGCACGGTCACATCGCACTGCATGCCGGTATTCAGCGCGAGGATGCGCGCGGTCGTAAAACCGTCGCCTGCCTGCAGCAGGCCCCGTTCCAGCGCAAACGGCAGCGCGGCGGCCAGCATGTTGCCGCAGTTCGGCGTCACGTCCACCGTGTCGCCATCCGGCTGCAGCTGGGCAAACAGGAAATCGAGGTCCACGCCCGGCGTGGTGCTGCGGCGCACGATGCCGACCTTGCTGGTCAGCGGGTGCGCGCCGCCCAGGCCGTCGATCTGGCGCGGATCGGGCGAACCCATGGCGGCAAGCAGCAGCCTGTCGCGCTCCGCCGGATCGGCCGGCAAGTCGGACTCGATGAAGAACGGACCGCGCGACGTGCCGCCCCGCATCAGCATGCAGGGCACGGCGCGCAGGTCGGAAGGAGCGTATTCCATGATGGATGGGCGATCGGTTGTCATGCCGGCCAGTATCGGTGCGAGCGCCATCCGCGTGGTTGCGTTGTGCCGGGCGTTTTGTTCTAATTCTCTTATCGACTTGTTTTTACACGCCCATGCCAACTGTCAGCCTGCGCCACCTGCACGCGTTTTCCGTCGTCGCCGCCACCGGAGGCATCCGCCGCTCTTCCGATGCGCTGTTCCGGGCGTCGTCCGCCGTGGCGCGCTCCGTCACGGCGCTCGAGGCGAGCCTGGGCGTGCTGCTGTTCGAGCGCAAGGGGCGCGGCATGCTGCTGACGGCGGCCGGCCAGCTGGCGAAGCTGCGCGCGGAACGCATCGAAGGCGAATTGCGCGATGTGCGCGACGATGCGCTGCGCATGCGCAGGACGGGTGACAAGGGTAGCGGCAATGCGGGTGGCGGCAATGCGGGCGGCGGCAATGTGGGCGGCGGCAATGTGGGCGGCATCGAAGCACTGCTGAACGAACGCCGCCTGCGCGCCGCCGCGCTGCTGGCCGAAGTGCACCACATGCCCACGGTGGCCCATGCGATGGGCACGTCGCAATCGGCCGTCAGCCAGGCGATCGCGCGCCTGGAAGACATGCTGGGCCAGCCGCTGTTCCTGCGCACGGCGCACGGCATGGTGCCGACCGACGCGGGGCGCCGCTGGGTGGAGCGTTTCGAGCGGGTGCTGGCCGAACTGCGGCATATCCCCGAAGACATTGCCGCGCTGGCCGGGGTAGTGGAAGGCGTCGTCACCATCGGTGCGCTGCCGCTGGCGCGTTCGCAATTGCTGCCGGCGGCCATCGCGGCCGTGCTGCAGAAGCATCCGCGGCTGCGCATCCGCTCGCTGGAGAGCCCGTACGAGGAGCTCACCGCCGGGCTCCTGTCGGGGCGTGTCGACTTCATCGTGGGTGCGTTGCGCCCCGGTGCCGGCGATGCGTTCGACGACCGCGTGCTGATCGAGGACCGCGTGGCGTTGGTGGCGCGCCACGGCCATCCGCTGGCCGGCAGGCACAGCGTGAGCGATGCCGACCTGGCCGGCTGGCCATGGGTGCTGTCGCGCGCCGGCACGCCACTGCGCGAATCGCTGGAAGCCTTTTTCCGCAGCCGCGGCGTGGCGACACCGCAGCCGGCCGTGGAAACGGGCGACCTGGCGCTGCTGCGCGGCCTGCTGGTGGAAAGCGACATGCTCACGGTGCTCTCGGCGCACCAGCTGCATCACGAAATCGCCACGAACCAGCTGGCGGTACTGCCCTATGACATGGCAGGACTCGAACGCCGCATCGGGCTGATCACCCGGCGCGGCGCCCACCTGTCGCCCGGCGCCGGCGCGCTGCTGGCCGAGATCGACACCGCCAGCGCGCGCTGGCGCTGAACGGGTTGCGGGAAATCAGCGCTGTTGCTTGCTGACCGTATCGACGATCTCGGGCACCAGCGACATCAGTCCCTCGCGCATCGCGTCGACGGCCACCGGAATGCCGTCGACCAGGCCACTATAGGTGGTGAACTCATTGCGCCATGCATCCGGGTTGTAGCGGAATGCCTGCATGCCGAGGAACTGCTTCGTGCGCCCGTCATAGGCAGCCACCCCGATCGTCGCGCGTACGCGGTAGTTGTTCATCGGGCCCGGCGCGGCGTAGAAGGCGACCGGGCTGACTTGCAGCACGATGTCCGCATCCACCGTGGGCAATGGGCCGGGGGCGACCGGGAAGGCGATCGCGTTCACGCCCGGTGCCGGCCAGCGCAGACGCGGCAGCACATTGGCCGAATCCTTGAGGACCGTGGCCTGGATGCCGCGCGCAAGGAAGCGCTGGCGTAGCTGTTCGGTGACCTCGGCACGCAGGTCCAGTTGAGGAAAGCGCTTCGTCACTTCCGCATGGAACTGCTCGGCCTTGCGCTGCGTATCCTCGGCATTGCCGTTGATCAGCGCGCCGATCAGGCCCATCTGCGTGCCCACGTTGTGCGGCATGGCGGGGGTAACGCGGCCATCGATCGAATACTGCTGCGATGGCGACGCGGGCGCATTCGGATCCACTTCGAAGAAGTAATCGGCGGTCTGCGTAAAGTGAAAATCAGGCGCCAGCCCGGCAAGCGAGATCAGCGCCGCGTTGTGCATCGGCGGGGGCTGCACGATCGCCACGGAGCGTGGCGCGGGGAACTTGTCGGTGGACAGGGTGGGATGGTGGACGCAGCCGGTCAGTGCGAGTGCGAAGGCGGTGAGCAGGAGGATTTTATGCATGATTCAGTTGGCGTTGAGATAAATTCGATTCAGCAGGAGGGCGCACCGACGGTCGGCTCGACTGCGACACCCGTTTCGGTTGTCGCATCCGCGCGCACGACCTCGATGAAACAGCGCCCGGCGCCGACGCCGGCATACAGGACCAGCACGCTGCCCGGCGCCGCCGCGACGCTGACGGCCGGCTGGCACGACGCGATGCTGTTGTTGCCCTGGTAGGCCAGGTGAGTACCCAGCGTGATGCGCCGGCCCGCCGGCACCGGCACGCCCGGTGCCGCGCTATCGGTCATGCGCAGCGAATAGCGCTGCCCGCCGGCGCACATCCATGCATCGCCACCAGGGAACAGCGTGACTTGCGCCGTCTGTTCTCCCGCGGCCGGCGCATAGGGCGGCAATGCGCAGCCGGCCAGCACGGCGGCGAGGGTGGCCCCGGCACAAGCCGGCTTCCATAATCGTTTCACCGATCGCTCCCTGTCATGTGAATGCTGCCGGTTGCAATGACGGGTGCCAGTTCGGCCAGCACGTCCCGCGTGGCGCGGGCGCCGGGGCCTGGGGTGTCCAGCAACAGCACGAACGCTGTCGCGGCGGGCTTGCCCATCACCTGCCCCACGCGCGGCACCCACCCCGGCCGGCCCTGCGCAGCGGTTTGTAGCGATTCGAACAATACAAAATATGGTTTGCCGCGATCGCGCGCCAGTTCGGCACAGCGGTACAGCGCGTAGTGCTGGGCAAGCAGCGGCGACGTGAATCCGTTGCCGGAAAATGCCACGAATTCCAGCTTGCCGGGTCCCTTCGCGTTCGCATGACCACCCGTGATCGTGCGCTGGCCGTCCTCCTGGTAAGGCGTCGCGCAGCCGCCGAGCAGTGTGGCAAGACAAAGAAAGACAATGCGTCGCATGGAAAAAGAATGGGCACGAAGATTCCATATGTTAACAGATAGTTCCTATTTGAAATCTATCGAATTGCCACGCGTTGCATCGTGGCGACGTGCCCGCAGCAAAACTGGGCGGGACCGCCAGACACGTTCCGTTACACCTGTCGCCGTTCGTCGATAAGCAGATTGCAACGCTGCGGCAGGTAAAGGCAATACTTGCCATGCCTCCAAAAAGTACACTTGTCGTGCAGTGATGCCCCATATTCATAAGGAGCATAACGGGGCCGGCATGCGCAGCCACATGCGGCGCCCCAACCAAAACAGGTGTTTATCGACTGGAGACTTAATGAATACCGTACAATCGCTCGACGTTCGGGCTACCATCAACGGCCGCGGCATGAGCGGCTACCAGTGGCTGCTGCTGGTCCTGTGCTTCCTCATCGTGGCCACCGACGGCATGGACGTGGCCATCATGGGCTTTCTCGCACCCGCCATCACGAAGGAATGGGGCATCTCGAAAGCGGCATTCGGCGTGGTGATGAGCGCAGCGCCGGTCGGCCTGGCCATCGGCGCGCTGCTCGTCGGCCCGCTGTCGGATCGCTACGGCCGCAAGAAACTGCTGATGTCCTCGATCTTCTGGTTCGGGTTGTTCAGCCTGCTGTGCGGCTTCGCCACCGATGTCATTACCTTATCGGTGCTGCGCTTCCTGACAGGCCTGGGCCTGGGCGCGGCGATGCCGACGACGACCACGCTGCTGTCCGAATACCTGCCGGAGAAATCGCGCAGTACATTGCTGGCCGTGATGTTCACCGGCTTCAATCTGGGTTCGGCGCTGGTGGGATTCGGCGCGGCCGCGATCCTGCCCGACTACGGCTGGCGCACGGTGCTGATGGTGGGCGGCGCGATTCCGCTGGCCTGCCTGCCGTTCTACCTGTGGCTCGTGCCGGAATCGACGCAGTTTCTGGTAACCCGGAAATTCCCGGCCGAGCGCATCGCCGGCACGCTGCGCCGCGTCTGCGGCAAGGACATTCCACAGGCAGCCGCCTACACCAACAGCGAACAGGCCGTGAAGGAAACGGCGCCGGCCAAGGCCCTGCTGTCCGGCCAGTTCCGCAAGACGACACTGTCGCTGTGGGCCACGTACTTCATGGGCCTGCTGGTGATCTACCTGCTGAGCGGCTGGCTGCCCACGCTGATCAAGGATGCCGGCCTGCCGATCGAGCGCGCCGCCAACATCACCGCGCTGTTCCAGCTGGGCGGCACCGTGGGCGCGCTGTTCGTCGGCTACTTCATGGACCGCTGGGTGCCCAACAAGGTCATCGCCAGCGCCTATATTGGCGGCGCCGCCTTCATCCTGATGCTGGCATCCTCCGGCGTGCAATCGTCGCTGTTCGCCGTGTTCGTGCTGCTGGCCGGCTTCTGCATGAGCGGCGCGCAGACCGGCATGAACGCCTTCGCACCATCGTGCTACCCGACCGCGGTGCGTGCCACCGGCGTGTCCTGGATGCTGGGCATCGGCCGCTTCGGCAGCATTTCCGGCTCCTTCCTGGGCGGCATGCTGCTGACGATGGGCTGGGGCTTCTCGTCCGTCATCTCGATCCTGGCGATTCCGGCCACCATTGCCGCCATCGCGATCATCGCGGCCACGCTGGGCAAGAAACGCCAGGCTATCGCCTGACCTTGTTGTCCCGACCCTCGTGGCCTGAACCACTGTAATGGAATGAACAATCATGGCTAACATCATCGGCGCGATCGCGTCGTCCCACACTCCCACGATCGGCTTCGCACTCGACACGAACAAGCAGCACGACGCCGTCTGGGCCCCGATCTTCAAGGCCTATGAGCCGGTGCAGCAATGGCTCGCGGAGAAAAAGCCCGACGTGCTGCTGATGATCTTCAACGATCACGTGACATCGTTCTTCTTCGACCACTACTCGGCGTTCGCGCTGGGCATCGGCAACGAATACAAACCGGCGGACGAAGGCGGCGGTGCGCGCGACCTGCCGGCCATCGCCGGCCACACCGGGCTGGCGCAGCACATCGGCCAGTCGCTGATGGCCGACGAATTCGACATGTCGTTCTTCCAGGACAAGCCGCTCGACCACGGCTGCTTCTCGCCGCTGTCGATCATGTGGCCGCACGACGGCAAGGAAGGAACCGGTGCCTGGCCCGGCAGCATCGTGCCGCTGCAGGTGGGCGTGCTGCAGTTTCCCGTGCCGTCCGGCCGCCGCTGCTACAAGCTGGGCCAGGCGCTGCGCCGTGCCATCGAAAGCTTCCCGGAAGAGCTGAACGTGGCGATCGTGGCCACCGGCGGCCTGTCGCACCAGGTACATGGTGAGCGCGCAGGCTTCAACAACACCGAGTGGGACAGCCGCTTCCTCGACATGTTCGAGGCCGATCCGGAAGCGCTGCTGGACCTGACGCACGCCGACTTCGCCCGCCTGGGCGGGTGGGAAAGCGCGGAGGTGGTGATGTGGATGATCATGCGCGGCGCAATGGCCGGCAAGATCGAGTGCCTGCACCGCGAGTACTACCTGCCATCGATGACCGGCATCGCCGTGTCGATCTACGAGAACGCCGTGGCGGTGGACCCGGCGCTGCACCAGCGGGCCATCGAGCGGCACCGCGAACACATCTCGCACCAGACGAAGGGCGCCGAGGAGCTGGAAGGCACCTACCCGTTCACGCTGGAGACCAGCTCGCGCGCCTACCGCATCAACAAGTACCTGCACCAGCTGATCAAGCCGGAATTCCGCACCCGTTTCAAGGAAGCGCCGGAAGCCACGTACGACGACGCGGGCCTGACGGACATCGAACGGCAAATGATCGCCGCACGCGACTGGCAGGCGATGGTCCGCTACGGCGTGATCTTCTTCCTGCTCGAGAAACTGGGCGCCGCCGTCGGCGTCTCGAACCTGCACATCTACGCGGCGATGCGCGGCCAGTCGCTGGAGGATTTCCAGAAGACGCGCAACACGCAGGCGCTGTACTCGGTGGGCGGTTCCGCCAGGGACGCCGACTGGAACAAGCCGACATCCTGATCTTTCGAACGCGGGCCCACGGCCCGCTCCCCTGATCCATGCGGTGCCGCCTCTCTTCGGCCGGGGCGCGGCACTGCTCATCCTGCACGAACAACCATCCGATTCAATCGAGGAGACACCATGCAAAAAACCCTGATCGCCACCGCCATCGCCGCGTGCTCGATGGCCGCCACGTTGCCGGCGCAGGCGCAGAGTTCCATGTCAGTCTATGGACTGATCGACGGCGCCGTCGAGCACTACACCAACGCGGACGCGGCCGGCAACGGTGTCACGCGCAGCCCGAGCCTGGGTGGCGGCATGTTCCCGTCGCGTATCGGCTTCAAGGGGTCGGAAGACCTGGGCGGGGGACTGAAGGCCATCTTCACGCTGGAAAACGGCTTTGCGCCGGATTCCGGCACCGTGAACCAGGGTGGCCGGCTGTTCGGCCGCCAGGCGTGGGTGGGCCTGGCCGGCAGCTGGGGCCAGGTGACGATCGGGCGCAACTACAACATGCTGTACGTGTCGTCGTTCGACGTCGACGTGTTCGGTCCGTCGCAGTACGGCCTGGGCGCCCTCGATCCGGCGGTGCCGAACGGCCGCAGCGACAATTCCATTGCCTACAAGGGCACGTTCAACGGTGTCACGCTGGGCGCCACGTACAGCCTGGGGCGCGACACGTCGGCCGCCGGCGGTGCGTCGGGCACCAACTGCGCCGGCGAATCGGCGACCGATGCGCAAGCCTGCCGCGAGTGGTCCGCGCTCGTGCGCTACGACCGCCCCATGTGGGCGGTCGTAGCCGCCTATGACCGCATCCATGGCAGCGCCACGGCGGCCAATGGCCTGAACACGAGCGACAAGACGGACAGCCGCCTGCACGTGGCCGGCCTGGTGAAAGGCGCGGACTGGAAGGTGGGCGGCGGTGTGCTGCTGCGCGAGAACGAGGGGTCGGCCACGCAGCCGAAGAGCCGGCTGTACTACCTGGGCGCCGCCTACAACGTGACCCCGCTGCTCGTGGTCGACGGCCAGGTCGGCAAGCTCGATTACCGCGCCACCGGCAACGACACCAGGCAGGCGCTGCTCCGCGCAACGTACCTGCTGTCGACGCGCACCGCCGTCTACGTGGCCGGCGGCCGCATCGACAACGACGGCACCGCCGCCGTCGCCCTCTCCGCCGGCGGCTCGGTCGGCACCGGCCTGATGCAGACTGGCATCATCACCGGCATCAAGCACGCGTTCTGATGTAGTTCAGATAAGCCAAACCCAGAGGCAGATTCCGGGGTCAGACCCGCCGGGTCTGACCCTAGCCCTTTGCTTTTGGGATGTCTGCATGCGGATCAACATGCGGGCCAAGCACTGACTGAACGGCATTAGTGTCTGTCACCGGTGTTCCGGGAACATTCCTGTATCGCCGAGTTGTGGCCGCGCGACTCAGCAATCCGCCAAAAGTTAATGTAGTTTCTGAAGTAATCGTGCCAAGTCGCGGAATTGGTATGATGGCTGCAACCGGACAGAACGGAGGCAGCCATGGACGACACAGTCTACGACGAAGCCCGTGCCGACTGGCGCATGGCGCGGTGCGTGGAGACGGGCGTGAAGGTATCGATGGCCGACGGTGTAACGCCAGCGCTGGAATTCATGCTCGAATGCGGGGTGCCGCGCGACGTGGCGATGCGGGTGCTGGCCGGGCCGCGCTTCGGCCGGCATGCAACAACGGAGCATGCCGCGCGCCAAATATCATAAGTCCTCGTGGTGAGCGGAAGCGCCCTGCTTCCAGTAGGCCGAGATCCGGCTGGCGGTGCGCGGGAAGCCCTTTTCGCCATGGACGACGTCGCGCACCTGCGCAGCGATCGCCGCCTCGCCGCCAAACCACACGAATGCGTCGCCGTCCGGCAGCGGCATGGCGCGGATCGCATCGACCAGCGCAGCGCCATCGGCCACCCGCCATACGTCGAGCTGGGCGGCGCTGGCAAGCGTCAGTTCCTCCTCGCACGCGACGATGACGATCGCGCGCACGCCCGCCGGCAGCTCCTCCATGCGGCGCCGGATCGCCGGCAGCGCAGTGGCGTCGCCGGCCAGCAGGTGCCAGCCGTAGTCGGCCGGGATGATCATCGATCCGCGCGGGCCGCCGATCGTGGCGCGCTGCCCTACGACCGCCTGCCGCGCCCATGTTGAAGCCTTGCCGTCGCCATGCAGCGCGAATTCGATCGTCAGTTCACGCGCGGCCTGGTCATAACGGCGCGGCGTGTAATCGCGGCGCACAGGCTCGCCGGAAGCATCGTCGAACATGAATTTCACATGGTCGTCGAATGACGCGGAAACGAAGTCCGCCAGGTCTTCGCCGCGGAACGTCACCGCCACGAAGTGCGCGCCGAGCGGCGCCACCTTCGCTACCTCGACATCGCGCCGCTTCAGTTCATGGCGCACGCGCCGCACCCGGCTCACTGCCGCCTCATTGACTGGACTATCCACCCGCTCATCCATTGCGCCCCCAATTAGTTGATAAAGTCCCCTATTCTGGCGCCTATTGGTTGACCTGGTCAACCAAATTCAGCGTGGATTCCGATCTTGCATATTCGGTTTAAGCTTGTCATAATTGAGAATAGTTCTCATTTGTATTCAGAACGCACCTCCGAAAGATCCGCATGTCCGTCATGCCGACACGCGCCACCTGACAAGCCAGCCATGCAAGCACAATCAACGATGACGCCCGCCGCCAAACCCAGCAAGCCCGGCCCCGGCTGGCGCTACCGCACCGGCGTGGCCATGCGCGCGCTGGCCGCGATCTTCGGCGGCTATGCGCTGTCGGCCGTGTGGGCGTCGGCGCTGGCGCAGACCTTGCCCACCGTGCGCGTGGAGGCCGCACTGACGGCGACGATGACGGCGCTGGTGATCTACCCATGCGCGGCAATGTGGTGCTTCGGCGCCCGCACGGCGCTGCGTGCCATTGCCGGCCTCGCGCTGGCCGGTGCGCTGCCGGCCGCCATCGTGCTGCTGTCGAAGGGGGCAGCATGAAGGAAGGTATCCGCCAGTCGATGGCCTGGTTGCACACGTGGTCCGGCCTGCTGGTGGGCTGGGTGCTGTTCATGGTGTTCGCGGCCGGTACCGCCAGCTACTTCCGCGACGAGATCACGCTGTGGATGAAGCCCGAGCTGCACGGCGTGGCGCATGCGGCCGTGCCACAGGCGGTGGCCGTGGCCAATGCCGTTCAGACGTTGCAGGACAAGGCGCCGAAGTCGCAGCGCTGGTTCATCACCTTGCCCACCGAGCGCGAACCCGGCCTGCGCGTGAGCTACAACGCCAAGCCGCCCCCGGGCGAAGGCGGCGGACGCCGGCGCAACTTCAAGAGCCTCACGCTCGACCCGGCCACGGGTGCCGAACTGTCGGCCCCGCGCGAAACGCGCGGCGGCGAATTCCTGTACCGCCTGCATTTCGACCTGCACTACATGCCGGCGATCTGGGGCCGCTGGATCGTGGGCTTCTGCGCCATGTTCATGCTGGTGGCGATCCTGTCGGGCATCGTCACGCACAAGCGCATCTTCAAGGATTTCTTCACGTTCCGCCCGAAGAAGGGCCAGCGCTCGTGGCTGGACTTCCACAACGTGTCCGCCGTGCTGGCGCTGCCCTACCACCTGATGATCACGTACACGGGCCTCCTGACGCTGATGTTCATGTACTTCCCGCAGGGCATACAGGCCGTGTACCAGGACAAGCAGGACACGTTCTTCTCCGAATTGTTCAACAGCCCGCCGTCGGACGCGAAGCCGGCCCGCAAGCCTGCGCCGCTGGCACCGCTGGCGCCGATGGTCGAGCAGGCGTCGCGCACCTGGAACGGCGCATCGGTAGGCCGCGTCACGGTCGCATTCCCGAACGATGCCAACGCCACCGTGTCGATCACGCAGCAGACCGGCCACGCGATCAGCTACGACGTGCCCACGATCGTCTTCGACGGTGTGACCGGCCGCGTGGTCTCCGCACCGGCCGGTCACGCCGGCGCGGCCAAGGATACCCGCGGCGTGATGTACGGCCTGCACGTGGCCCGCTTCGCCGATCCGTTCATGCGCTGGCTGTTCTTCACCTGCGGCCTGGCCGGTTGCCTGATGGTGGCCACGGGCCTGCTGCTGTGGGCCGTGAAGGAGCGCCCGAAGCACCTGAAGGCCCGTGCCGGCAAGACCGGTTTTTCCCTGCGCCTCGTCGATGGCCTGAACATCGGCGCCGTGGCCGGCCTGCCGCTGGCGATGGCCGTGTATTTCTGGGCGAACCGGCTGATCGAGACAGGCATCGCGCAGCGCCCGGAAGCGGAGATCCGCTGGTTCTTCACGGCCTGGGGCATCGCGGCCATTGCCTCGCTGGTGAAACCGGGACGCCCGATGTGGCGCATCCAGCTGGCACTCGGCGGCCTGGCGTTCGCGCTGCTGCCGCTGCTGAACGGCGCCACCGGCGGCGCGCACCTCGGTACCAGCGTTGCCCAGGGCCTCTGGGCGGTGGCAGGCTTCGACATCGTCACGCTGCTGCTGGGTGCCTTCCTGCTGTACAGCAGCCATTACCTCGGCAAGGAGAAGGCGCCGAAAGCCGCCCGGGCCGCGCCGAACAAACCTGAACTCGCCGGGAGCAACGCATGAGTGCCGCCATCTTCTTCACCATCGCCGCGCTGGGCGCCGCCGCCGCCGGCTTCGGCGGGCTGGGCCTGGCCATGGACCGGCACTGGGAAGCCATCCACGGGCGCGGCAGCATGCCGGCGCCCACGCTGCGCCGCCTGCTGCAACTGGGCGGCAGCACCGCGCTGGTCGTTTCGCTATGGTGCTGCCTGGCCGTACGCGACACGGGCCAGGCGATCGTGCTGTGGTGCGGCGTGCTGTCGGTGGCGGCATGGGGCTCGGTGGCCGTGATGACCTATGCGGCGCAGCATGCGCGGCATACGGCCGCCGCCGCCGCGGTCGTGGCTTGCGCTACCGCCACGCTGGCCATGGTTTTACGCTGACCCTTGCGCTGACCCTTGCGCTGACCCTTGCGCTGCCCCTTGCACTGCCGCTTGCACCGGCCCTCGTAGCGGCCCTTGCACCGACCCTTTACGCTTGCGCGTCGAAGCTGACCCGTACCTTCTCCAGCAACGCCAGCAACTGCCGGCGTTCCGCCTCGTCGAGCCCCGCGGCCGCCGCCTGGGCCAGGTGTTCGCCGCTGCGCTGCAGGTTGCGGGCAAGCGCCCTGCCCGCTTCGGTCACGTGCAGCCGCGTGCTGCGGCGGTCCGCTTCGTCCACTGTTGCTTCCAGCCAGCCCTTGTCACGCAGGCCACGCACCAGCCGCGCCAGCTGCGCCTTGTCGCGGCCGGAACGGGCGACCAGGTCGCTCTGCGTGGCGCCGGGGTGGCGGGCGAAATAACCCAGCACCTTGGCTTCGATGTGCGTGACGTCGTGCGGCCCGGCACGCAGTTCGCGATATTGCTGCGCGCGGTAGAGGTGCATGATTTCATGGATGGCGTCGAAGACGGCGCTGGCGCTGTCGGCGGGCTTGTCGCTGTTTGGTGCCATGGTGGTCGGAAGTAGTGGGCAACTTGAGTATACCGCGCCGCGGCGCCTGTAGAATGCCGTTGCTCGCGGACACAGTCCCACAGTCCAGCGCGCAGCGCCTTTGCCGGTGCCCTATCCGGGCGCCGCCGCCGAAGCCACGACAACCTGATAACAATTCCATGCAGACCAGCCTTCCCCTCGTTACCAACGATGCCGTCGTGCTCGGCATACTCGCCACCATCCTCGGCCTCGTTTTCTGGACTTCGTCGCGCACCGACGGCGTCTGGAAAAAGATCTACACCTACGTGCCCGCGCTGTTGCTGTGCTACCTGATTCCGGCGATCCTCAACACGCTCGGCATCATCGACGGCAGCCATTCGAAGCTGTATCCGATGGCGCGCGACTACCTGCTGCCCGGCGCCCTGGTGCTGCTGTGCATCGCCACCGATTTCGGCGCCATCGTGCGGCTCGGCCCGAAGGCGCTGATCATGTTCCTGACCGGTACCGCCGGCATCATGCTGGGCGCGGTCGTGTCGTTCGAAGCGATGCGCCTCATCCATCCGGAAACGGTGGCCGGCGAGACCTGGCGCGGCCTGACCACGATCACCGGTGCCTGGATCGGCGGCGGCGCCAACCAGGCGGCCATGAAGGAAGTGTTCGAGGTCGATGCCAACGTGTTCGGCCAGTTCGTGGCCGTCGACGTGCTGGTCGCCAATATCTGGACGGCCGTGCTGCTGTTCCTGGCCGGGCGCTCCGATGCGTTCGACCGCTGGACCGGTGCCGACCTTTCCGCGATCAACGCCGTCAAGGCGCGCATCGAACGCTACCAGGCCACGCATGCGCGCATCCCATCGCTGGCCGACGTGATGATCGTCCTGGCCGTGGGCCTGGGGGTTTCCGGCCTGTCGCACGCGCTGACCGGCCCTGTGCTGCAATGGATCGGCAGCCTGCCGGCCGAATGGAACCTGAAGGACTACAGCCTCACGTCGGCCTTCTTCTGGATGGTCGTCTTCGCCACCACGTTCGGCCTGCTCCTCAGTTTTACCCGGGCGCGCAGCCTCGAAGGCGCCGGCGCCTCGACCATCGGTTCGGCCATGGTGTACTTCCTGGTGGCGACGATCGGCATGCAGATGGACTTGTCCGCCCTGGTCGAGCGGCCATGGCTGTTCCTGCTCGGCCTGATCTGGATTTGCGTGCACGGCGGCCTGCTGCTGCTGGTGGCAAAGCTGATCCGCGCGCCGCTGTTCTTCATGGCGGTGGGATCGCAGGCCAACGTCGGCGGTGCCGCGTCCGCGCCCGTCGTGGCCAGTGCCTTCCACCCGGCACTCGCGCCCGTCGGCGTGCTACTCGCGGTGCTCGGCTACGCGCTGGGTACGTACTGTGCGTACATCACGGGGCTGGTGCTGCGCGCACTGGCGACCTGAACGCGGCGTTGGCGACAGGGCAGTCTCCGCCTGTCGCCTCCCGACATCATGACAACCAGCAGTCGAGCCCGTGTCCACCATGGGGCCAGGCCCGGAAGTGGACACGCGCCCGGCCGTTGCAAACCTTTTCTACGCCGGAGTTCGTGTCCGATTCGAGGCCTGGCCCCAGGGTGGACACGAGGTCAGCAGTGGACTGTTGCGAGTTCGGCGAGCAGGCTGAATGGATAAATACCCCGCGCATGGCCGTCGCTGAAACCCAGGTTCAGCGCATTCGTGCCGGCCGGTTCGATGGCGGTCAGCCGGACGGCAGCCGGCGCTTCGACGACCGCACCGGCAATGCGCAGCGCGCGGCACCCGGAGCATGGGCAGGCGGCGCGCAGTTCGGCGTGCGTGAATTCGCGCTCGCCGCCATCGTTCCAGCGCACCGCAAGAATGCCGGCGCGCGCACGGTTTTCGATATGTTCGATGCTCATGCCGCCGCCTCGGTCTGCTGCAGCGCCAGCCGGGCGGACTTGCGCACTTCCGGGTCCGGATCGCTGGCCGCTTCGCGCAAGGCGGGCAAGGCCAGCGGCGAGGCGATTTCACCCAGCGCCAGCGCGGCTTCCTTGCGCAGGTTGCTGATCGTGTGCGCGAGCGCGGCGATCAGCGCCGGCAGTGCGTCATGGCTGCGCAGCCGGCCCAGGCTGCGCGCCGCGCGCAGGCGTACTTGCCAGTAGGGGTCGTCCAGGGCCACGATCAGGGCAGCGGCGGCACCCTGCAGGCGCAGCTTGCCCAGCGTGGCGGCGGCTTCCTCGCGCACTTGCCACGCGGCGTCGCGCAGCGCGGACAGCAGCGCCGGCAGCACGGCATCGCCGGTGGCGGCACCCAGCGCACCCACGGCGGCGCGGCGCACGTCGGAATGGGAATCGCCGGTGGCGAGCCTCGTCAGCGCCGGCAAGGCGTCGGCATGTTTCAGCCAGCCCAGCACGGACACGGCTTCGCGCCGCACCAGCGGATCGGCATCGTCCAGCGCGGCCAGCGCCGGTGCGGCTGTTTCCGGGGCGCGCAATTCGCGCACGGCGCGCAGCGCGGCGGCACGCACGAAGCTGTCGTCGCTGGCCAGGGATGGCAGCAGCGCGACGGCCGACGACGCCAGCTTCAGCTGCGCCAGGCTTTGCGCCGCGGCATCGCGCACATCGTCGTCGTCGTCTTCGAGCAGGCGCGCCACGCCGGCCACGCTTTCCGGCGTCTCGAACGCTTCCATCGCCCGCGCGGCTTCGGCGCGCACATCGGCCGACGAATCTTCCAGCGCGGCGACCAGCAGCGGCAGGTGCTCGTCGCCATCGAAATCCGCCAGCGCCAGCACGGCGATGCGGCGCACGGTGGCATCCGGCTCGCGCAGCCGTGCGGCGATGCCAGCCAGTTCGGGGTCGTCGTAATTGGTCACTTGTTTGTTCCTTTATGCATGATGGGGTGCCGTGCTGCCCGAACCTGCGGGGCCCAATGGACTGAGGCGGTCGAGCGGCACGATGTTCGCGTGCGGGTGCAGCAGCGCCAGGCAATGGCGTTTATAGGCGGTGAATTGCGGCGACGTGACGAGGTCCGCGCTGCGCGGCCGCGGGAAATCGAGCCGGATTTCGTCGATGATGCGGCCCGGGCGCGGGCTCATCACGAGGATGCGGTCGGCCAGGAACAGCGCTTCATCGATGTCGTGGGTGATGAAGACGATGGTCGTCTTCACGCGGCTCCACACGTCGAGCAGCAGTTCCTGCATCTTCAGGCGTGTTTGCGCGTCGAGGGCGCCGAACGGCTCGTCCATCAGCATCACGCGCGGGCCGTTGATCAAGACGCGGGCGATTTCCACGCGCTGCTGCATGCCGCCCGAGAGCTGCACCGGATAGCGGTCCTCGAAGCCTTCCAGGCCGACGAGTTTCAGCATGTCGCGCGCCCGCTGGTGCCGTTCGGCGCGGCCCACGCCCTTCATCTTCAGCCCGAACGCCACGTTGTCCAGCACCTTCTTCCACGGGAACAGCGTGTGGTGCTGGAACACGAGGCCGCGGTCCGGGTGCGGGCCCGAGACGGTATCGCCATCGACGCGGATCGTGCCGCCGCTCGGCTGCCAGTGCCCGGCCAGCCCGCCCAGCAGGGTGGACTTGCCGCAGCCGGACGGCCCCAGCACGCAGACGAATTCGCCCGGGCGGATGTGCAGCGATACGTCCTGCACGGCGTCGAACGCCTGTTTGCCCTGCCCCAGGCGGATCGTCAGGTGCTCGATGTCGATGCCGCCCAATGCACCATCCTCAAGGGCGCGTTCTTCGATCAGCGATAGTTCAGCGATTGATTCACGGTTCATGATTTCGTCCTCGTCATCAGGTACCAAGGCAGGAACAGGTTGCCGATTCTTTTCACCAGCACGCTGCTGCCCATGCCGATGGCACCGATGAGCAGCATGCCCACCACGATTTCAGGGTAGTTCTGGATCGTGTACGACACCCACGTGTAGTAGCCGATGCCGAACTGGCCGGAGATCATCTCCGCCGTCACCAGGCAGAACCACGCCGTGCCCATGCCGATCGCCAGGCCCGTGACGATGCTGGGCGCGGCGGCCGGCAGGATCACTTCGGCGAAGATGCTCCACCGCCCTGCCCCCAGGCTGCGGGCCGAGGCGACGAGCCGCTGGTCGACGGCTTCCACGCCATGGATCGTGTTCAGCAGGATCGGGAACAGCGCGCCGATGAAGGTGATGAACACCATAGACGCCTCGGACGACGGAAACATCAGGATCGCCAGCGGAATCCACGCCACGGCGGGAATGGGACGCAGTACTTCGAGCGGCGGCATCAGCACATCCTCGATCCAGCGCGAGCGGCCGATGACGAGGCCCAGCAGGATGCCGATCGCCGCAGCACCGGCAAAGCCGGAGAACACGCGGTAGACGCTGGCGGAAAGGTGCTGCGACAGCTTCGGCGATTCGATCAGGTCTTTCGCCGCGGCCACCACGTCGACGGGTGCCGGCACGTTCTGGAACGTGACGAGCCCCAGGTCGGCCTGCTTCGACGCGGCCACCTGCCAGGCGGCCACGCAGGCGGCGATCGACAGCAATCCGACGATCGCGCGGAGGGTTTTCGATGCGGTCGTGTTCACGATGATTCCGATCAGATGACCGTACCGGCCTTGAGCTTGTCGTAATCGACGACCTGGCCGCCGTTCTTCTTCGCCCACGCGTCCGCATCGGCCTTCAGCAGGAACGCGCCGGTTTCCTTGCCCTTGACGACGAACCACGCATCGGCCGCCAGCAGCTTCAGGCCCGTGCCCTGGTCGTGCGCATACACGGTGCGTACCTTCTTGCCGCCGCTTTTCAGCTTGCGCAGTTCCGCGAAGGCCGTATCGGCGTTCGCATAGTGGCGCACCAGCGGCTCGCCCTGCACCCAGATCTGCGTGAGCTGCCTGAAGTCCGCGATCGGCTTGCCGCTCACCGCGTCCTTGGCGGAGAGCGGCAGCTTGGCGTAGTTCTTCAGCGCTTTTTCATAGTCCAGGTTCGACTGCTTGAACGCCGTGCGCAGGTAGGAGTCGTCGATAAAGCTGTTGACGTCGATGTCGCTTTCCGTGCGCTTGAGCAGGCGCAGCGTCTGGATCGACGTGGCCACCGCCTGGCGGTACTCGGGCTTCCACGTGAAGTCCCGCGTCTGCAATCCCACCGGGCCGTGGAACAGGTAGTTCACTTCCGCTTCGATGCCGGTGACCTTGGCAATCAGCTCGCTGTACTTTTCCGGTTCGGCGGCGATCAGCCGGTCCGCCTCCAGGGCGGCACGCAGGTAAGCCACGACGATTTCCGGGTACTTTTTCGCGTAGGCCGAATCCACCAGGCTGCCGTGCAGCGTGGGCGCCCTGGCCTGCGAACCATCGAAGATCTTGCGCGCATAGCCGCGGTGCGGGAACAGCTCGGCGAACGGCACGAAATCGGCGTGCGCTTCGATCTTGTTGCTTTGCAGGGCAGACCCGGCGATTTCCGGCGCCTGCGTGGTGATGTTCACGTCTTTTTCCGGATCCCAGCCCTGCGCCTTCACGGCCCGCAGCAGCATGCCGTGCGCGGTCGATGCGAACGGCACCGAGATCGTCTTGCCCTTCAGTTCGGCGAGCGACTGCACGTTGGATCCCTTCGGCACGACGATGCCGTTGCCCGAACCGAGCGTGCTGCCGGACAGCACGGTGACGAAAATGCTTTTCTTGCCCGCCTTCTGGTGCGCGGCGCCGTTGAAGGAGCCGGGGAAATCCGCCATCGAGCCGATATCGAGCTTGCCCGCTACCATCTCGTTCGTCAGCGGCGCACCGGACGTGAAGTTCTTCCACACGATGTCGTATTTGGCATCCTTGTACTTGCCGTCCTTCGGCAGGTATTTCTGCAGCAGGTTCAGCTCGCGGATCAAGAGGCCGCCGGTGGCGCAGTTGATCGTGGTGTCCTGCGTGCCGATGGCGACGCGGATCGTTTCGGCGCTGGCGCCACCGAAGGCGATGGACAGGGAAAGTCCAAGGGAAAGACCGATCAGGTGTCTGGACAATGTCATTTTTTGTTCTCCAAGAAGCTATGGCGAGAGTCAGCGCAGCAGGTAAGGGATATCGACGTGTACCGCCCCGGTGGGGCAATCCTTCTCGCAAGGCATGCAGTACCAGCATTCGTCGAACTTCATGTAGGCAGTGCCCTTCGACAGGTCGATGGCCAGGACGTCGAGCGGGCACACGTCCACGCAGACGGTGCAGCCCTTGTGGGCGATGCACTTGTCGGCGTCCACGGTGACGGGCACGCTGGTGATGTTGATCGTGGTGGGCATTGCTTCTCCTTATGCGGCCAGGGGTTGGGCAACCCGAAGCCGTTGGTATGCGGTTTTTTCTTTGTCTTCCAGCGGCACGATGTAAGGTTCGATCGCGCGCTTGAAGCACACCATTTCGCCATCCTGCTTTTGCAGCTGCACGTGCACGAACCAGTCCTGGTCGTTGCGCTGCGGGTAGTCGACGCGGTTGTGGTACAGGCCCCAGCGGCTCTCGGTGCGGTACAGCGAAGCGCGCGCGGCCATCTCGGCGCAGTCGCGGATCGCATGCACTTCCATCGCGCGCATCAGTTCGTGCGGATTGCGCGCCTGGATGCGGTCGAGGTCCTGGCGGATCGATTCGAAGCGCTGCAGGCCGATCTCCATCTTCTTCGTGACCTTCGGCGGCTGCAGGTAGTCGTTGACCATGCGCCGCAGCTTGTACTCGACCTGGTTCGGCGGCAGCCCGTCCTCGCGGTGCAGCGGTGCCCAGACGCGCTCGCGCTCCGCCTCGACCTGTGCCGCGTCCACCGCCGGCAACTCGTTCGCTTCGCAGTAGGCGGCCGCGCTTTCGCCGGCCAGCTTGCCGTAGACGAAGGCACCCAGCATGTAGTTGTGCGGCACGCAGGCCAGGTCGCCGGCGGCATGCAGGCCCGCAACGGTAGTGCGGGCATTTTCATCGACCCACACGCCGGATGCCGAGTGGCCGCTGCAAAGTCCGATTTCCGAGATGTGCATTTCCACCATCTGCTGGCGGTAATCGGTGCCGCGGCCATCGTGGAACCGGCCCCGGCTCGGACGTTCGTTCGTGTGCAGGATCGTCTCGATCGTCTGGATGGTTTCCTCGGCCAGGTGGTTCAGCTTCAGGAACACGGGGCCGTTGCCGCCCTGCAGTTCGTTGTAGAACTCCTGCATCATCTGGCCGCTCCAGTAGTCGCATTCGATGAAGCGCTCTTCCTTGGCATTGGTCGTATGGCCACCGAACGGTCCGGTGACGTAGGCGCACGATGGGCCGTTGTAGTCCTTGATCAGGGGATTGATCTGGAAACACTCGATCCCCGACAGTTCCGCGCCGGCGTGGTACGCCATGCTGTAGCCATCGCCCGCATTGGTCGGGTTTTCATAGGTGCCGAACAGATAACCCGACGCCGGCAGCCCGAGGCGACCCGCCGCGCCCGTGGCCAGCACGACCGACTTCGCGCGGATCACGTGGAAGTCCGCGGTGCGGCAGTCGAACGCCATTGCGCCGGCGATGCTGCCGTCTTCCGCCAGCAGCAGGCGCGTGGCCACCAGGCGGTTGGTGATCTCGACGCGGGTGCGTTTCAGGCGGCGGTACAGCACCTTCTTGATGTCGTGCCCTTCGGGCATCGGCAGCACATAGGTACCCATGTGGTGCACCTTGCGCATCGAGTAGTCGCCCGTTTCATCTTTCTCGAAGCGCACGCCCCAGCGGTCCAGCTCCTCGATCATCGCGTAGCTGTTCCGGGCGTAGGCCATCACGGTTTTCTGGTTGACGATGCCGTCGTTGGCGACCGTGATCTCCTTCACGTACTGCTCGGGCGTGGCGAAGCCCGGCACGACGGCGTTGTTCAGGCCATCCATGCCCATCGAGATCGCGCCGCTGCGCTTGACGTTGGCCTTTTCCAGCAGCAGTACGCGCAGCGCCGGATTGGCTTCCTTCGCCTTGACGGCGGCCATCGGCCCGGCGGTGCCGCCGCCGATGACGAGCACGTCGACGGTTTGTTCGATTGTCTCCATATTCAATTTCCCTCAGTGGTTGTTGGGGTGCGGCGCGGCAGGCGCAGCGTGTACTGGAATGCGTCGCCGCGCACGTACAGGTATTCGAAATCGAGCGGGATGCCATCGGCCGTCCAGGTCAGGCGTTCGATCCGCAGCAGCGCGGTGCCCGGCGCCAGTTCCAGTGCCGCCGCCAGCCCGGCGTCGGCGGCGATCGCGCCGATCTGGATGTCCGCATGCGACAGCGCCAGTCCGTAATCCGTTTCCAGGATCAGGAAGATGTCGCGTTCGGCCAGGTTCTCGCCGCGCAGCCGGTCGCCGATGCGGGTGGGAAGGTACGTGATCTCGTACGACACCGGCGCATCGTCGACGTGGCGCACGCGGCGGATTTCCGTGACCCGCGCGCTGGCCGGCACCTGCAGCCGGCTGGCCACGTGGGCTTCCGCCTGTACCGTCAGGTGGCTGAGCACGCGGTTGACGACGGTATGCCCGCGGCGCGACATCGCCTCCCCGAAGCCTTCCAGCCGCGCCAGGTCCTGGCTCGGCCTGGGCTGGGCCACGAAGGTGCCCTTGCCGGGTACCTTGACGATCAGGCCTTCGTGCTGCAGGTCGGCCAGCGCCTGGCGCACCGTGATGCGGCTGACGCTGAAGATCGCGCCGATCTCGCTCTCGGCCGGCAGGCGCGACTCGGGCTCATAGGTACCGTCGGCGATCCGCTCGCGCAGGCGTTCGCGCACTTGCGAGTACAGCGGCGCGGCGGAGGATTCGAGGGCCCGGAAAGGGGTCATGTGCGGTGTCCTTGCATGTCTGGTTTTCCCTGTCATGACAGGTGATGACGATGCAAGAATGGTATCGACGGGGTCCGGACGTGGAAACGAATCGTTTCGGTTTTGCTAATGCGGGAAGTGCCTCAGGCGGTCGCGGTATATCGATATGCGGCGCGTGCGTAGCCTGGCTCGCCGGACCGCGCCAGCGTGGCATGATGGTGGGTCACCGAATGGAGGAGGCATGATGGATGCAATTCCCGTTTCCCAGTCAGAACACTGGAATGGCCCGTCGGGCAATGCATGGGTCGACCTGCGCGAACTGCTCGATGACATGTTCCGCAATATCGAGACGTTAATGGTGGAAGGGCTCGGCACCGGCCAGCGGGTGCTGGACGCAGGCTGCGGCACCGGTGGCGCCACGCTCGCGTTGGCGCGCCGCACGGGGCACGCTACCGGCATCGACATCTCGGCGCCGATGATCGCGGTGGCGCGGGACACCGCCGCCGCCACGGGCGTGCCGGCCGAATTCGTGTGCGCAGATGCCCGGCAGTACAGCTTCGCGCCAGGCAGCTTCGATGCGCTCGTGTCCCGCTTCGGGGTGATGTTCTTCGACGATCCGGTGGCCGCGTTCGCGAACCTGCGGCATGCGGTGCGCAGCGGCGGCACGCTGCGCTTCTTCGCCTGGCGCGCGGCGGAGGAAAACCCGTTCATGACCGCCGCCGAGCGTGCCGTGGGCACGCAACTGCCGCCGGCGCCGCCGCGCAAGGCGGACGATCCGGGGCAGTTCTCGTTCGCCGATGCACGGCGCGTGCATGACATCCTCGCCGCTGCCGGCTGGCGGGACATTCGCATCGATCCGCGCGACGTGCCGTGCGTTTTCCCGCAACGCGACCTGGCCCGCTATGCCACGATGATGGGCCCCGTGGGCCGCGCGCTGCCGCAGCTCGATGCCGCCGAACGCGCGGCGATCGTGCCGCAGGCCGTGGCGGCCTTCGCGCCGTTCGTCGACGGCGACAGCGTGCGCTACACGGCGGCGTGCTGGGACGTCACCGCCACGGCGCCCTGATCGTTCAGGAAGCGACCGGCTCCGCGCGCGCGGCCGTCTCCAGCTCCCGCACGCGGGCCCGCAATGTCCGTTCTTCGCTCCAGCGCGCGGTATCGTCGCGCACCACGGCGATGACCGACGACACGGCGCCGGCAGGCGTGTACAGCATCGCCACGGTGAAGGCGATCGACAGCGGCTTGCCTTCCTTGTGCAGCGCGGGCACGCGCAGCAGGTCGTTGCCGTAGCGGGTTTCGCCGGTCGACGCGGTCTTGTGATACCCGTCCCAATGGCGCTGCCGCTGGCGCTCGGGAATGATCAGGTCGAGCGAATGGCCCAGCGCGTCGTCTGCCGTGAAGCCGAAGATGCGCGTGGCCGCGTCGTTCCAGAATGTGATCGCGCCGGCCGCGTCGCAGACGATGACGCCGTCGCCGATGCCGCGCACCAGTTGTTCGAAGTCGATCCCGGTTGTCATGTGAGCTCCTCGAAGAAAAAATGCGCACCTGCTTGTGGCAGGCGCGCGAACGGGAAGAACCGAAAAAGCCGACCCGGGGTCAGACGACGCGCTGTTCGTGGAGCGCGGCGATCTGGTTCTGGCTGTAGCCGAGCGACTCGAGGATCTCGTCGGTATGCTCGCCCAGCAGCGGCGATCCCTTGATCTCCACCTTCAGGTCGGAGAACTTGATCGGGCTGCCCACCGTCAGGTACTTGCCACGCTCCTTGTGGTCCACCTCGGCGATCGTGCCGCTGGCGCGCAGCGACGGATCGTTGGCGATCTCCTTCATCGACAGCACGGGCGAGCACGGGATGTCGAACTTGCGCAGCACGTCCACCGCCTCGAACTTGGTCTTGTCCTTCAGCCATTCCTCGATGGTGCCGAAGATGGCGAAGATCTTGTCCTGCCGCGCCTGGGCCGTCATGTAGGCGGGATCGTCGATCCACTCCTCCTTGCCGATCGCGCGGCAGATCGGCGCCCAGGCGTGGCCCTGGATCGTGAAGTAGATGTAGGCGTTCGGATCGGTTTCCCAGCCCTTGCACTTGAGCACCCAGCCCGGCTGGCCGCCACCGCCGGCATTGCCGCCGCGGGGCACCACGTCGGAGAAGGTACCGTGCGGATATTGCGGATATTCTTCCAGGTAGCCCACGCGGTCCAGGCGCTGCTGGTCGCGCAGCTTCACGCGGCACAGGTTCAGCACGCTGTCCTGCATCGACACGGCCACCTTCTGCCCCCGGCCCGTCACGTCGCGCGAGCGCAGCGCCGTGAGGATGCCGATGGCCAGGTGCATGCCCGTGTTGCTGTCGCCCAGGGCGGCGGCGCTGACGGTCGGCGGACCGTCGTCGAAGCCGGTGGTCGATGCCGCGCCGCCGGCGCACTGCGCCACGTTCTCGTACACCTTCAGGTCTTCGTAGTGGTGGCCGTCGGAAAAGCCTTTCACGGAGGCGACGATCATGCCGGGATTCAGCGAGCGGATGTGCTCCCACGTGAAGCCCATGCGATCCAGTGCGCCGGGACCGAAGTTCTCCACCAGCACATCGGATTCCTTGATCAGCTTCGTCAGGATTTCCTTGCCGTCGGCCGTCTTAGTGTCGAGCGTCAGCGAACGCTTGTTACTGTTCAACATCGTGAAGTACAGCGCGTCGACGCCGGGAATGTCGCGCAGCTGCGAGCGGGTCACGTCGCCCGCGCCGGGCCGCTCCACCTTGATGACGTCGGCGCCGAACCAGGCCAGCATCTGCGTGCAGGCGGGGCCGGCCTGGACGTGCGTGAAGTCGATGATCTTGATACCTTCCAGTGGCTTGCTCATGGTGCGGTCTCCTTGTTAGTGTTGTTACTGAGGTAATAACTGAGGGCGTAGCGGTCCCCGCGCCGGCACGGGTGATGCCGGCGTCGTGGCAATTCAATGTGGTGGCGGCTTACAGGGCGCTCTACTTCTTGGCGGCGCTTTGCGGGTTCAGGTTCGTCAGGCGCCCGCTTTCGGTACCGGCTGTTTCATCGATGACGGCGTTGATCAGCGCCGGCTTGCCGGCGGCGATCGCCTCGGCCAGTGCGTGCGTCAGTTCCTCGGGCGTGGTGGCGTGGTAGCCGATGCCGCCGAACGCCTCGATCATCTTGTCGTAGCGCGCATTCTTCACGAACACGGTGGGCGCCACGTCCGCGCCGCCGGTGGGATTGACGTCGGTACCGCGGTACACGCCGTTGTTGTTGAAGACGATCGTGGTGACGGGCAGCTGGTAGCGGCAGATCGTTTCCAGCTCCATGCCGGAAAAGCCGAAGGCGCTGTCGCCCTCCACCGCCACCACCGGCTTGCCGCTGGTGACGGCGGCGCCGATGGCGAAGCCCATGCCGATGCCCATGATCCCCCACGTGCCGGAATCGAAGCGCTTGCGCGGCTGGTACTGGTCGATGATGCTGCGCGCGAAATCGAGCGTGTTGGCGCCTTCGTTGACGAGGTTGATATCCGGGTAGTCCTTCAGCACGTCGCGGATGGCGCGCAGCGCGCTATGGAAGTTCATCGGGTCGGGATTCCTGTCCAGCAGCGCCGCCATCTTCGCCGTGTTCTGTTCCTTCTTCTGGGCGATCGCGCCGAGCCATTCGGCGTCGGGCTTGTCGATGCCGGCACTGTCCAGGCCCGCCAGCAAGGCGCCCACGCAGGAACCGATGTCGCCGATCAGCGGCGCGGCGATCGCCACGTTGCTGTCGATTTCCGTGGGCGCGATATCGATCTGCACGAATTGCTTCGGCTTGCCCCACGTCTTGCCCTTGCCGTGCGAGAGGAGCCAGTTCAGGCGGGCCCCGACCAGTACCACCACATCCGCCTCGGCCAGCACGAACGAGCGGGCGGCCGATGCCGATTGCGCATGCGTGTCCGGCAGCAGGCCCTTGGCCATCGACATGGGCAGGTAAGGAATGCCGGTGCGTTCCACGAAGGCGCGGATGTCGGCATCGGCCTGCGCATAGGCGGCTCCCTTGCCGAGCAGGATCAGCGGCTTCTTCGCCTCTTTCAGCAACGCCAGCGCGCGCTCCACGGAGTCGGGGGCCGGCAGCTGGCGCGGCGCCGCATCGACTACCTTGATCAGCGAGCGTTTGGCATGACCGGCTTCGATCGTCTGCGCCAGCAGTTGCGCCGGCAGGTCGAGGTACACGCCGCCGGGCCGGCCGGACACGGCGGCGCGGATGGCGCGCGCGATGCCGACGCCGATGTCCTCCGCCTTCAGCACGCGGAATGCCGCCTTGGCGTGCGGGCGGGCGATGTTCAGCTGGTCCATCTCCTCGTAGTCGCCCTGCTGCAGGTCGACGATCTCGCGCTCGCTGGAACCGGAGATGAGGATCATCGGGAAGCAGTTCGTGGTGGCATTCGCCAGTGCCGTGAGGCCGTTCAGGAAGCCGGGCGCCGAAACCGTCAGGCAGATCCCCGGCTTCTTCGTCATGTAGCCCGCGATGGCGGCGGCGTTGCCGGCGTTCTGCTCGTGGCGGAAGCCGATGAAGCGCATGCCTTCGGCCTGGGCCAGGCGGGCGAGATCCGTGATCGGTATGCCGACCAGGCCGAAAATCGTATCGATGTCGTTGTGCTTCAGCGCATCGATCACGAGGTGGAAGCCGTCGGTGACTTCTACCGATACATTATGGGTCATGATTGTCTCCGGTTATTGTCGGGATGCCTGTCGGTTCGGGCGACATGGCCAGCTGGATCGCCTGGAATTGATCATAGCCAGCGCCAATCGTTTCAATCATTGACCGCGGTCAAGATTCACCGCATGATGTGAATTCATGCAGTTCCACGGCCCGACATGACGCTCATTGCCAACCACCCGGAACGAAACATCATTCGCGCCCAGCTCAAGCAGAACATCGTTCTCAAGGAATTGCGCGACAGCGAAATGGCCGCACTGGAGCCCTACCTCACGGTGACGAATCACCAGAAGGGCGACCTCCTCCTCAACCAGGGCGTGTACGACATGCAGCAGTACTTCATCCTGGATGGCATCCTGAAGCGGCAGGTGACGAACCACGAGGCCAAGGAGATGATCCTGCGCTTCTCGTCGGAACGCGACATCGAGACGAGCTACGCCGCCTGGTGCCTGAAGACGCCGACGCCCTACAGCATCGTGTGCATGACGAAGGCCAGGGTCGCCAGCATGCCGCTGTCGCAGTGGGTGAATTTCCTGCAAAGCCACAGCGTGGTGAAGCAGGCTTTCGAGTACGAGGTGATGAACCTGATGAGCGCCATCATGGCGCACACCATCACGCTGCACCTGCTCGATGCGCCGGGCCGCGTGCACCGCTTCATGCGCAAGTTCCCCGACCTGTTCGAGCGGCTGCCGAAAAAGGAGCTCGCCTACTACCTGAACCTGTCGCCGGAAACGCTGAGCCGTTTGAAGCACCAGGGGAAAATCTGAAAAGCAACAGTTTCTCTGTAACAAGCGAGAAATATTTTTGCCTTATTTTTGAGCGCTTTTTCATAGACAGTCATTCATACATTGAATGACAGATATGGCTGCCGTCAATTGGACCGGGGGTGTGCTGCCTTTATAATCAAAGGCATACACGCTTTCAACCATTCAAGGAGCAGCACATGAACGGTCTCACTGATAGTACAAAGCAGCAAACCAACGGCTTTTCGCTGGGTGAATTCCTCCTGTCGCTGTTCCAGCTGGACGTGCGCGACAAACTGAGCGACCAGCAGCAGGACCGCGAAGAAGCGGCCTATACCTGGGGCCTGTAAGAGCGCGACAAAACAGGACATCGCTTCAGCGATACCGAGGCCGGGACAGCATGCTGTCCCGGTTTTTTTTCGCGCTGGCGGCGTGCCCTTATGCGGCCACGGCCTTCTGCAGCCGCACGCCACCCCGGGCCTGTACCATCGCCTGCTCCAGCAGCTTCACGAGCGCATAGGCGGAGTCGATATGGGGCGTCGCCGTATCGGTCAGGCGTGCCAGCTCGATCACCGAGCCCACCAGCGCATCGATCTCCGGTCCCCTGCCCGCTTCCACGTCCTGCAGCATCGAGGTCTTGTGCTTGCCGATTTTTTCGGCCCCCTCGATGCGCCGATCGAGCGTGACGCGGAAGGCGATGCCCAGCTTGGCGGCCACGTCTTCCGCCTCGCGCATCATGTTCGCCGCCAGGTTGCGCGCCAGTGGATGCTGGCAGATGTCCACCAGCGTGGAATGTGCCAGCGCGCTGATGGGATTGAAGCTGAGGTTGCCCCACAGCTTCAGCCAGATTTCCGCCCGGATGTTTTCCAGCACGGGGGCTTTCAGGCCCGCGTGTTCGAAGCACGCGGCCACGGCACGCGCCCGCGCACTGGTGCTGCCATCGAGCTCGCCGAGCGGGAAGCGATTGCCTTCGATATGGCGGATCGCGCCCGGCGACACCAGCTCGGCGGCCGGGTAGACCACGCAGCCGAGGATGCGCGCGGGCGGGATGCGCTGCGCCAGCACGCCCGCCGGGTCCACGCTGAGCACGGGGCGCCCTTCGAACGCGCCGCCATGGCGATGGAAGTACCAGAACGGAATGCCGTTCTGCATCGTCACCACGACCGTATCGGGGCCGAACAGGTGGCCGATGCTGTCCGCCACGTCCACCACCTGGTGCGCCTTCAGCGCGACGATGACGATATCCTGCGGCCCGGCCGCGGCATAGTCGTTCGTGGCGCGCACCCGGGCCGCCACCTGCACCTGGCCGCACGCCTCGATCAGCCTGATGCCGCGGTTGCGGATGGCCTCCAGGTTCGCGCCGCGCACGAGGAAGGTCACGTCCTCGCCCGCCAGCGCCAGCCGCGCGCCCACCAGGCCGCCGATGGCACCCGCTCCAATCACTGCGATCTTCATCATATGCTCCTTGGTTTTACTCGAAACGGTTGCTGAGCCGGCCGATGCCGTCGATCTCCACGACGACCGTGCTGCCCGGCCGCATCGAGCCCACACCGACCGACGTGCCGCACAGCAGCAGGTCGCCCGGTTCCAGCGTCATGTCCTGCGACACGCGGCTGACGAGTTCGGCGACGGAAAACACCATGTCGTTGACCGGGTAGTCCTGGCGCACCTCGTCGTTCAGGATCGTGCGCACCACCAGCATCGCGGGATCGAGCCCGGTGGCGACCACGGGGCCGAACGGGCAGAACGTATCGAAGCCCTTGGCGCGCACCCATTGGGGGAAGGTGGGATCGCGGCCGATGATGTCGCTCACGGTCACGTCGTTGGCGCAGGTGTAGCCGAAGATGTGCTCCGCCGCATGCTCGACGGCGACGCCGCTGCATGTGCGGCCGATCACGATCGCCAGTTCGCCTTCGAAGGCCACCTTGCCTTCGCAGCGCGGCCTGCGGATCGTGCCGCCCGGCGCCAGGAACGAAGTGGGAGGTTTCATCAGGTACAGCGGTTCGGCCGGCGGCGGCAGGCCAAGCTTCTTGCCAAGAGCGTGGAAATTGTTCCACATCGCCAGCACCTTGCCCGGCACGACCGGGGTGTACAGCTCGACGTCGGCAAGATGGAGGGCGATGTCGGTGCGTTGCGGCGCGTCGAACATGTCGCCCTTGAAGACGCGGATCTTGTCGCCCTCGAGGGTACCAAAGCGAACGGTATCGAGATGCCTGAAACGAATCCAGTGCTGGATCATGGAAGCCTCCGTGGGATGGCGGCGAGCAGGTATAAGGGCGTGGGAAGCCCGCGCGCGCGGATGGCGCACGCGGGACCCCGAGGAGAAACGTGGATCAGGTGATGATGCGGGCCGCGGTGGCCGTGCCGGCGCTGGCGCTCATGACCTTGTCGTCGTCATGCACGCTGACCATGCCGGAAGACTCTTCGATGAAGCGCTTGCGCATCGGGCGCAGTACCCACCAGGCCATGATGGCGGCCACCGCGTTCATGCCGCAGCCGACGAAGAACACCGCTTCCCAGCTGCCCGTCATGGCGGTGATGATGCTCGAGATCGGCACGAAGATCGATGCCGTGCCCTTCGCCGTATACATCAGCCCGGCGTTGCCGGCGGCGTTGCGGGTACCGAACGTGTCGGCCGTGGTGGCAGGGAACAGGCTGTAGATCTCGCCCCAGGCAAAGAACACCAGCCCGGTCAGGATGACGAACATGATCGGGTCACGACCGAAGTAGTACAGCAGGATGATGCCCACCGATTCCAGTGCGAAGGCGATGAACATCGTCTTTTCCCGGCCGATCTGGTCCGATACCCAGCCGAAGAATGGCCGCGTCAACCCGTTCAGCACCCGGTCGATCGCCAGGGCGAACGTCAGGGCCGGCAGGACCATGCCCATGACGTTGAACTTCACGCCGTCGATCTCGAAGTCGGTTGCGATCGGGCCCATTTGCGCGGTGGCCATCAGGCCGCCGGCGGCGACCAGCACGAACATCGTGTACATCACCCAGAACACCGGAGTGCGCACCATCTGCGAGGGCTTGAAGTCGGCCGTTGTCTGCAGCACGTTCGGATTGACCTTCTTCTTGACGGCCTTGCTTGCGGTGTGGGGCGGACGCACCATCATCAGTGCCAGCAGGATGACGATCGCTCCCTGGCCGATGCCGAAGTACAGGAACGTGTCCTGGTAGCCGCGTTCCGCGATCATGTTCGAGATCGGGATGATGGTGGCGGCCGAGCCGGCGCCGAAGCCTGCCGCGGTCAGGCCCGCGGCCAGGCCGCGGCGGTCCGGGAACCATTTCAGGGACTGGCCCACGCAGGTGCCGTAGACGGCGCCGGCGCCGATGCCGCTGACGGCTGCGGCGATGTACAGCACGGCCAGGGTGCTGGCATACGAGTTCATCACCCAGCCGATTGCGCACAGCAGGCCGCCGAACAGCACCACGGGGCGCGGGCCCCATTTGTCCACCGCCCAGCCTTCCACCGGCACGAGCCAGGTTTCGGTCAGGATGAAGATCGTGAACGCCACCTGGATCGATGCCTTGGTCCAGCCATGGGCTTCGGCGAGGGGATTGACGAACAGGGTCCAGCCATACTGCAGGTTGGCGATCATGGCCATGCAGATGATGCCCATGATCAGTTGCATCCAGCGGAACGATGCTGGCCTTTCGATAGCGGTCGGTGCGTCGGTTTTCATGCAATGTCTCCCATCTGGTTTTTCAGCGCTGTTCTGGTATCCCTGTGCGGGTACCGCTGTGTGCTTGCATCAGTGGCCGGATCGCGTGGCGGGTGGCTCGCCCGGCAACGGAATGGGGCTTCGCAAACGGTGCCTGGCGATGCTGCGGTGCAGTAGGTGGCTCATGTTGTTGTCTCCTCTATGAATCTGTGGATCCGCGCGGAAGCTGCCGAAAGACTCTGGAACCTGGATCGGGCCACGGCCGCTTGGCCGCGCCCCGATCCCTTATTTGAAGTTCAACAGATGAACCGATTGTGAAAGAACATATTTCGCAACTCCTTGACCGCGGTTAAGAATCAAAAAATCGTTACAAGTAGTAGCATCCGCACACACGTCGCACATCAGACGCCGATCTGCGGCTGGCGCAGTTCGCGCCAGTCGATCGCCGCCGCCGGATCGCTGCCGGCCGCCTGGCAGCGCTCTTCGCAGCGGTCCTTGGTGGCGACGATCGCGTCGATGAGGAAGTCCGCGTCGTAGACGGCGAGAAGGTGCCCTTGGTGGCGCGCCAGATAGTCGTGGATGCAGGCGCGCTCCGCGCCGATATCGGGCAACCGGCACCCCGCTTCCCAGTACCAGGGCAGGTCCAGTTCATGGAAGGCCGCATTCCAGGCATTGCGTTGCGCCGCGGCGGCGTCGCTGGTGTTCGTCATGGTCTCCTCCGTTGTCGTGATACCGAGAAGTCCATATTAAGCATGCTGGATGATTAGCAAAATTCAAAGTTTTTAGGGATAATCATCAAGCATCGTTTATAGCTGCAACCTTGCCTGCAACCACACCTGCAACATCCCACCGGGAGCGCCATGCGGAATGCGACACTGCGCCAGCTGAAGATCTTCGAGGCGGTAGCCCGCCACCTGAGTTTTTCCAGGGCTGCCACGGAACTGCACCTCACGCAGCCGGCGGTATCGACGCAGATCCGCACGCTCGAAGCCCACGCCGGCGCCACGCTGTTCGAGCAGCTCGGCAAGAAGACCTACCTGACCCAGGCGGGCGCCGAGCTGTTGCCTTATTGCCGCGCCATCATCGCCCAGTTCGAGCAGGCCGACACGGCGATGGCCCAGCATCGCGGCATCGCCGGCGGCCGCCTGGACGTGGCGGTGATCAGCGCCGGCGATTATTTCTTTCCCCAGCTGATGATGGCGTTCGCGCGCCGCCATCCCGGCGTGAAACTGAACCTGACGGTGCACAACCGCGAAGAATTGCTGGAGCAGCTGTCGGACAACCGCACCGATCTCGCCGTGATGGTGCGCCCGCCCGTGCACGACACGCAGAACGACGCGTTCGCCCCCCACCCCTACGTCATCGTGGCCGCGCCGCAGCACCCGCTGGCGGCGCCCGGCCGCGAGCCGATCGGCCTGCGCGAGCTGGTGCGGCACCCGTTCGTGGTGCGCGAACGCGGCTCGGACACCTGGCATTCGATGGAGGATGCATTCGGCACCCGGCTCGACGAGCTGCAGGTGGCCATGGAAATCAAGAGCACGGAGACGATCAAGCAGGCCGTGATCGCGGGGATCGGCCTGGGCTTCCTGTCGGCGCATACGATCGGCCGCGAGGTGGCGGCAGGCAGCCTGGTGGTGGTGCCCGCCGAGCGTTTTCCGCTCATGTTGAACTGGTATGTGGTGCACCGCCGCGAAAAGCGCCTGCCGCCCGTGGCCCACGCGTTCCGCCAGTTCCTCCTCGAGGATGGCGCGGAGTGGATCGGGCGGCTGATTCCGACGGCAGGATGAGGCAGCCCGCGAGGCGGGCCTGCCGGTGGCGGCATGGCGCCAGCCACCGGCGGCACTGGCGGTGCGACAGCCTTCGATGTCCTCAGTTGCCCATCAGCGCCCGCACATGCTCGGTAGTGCCGCCGGCCAGGCCGGCGCCGCTGTAGCCGCCCTCGAGCACGGAAACGATACGCCCCGCGCACACGTCCGCGGCGATCGCCATCACTTCCCGCGTGATCCAGCCAAAGTCCTCGTCGTCCAGCGCCAGCTGTGCCAGCGGGTCGAGACGGTGCGCGTCGAAGCCCGCCGAGACGAGGATCAGCTCCGGTGCGAACGCGCGCAGGGCCGGCAGCAGCCGCATCGCCATGCTGTTGCGGAATGCCTGCGAACCGCAGCCGGGCGGCAGCGGCACGTTGACGATGTTGCCGCTGCCGCCCCGCTCGTGCGCCGCGCCCGTGCCCGGGTACAGCGGCGACTGGTGGCTGGAGCCGAAGAACAGCCGCGGCTCGTCGTAGAACGCGGCCTGCGTGCCGTTGCCATGGTGGACATCGAAATCGATGACGGCCACCCGCGCCAGCCCGTGGGCATGCAGCGCGTGCATGGCGGCGATCGCCACCTGGTTGAAGATGCAGAAGCCCATCGCCCGATCCGGTTCGGCATGGTGGCCGCACGGCCGCGTGGCGCAGAACACATTCAGGGCTTCCCCCGCCAGCACGGCGTCGACGCCGGCGCAGGCGGCGCCCACGCAGCGCATCACCGCGTCGAGCGAGCCGGGCGACATCGCCGTGTCGCCGCCATCGAGCAGCACCACGCCCTGCCGGGGCGCCATCGCCGTGACGGTATCGACATAGTCCGCGTCATGCACCAGCAGCACCTGCTCGCGGGTGCCGCGCGGCGCCTCGCGCCACGCCAGCGCCGTGAATTCCGGTTTCCATAACGCGCCCATCACCGCATGCAGGCGCTCGGGCGACTCCGGGTGGCCGGGGCCTGGAAGATGCTCCAGGCAGTCGGGATGGAACATGACCATCGTGCCTGGCTTGTCCATGATGTCTCCGTGTCAGATGACGCGCCCGGCCCGCAGCGCCGCGATCTCTTCGTCGCCGTAGCCCAGCTGGCCGAGCACTTCCTCGGTATGCTCGCCCAGCAGCGGCGAGCGCCGCACCACCGTGGGGCTGTCGGACAGCTTGATGGGATTGCCGACCGTCAGGTAGGGGCCGCGCTCCGGATGATCGACCTCGACGATCGTGCCGGTGGCCCGCAGCGAAGGTTCCTCGGCCAGTTCCTTCATCGACAGGATCGGCCCGCAGGGAATGTCGTCGCGGTTGAGGATGTCCATGACCTCGAACTTCGTCAGCGTCTTCGTCCATTCCTCGACGGTGGCGAAGATCTGCATCAGGTGCGGCAGCCGGGCGCGCGGCGTGGCGTAGGCCGGGTCTCTGATCCACCCCTCACGCCCGATCACGCGGCAGATCGCCGGCCACACCGCGGCCTGGGCGATGAAGTAGATGTAGGCGTTCGGATCGCTCTCCCAGCCCTTGCACTTGAGGATCCAGCCAGGCTGACCACCACCGGACGCGTTGCCGGCGCGGGGCACCGAGTCGCCGAACTGGCCGGTGGCGAATTGCGGATACTCTTCCATCACGCCATTGCGCGCCAGGCGCTGCTGGTCGCGCAGCTTCACCCGGCACAGGTTCAGCACCGCATCCTGCATGGCGATCTGCACACGCTGACCGCGGCCGGTGGCGGTGCGCTGGAACAGCGCGGTGACGATGCCCAGCGCCAGGTGCAGGCCGCTGCCGCTGTCGCCGATCTGCGCGCCCGTGACGACGGGCGGCCCGTCGTCGAAGCCGGTCGTGGCGGCGGCGCCGCCGGCGCATTGCGCCACGTTCTCGTACACCTTGCAGTCCTCGTAGGGTCCCGGACCGAAGCCCTTCACGGAGGCGACGATCATGCGCGGGTTCAGCTGGCTGATGCGCTCCCACGAAAAACCCATGCGGTCCAGCGCGCCGGGCGCAAAATTCTCCACCAGCACATCGCAGTCGCGGATCAGCGTTTCCAGCACCGCCTTGCCGGCCGGCTGCTTGGTATCGAGCGTCATCGAGCGCTTGTTATGGTTCAGCATCGTGAAGTACAGGCTGTCCACCTCGGGAATGTCGCGCAGCTGGGCGCGCGTGGCATCGCCCTCGCCGGCCCGTTCGACCTTGATCACGTCGGCGCCGAACCAGGCCAGCAGCTGGGTGCAGGTGGGGCCCGACTGCACATGGGTGAAATCGAGAATGCGAATGCCTTCCAAAGCCTTGCTCATGCCGGTCTCCTCGGTTGATGGGCTGATTTTTTTCTATTCTGCGCTGCCCGATGAGCCCGGGCAATCATTTGTCCTGTGTCGGATGCAACCCATCATAACGGCCCGGCACACGCCCGATCATTGACCGCGGTTAAGTTTGGCCAGATAGAGCCTGGCCAGGTAAAAACAGCGCGGCCAGGTCGGCGCGCGTGCCGGCCAGCGCGCCATCGTAGCCCGGCAGGTCGGCCAGCGCGGCGCGGAACCGGTCGTGGGTCATCGCCGCGGCAACCGTGGCAAGCATGGGCTGGGCAAGCGCCGCCCTGTCGCAGGCGAGGAAATAGCGCTCGCGGCACACGGGAATGAATTCGAGGCCGAAGCGGCGCGCCGCCGTCTCCACGCCAAAACTGATGTCCGCCATGCCGCTCGCCACGTAGGCCGCCACCGCCGCGTGCGTGAACTCGGCGCTGTCGTGGCCGACGATGGCTGCCGGGTCGACCCCCTGCTCCGCCAGCAGCAGCTCGAGCAGCACGCGGGTGCCCGAGCCCTGCTGCCGGTTGACGAAGCGCAGGTCGTCCCGTGCCAGGTCGGCCAGCCCCGTCACGCCCTTCGGATTGCCGCGCGCCACGAACAGGCCCAGTTCGCGGTAGGCCAGGTGCAGGAAGGCATGGCGTTCTTCGTTCAGCCAGGGGCGGTAGCTCGCCGCGGCCGCCTCCTCGAACCGCCCCACCGGCAGGTGGAAACCGGCCAGGTCGCACTCGCCCCGGGCCAGGGCCGCCACCGCCTCGGTGCTGCTGCGGTAATTGATGTCCACGGTCACGCCCTCGTCGCGCAGCTGCGCCACCAGCGCCGCCACGGCAAAGCCGTGCGATGCCGTCAGCCGCACGCCTTGCGCATCGGCGGCCAGCACGCGCACCAGCTCCTGCTGCAGCTCGGACGCCAGGCTGTCGAGGAGCGGAGAGAGCCGCGCATTGATGCGGCGGTCCGCCCACATCAGCTTCTCGGCCAGCGGGGTCAGCACGGTACCCTGCCCGCGCACCTTGTGCACGAGTTCAGCGCCGAACTGTTCGCTGAACTGCTGCAGCAGGCCCCAGGCGTGGCGGTACGACATGCGGCCCTGGGCCGCCGCCTTGCTGATGCTGCCCGTTTCGCTGACGGCGGCCAGCAAGGACAGCAGCGCAGGCAGCGCGGTGGCGTTTCCCCGCGCGTCGCGCAGGAACCAGTCGGGCCGGATTTCGACTTTGAGCATATGCAAAATCCTTCCTATTGAAGCCGTGTTTATAGGGTGATAGTCTGAATTTACACGATAAAACATGTGCCGCATATGCAAGCCCGAACATAAGCGGATGCATTCACCAAGGAGACGCCATGCCCACCGCCACAGTTTCCCCTGCTCCTGCTTCTGTTCCTGCGCCTGTTTCCGCTCCCGTCACCGCTGCCGCCCTCGCGGCCATCGACGGTATCCTGGCCGACGTGTTCGCCCGCCTCGGCGACCGCCAGGACCAGCTGCTGCCCGTGCTGCACGGCCTGCAGGATGGCGTTGGCTACATTCCGCCGGAACGCGTGCCGGAGATCGCCCGGCATTTCAACCTGTCCCGCGCGGAGGTGCATGGCGTGATCACCTTCTACCATTATTTCCGCAGCGAGCCGCCGCCCCGCTGCGTGATCCAGGTGTGCCGCGCGGAGGCGTGCCAGAGCATGGGGGCGGACCAGCTGCTCGAACATGCGCAGTCCGCGCTGGGTTGCAGCCTGCATGGGCACAGCGCCGATGGCGCGTTCGGCCTGGAGCCGGTGTACTGCCTGGGGCAGTGCGCCAGCGCGCCGGCGCTGACCATCAACGAGGCCGTGTTCGCCCGCGTGACGCCGGCGCGCTTCGATGCGCTCGTCGCCGGCGTGCTGGCGGACGATATGAGAACAAGCGCAATGCAGGCGAGCAGCATTCAGGCAAGCAGCATTCAGGCAAGCACCGTACAGGAGGCCGTATGACGACGATGCGTATCCACGTGCCCTGCGATTCCGCGGCGCTGGCGGTCGGCGCCGACGAGGTTGCGGCGGCCATTGCCGCCGAGGCGCTGCGACGCGGTCTCGACATCCGCGTGCTGCGCAACGGCACGCGCGGCCTGCTGTGGCTTGAAACGCTGGTGGAAGTGGAAACCCCGGCCGGCAGGTTCGGTTTCGGGCCGGTGGAAGCGGCGGACGTGCCGGCGCTGTTCGATGCCGCCTGGTCGCCGGGCCATCCGCTCGCCCTCGGCCTCGTGGCGGAGATTCCCTACCTGGCGCGCCAGCAGCGGCTCACGTTCGCCCGCGTCGGCATCACCGAGCCCCGCTCGCTGGCGGACTATATCGCCCACGATGGCTATCGTGGCCTGCGCAAGGCGCTCGACATGGCCCCGGCGGCCATTGTCGCGGAAGTGACCGCATCGGGCCTGCGGGGCCGTGGCGGTGCCGCCTTCCCCACCGGGATCAAGTGGAACACCGTGCTCAAGGCGCCCGGCAGCGAAAAATACATCGTCTGCAATGCCGACGAAGGCGATTCCGGCACGTTCGCCGACCGCATCATCATGGAAAGCGATCCCTTCGTGCTCGTCGAGGGCATGACGATCGCCGGCATCGCCGTCGGCGCCGCGCGTGGCTACATCTATGTGCGCAGCGAATACCCGCACGCGATCGCCCGGCTGGAAGCTGCCATTTCCCTGGCGCGCCACCATGGCTACCTGGGCGCGAACGTGCTGGGCTCCGGCCGTGCGTTCGAGCTCGAGGTGCGCAAGGGCGCCGGCGCGTACATCTGCGGCGAGGAAACGGCGTTGCTGGAAAGCGTGGAGGGCAAGCGCGGCATCGTGCGCGCCAAGCCCCCGCTGCCCGCGCTGGCGGGGCTGTTCGGCAAGCCCACCGTGATCAACAACGTGCTGTCGCTGGCCACCGTGCCCATCATCCTGGACAAGGGCGCCGCCTACTACCAGGACTACGGCATGGGCCGCTCGCGCGGCACCCTGCCCGTGCAGCTGGCCGGGAACATCAGGCATGGGGGCCTGATCGAACTGGCCTTCGGCGTCACGCTGCGCGAGATCCTGTACGACTACGGCGGCGGCAGCGCGTCGGGCCGGCCCATCAAGGCCGTGCAGGTGGGCGGGCCGCTGGGCGCCTACCTGCCCGAGTCGCAGTGGGACACCCCGCTCGACTACGAAGCCTTCGCGGCGCTGTGGGCGGTGCTGGGCCATGGCGGCATCGTGGTGCACGACGACCGGGCCGACATGGCGAAGCTGGCCCGCTATGCGATGGCATTCTGCGCCATCGAATCGTGCGGGAAATGCACGCCGTGCCGCATCGGCTCCACGCGTGGCGTGGAGGTGATCGACAAGATCCGCGAAGGCACGCAGCGCACGCAACATGTGGTGCTGTTGCGCGACCTGTGCGACACCATGCTCAATGGTTCGCTGTGCGCGATGGGCGGCATGACGCCCTATCCCGTGCTGTCGGCCCTGAACCACTTCCCGGAAGATTTCGGCCAGGCCGACACTTCGCAACATGCCGCCTGAGGAGAACACGATGATCGAAACCATCCTGGCCCGCGACCTGGGCACACCGCCACCGGCCGTGATCACCGACTACGTCACGCTGCAGGTCGACGGCCAGCGCGTGACCGTGCCCGCCGGCACGTCGGTAATGCGCGCGGCCGCGCTGTCCGGCATCAATATCCCCAAGCTGTGCGCCACCGACAGCCTGGAACCGTTCGGCTCCTGCCGGCTGTGCCTCGTGGAGATCGACGGCCGCCGCGGCTATCCCGCCTCGTGCACCACGCCGGCCGAGGAAGGCATGGTCGTGCGCACACAGTCCGCCAAGCTGCAGCAGCTGCGCAAGGGCGTGATGGAACTGTACATCTCCGACCACCCGCTCGACTGCCTCACCTGCCCGGCCAACGGCGCCTGCGAACTGCAGGACATGGCGGGCGTGACGGGCCTGCGCGAGGTGCGCTACGGCTACGAGGGCGACAACCACCTGAAGCTGAAGAAGGACGAATCGAACCCCTACTTCACGTTCGACTCGTCGAAATGCATCGTCTGCAACCGCTGCGTGCGCGCCTGCGAGGAAACCCAGGGCACGTTCGCGCTGACGATCTCCGGCCGCGGCTTCGAGTCGCGCGTGTCGGCCGGCCAGGGCGAAGCGTTCATGGAATCGGAGTGCGTGTCGTGCGGCGCCTGCGTGGAAGCCTGCCCGACGGCGACGCTGACGGAAAAGTCGGTGATCTGGCTGGGCCAGGCGGAGCACAGCATCACGACCACTTGCGCCTATTGCGGCGTGGGTTGCTCGCTGAACGCGGAAATGAAGGGCAACGAGGTGGTGCGCATGGTGCCGGCGAAGGACGGCAAGGCCAACGAAGGCCATGCGTGCGTGAAGGGCCGCTTCGCATGGGGCTATGCCACGCACAAGGACCGCATCACGAAGCCGATGATCCGCGCGAAGATCACCGATCCGTGGCGCGAAGTGTCGTGGGACGAGGCGCTCGATTACGCGGCATCGGAATTCCGCCGCATCCAGGCGAAACACGGCCGCGATGCGATCGGCGGCATCGTGTCGTCGCGCTGCACGAACGAGGAAGGCTACCTGGTGCAGAAGCTGGTGCGCGCCGCATTCGGCAACAACAATGTGGACACCTGCGCACGGGTTTGCCACTCGCCCACCGGCTATGGCCTGAAGCAGACGCTGGGCGAATCGGCCGGCACGCAGAGCTTCAAGTCGATCGAGCATACCGACGTGGTGCTTGTGATCGGCGCCAACCCCACGGACGGGCACCCGGTGTTCGGTTCGCGCATGAAGCGGCGACTGCGCCAGGGCGCGCGGCTGATCGTCATCGACCCGCGCCGCATCGACCTGATCAAGTCGCCGCACGTGCGCGCCGACCACCACCTGCAACTGCGGCCGGGCACCAACGTGGCCGTGCTGTCCGCGCTGGCCCACGTGATCGTCACCGAGGGCCTGCTGGCCGAGGCATTCATCGAAGAACGCTGCGAGGACCGCGCCTTCCTGCAGTGGCGCGACTTCGTGGCCCAGCCGGCCAATTCGCCGGAAGCGACGGAAAGCGTGACGGGCGTGCCCCCTGCGGAACTGCGCGCGGCGGCACGGCTGTATGCCACCGGCGGCAACGCGGCGATCTACTATGGCCTGGGCGTGACGGAGCATGCGCAGGGTTCGACGGCCGTGATGGCCATCGCCAACCTGGCCATGGCCACGGGGAACGTGGGCCGCGAAGGCGTGGGCGTCAATCCGCTGCGTGGCCAGAACAATGTGCAGGGCTCGTGCGACATCGGCTCCTTCCCCCACGAATTGCCCGGCTATCGCCACGTTTCCGACAGTACCGTGCGGGGCCTGTTCGAACAGGCCTGGGGCGTGCCCCTGCAGGACGAGCCGGGCCTGCGTATCCCGAACATGTTCGATGCGGCCCTCGATGGCAGCTTCCTGGGCCTGTACTGCCAGGGCGAGGACATCGTGCAGTCCGATCCCAATACGCAGCACGTGACGGCGGCACTGTCGGCGATGGAGTGCATCGTGGTGCAGGACATCTTCCTGAACGAGACGGCGAAGTACGCGCACGTGCTGCTGCCCGGCTCCTCGTTCCTGGAAAAGGATGGCACGTTCACCAATGCCGAGCGGCGCATCTCGCGCGTGCGCAAGGTGATGCCGCCGCGCGCCGGCCTGGCGGACTGGGAAGCGACGATGGCGCTGTCGAACCGGCTGGGCTATCCGATGAATTACCGGCATCCTTCGGAGATCATGGACGAGATCGCGCGGCTGACGCCCACGTTCGCGGGCGTCAGCTATCGCCGGCTCGATGAGCTGGGCAGTATCCAGTGGCCGTGCAACGACGCGGCGCCGGAAGGCACGCCGACGATGCATGTGGATGCGTTCGTGCGCGGCAAGGGCCGCTTCATCATCACGCAATACGTGGCCACCAGCGAAAAGGTCACGCGCAAGTATCCGCTGATCCTGACCACGGGGCGTATCCTGTCCCAGTACAACGTGGGCGCGCAGACGCGCCGCACCGAGAACGTGCAGTGGCATGCGGAAGACCGGCTGGAAATCCACCCGCACGATGCGCAGGAGCGCGGCATCCGGGACGACGACTGGGTGGGCATCCAGAGCCGCGCCGGCGAGACCGTGCTGCGCGCGCTGGTGACGGAGCGCATGCAGCCGGGCGTGGTCTACACCACCTTCCACTTCCCCGAATCGGGCGCCAACGTGATCACGACCGAAAACTCCGACTGGGCCACCAACTGCCCCGAGTACAAGGTGACCGCCGTGCAGGTGATGCCGGTGCAGCAGCCTTCCGAATGGCAGCGCGAGTACCGGCGCTTCAATACGGCGCAGCTGGGGCTGGCCGACCCGGGGCTGGTCATGGACGGGGCGGACGATGCCCTGCTGGAGGTGCGCGGATGAACATCGACAACCTGGTCACGATGGCCAACCAGATCGGCAGTTTCTATGCTTCCTTCCCCGACCGCGAGGAAGCCCAGACGGGCATCGCCCAGCACATCCAGCGCTACTGGGCGCCGCGCATGCGCAGCCGGCTTTACCTGCACATGGATACGGCACGTGGCGAGGGCCTCGACCCTATCGTGCTGGGCGCCCTCGCGGCGCACCGCGCCGGGCATGACGCGCCGGCCGTGAATACGTCGGTGCCCGAGGACGCCGATACGGGCGGAGACGCGGGGTAATGCGCGGCAACGGCCTGCTGCGCTGGGAGTTGTCCATCGTGTGCGTCACGAACCGGCCGGGCAGCTTTGGCGCCGACATGGACAACGCTCCGGAGCGCGCAGCGCAATTGCAGCGCGCGATCGCTGTCGACGGTTACCGCCATGCCGGCGAAGTCAGCCTGTGGAACGCCCTGTATCCGGAAGACGACAGCATGTGCGTCGGCGCCTACCCCGGCGGTGTGCTGATCTGTCACGCCGACCTGGCCGGGGCGCTCATCCATGGCAATGCCTGGTCGCGCGTCAATCGCAGCCTGCGGCCCGATTTCCGGGAAACCGTGCTGCACCTGTTCCCCGGTGGCGAAGTGATGTCGCTCGCGCTGCATTGCGTGAACAGCCTTTGGGGGTTCAGCGCCTATCGCGCTGCCCGGCGCATACGCACCGTTGCCGGCTCGGCCGAAGACGGCGTGTTCGTGGACAGCGGGGTACCGCTGCCCGAAGAAGTGCCCGTGCTGGCGCGGGCCACGTCCACCATGCTGGACTTGCCCGCGGCTGGCGAAGACCTGGTGCTGGCCGCCTCGGCCAGGATGTTCGGATCGCGCATCGACTTGCTGCGCGGCACCGGCCCGGTGCTCAGCCATTATCGCTTGCAAAAATAATTCACGCCGCCTGCATCCAATCGGGCTGCCCGCGCGTAGTACACGCACAACATTGCCATCCCGGCAGCTGTTGAGCCCACAACTACCGAGGACCGATCATGAACCGACCCCAGCTTTCCACGCTTGCCCTTGCCACCTCGATCGCCCTGACCCTGGCCGCCTGCGGCGGTGGCGGCAGCGACCACGATACCGGCGTCCCGCCCCAGACGCCGACGCCGGGCGTGCCGGTCGCTCCGGGCGACGTGTTTGCCCTGACCGCCAGCAACAGGCTGATTTCGTTCAACCGCGAGACGCCGGGCACGGTGCGCACTACCGCCACGGTCTCCGGCCTGCAGAGCGGCGAAAACCTGCTCGGCATCGATTACCGCCCGGCGGACGGCAAGCTGTATGGCGTGGGCTCCACCGGCCGGCTGTACACGATCGACACGGAAAGCGGCGTGGCCACGCTGAAGTCGATGCTGATGGCCGATGCGGCCGATACCACGGCACCGTTCACGGCGCTGGCCGGCACCGATTTCGGCGTGGACTTCAACCCGGTCGCCGACCGGCTGCGCATCGTCTCCAATACGGGTTTGAACCTGCGCATCAACGTCGATACCGGCGCCACCACCACCGATGGCGCCATCAATGGCGGCGCGGCCACCACGCAGATCACCGCATCGGCCTACACGAATTCCTTCGCGGGCACCGGCACCACCACGCTGTATGCACTCGATACCGTCACGGACATGCTGTACATCCAGAACCCGCCGAACAACGGCACGCTGGCCACGCCGGTGCCGCTGGGCGTGGACACGGGCAGCGCCAACGGGTTCGATATCGATGCGCGCACGAACATGGGCTATATGGTTGGCACAGTGGGCGGCGCCCGCAACCTGTACAGCATCAACCTGGCGGCCACGGCGACCCCGGCCATGCTGGTGGGCGCGGTGGGCGGGACCGAAGAGATCCGCGGCATCGCGCTGCGCCCGGCCGCAGTGCCGATGGTGCACGGCCTCACGGACGACAACCGCCTGGTCGCCTTCAAGGTGGCGACCCCGAACACGATCGACACCACGGTGGCGATCACGGGCCTGAACAGCGGCGAAACGCTGCTGGGCATCGATGTGCGCCCGAAGGATGGCATGCTGTATGGCCTGACTTCCGCCGCGCGCATCGTGACGATCGATCCGGCCACGGGCGCGGCCACCGCGAAAGCCACGCTGATGGCCGATGCGGCCGATACGACGGCGCCCTACTCGGCGATCGCGGGCACGGCGTTCGCCGTCGACTTCAACCCGGTGGCGGACCGCCTGCGCGTGATCGGCAACACGGGCCAGAGCCTGCGCATCAACGTCGATACCGGCGCGACGACGACCGACGGTGCCATCAACCGCGCCAGCGGCGCGGCCACGATCACCGCCGCCGCCTACAACAACAGCATTGCCGGCACGGCGACGACGATCCTGTATGACCTGGACAGCGCCACCGACGTGCTGGCGATGCAGACGCCGCCGAACGACGGGACGCTGGTGGATGTGGGCCGGCTGGGCGTGGACGTGGCCGGCGATGCCGGGTTCGATATCGCCGGCGGCGGGAACGGGCTGGTGCTGGCGGCGCTGCGCACGACCGCCACGGGCCCCAGCACGTTGTACCGCGTCGACTTGATGTCGGGCACCGCGACGCCGGTCAATGGCGCAGCCACGCCGGCCACCTCCGTGATCGGCAATGGCGTGCCGGGCCTGCGCGACATCGCCATCGTGATCAAGTAAGCGGGAGACTGGCCGCGCCCCATTCCCTGGCGGCGCGGCCGATGGCCAGGATCGGCCAGGACCGGTCACTGCGCCGGATCGCACGACACGGCGATCCGGCGCAGTGACCGAGGCGGTACCTACATCACTTTCACGGCACGGCCGATATACAGGATCGGCCCCGTCGGACGCCCGATCGGCGAACCCTGTTCCGGTTCCAGCGTGATCTCGAACAGCTGGTTCGGCTGCAGCGGCGGGAGCTTGTCGAGCCTCACGTCGACCGCCTTGCCCGGCGTGACGAGGCCCAGCGATACGGGGCCCTTCCAGCCATCGGCCTTGGTCCACAGCTGCAGCGCGCGCTGCGCCGGCACGGCTGTCTTCACCAGCGGTTCGAGGCGGATCGTCTGCGGCCCGGTGGCGCGGATCACCCATCCCGGCGCGGCATTCTGCGGCGTGGCCAGCACCACCATATAGTCGGGCGCCAGCGGCGCCTGCATGCGCACGCCCACCACCGCCGCCATGATGGCGGCGGCCGCGAAGCCGCCGGCGGCCAGCCCGCGCCACAGCGTGACCTTGTCCCACCAGCGGGCCTTGGCCGGCACATTCCGCGCCGGTGCCGGGGCCGGAGCCACGCTGCGCTCAATGCGCGCCCACAGCGCGGCGGATGGTTCGACCGGCTCGGCAAGCGCCGCCAGCGGCAGCAGCTTTTGTTCCCAGTATTCGACGGCCGCGCGCAGTGCCGCGTCATGCGGCAATGCCTGTTCGACTTCGCGGCGCTGTGCGGCGGAGAGCGTGCCCAGCACGTACTCGCCGGCCAGCTCGTGGGGATCGCGGATCGGGCTCATACCATGCACTCCCGCAGCGCGTTCATGCCGCGCTTGATCCAGGCCTTGACGGTGCCCAGCGGCGACTTGAGGCGCTCGGCGATCTCGCTGTGCGAGCAGCCATCCACATAGGCATACAGGATGCTGTTGCGCTTCGCGGCATCGAGCTGGGTAAGGCAATGTTCCAGGCGACCGAGATCCTGGCGCAGTTCGAAGGCGTCGGCAATGTGCACGGCAGCTTCCGGATCGATGGCATCCAGCGCTTCTTCGTCATCGACGAGGACTTCGCGGGTGCCGGCACGGATCGCATCGAGCGCCTGGTACCGCACGATGCTGTAGATCCAGCCGCGGCCCGCGCCACGCGCCGCGTCGAACGTGCCGGCCTTTGTCCAGATACTGACGAAGGCATCGTGCACCACATCTTCCGCCGCCTGGCGCTCGCGCACGATGCGCAAGGCCACGCCCAGCAGGCGCGGCGCTTCCTGGTCGTACAGGCTGCGCAATGCCTGCCGGTCGCCGCGCGCGCAGCCGCGCAAGGCGGCTTCGTAATCGAATTGGTCGGGGGCAATGGGCACGGCGGTCCGTCAGAAGGTGGCGGGCGCAACGACTGCCCGGGCAGCCGAGTATATATGGATGAGGCATGCATGCGGCACACGACTTCGCGGCGCAAGGAAAAAATAGGCATCCGCCGGCCTGGCTTCCCACTTAATAGTTATTGTCGGGAACTTTTACACGGCAGCCGATAATTTCCGCAGCACTTTTCGCCGATAGTTCAGTTATTAAGCAAGATCAATCCCCTACCGTTATCCGCGCCTTGTCGGCACAGGGGCAGGCCTGGCGGCACTGCACCGCCGCAAGGGCAACACCGGAAAACCGCCGGCCCGGCTTGGATACCTACCCGGCCGGCGGCGAACTCCGGCGAGCTTCAGGCGAACTTCGTGAAGTCCGGCTTGCGCTTCTCGAAGAACGCCGTGAAGGCTTCCTTTGCTTCCGCGCCCTGCAGCATCTCGAAGAACAACTTGCTCTCCTCGGCGATGATCGCTTCCAGCTGTGCCTTGCGCGACGTGGTCATCAGCCGCTTCGTGGTGCGGATCGATGCGGCGGGCAGTGCCACCAGCTTGGCGGCCTGCGCGCGCGCGTGGTCGAGCACCTCGGCGGCGGGCAGCACTTTCGATACGATGCCCATGTCATAAGCTTCCTGCGCACCAAATGGTTCGCCCAGCATCAGCTTCTCGGCGGCGCGCGCGTGGCCACCGGCCAGCGGCATCAGCAGCGACGAGCCGAATTCCGGGCACAGGCCAAGCTGCGTGAACGGCACGGAGAATTTCGCGCTGTCGGCGGCGTACACGAGGTCGCAGTGCATCAGCAAGGTGGTGCCGATGCCGATCGCCAGGCCGCCCACGGCCGCGACGACCGGCTTGGCCGAACCGGACAGCGCGCGCATGAACTGGAACACGGGGCGGTCGCCGAAGGCCACGCCGTCGTTGGCGCGGGTGGTCTTCATGAAGTCTTCCAGGTCGTTCCCGGCCGTGAACACTTCGGGCTTGCCGGCCAGCAGGATGGCGCGTACTTCGGTATCGTCCTGCGCGGCGTTGATCGCATCGGCCAGCGTTTGATACATCGCGGAGGTGATGGCGTTCTTGCGCTCGATGCGGTTGAACGCCAGCGTGAGAATGCCGTCTGCCTTGGTGACTTCGATTGCCATTGTCTCTTTCCTTTGTTGTGATATTGACGGCGCAATGATGAAGGGCGCCGGGATTGTGTCCGCGGCGCCCTTGTCAATTCATGCCTGCCGTGTGGATTACACGCGCTCGATGATGCCCGCCGCACCCATGCCGGCACCCACGCACATCGTGACCATGCCGTACTTCAGGTTGTTGCGGCGCAGTGCGTGCACGACGGTCGCGGCGCGGATAGCGCCGGTCGCGCCGAGCGGATGGCCCAGCGCGATCGCGCCGCCCATCGGGTTGACCTTGCTCGTATCAAGATTCAGGTCGCGAATCACGGCCAGCGCCTGCGCCGCGAACGCTTCGTTCAGTTCGATCCAGTCCAGCTGTTCCTGCGTGATGCCGGCAGCGGCCAGTGCGGCGGGAATCGCCACCTTCGGGCCGATGCCCATGATTTCCGGCGGCACGCCGCGCACGGCGAACGACGAGAACTTGGCCAGCGGGGTCAGGTTGTGCTCGCGCAGGATCTTTTCGGAGACGACGATCAGCGCGCCGGCGCCGTCGGACATCTGCGACGACGTGGCCGCCGTCACGGAGCCCTTGGCGGCGAATACCGGCTTCAGCTTGCCCATCGATTCCATCGACGCGTCGGCACGCGGGCCTTCGTCGTTCTCGACCAGGCGCTTGCCGACCTTGATCTCGCCGGTCTTCAGGTCCGGCGTACGGGTGATGGCTTCCACCGGCGTGATCTCGTCCTTGAACAGGCCGGCCTGCTGGGCGGCGATGGCGCGGCGGTGCGATTCCAGGCCGAACGCATCCTGGTCTTCGCGGGAGATCTTCCACTGCTTGGCCACGTTTTCGGCAGTCAGGCCCATGCCGTAGGCCAGGCCCACGTTTTCATCCTTGAACGTGTCCATGTTGATGGACGGGTGATGGCCCATCATCGGCACCATCGACATCGATTCCACGCCGCCGGCGATCATCACGTCGGCTTCACCCACGCGGATGCGGTCCGCCGCCATCGCCAGCGCGGTGATGCCCGATGCGCAGTAGCGGTTGACGGTAACGCCGCCCACGGTGTTCGGCAGGCCGGCCAGCACCACGGCATTACGGGCCACGTTGAAGCCCTGCTCCGCTTCCGGGAACGAGCAGCCGATGATCGCGTCGATGATCAGGGCCGGGTCCAGGTTCGGCACGGCGGCCATGGCGCCGCGGATCGCGTGCACCAGCAGGTCGTCCGGGCGGGTCTTGTTGAACACGCCGCGCGGCGCCTTGCCGATCGGGGTGCGGGTCGCGGCGACGATGTATGCGTCTTGAAGTTGTTTGCTCATGTTGTTCGTCCTTTAGGTGGGCGGCTTAGTTGCGTACCGGTTTGCCGGTCTGCAGCATGCCCATGATCCGCTCCTGCGTTTTCGGGTGGTTCAGCAGTTCCAGGAAGGCCTTGCGTTCGCGGTCCAGGATCCACTGCTCGCTGACCACGCTGCCCTGGTCGATGTCGCCGCCGCTCACGATCTCGGCGATCATGTCGCCCAGCTTGTAGTCGTGTGCGGAGATGAAGCCGCCGTCGCGCATGTTGACCAGCTGGCCGCGGATCGTGGCCCAGCCGTAGCGGCCGGTGACCGTGACCGGGCGCTGCAGCGGTGCGCGGTAGCCGGAATCGAACATGGCGCGCGCCGTCACTTTCGCCACGTGCAGCAGTTCATACGGGTTGAAGACGATGATGTCGTCTTCCTTCAGGTAACCCATCGCCTTCGCTTCCAGTGCGGATTTCGACACGTTCGCGGTGGCCGCGTTCATGAAGCCCGTCTTCAGGAATTGCAGGATGTCGTTGCCCTTGGCGTCCTTGGCGGCGCGTACCGCCGCTTCCTTCAGACCGCCGCCGGCCGGAATCAGGCCCACGCCCACTTCCACCAGGCCGATATACGACTCGATCGACGCCACGCGGCGCGAAGCGTGCAGCGCCAGCTCGCAGCCGCCGCCCAGCGCCAGGCCCGCAACAGCGGCCACCACCGGCACGTTCGAGTATTTCAACGCCATGAACGTATTCTGCAGGTCGCTGATCAGCGGTTCCAGCGCCTTGGCGCCGCCGGCCATGAAGGTCGGCAGGGCCGATTGCAGATCGGCGCCGGCGGAGAACGCGCCGCCTTCGGCCGCATCCGTGCCCCAGATCACCAGGCCCTTGAAGTTCTTTTCCGCCTCGGCAAGGCCGCGCTTCAGGCCGTCGATGACGCCCTGGCCGATCACGTGCATCTTGGTCTTCAGCGAGATCACCAGCACGTCGTCGCCCGAGTGCCACAGGCGCACGTCGTTGTCTTCGAACACGGTGGTGCCGGCTTTCGACGGGTCGGTGTCGCCGCTGCCCAGTACCGGTGCGCGGAATGCCTGGCGTTCATAGACGGCCAGGTTCGAGCGCGGCACATAGCTGTTCGACTTGGCGGAGTACGAGCCTTCCGGCGTATGCACGCCCTTCTCGGCCACTTTTTCGTCAAAGACCCATGCCGGCAGCGGTGCGTCGGTCAGTGCCTTGCCTTCTTCGATGTCCTGCTTCACCCATTCGGCGATCTGCTTCCAGCCGGCGGCCTGCCACGTTTCGAACGGGCCCACTTTCCAGCCGAAGCCCCAGCGCATGGCGAAGTCCACGTCGCGCGCATTGTCGGCGATCGAGTCCAGGTGGTAGGCGATGTAGTGGAACGCGTCGCGGAAGATCGCCCACAGGAACTGGCCTTGCGGGTTGGTCGATTCGCGCAGCGCCTTGAATTTCTTGACCGGATCCTTTTCCTTCAGGATGCGGGCGATGATGTCGGCAGCCTTGCCGCCGCCGGCCACGTATTCGCCGGTGGCGAAGTCCAGGCGCTGGATATCCTTGCCCACCTTCTTGTAGAAGCCGCCGCCCGTCTTCTGGCCCAGCGCGCCCTTCTCGATCAGCTTCGCCAGCACGTCGGGGGTCTTGTACACGCTGAAGAACGGATCGTCCTTCAGGTTGTCCTGCATCGTCTTGATGACATGGCCCATCGTGTCCAGGCCCACCACGTCCGCCGTGCGGAACGTGCCGGACTTGGCGCGGCCCAGCTTCGCGCCGGTCAGGTCGTCGACGACGTCCACGGACAGGCCGAACTTCTCGGCTTCATGGATCGTGGCCAGCATGCCGAAGATGCCCACGCGGTTCGCGATGAAGTTCGGCGTATCCTTCGCGCGCACCACGCCCTTGCCCAGCGCGGACGTGAGGAAGGTTTCCAGCTGGTCCAGGATTTCCGGGCGGGTCGCCTCGGTCGGGATCAGTTCCACCAGGTGCATGTAGCGCGGCGGGTTGAAGAAGTGCACGCCGCAGAAGCGCGCCTTCAGGTCCGCGTCGAAGCCTTGCGCCAGCTGCTCGATCGGCAGGCCGGACGTGTTCGATGCGAAGATCGCGTTGGCGCCGATGTGCGGGGCCACCTTCTTGTACAGGTCGTGCTTCCAGTCCAGGCGCTCGGCGATCGCTTCGATGATCAGGTCGCAGTCGGCCAGCTGGTCCAGGTTGTCTTCATAGTTCGCGACCTGGATCAGTGACGCGTCTTCCTTGTCGCCCAGCGGTGCCGGCGACAGCTTTTTCAGGCCTTCGATGGCCTTCAGGACGATGCCATTCTTCGGCGTTCCCTCTTTTCCAGGCAAATCGAACAGCACGACCTGCACCTTGGCGTTCACGCAGTGGGCGGCGATTTGCGCGCCCATCACGCCGGCGCCCAGCACGGCGACTTTTTTCACACTGAAGTTCGTCATTTCTTGTTCCTTGATTTGTTAGAACAGGTCGGCGTCCAGCGCCATCAGGTTCGATGCGCCCGAGCGTGCCTGGCGGATCAGCATGGCGGTTTCCGGGTACAGGCGGCCGAAGTAGAAGCGTGCGGTCGCCAGCTTGGCCTTGTAGAACTTGTCATCCGAATCCTGCTTTTCCAGCGCGATCTTGGCCATCTGCGCGAAGAAGTACGAAAACACCAGGTGGCCGGCAACGCGCAGGTAAGGCACGGCGGCGGCGCCCACTTCATCCTGGTTCTGGAAGGCCTTCATGCCGATTTCCATCGTCAGCTTGGTGACCTTTTCGCCCAGGTCGCCCAGCGGGGTGACGAATTCGGACATCGCTTCATCGGTGCCGTTGTCTTCCACGAACGCGCGGATCTTCTCGCCGAACTTGCGCAGCTTCGAGCCGTTGTCCATCAGGATCTTGCGGCCCAGCAGGTCGAGCGACTGGATCGTGTTCGTGCCTTCGTAGATCATGTTGATGCGCGCGTCGCGCACATACTGTTCCATGCCCCATTCGGCGATGTAGCCGTGGCCGCCGAACACCTGCATCGCTTCCGAGGTGGCGATCCAGCCGTTGTCGGTGATGAAGGCCTTCACGATCGGGGTCAGCAGCGCCACTTCGTCGGCGGCTTCCTTGCGCACTTCCTCGTCCGGGTGGTTCAGTTCGCGGTCGATCTGCAGCGCCACATAGCTGGTCAGCGCGCGGGCGCCTTCGGCGAACGCCTTCGCCGTCAGCAGCATGCGGCGCACGTCCGGGTGCACGATGATCGGGTCGGCCGGCTTGTCGGCCGCCTTCACGCCCGACAGGGAGCGCATCTGCAGGCGGTCTTTTGCATAGACCAGCGCGTTCTGGTACGCCACTTCGGTCAGGCCCAGCGACTGCATGCCCACGCCCAGGCGGGCCGCGTTCATGAACACGAACATGGCGTTCAGGCCCTTGTTCGGCTGGCCGATGATCCAGCCTTTCGCGCCGTCCAGGTTCATCTGGCAGGTGGAGTTGCCGTGGATGCCCATCTTTTCTTCGATGGCGCCGCAGAAGATCGGGTTGCGTTCGCCGATGCCGCCGTTACCGTCCGGCAGGAATTTCGGGACGAGGAACAGCGAGATGCCTTTCGAGCCTTCCGGTGCGTCCGGCACGCGGGCCAGCACCAGGTGCAGGATGTTCTCGGACATGTCGTGCTCGCCGGCCGAGATGAAGATCTTGTTGCCGGTGATCGTCCACGAGCCGTCGTCGTTCGGCAGTGCCTTCGTGCGCAGCAGGCCCAGGTCGGTGCCGCAGTGCGGTTCGGTCAGGCACATGGTGCCGGTCCACTCGCCGGAGACCAGCTTCGGCAGGTACGTTGCCTTCTGCTCGTCGGTGCCGTGTTCCTTCAGGCACTCGTAGGCGCCGTGCGACAGGCCCGGGTACATGGTCCATGCCTGGTTCGACGAGTTCAGCATCTCGTAGAACGAATTGTTCAGCACCACCGGCAGGCCCTGGCCGCCGTATTCCGGATCGCACGCCAGCGCGGCCCAGCCACCCTCCACGTACTGCTTGTACGCTTCCTTGTAGCCCTTCGGCGTGGTGACGGTCTTGGCTTGCGCGTCGTGGTGGCAGCCTTCGCGGTCGCCGGAATGGTTCAGCGGGAACAGCACTTCGGACGTGAACTTCGCGCCTTCTTCCAGCACCGCGTTGATGATGTCGGCATCGGTCTCGGCGTGGGCCGGCAGTTCCTTCAGCTGCTCTTCCACCTTCAGGAACTCATGCAGAACGAATTGCATATCCCGGATTGGCGCGACGTATTGACCCATGTTTATCTCCTGCGACTAAGGCTAAGTGTGATTGGTTGCCGCACCTTGTGGATGCGGCCAGGTTTAAGACTGATAGTTTTCGATCAGGCGGTTGAAGCCCACCGTGGCGCGATCGACGGCGCCGGGAATGCGCAGGAAACGGGCATCGTGGTGCACGGCCAGGATCAGGCCATACATCTCGTAGACCAGCTGCTGCGCATCGGTACCCGCTTTCAAGTGACCGCATTCGATCGCCTGCTCGGCCGCCCGCAACAGGGCGCCCTGCCATGCGCTCACCATCGCCACCAGCGCTTCGCGGATCGGACCGGGGCGGTCGTCATACTCGACGGCGCCGCTGATGTAGATGCAGCCCGACGCGATCTCGATCGACACGCGCTTGACCCACTGCGCGAACATCAGCCGCAGGCGCGGCAAGCCGCGGGGTTCCTTGATGGCGGGATAGAACACTTCCTGCTCAAAACGGCGGTGGTAAAGCTTCAACACTTCCAGCTGTAAATCTTCACGCGAACCAAAGTGGGCGAATACGCCCGATTTACTCATGTTCATCCGGTCCGCCAGCAGGCCGATGGTCAGCCCTTCCAGCCCGTCACGGCTGGCAAGGTCCAACGCCACGTCCAGGATGGCGGCGCGGGTCATTTCGCCCTTGCGCATGAATTTTGTCGAGGTATTGATGGCTAAATTACTCACTTTGGCATCCGGCTTCATGGGAGAAAGGAACTTTGATTTTCCCCCGGCCGGTTTGCTCCGTGTGAAAAAAATTACGAACGCTCGTACTATTATCCAGGGCTGGATAAATGTCAAACGGGATCGTTAGAGGTGGCGTTCTATTTTGCGCCCGGCGTTGCGCGCGGGGGTTGACAGGCAAATTAAGAATCACAGAAGTTGCTTCAAAAATGGGGACGTACCCCATTTTTTCGGCAATAATTTCCTAAAAAATGGGGACGTACCCCATTTTTGAAGCAACAGTTTCCGTGGAAACAGGGGGTATGACGGATCGCCGTAGGCACTTTTCCGGGCAACTATTCGCCGTGGTCGATCTGGTCGCGGATGCGCCGGTCGCGCTTCGTGGGGCGGCCCTTCAGGTCAGCGGCCGGTTCGTGGAACAGTTTGCGCCGTTCGGCCTCCTTGATGCGCCGGGCGATCGATTCCTCGCTTTCCTCGTACAGGGTACGGGCGATGGGGGCACCCTGCCGCTTGTCCGAGATGCCCACCACCAGCACGTCCCATTCGTCCGAGCCGTTATCGATGTGCAGCTTCTCGCCCAGTTTCACGACCCGCGCCGGTTTCACCCGGTCGCCGTTGACCTTGACCTTGCCGCTGTCGATCGCGTCGATGGCAAGATTGCGCGTCTTGAAGAAGCGCGCGGCCCACAGCCATTTGTCGATCCTTACGTTATCCATGCGTATTTCAAGCTTTCATCAGGCATATTTTCCCACTGCAAAAATGCGCATCAGCGTCCGATACACCACGTAGGCGATCTCGTAGCCGATGCGGCGGAAGCGTCCGATGTGCTCGAACTCGTGGGCGTGGACTTCCACGCCTTCGGCGACGGCCGCATCGATATGCTTGCGCAAGTCCTTGGCGAAGGCGGCATCCTTGATCACGACGTTCGCTTCCTGGTTCAAGAAAAGGCTCAGCCCGTCCACGTTGGAGGAACCGACCGTGGCCCACTCGTCGTCGATGACGGCGACCTTGGCATGGAGCTGGGTCTTGCGATATTCCACCAGCCGCACGCCGGAAGCGAGCAGCTTGGGATAGAACGAGTGCGCCACGGCATCTTGCAGCCAGTGCTCGCCCACGCCGATCAGCAGTGTCACCTGCACGCCGCGCTGCGCCGTTTGCGACAGCGCGCGCCGGAACTTGCGGCCGGGTGCGAAATATGGGTTCGCCAGCAGCACGCTTTTCTTGGCGGCACCCATCGCCTTCAGGTAGGCCCGCTGGATAGTGTGACGGTTGCGCAAATTGTCGCGCACCACGAAGCCCGCCTGCACGGTGGTACTGGCTTCGGCGGCCGCCTTGTTGGCGCGGCGCGTTTCCTGGTACAGGCCGATACGCTCGGTGAGCGGCATCTTGCCCAGGCGGCGCCACTGCGCGACGGCTTCCTTGTGGATATTCGCCACGAGCGGCCCCTTGACCGCCACGGCAAAGTCCCAGCGCGGCGCGGACAGGCTGATGCTGTGGTCGTAATCGCAGAACATGTCGTCGTTGATATTGATGCCGCCCACGAAGGCGATGCAGCGGTCGACGACGCAGATCTTGCGGTGGGTGCGCGAGACGCCGCGCTTGAACCAGGGATTGAAGATGCGGTGCTCGACGCCGGCGGCCTGCAGCTGCGCATGCATGCGGTTGACCCGCCCGGCACCGGTGCCGAACCAGTCGGTGATCATGCGCACCGTGACACCCCGCTGCGCCGCGCGCATCAGCGCGGCCAGCACGGCCTGCCCCGTTTCATCGTCCGCGAAGATGTAAGTCTCGAAATAGACGTCATACTGCGCGGCATCGATCGCTTCCATCAGGCCGGGGAAGAATTCGGTACCGCAGTGCAGGAGTCTGACTTCGTTGTCGGCGATGAAATCGACAGGGCGCATAACGCTATAACAGTTTCAGGGTAGCGACGAGCGGTGCATGGTCCGACAATTTGGCCCAGATCGGGCCATGCAGGACCTGCGCCGATTCTACCTCGAAGCCGCGAACGTAGATACGATCCAGGCGGAAGAAGGGCAAGGCGGATGGGAACGTGCGGGCCGGGTGGACCGCCGCCTGCCTGCGGGCCAGGGTACGGACCAGGTCGCCCAGGCTCGAACCGGCGCCGATTTCGTCGAACACCTCCACCACGCCCAGGGCCTTGCGCAGTTTGGCGCTCAGCGTGTTGCGCCAGTCGTTGAAGTCGCCGGCGATGATCACCGGCTCGTTGTTGGGTGCGGACAGGTTCACCGCATCGATCAGCGCTTCCACCTGCCGCACGCGGCTGCGCTCGAACAGGCCCAAGTGGATCACATAGCAATGCACCACGCCTTTCGGCGTTTCAACGATCGAGTGCAGGATGCCGCGCGCCTCGTAGGCATGGTCGGAAATATCGGTATTGGTCCACTTGGCGATGGGGTGCTTCGACAGCAGCGCGTTGCCATGGTGGCCATGGTCGTATTGCGCGTTCAGGCCATAGACGGACTGGTGCGATTCGCCGGCGAAGAATTCGTGCTGGCCGCCCCCTGGCCAGTGCTTCGCTCCATGGCGCTCTTCGCCGAAGCGGGCGGCGATGCGGTCATGCTGGCCCTGCACTTCCTGCAGGAAGATCAGGTCGGCATCGAATGCCGCGATGGCCTGCTTGAGCGCCAGCACGCGTGGCTTGCTGCGGTAGGAAACGCCCTTGTGGATATTGTAGGTGGCGACTTTGATCTTCATGAAAGCCATTCTAGCGCCAACCGTGCTGATTCATCGCGGGCAATCGTGCGGCGGGGATACGATAGCAAACGTGCACGGAGGCATTACCGGATTCCTGGCGAGCCTGTTCAGGATCCGGGCCGGGCTCAGTCATGCAGTCTACTCCGGGCGACGAAAACGATGCTTCCAGACCGTGGCAATTGTGCGCCGGTCGCACAAAAGATTGCTGCCAATGGCCGGGATATCCCCTATAGTTGATCCAACAGAGGAACTTCAAGTTTCCAATCACAACTGACGCGAACGGGAGGCTGTATGGCGATCAGGACTTTCTGCACCACTTTCTGCACCGTATTGGCCACACTGTCGGCAGTACCGGCAACGGCTTTCGCGATGCTGCCGGATACGAGCCCGGCGACCGCCGGCATCGCGACCGCCGGCATCGCCAACCGCGGCCATGCGGCAGCTCCGCAGGCTGCCGGCCGCGTGCTGTTCGAATCCGATGCGCCGATCGGCATGACGGGTACCGACCAGGGTTCAACATCGCTGCTCAACCAGACCGGAACGTATTTCGGCGAGCTGATCGGGGGCGACATCGCCTATCGTCCGCATGCGCCGGCCGCCAGCGAGCCCGAACCCGGCAACCTGCCCCTGCTGGGGGCCGCCGCCATCGCGCTGCTGGTTGCGCAATTGCGGCGCTCCGGCCGGCCCGCCGTCAGGTAGCTGCCGTCAGGTAGCTGGCATCAACGGCCCAGCATGCGCGGCAGTTGCAGGATCGCTTCCGCGTTCGACGCGGAAAAGCACCTGTCCGCCGCTTCAAGGTGCGGCAACCACGCGTGCGCGGTGTGCTCGCGCGGCGACAGCATGATGGGTATGTCGCGCGGCACTTCCACGCTGAACACGTGCTCCGTGTTGTGCGTGACGCCGGACGCATACCGGTGGCGCCAGATCGGATAGATCTCGTACACATTGGACAGGTGCCAGTCGCGCAGCACGATGCGCTCGCCATCGGCCACTATGCCGGTTTCCTCGAACAGCTCGCGCGTGGCGGTGGCCAGCAAGGGCTCGTCGATGGCGTCCAGCGAGCCGGTGACCGACTGCCAGAAACCGGGGTGGCCGGTGCGTTCGATCAGCAGCACCTGCAGGTCGGCCGTGTGGATGACGACCAGGACGGAGATGGGGATTTTTTGGGGTTTTAGCATCGGCGGTTCGATGTCGCGAAGTGCGTATGCGTCACAGGGGTCTGTGCCCGGTTTTTTGCCGGCGCTTCGACGGCAGGGCTCAAAACCGGGGTCAGTCCCCTGACGCAGCCAACGATTCACGTTGAAGTCAGCACTTACCGGGGACAGACCCCTGCGGATCCGCAGCCGCGGGTGTAAAAAAGGGCGCCGTGGCGCCCTTTCCTTTTAGCCAGCTACTTTCGGCTCGGCCGCGCGCAGGCGGATATGCAGCTCTTTCAGCTGCTTCTCGTCCACTTCCGAAGGCGCGTGCGTCAGCAGATCCTGCGCGCGCTGCGTTTTCGGGAAGGCGATCACGTCGCGGATCGAATCGGACTTCGTCATCAGCGTGACGATGCGGTCCAGGCCGAAGGCCAGGCCACCGTGCGGCGGCGCGCCGTACTGCAGCGCGTCGAGCAGGAAGCCGAACTTCAGGCGTGCTTCCTCGGCACCGATCTTCAGCGCGCGGAACACCTTCGACTGCACTTCCTCGCGGTGGATACGGATCGAACCGCCGCCCAGTTCCCAGCCGTTCAGCACCATGTCGTAGGCCTTGGCGATGCAGGCACCCGGGTTCGTTTCCAGCATGTCTTCGTGGCCATCCTTCGGCGCCGTGAACGGGTGGTGCGTGGCGGTCCAGCGGTCGTCTTCCTCGTCGTATTCGAACATCGGGAAGTCGATGACCCACAGCGGTGCCCACACGTCGTCGAACAGGCCGTTCTTCTTGCCGAATTCGCTGTGGCCGATCTTCACGCGCAGCGCGCCGATCGCATCGTTGACCACTTTCGCCTTGTCGGCGCCGAAGAAGATCAGGTCGCCGTCTTCCGCGCCCGTCAGTTCCAGGATCTTGGCCAGGGCTTCGTCGTTGATGTTCTTGACGATCGGCGACTGCAGGCCGTCACGGCCTTTTGCCTTCTCGTTGACCTTGATGTAGGCCAGGCCCTTGGCACCGTAGATGGCCACGAACTGGGTGTACGCGTCGATTTCCGAACGCGGCATCTCGGCGCCCTTCGGCACGCGCATGCCGACCACGCGGCCGTTCGGCAGGTTGGCGGCGGCGGAGAACACCTTGAAGTCCACGGACTTCATCACTTCGGTCAGTTCGGTGAATTGCAGCTTGACGCGCATGTCCGGCTTGTCCGAACCATAGGAGCCCATCGCTTCCGAGAAGTTCATCACCGGGAACGGGTTCGGCAGGTCGATCGACAGCGTGTTCTTGAACACCTTGCGGATCATGTCCTCGAACAGGTCGCGGATTTCCTGCTCGTTCAGGAACGAGGTCTCGCAGTCGATCTGCGTGAATTCCGGCTGGCGGTCGGCGCGCAGGTCTTCGTCGCGGAAGCACTTGGTGATCTGGTAGTAGCGGTCGAAGTTCGCCACCATCAGCAGCTGCTTGAACAGCTGCGGCGACTGCGGCAGCGCGAAGAACTGGCCGGCATTCACGCGCGACGGCACCAGGTAGTCGCGCGCGCCTTCCGGCGTGGACTTGGTCAGCGTCGGCGTTTCGATGTCGATGAAGCCCAGGTCGTCCAGGTATTTACGCACTTCCATCGTCACCTTGTAGCGCAGGCGCAGGTTGTTCTGCATCTGCGGGCGGCGCAGGTCCAGCACGCGGTGCGTCAGGCGGGTGGTTTCGGACAGGTTGTCGTCATCGAGCTGGAACGGCACGGCCACGGACGGGTTCAGCACTTCGAGCTGCGAGCAGACCACTTCGATCTTGCCGGACTTCAGGTTGTTGTTGACCGTACCGGCCAGGCGATCCTTGACCACGCCGGTGACGCGCAGGCAGTACTCGTTACGCACGGACTCGGCCGTCTTGAACACTTCCGCCTGCTCCGGATTGCAGACGATCTGGACCAGGCCTTCGCGGTCGCGCAGGTCGATGAAGATCACGCCGCCGTGATCGCGGCGACGGTGCACCCAGCCGCACAGGCTGACGGTTTGGCCCAGCAGGGCTTCGGTGGTGAGCCCGCAGTAATGAGTACGCATTGACATGATTATTTCTCGTTCAGGTTGAATTGGGGCTGTGACCGGGTCCGGCGCTTCATTCGGGAGCGACCACACCCATCGACACAATGTATTTCAGGGCGGCGTCGACGGTCATGTCGAGCTCCACCACGTTTTCGCGCGCCATCATCAGGAAGAAGCCGGAGGTCGGGTTCGGCGTCGTCGGCACGTACACGGACACATAGTCTCCCACCAGGTGGTTTTTGACGTCGCCACCGGGGGCGCCCGTCAGGAATCCGATCGTGTACGAGTTCGCGTGCGGATAGGGAATCAGCACCGCCTTGCGGAACGCGTTGCCGGACGATGAGAACAGCGTATCCGACACCTGCTTCACGCTGCCGTACAGCGAACTGACGACAGGAATGCGGTGCAGCAGCTTTTCCCACAGCCGCAGCACGTAGTTGCCGATCAGGTTATTGGCCAGCAGGCCGACGACGAACACGATGAGGATGGTCAGGATCGCGCCGAAGCCGGGAATATCGAACCCGACCAGCGTGCGCGGCTGCCAGCGCTCCGGAACGAACAGCAGCGACTGGTCCAGCGTGCCGATGATGATGTTCAGCACCCAGGCCGTGATGGCCAGCGGCACCAGGACCAGCAACCCCGTCAGGAAGCACTTGCGTATCGTGTTCATCAGCACCTTATTTCTTGTCGCCCGTGCCGGTGGCTGCCGGCACGGTGCTCGCTGGCGCGGCGCTCGACGATTCCGCTTTCGGCGCGTCGGCCTTGACACCATCGGGCTTGGCGGCCACGCCGGTGGCTGGCGCATTGCCGCCACGGAAATCGGTCACGTACCAGCCGGTGCCTTTCAACTGGAAGCCGGCCGCGGTCAACTGCTTCTTGAAGGTGGATTTGCCGCAGGAGGGGCATTCCGTGAGCTGCGGATCGGAGATCTTCTGCAGCACATCCTTGGCAAAGCCACATTCCTCGCAGCGGTAGGCATAGATAGGCATCTGTTACTCCGCAAAAAACATCAAAAACCCTGAATTATAAGTGTTTTTGCGGGCAGAGCCTTATTTGCGGGGTGGCAAAACCGGTGACAGACACTGGTTTTTCAGGAATATTTCAAAAAAACCGGTGACAGACACCGAATTGATGAAAACAGAAGTTGCGAAATAAATGGTGTCTGTCACCGGTTTTCAGCGCCGCCGCCACTCCATCCAGCGTTCCTGGCCGCCGAAGACCGGCAGCGAGTCGGGCACGGGCTCGTCTTCCACGAGCGTGAAATGGGGCGCCAGCAGTGTGTCGAGCTCGCTGCGGGCGATGCCGAACGGCGGGCCCTTGGCGGGATCGCCGAAATAGAAGTAGCCGGCCAGCAGGCCATCGTGCGGCAGCAGTTCGGCCCAGCGCTGCACGACGCGGGGCTGGTGCTCGGGCGGCAGCGCGCACAGGAAGGCGCGTTCGTAGATCACATCGAGCTTCGCCGGCGGCTGGTAGGTGAAGAAATCGGCCTGCACGATCCGCTCCGGCCAGCGCCGGACCGTTTTTTTCGCCCGCTCCACCGCGTTCGGCGAGAAATCGATGGCGTGCGCATCCCAGCCCGCCTCGCACATCAGGTCCAGCTCATAGGCCGAGCCGGCGCCCGGGATCAGCGCCACCGGGGGCACGACGGCCGCATCGGCCGCCGCGTCGTGCGAGGCCACGAGGCTGCGCAGCTGCTCGGGGATGCCGCCCAGGTCCCACGGCATGAATTGCCGTGCAAAGCGTTCGTCCCAGAAGCGGGGATCGAGAGGGTCGCGCGTGTCGAATTCGGGCATTTACATCACTCCATGCCAGCGCAGGTAGGCCTGGAAGCCGATGGCCCCGGCCACGAACGCGCCGACGAAATAAACGAAAAAGCTCAGCATGCGATTGGTGCGGCGCTGCTCCTCCGTGAGCTGCCGCAACAGCTCGTTGGTGGTATCGTCGCGCTCGCCCAGTGCCGTCAGCGCCTGATGGGTGAGCCGCGGCAGCTGCGGCAGGATGTGCGAGTAACGGGGCGCTTCCGCCTTCAGCTTGTCCACCAGGCCCCGCCAGCCCACCTGTTCGGATACCCACCGTTCCAGGTGCGGCTTCGCCGTCTTCCACAAGTCCAGGTCCGGGTCCAGTACGCGGCCCATGCCTTCGATGTTCAGCAGCGTCTTTTGCAGCAGTACCAGCTGCGGCTGTACCTCGACATTGAAACGGCGCGACGTCTGGAACAAGCGTAACAAAATCTGGCCGAACGAGATGTCCTTCAGCGGCCGGTCGAAGATCGGCTCGCAACAGGCGCGCACCGCCGCTTCCAGCTCGTCGACACGGGTATTCTTCGGCGCCCAGCCCGACTCGATGTGCGCCTCGGCGACCCGCTTGTAATCGCGGCGGAAAAATGCCAGGAAGTTTTGCGACAGGTAATCCTTGTCGTAATCGTTCAGCGTGCCGACGATGCCGAAGTCCAGCGCGATATAGCGCCCGAACGTGGCCGGGTCGATCGACACGAGGATATTCCCCGGGTGCATGTCGGCATGGAAGAAGCCGTCGCGGAATACCTGCGTGAAGAAAATTTCCACGCCGTCGCTGCCCAGCTTCTTCAGGTCGACGCCCGCCTCCACCAGCCGGTCGATCTGCGACACGGGAATGCCATGCATGCGCTCCATCGTGATCACGTCGCTGGAGCAGTAATCCCAATACATCTCGGGCACCATCAGCAGGTTCGAATCGGCGAAGTTGCGGCGCAATTGCGCGGCGTTGGCGGCCTCGCGCATCAGGTCCAGCTCGTCATGCAGGTACTTGTCGAACTCGCCGACGACCTCCTTCATTTTCAACCGGTGGGCATCCTTCCACAGCCGGTTGATCATGTCCGCGGCCAAGTTCATCAGCGCCACGTCTTCGTCGATCAGCTTTTTCATGCCTGGGCGCAATACCTTGACGGCCACCGGGGTGCCATCCGGCAGCGCCGCGAAGTGCACCTGCGCGATCGATGCCGATGCGACCGGCACGCGCTCGAAGCGGGCGAACAGCTGGTCGGGATGGCCGCCCAGCGAACGCTCGATCTGCGCCACGGCCAACTCCGAATCGAACGGCGGCACGCGATCCTGCAGCTTGGAAAGTTCGGCGATGAGATCCGGCGGAATCAGGTCGCTGCGCGTGGACAGCACCTGCCCCAGCTTGACGAAGATCGGCCCCAGCTCTTCGAGCGCCATGCGCAGGCGGATCGCGCGCGCCGTCGAGATATCGCGCCAGAAGAAGGCCGTGTCGAAGAAGCGGTTGATGCCGGGCTTGTCGAAGCCTGAAATGGCGATTTCATCGAGGCCGTATTTGACGATGACACGAAGGATTTTAAACAGGCGAAGGAATTTCAGGATCATCGAGGGTCGGCGCCTTGCTTGCTCATCTTATTGTTGATTTTCTGTTCCAGCTTTTCCAGCCGCTTGGCGAAGCGCTCGACATCGTCGCGCAGGCGCGTCACGTCGCCGGCGAATGCCTGGGCCGTCACGGGGCGCACCAGCACCGGATTCTCTTCCAGGAAATATTCAGCCACGTTTTCCGCCGCCTTGCGCTGCCCCTGCTGCAGGGAAGCCAGGGCCGACTTCATGCCCGAGACCATGCGCACGGCCGCCACCGGACCGATGACCTTTTCGAGGTCGTGCTCGGCTTCCCAGCGCAGCGACTGGGACAGCCGCGAAATCGCGTTCGCGAACTCGGCATCGCCTTCGATTTGCACATAGGAAAACGCACGCTCGCGGTTTTGCGCGATCAGCGGCAAGTCGGACAATTTCAGCCGGATCGTGACCGCGGCGCCCTGCTCGGCACTAGCGGCCTCGACCATACCATCGGCCGCTACGCGCAGGCGCAGCTCGACGGGCGACGCATCGATGCGGGCCACCTTGCCCGCGTATTGCTTCAGCTCGGCGCGGGCCCAGGGCTCCTGCGCCAGCAGGTGATTGATCGTGGCGGCGGCCGGCATCGACAATGTCGGCAATGCATTCGGAAATGGGAACATGTTTGGGAGAGACAAAAAAACAAAACCGCCCAGGAAATCCGGGGCGGTCTCGATCTTACCAGTTTGCAGGAGATTAACCCTGCACGATGGTGTCATTAAGCTTAAGCAACCTGCTGGATCCCCCCGAGCATCCAGCCGCCGTTGCCGTTGACCGGCTTGACCAGGTTCCATACTTCGTTCAGCGGTTCCGGCAGCGCATCCGGTGCCGGCTTCGTGCGGCCGGAGAACTGCACCGATGCCACGTACTCGGAACCGGTATTCTCGATGCCCAGCAGTTCCGCTTCGATCTCGACGACGTCGGTGTAGTCTTCCTTGCCGCCCCGCTCCTGGATCTGCATGCGCAGTTCGGCAAACACTTCCGGCGTGGTGAATTCACGGATGTCGTTCACGTCGCTCTTGTCCCACGCCGCCTGCAGGCGGATGAAGTTGCTCTTGGCATGGCGCAGGAACGCGGCCTGGTCGAAGTCCGCCGGCACGCCCCATTGCTGGTGCGGCTGCTGCAGGTTCGAGGCTGGCTTGTTCAGGTTCATGCCCGACGATGCCGGCTGCAGGCGCGAACCGATTTCCGGCGTGGACGACCCGCCCTGGGGCTGGTTACCGAAGTGACCATTGCTGCCGCCATTGTTGCCACCGAAGCCACCCGCATAGGCGCTGGCCGGCTGGGCCCGGTTACCCTGCGACTTGCCCTTGATGAGGCGCCAGATGAAGAAGATGGCGGCGGCGATCAGCGCGAACGTGAGGAGCGTGCCGATCATGCTGGCCAGCGCGCCGCCGATGCCCAGGTGCGACAGCAGCGCGCCCAGGCCCAGGCCCAGCAGTGCGCCGCCGAGGAGTCCCTTCCACATGCTCGGCTTTTTGGCCGGCACGGCCGAGGCCGGTGCCGGCTGGTTCGCGGGGCGAGCCGCGTTCTGTTGCTGCGGCGTGGCCGGCTGCGCCTGGCGCGGCGCCATGTTCTTCACGTTCTGCGACTGGCGGCCGAACGATTTGCCGCCGCCCATCGGGCGCGCGGCAAGCTCCGCCGTCATCGAGATGGCGGCCAGCGCCAGGGTGGCGCCAACGAGGAATTTCTTCAGTTCCATAGCTTTTGTCCTAGGTTGATTACAGTTTGATGCCGGTGTGTAAAGCGGCCACACCTGCCGTCAGGTTGTAATACTGGACCCGCTCCAGTCCTGCTGCCTGCATCATCGTCTTCAGCGTTTCCTGGTCAGGATGCATGCGGATCGATTCGGCCAGGTAACGGTAGCTTTCCGAATCGTTGGCGATGCGCTTGCCCAGCCACGGCAGCACCGAGAACGAATACAGGTCGTACGGTTTCTGCAGCGGCTCGGCGACCTTCGAGAATTCCAGCACCAGCAGCTTGCCGCCCGGTTTCAGCACGCGGCGCATTTCCGCCAGCGCCTGGTCCTTGTGCGTCATGTTGCGCAAGCCGAAGGCCACGCTGACACGGTCGAAATAATTGTCCGGGAACGGCAGCTTTTCCGCATCACACAGCAAGGTGGGGGTCACGAGACCCTTGTTCAAGAGCCGGTCGCGGCCCACGCGGAGCATCGATTCGTTGATGTCCGTGAGCCACACCTCCCCCGTCGGTCCCGCCTGCTTCGCGAACGCCTTGGCCAGGTCGCCCGTGCCGCCGGCAATGTCCAGCACCTTCATGCCGGTGCGCACGCCCGCGTTGGCGATCGTGAACGTTTTCCAGATGCGGTGCAGGCCGCCGGACATCAGGTCGTTCATCACGTCGTACTTGGCGGCGACGGAGTGGAAGACCTTGGCGACTTCCTTGACTTTCTCGTCCTCGTTGACGGTCTTGTAACCGAAGTGGGTGGTGTTGGTCATTAGCGTAGTGAATGAATGCGATGGGGCGGATTGATCTTCCGGCATTATACAAGCGTCATCCGGGAGGCAGCGCCCGTGGTTCGCCAGCGCCACAGCCATTGCCGAATTTGCAATTTCCAGCACTTTTCCAAAATCGTGTCAACCATCCTCGGCAAGGCCGCGTTAAGTGAGCAAAGCCGGTCTCTTCGACGCGGCATCTGTCTACTGATTACGGAGGAAGACAATGGAGCTTCAGCATCAACTCCCCAAGGATATTTATTTTCCCGAGATCGATGAGGCAACCCGCCAGATGATCGACGCAACGGATGCGCAGGCTCGCCGCGCCCAAGGCGGCAAGGCACCCGCGCCAATGCCGTTCAACGCCGAAGCGATCCGTACGCTGCCGCCCGCCGCCCGCGCCGCCTTCCGCTACATCTGGGAACGGGAACAGCGCCGCTACGAAGAATACGTGCAGCGCCGCCGCACCAGCGCAGTCAATTAAGCGGCAGTCGATCAAGCCGTAGCCCATCGAGCCGCGGTGAATCAAGCCGCGGCCACAGTCGATCGAGCAGTCCCTGAACGCGACGTTGCTGCGCCCCTTTCCACGGTCATGCCGGTGGAAACGGCTGGACAGGCGGCGTTGCGAGCGTGATGACGTTGCCGTCAGGATCATGCAGCTGCGCCAGTGTCGAGTAATCCCCCTGGATATCCTCCCCCAGTACGATGCCTACCGCCTGCAGCCGGTTGCGCTCGGCTGCGAGATCGTCCACGTAAATGAACATCAAGCCCCTGCCGGCGATCTCGCCGCTGCTTGAAAGCATCAACCCGCCCTGGTCGAAGAGTTCCCACTGGACCAGGGTCTCCATTGGCCGGTAATCCGGCCCACGCCCGAGCAGCCTGGTGTACCAGTTCTCCGCCGCGGCAAGGTCCGCGGTGAGCAATGCGGTATAAATCTTTTGCGCGTTCATGGATCCCCTCGAGGTGATGAATCGCGCGGACGCTTTTCTCCGTCCGCACGAACGTTGCGGCAAGCGTCTTCGGATTGCCGGCTATCCTGGAACCCTGCGCCAAGCTTGACGGGGCACTCCCTGGTCCATTACGCCATTGCCGGCCTCCCTGTCAGAACTCTTCCCACTCGTCGGCCGCAGGCGACCTGGCAGCCGCCGGCTTCTGTGCGCGCGGCTGCGGGGCCTTGACCTGGCTGGTGGCACGCGGCAGCGCTGCAATCGGCTTTGCCCGCGCGGGGGCCGGTGACGCCTTCGGTGCCGGCACATGGACCGACGCACCATCATTCGACAGCTTGAACGCACTGACGGCGCCCAGCAGGTTTTCCGTTTCGTGCTGCATCGCCTGCGTGGCGGCGGCCGCCTCTTCCACGAGCGCCGCGTTGCGCTGCGTGACTTCGTCCATCTGCGTGATCGACTGGTTCACCTGTGCGATGCCGTTGCTCTGTTCGCGGCTGGCCTCGGCGATGTCGACCACGATGCCGGTCACGCGCTCGACGCTGGTCACCATTTCGTTCATGGCCTGCGCGGCCTGGGTGGCCAGCATGCTGCCGGAACCGACCTTGTCGACGGAATCGTCGATCAGCGCCTTGATTTCCCGGGCCGCCGAGGCGCTGCGCTGCGCCAGCGTGCGCACTTCGGAGGCAACCACCGCGAAGCCGCGGCCCTGCTCGCCGGCGCGGGCCGCTTCCACGGCCGCGTTCAGCGCCAGAATATTGGTCTGGAAAGCGATACTGTCGATGACGCCGATGATATCGACCACCTTGCGCGACGACGCATCGATGGCCGCCATCGTTTCCGACATCTGGCCCATCACGGCGCCGCCCGCTGCCGCCTTGGTCGATGCCGCTTCCACCAGCTGGCGCGCCTGCATCGTGTTGTCGGCGGTGCTCTGCACGGTACTGGTCAGCTCTTCCATCGTGGCGGCCGTTTCTTCCAGCGCGCTGGCCTGGCTCTCGGTGCGCGACGACAGGTCCTGGTTGCCCATGGCAACCTCGCTGGCGGCCGTGCCGATCGCCTGGGCGCCGGTGCGCACGTTCGACACCATGTCGATCAGGCTTTGCTGCATCTTCGCGATGCCGCGCATCAGCCGGTCGATCTCGTTATTGCCCTGGGCATCCACGCGCGCGGTCAGGTCGCCGTGCGCCACGCCGTCGAGCAGTTCGACGGCGCGTTCCAGCGGCGCGATGACGAGGTTGCGCAGGAACACATGCATGCCGATTACCAGTGCCAGCGCTCCGGCCAAGCCGAGGCCCACGAGCCACAGCACGAGACGGTACTCGCCGTCGCGCTCCTTCATCAGCGCCTCGCCGCGTTCGGTATTCTCTTTCTGGAACTTCTCCAGCAGCGTGGATATCTCGGCGCCGCGCGGCGTGAGGTCGCGGCTGTTGATCGTGGCGAAAGCGGCAATATCGTTCGCCTTCAGTGCGGCAATGCCCGTGTCGAGCGTGTCGAGCATGCGGGTCGATGCCGCGGCCAGGTCGTTGCGCAGCTGCACATCGGTACCGGGCGACGGTGGCGCAGACACGAAATCGGCCAGCGCCTTGCGGGTGCGAACCAGGTAATTGGTGGCGTTGCCGATGGCACTGCCATTGGTGGCGACCTGGCCGCCATCGCGGGCTTCCGAATACGCACGGTTCAGGCTGGAGCGAACGCGCGTGGCGTCCTTGTAGATATCGTTGATCGCCTGGGTTTCCAACGCAACCTTCTGCACGAGCGACAACGCATCGTTGGAACGGTTGATCATGAACACCCCGAGCGCGGCGCCGATCGCGATCATCACGGCGAACAGGCACAGCGCGGCCATCAGGCTGAAGCGGACAGTAAGTTTGGGCATGGAATTTCCTGGAGAGCGGAACGGTCAAGGAACAATATTCTCCTGCCCCACTCGGGCGCGCACAATACCGCATGCCTTTCCACACATCAATTAGTGGCCACACAGCAACAAATTGTTGTCGATTCGATCTGTTTCCTAAAACCGGGGTCAGACCCCGGTTTTAGGAAACATTTCTGACGCGCACGTTGCTGGGGACAGTCCCCTGAAGGGCCAGTCCCCGAATTTTTTATAACAGCTTGCTGGGAAGCAGTCCTGCGGGAGATGTCAGTGGCGGTGGCCGCAGCCGTGGTGGCCGTGGCTGGCGGCGCCGGGGAGGATGGCGCCGGGTTCGCGGCCGGTGTCGCCGAAGAAGCCAGCGGCATGCAGGCGGCCGATGTAATCGTGCCAGCGGGCGTCGAGGTTGGCGCCCAGGTCATACAGATATTGCCAGGTATACAGGCCGGAAGCGTGGCCGTCGGTGAAGATCGGCTTCAGCGCATACTGGCCGACCGGTTCCAGGTCGGTGATGCCGACGTCGCGCTTGCCGACCTGCAGCGTTTCCTGGCCAGGGCCGTGGCCCTGCACTTCGGCCGAGGGCGAATACACGCGCAGCAGCTCGAACGGGATGTTGAAGGAAGCGCCATCGTCGAAGGCGATCTCGAGGTAGCGCGATTTGTTGTGCAGGGTGATAGCGGTGGGATTGGCCATGGTGGTTTCTACTCGATTCGCCGGCGTCGGCGTGATTGCTCAGCTGGGTTCGTTCATGCGTTCGCGGATCGCCGCGTGCAGCTCGGACAACAGCGCCGTGCGCACGGCAACAGCGGCGCCGGCAGGGTCACGCTGCCGCGCGCCCCACGTGGGGTGCGGGAAGTGCGCATCGTCCGCGTAACGCGGGATCACGTGCCAGTGCACGTGGGGTGTCATGTTGCCGAAGCTGGCCACGTTGACCTTGTGCGGCGCGAGCACGTCGCGCTGCGCCGCCTCCACGGCCCATACGGCCCGCATCACGCGATCGCGGTCGACAGGCGACAGGTCGGTCATTTCCTTCACGTGCGCATGCCACACCACGCGCGTGAAGCCGGGATAGCCCGGCTCGTCGACGGCGACAACGGCCAGTGCGTCATCCTGCCAGATGACGGCACCGGCCGGCGGTGCCGCCAGCAGCTTGCACAGGTCGCAGCTTGCCGGTTCCATGCCTTACACCAGCACGCGTTCGATGCCGCCGTCGTTGGCGCGGTTCACGTAGTCGGGCATCCAGTTCTCGCCCAGCAGGTGACGGGCGATTTCCACGACGATGTAGTCGGCGGTCGTGCCCGAATCCTCGTTGAAGCGCGACAGGCCCTGGAAGCAGGCCGGGCAGCTCGTGAGGATCTTCACGTCGCCATCGAAGCCGTCGGCGCGCAGCTTGTCCGCGCCTTTGACCATCTCCTCTTCCTTGCGGAAGCGCACCTGGGTGGAGATGTCCGGCCGCGCCACGGCCAGCGTGCCCGATTCGCCGCAGCAGCGGTCGTTCTTTTCGATCTTCACCGAATCATGCGTTTGCACGAGGGCATTGACCGTCTTCATCGGGTCCTGCAGCTTCATCGGCGTATGGCAGGGATCGTGGTACATGTAGCGGGTACCGGTCACGCCTTCGAGCTTGACGCCCTTTTCCAGCAGGTATTCATGGATGTCCATGATGCGGCAGCCCGGGAAGATCTTCTCGAACTCGTACGTGGCCAGCTGGTCATAGCAGGTGCCGCACGAGACGAGCACGGTCTTGATGTCCAGGTAGTTCAGCGTATTGGCCATGCGGTGGAAGAGGACACGGTTATCCGTCATCATCTTCTCGGCCTTGTCGTAGTCGCCCGCGCCGCGCTGCGGATAGCCGCAGCACAGGTAGCCCGGCGGCAGCACCGTCTGCACGCCCACTTCCCACAGCATGGCCTGGGTGGCCAGGCCCACCTGCGAGAACAGCCGCTCCGATCCGCAGCCCGGGAAGTAAAACACCGCTTCCGTGTTGGCGTTGGTCTTCTTCGGATCGCGGATGATCGGGATCATCTTGTTGTCTTCGATGTCGAGCAGCGCACGCGCGGTCTTCTTCGGCAGGTTGCCCGGCATCTTCTTGTTGACGAAGTGGATGATCTGCTCGCGGATCGGCGGCTTGCCCGTCGTCGGCGGCGGTGCCTTGGTCTGCTGGCGCGCCACTTTCTTGAACACCTCGTTGCCGAGGCGCTGGGCCTTGGCGCCCACGCCGACGATCGCCTGCCGCGCCGCGTTCACGGTGCCGGGATCGGTGGCGTTCAGGAAGAACATCGTGGCCGCCTTGGTCGGGTTGAACGAGCGCTTGTCCATCTTGCGCAGCAGGTTGCGCATGTTCATCGACACGTCGCCGAAGTCGATGTTCACCGGGCACGGCGATTCGCACTTGTGGCACACGGTGCAGTGATCGGCCACGTCCTCGAACTCTTCCCAGTGGCGGATCGAAATGCCGCGGCGGGTCTGTTCCTCGTACAGGAAGGCTTCGATCAGCGCCGACGTTGCCAGGATCTTGTCACGCGGCGAATACAGCAGGTTCGCGCGCGGGATGTGCGTGTTGCAGACCGGCTTGCACTTGCCGCAGCGCAGGCAGTCCTTGATGCTGTTGGCGATTTCGCCGATATCGCTCTGCTGCATGATCAGCGATTCGTGGCCCATCAGGCCGAACGACGGCGTGTACGCGTTGCGCAGGTCGGCGTCCATGCCGGGCAGGTTCAGCAGCTTGCCCTTGTTGAAGCGACCTTCCGGGTCCACGCGCAGCTTGTAGTCGCGGAATTCGCCGATTTCATCCTCGGTCAGGAATTCCAGCTTCGTGATGCCGATGCCGTGCTCGCCCGAGATCACGCCGTTCAGCGAGCGGGCCAGCTTCATGATGCGGGCCACGGCCTTGTGCGCATCCTGCAGCATCTCGTAATGGTCGGAATTCACCGGCAGGTTCGTGTGCACGTTGCCGTCGCCGGCATGCATGTGCAGCGCCACGAACACGCGGCCGCGCAGGATCCGCTTGTGGATCGCCTGCGCCTCGTCGAGGATGAGTTTATAGGCGGCGCCATTGAAGATCTGGCGCAGCACGGCACGGATTTCCTGCTTCCAGCTGATGCGCACCGTGCGGTCCTGCACCACGTCGAACAGCGTGGCTTCGGGCTGGCGCTGCAGGCGCTCCTCGAACGCGCCGGACAGGTCCTGCAGGCCGAGCTGGTACAGCTCGAGGCGCGCGGCATCGAGCGGCTTGTCCAGGTTCGCCAGGATGAACGTCCAGCGCTCCTGCACCTGGTCGAGCAGGGCCAGTGCCTGCTGCGGGCGGTCGCCCAGCATTTCGGCATTGCCCACGCCATCCTCGGAAGCGTCGTCGCTCTTGCCGATCGGCAGATTGCCTGCTTCGAAGAACTCGCGCAGCGCGCCCGCCAGTTCCAGCTTGTTCTTGATCGACAGCTCGACGTTGATGCGTTCGATGCCGTCCGTGTACTCGCCCATCCGGTTCAGCGGAATGACGACGTCCTCGTTGATCTTGAACGCATTGGTGTGCTTGGCGATGGCCGCGGTGCGGGCGCGGTCGAGCCAGAACTTCTTGCGCGCTTCCGGGCTGACGGCGACAAAACCTTCGCCCACGCGGGTGTTCGCCAGGCGCACCACTTCCGACGCGGCCATCGCGACCGCATCCTCGTTGTCGCCGACGATGTCGCCGAACAGCGCCATCTTCGGCAGCACGCCGCGCTTCGATTTCGTTGCATAGCCCACGGCGCGCAGGTAGCGCTCGTCGAGGTGCTCCAGGCCGGCCAGGCGCAGCGTGGCGAACTGCTCGCCCTTTGCCGGCAGGCCATCGAGGTAATCCTTGATCTCGACGATCGATGGAATCGCGTCGCGCGCCTGGCCGAAGAACTCGAGGCAGACGGTGCGCGTGAATTTCGGCATCTTGTGCAGGATCCAGCGTCCCGACGTGATCAGGCCGTCGCAGCCTTCCTTCTGGATGCCCGGCAGGCCGGCCAGGAACTTGTCCGTCACGTCCTTGCCCAGGCCTTCCTTGCGGAACTTGCGGCCTGCGATTTCCAGGATCTCCGTCTTGAACGGTTCGCCCTTCGCCTCGCCTTTCGCGTTCGGGTGCGTCCATTCGAGCTTGAAGCGGGCCAGCGGCGTGTCGTGGATCTTCGACAGGTTGTGGTCCAGGCGGGTGACATCGAGCCAGTCGCCGTTCGGGTCGACCATGCGCCACGATGCCAGGTTGTCCAGCGCGGTGCCCCACAGCACGGCCTTCTTGCCGCCCGCGTTCATCGCGATGTTCCCGCCGATGCACGAAGCGTGCGCCGACGTGGGGTCGACGGCGAACACGAAGCCGGCCTTTTCGGCGGCGACCGACACCTGGTTCGTGATCACGCCCGCCTCGGTGTAGATGGTCGCGTAATCGCGCTCGAGGCCCGGAAGCACCTTCATTTCCACCGCGTCGATGCGCAGCAGCTTTTCGGTATTGATCACGGCCGACAGCGGCGTCAGCGGAATCGCGCCGCCGGTGTAGCCGGTGCCGCCGCCGCGCGGGATGATCGTCAGCCCCAGTTCGATACAGCCCTTCACGAGGCCGGCCATTTCTTCCTCGGCATCCGGCGTGAGCACCACGAACGGATACTCGACGCGCCAGTCGGTGGCGTCGGTCACGTGCGACACGCGCTTCATGCCGTCGAAGCAGATGTTGTGCTTGGCCGTGTAGCGGCCCAGCACCTTGACCGCGCGCTTGCGCAGGTCGTACATCTGGCGGAATTCATCGCCGAAGTCGGCCACGGCCTTGCTGGCGGCGGCCAGCAGCTTTTCGACACTGGCCGCGCGCTTTGCGGCCGCTTCACCCGATTCGTCGGCGTCCACGGCCATGCGGCGCTTGTCCACCTCGGACAGGCGGTGATGCAGCGCGTCGATCAGTGCTTGGCGGCGCTTCGGGTTATCGAGCAGGTCGTCCTGCAGATAAGGGTTGCGGCGCACGACCCAGATATCGCCCAGGACTTCATACAGCATGCGCGCGGAACGACCCGTCTGGCGCGCACTGCGCAGCTCGTCCAGCAGCTGCCAGGATTCCTCACCCAGCAGGCGGATGACGATCTCGCGGTCGGAGAACGAGGTGTAGTTGTACGGGATTTCACGGACGCGGGTCGGCGCGTGGCCGTCCGGCGATTCTGCGAGCAAGGCCTGGAGTTGTGCTGGTGCGTTCATGTGGGGGGATACAGAAGACGCTGGAGATGGTCACTAAGGGGTCCATTTTATCTTATTGCGGCGCACCACGTTTCAACACCCCTATTTTTTGCCGGGTTACGTGAACGTCAAGTGGCGAAATAATATTCGGAACTTTCGTGAAATCATCAATCTCCATGCGGTTTTTGCATGTGAAAACGACAAAATTGTGCGCGCATTCCGCCGAAGCAAAATAAAGTGTAGCGTTTCAACCACCCAGCATCTGGGCCAGCGAACGCCAGAAACCATCGGGGATGTACAGCAGCGCCGCCGTCATGGTGACGTAGCGGGCGAACTTGCCGATCGCCATGTAGCCGACGGCTGGCCAGAACGGCAGCTTCAGCCAGCCTCCGAGCGTGCACAGCGGGTCGCCGATACCCGGTACCCACGACAGCAGCATCGTCTTCGCGCCATAGTGGGCCAGCCAGCCGAACCAGCGGCTTTGCCGTTCCTTCGAGAACGCGGCCTTGGCGTAATACCCCATCCAGTAATCGACGATGCCGCCCAGCGTGTTGCCGCAGGTGGCCACGAGGATGGCGGGCCAGAACAGTTCCGGATTGGCCTTGCAGACGGCAAAGACGGCCGGTTCGGAGCCGAGGGGGACCAGGGTTGCGGAAACAAACGAAATGATGAAGACGGACGTCAACCCCACTTCCGGCGCCGCCAGGAAGGCCAGCAGCCAGGCTATCGAATTTTCAATCATGCATGTTCAGTCAGGCAGTCCGGTAGTCAGTTCCACACACACAAGCAGTACCGGCTGTGGCGACCGTGAAGATTAGGCGGGTGGCTCGGGCTTCCCATTATAATGATCCGACACCCGTCAACCCGCACGAATGACCGGCGCGCACACCCCGCGCACCGATACCCGTTCGGCGACTCCCGGTTATCCACCGTCGATTCATCGCACTCCGCCATCCGCCTGGATTCACTCCGCTCGAGACCATGACTACCGACTACCTGAAGAAGATCCTTACCGCGCGCGTCTATGACGTTGCCCATGAAACGCCTCTGGAACTGGCGCCGACCCTGTCGCAGCGCTTCCAGAACCGAATTTACTTCAAGCGCGAGGATATTCAGGACGTATTCAGTTTCAAGATCCGCGGTGCCTACAACAAGATGGCGCACCTGTCCGAAGCGCAGCTCAAGCGCGGCGTGATCTGCGCTTCGGCCGGCAACCATGCGCAGGGCGTGGCGCTGTCCGCCGTGCGCATGGACTGCCGCGCCGTCATCGTGATGCCGACCACCACGCCGCTGGTGAAGATCGAATCAGTCAAGGCGCGCGGTGGCGACAACGTCGAAGTGCTGCTGCACGGCGAGTCGTACACGGATGCCTACAACCACGCGCTCACGCTGGAAAAGGAACAGAAGCTCACGTTCGTGCACCCGTTCGACGATCCGGACGTGATCGCCGGCCAGGGCACGATCGGCCTGGAGATCCTGCGCCAGCACTCGGGCCCGATCCATGCGGTGTTCATCGCCATCGGCGGCGGCGGGCTGATTTCGGGCGTGGCCGCCTACATCAAGCAGATCCGGCCGGACATCAAGATCATCGGCGTTGAAACGATGGATGCCGATGCCATGGCGCGCAGCCTGAAGGCGGGCGAACGCGTGACGTTGCCGGACGTGGGCCTGTTCGCGGACGGCACCGCAGTGCGCCTGGTCGGGGAAGAAACGTTCCGGCTCGCGCAGCAGTACGTGGACGACGTGATCATCGTCGACACCGATGCGATCTGCGCGGCGATCAAGGACGTGTTCACCGATACCCGCTCGATCCTGGAACCTTCCGGCGCGCTGGCCGTGGCCGGCGCCAAGGCTTACATCGAACGCGCGGCGCTGACGAAGAACCCGATCCGGAACGAGACGCTGATCACGGTCACCTCGGGCGCGAACATGAACTTCGACCGGCTGCGCTTCGTGGCCGAACGCGCCGAGCTGGGCGAATTCCGCGAAGCCGTGTTCGCCGTGACGATGGCCGAACAGCGCGGCAGCTTCAAGCGCTTCTGCGCGCTGATCGGCCCGCGCAACGTGACCGAGTTCAACTACCGGATCAGCGACCAGGAACAGGCTCACGTATTTGTCGGCGTGCAGATCGCCGACCGCGGCGAATCGGCCGCCCTGGCGCGCCGCTTCGAGGAACACGATTTCCGCACGCTGGAACTGACGCACGACGAACTGGCCAAGTCGCACCTGCGCCACCTCGTCGGCGGCAAGAGCGCGCTGGCGCGGGACGAGCTGCTGTACCGCTTCGAATTCCCCGAGCGCCCGGGCGCGCTGATGCGCTTCCTGGACAGCATGGCGCCGAACTGGAACATCTCGCTGTGCCATTACCGCTCGCAGGGCGGCGACGTGGGCCGCATCCTGATCGGCCTGCAGGTACCGCCGGAAGAGATGGAGGAGTTCGGCAAATTCCTCGCCACGCTGGGCTACCGGTACTGGGACGAGACGCAGAATCCCGTCTACAAGATGTTCCTGTAATTCCTGGCAACGGCTCTCAGGAAGCGTTGCCTGAAAAATGGGGGTGAAAAATGGGGACGTACCCCATTTTCCGGGCAACATTTTTCGAAATCGCTCTTCCCCCGCGACGGACCGCCCGCTTCCGACGTGGGCCGCATCCTGATCGGCCTGCAGATGCCGCCAGAGGAGATGGAGGACTTCGGCAAATTCCTCGCGCGCTGGGCTACCGGTACTGGGACGAGACGCAGAATCCGGTCTATAAGATGTTCCCGCAATTCCTGGCAACGGCTATTAGAAAATGTTGCTTGAAAAATGGGGTACGTCCCCATTTTTCAAGCAACATTTTCGACAGGCGCCCTTCCCGCGCGACGGACCGCCCGCTGCCGTTTTGAGCTACCATGGCGGGCTGTCCCGTTTTGAAGGCCCGCCATGTCGAACTCTCCCGAACATTCCCCACTCGGCAAGAACTCCGCTTACCGCACCGATTATGCGCCGGAACTGCTGTTCCCGATTCCGCGCATCGGCAAACGTGACGAGCTCGGCTTGACAGGCACGCTGCCATTCTTCGGCGTCGACATCTGGAACGCCTACGAGCTGTCGTGGCTGAACATGCGCGGCAAGCCGCAAGTGGCCGTGGCGCGCATTTCGGTGCCGGCCGATTCGCCGAACATCATCGAATCGAAATCGTTCAAGCTGTACCTGAATTCGTTCAACCAGACGCGGCTGGGCGGCGCGGAAGCGCTGCGCGAGCTGCTGCAGCAGGATCTGTCCGCCGCCACCGGTGCCACCGTGCATGTGGCACTGACGATGCAGGAAGAGTTCGGCAAGCTGCAGATGGGCGAACTCGATGGCATGCTGCTGGATCGCCTCGACATCGAAATCGACCATTATTCGCCGCAGCCATCGATTCTCAAAGCCGCTGTCGATGAATTGCCCGTCGAGGAAACCCTGGTATCGCACTTGCTGAAATCGAACTGCCTGGTGACCGGCCAGCCGGACTGGGGCAGCGTGCAGATCAGCTACGCCGGCCCCCAGATCGACCAGGAGAGCCTGTTGAAGTATCTCATTGGTTTCCGCGAGCACAATGAATTCCATGAGCAATGCGTGGAGCGGATCTTCGTGGACATCCTGCGCGAGTGCCGGCCTGCCCACCTTACCGTCTATGCCCGGTATACCCGCCGTGGTGGACTCGACATCAATCCATGGCGCAGCAACTTCACTAAGGCCGGCAGCCCGTCGAATCTGCGTAACGCACGACAGTGATTGAGACATCGCAAAGCATTCATCTTAGGAGTATGCTCAGCTTCAGGATGCTTGCGGCACGATCGTCCGAAACGCGCAATAATCGGCCAATGCCTGTTCGCGCGATGGAAATGTCGGCGCTCAACGTTGTTTTAACGTGGAAATAGCGCCAGCCTTATTCGTTGTGTTTCAAAACACTTTTCAACGCATGCATGGCAAGCTGGCCGGCAGCGAGGCGCAGGTGCCGGTCCGAGCAATTTCGGGTTACACGGCGGTCAAACAGGCCTATAATTCTGCTCGCCAGCCACCTTTGTGCGCCGCACCAATTACGTCGCGTTATGAACAACCTGAGTAAAATCCTTTCGCCCGAGAACGTTCAACTGGATCTGGAAGTCTCCAGCAAGAAGCGCGCTTTCGAGCAAGCAGGCCTGATCTTCGAGAACAATTGCGGTATCGCCCGCTCGACCGTTTCGGACAATCTGTTTGCCCGCGAACGCCTCGGCTCGACCGGCCTGGGCCACGGCGTGGCCGTTCCGCATGGGCGCGTGAAGGGCGCGAAAAGCCTGAAGTCGCCTCTCGCGGCCTTCGTGCGACTGGCCGAGCCGATTCCCTTCGAATCGCCGGACGGCAAGCCCGTGAACCTGCTGTTCTTCCTGCTGATTCCCGATCACGTGACACAGCAGCACCTGGAAATCCTGTCCGAGATCGCCGAGATGTTTTCGGATGACGCTTTCCGGCAGGCATTGACCAGCGATCCCGATCCCCAATCCGTGCATCGCCGCATCGTCAACTGGCAACCCAGCTTGCAGGCGGCGGGTTAAGCCCGGGCGTCGACCTACTCCACAATAAAAAAAGCCCATGCTGCAAAATCCCCTGACGATCCAGCGCCTGTATGACGACAATCGGGAATCTTTGCAACTGGGCTGGTTTGCCGGCTTTCCCGGCGGCGAACGCACGATTTCCGGCGACGCGGCCTCGGCCGCCGACCAGGTGGGCCACCTCAACACGATCCACCCGGGCCGCATCCAGGTGTTTGGCCACCAGGAAATCAATTATTACCACCGCCTGAAGGCGCTCACGCGCGCGCATGTCATCGGCGAATTGATCGCCGGCGGCCCGCCGGCACTGATCGTCGCACAAGGGCTGGAAACGCCGCCCGACATCCTCGCGATCTGCGACGAGAAAAACATTCCGCTGTTTTCCACGCCACTGCCGGCGGCGCAGGTGATCGACTTCCTGCGCGTGTACCTGTCGAAAAAGCTGGCGCAACGCATCATCATGCACGGCGTGTTCATGGACGTTCTCGGTGTCGGCGTGCTGATCACGGGCGACTCCGGGCTCGGCAAGAGCGAACTCGGGCTGGAACTGATCTCGCGCAGCCATGGCCTGGTGGCCGACGATGCCGTGGAATTTTCGCGCATTGCCCCGAACATGATCGAAGGCCGCTGCCCGCCCCTGCTGCAGAACCTGCTCGAGGTGCGCGGGCTGGGGCTGCTGGACATCAAGGCGATCTTCGGCGAGACCGCGGTGCGCCGCAAGATGCGGCTGAAACTGATCGTCCACCTGGTGCGCCGCTCCGCGCTCGAGGAAGAAGTCGAACGCCTGCCCTTCCAGTTCCCCACCGAAGACGTGCTCGGCCTGCCGATCCGCAAGGTCGTGATCCCCGTGGCCGCCGGCCGCAACATCGCGGTGCTGCTGGAAGCCGCCGTGCGCAATACCATCCTGCAACTGCGCGGGATCGATACGCTGCAGGAGTTCATGGAACGGCAGCGTCAGGCAATGAGCGGCGACTGAAGTCGCCCCTCATTGCAATGCTGCTGAGGAGAGCTGCCTTGCAATGCAGCTCCGCTTCGGTGGCGCCGAGCCGTGCTCGTCGAATTCCCACCTTCGCCAACGGCAGGCGATGAGCGGGGACTAGAGTCCCCTCCATCGCAACGTTGCCAAGGAGTGCTCGCTTGCAAGCGAGCACCGTTCCGCAGCACCGAGCATGCTCGGCGAAACCCTGCTCCACTCCCTGCTCCACTCCCACCTTCGCCAACGGCAGGCAATGAGCGGCGACTGAAGTCTCTGCAACTCATCGCTGGCGCCACGCCAGGACGTGAGCCGGTAGTATCCCGGTTTGAGTTCCGGTATCACACATGGCGACTTACCAGTGGTTCGTGCTGATCGGCTGCCTGATGCTGGCCCGCGGCCTGTGGGGCACACCGATCGCCCATCTCCCGTTCACGTCCGCGATGATCTACCTCGCCGTTGGCCTGGTGGTGGGACCGTTCGGCCTGGGCATCTTTTCGTTCGACCTGGTCAAGGAAGCGCCGCTGCTCGAGGTGCTGACGGAAGTGGCCGTGCTGATTTCACTCTTCTCGGCGGGAATCAAGATGCCCGTGCCCGTCACGATCCAGCGCTGGTTGCCGCCTATCCGCCTGGCGTGGCTGGCGATGGCGATTTCCGTACTCCTGATGACGCTGTTCTGCTATTACGTGCTGGATTTGCCGCTGGGCGCCGGTGTGCTCCTTGGCGCGATCCTGGCGCCGACCGATCCCGTGCTGGCCAGCGATGTACAGCTCCGCCATGCCGGCGACAAGGATCCGGTGCGCTTCGCGCTGAGTTCCGAGGCGGGCATGAACGATGGCAGCGCGTTCCCGTTCGTGATGCTGGGGCTGGGCCTGCTTGGCCTGCACGACCTGGGGCAGCATGGCCTGCACTGGCTCGGCGTCGAACTCCTGTGGGGCACCATCGGCGGCCTGGCGATCGGCAGCGCATGCGGTGCCGGACTGGCCCGGATGAGCCATGCGCTGCGCCAGTACCGGCCGCAGCACGAGGTGCTCGATGACCTGATGGGCCTGGGCCTGATTGCCGTTTCCTACGGCTTGACGGTGTCGGTCGACGCGTGGGGCTTCCTCGCCGTGTTCGCGGCGGGCGTCGCCCTGCGCCAGACCGAGCTGACGCTGGCGGCACGCAGCGGCAAGGCCATCCTCACCGACAAGGGCGTGGAACCGGTGCAGGACACCATTTCCGCCAATTCGCTGCTGTTCAAGGAACACCTGGAACGGCTGTCGGAACTGACGCTGGTATTGCTGCTGGGCGGTGCCTTGGTGGTATGGATCGACGACTGGCGCGGCTGGGCCACCGCGCTGTTCCTGTTCTTCGTTGCCCGGCCCCTCAGCGTGCTGCTCGCGCTGGGCCGCGGCAGCACACAGGCACGCGTGATCATCGCCTGGTTCGGCGTGCGCGGCATCGGCTCGCTGTACTACCTGATGTATGCGATCAACCATGGCTTGCCGGAGCCGCTGGCACGCAGCCTGACCGGCATCACCGTTGCCGTCATCTTGCTGTCGATCGTCATGCACGGTACCAGCGTGACGCCGCTGCTCGACCGTTTCTGGCGGCGCTGAACGCGGGATCATGCCCACATCGTTTCGCGTGTCTTTTCATGTATCATGCGCGCATGCGCATCGTCCTCATTACCGGTATTTCCGGCTCGGGCAAATCGGTGGCCCTGAACGTTCTCGAAGACACCGGCTATTATTGTGTAGATAACCTGCCGCCAGCCTTGCTGGCCAACCTCGTTGCCACGCTGGCCGAGGAAGGCACCGACGCGCTGGCCGTGGCGGTGGACGCCCGCAGCGCCGCCTCCCTGGCCAGTCTGCCAAGCGACGTTCGCAAGCTGCGCGAGCTGGGGCATGACGTGAAGATCATGTTCCTCACGGCGAACACCCATTCGCTGGTGGCGCGTTTTTCGGAAACGCGCCGCAGCCACCCGCTGTCGCACGAGCTGCATCCCGGCCAGAATCCGGCGGCGCGGCGCACGCTGATCGAATGTATCGGCGAAGAGCGCGAGCGCCTGTCCGCGATCGAGCAGCTGGGCCACGTGATCGACACGTCGGAAATTTCCGCCAACAAGCTGCGCGCCTGGATCAAGGAACTGGTCGAGAGCGAGAACGCACCGCTGACGCTGTTCTTCGAATCGTTCGCCTTCAAGGTGGGCGTGCCGCAGGATGCCGACTTCGTGTTCGACGTGCGCGCCATTCCGAACCCGTATTACGACCTGGCGCTGCGCCCGTTGAACGGCCGCGACGCTCCCGTGATCGCCTTCCTCGACGCGCAACCGAGCGCCGAAGAGATGTTCGGCGACATTCGCGCATTCATCGAAAAATGGCTGCCGGCATTCAAGACCGACAACCGCAGCTACCTGACGGTCGCCATCGGCTGCACGGGCGGGCAGCACCGTTCGGTGTACATGGCCGAGCGGCTCGCTCGCTATTTCGATAGCGCCGAGCGTGTCGTCCTTCGGCACCGGGAACAACACTAGTGCGGTGCAAGGAGTGTGCGCTTGCAAGCGCACACCGCTGCGCCAGCGACGAGCGGTGCTCGTCGAATGCCTGGCTACGCCACCGGGAACAACACTAGTGCGGTGCAAGGAGTGTGCGCTTGCAAGCGCACACCGCTACGCAGGCGTGGGGCAGTGCCCCACGAATGCCCTGCTCCGCCATCGCGAACAACACTAGCCAGGCGATGCAAAGGAGTGTGCGCTTGCAAGCGCACACCGCCCATTTACCTCATGTAAGGCGCCACGTTCCCCGCGATCCGCTTGAACTCCGCCTCCGTGAGGGGCAGCTGCCGGAAAGCGGCCCAGCTTTCGCGCGGCCGCAGGTTCTTGCCGGCGGCGGCGTCCGAGCCGAACAGGATGCGGTCGGCGCCGATCTGCCGGATGCGCTGCGCCAGCTTTTCCCGCTGTTGCGGCGTGATGTCGGGATTGGCCATGGTGGCCGCATCGAACCACAGGCGTTTCGTGCCGGGGGCGTGTGCCGCCACCGCTTCGGCCAGCACGCCCAGCGCCTCGTCGGATGGCGCATCGCCATATCCCGGCCCCGTGCCGGCCAGGTGCGCAACCTGCACCGTCACGTCCGGCGCGGCAGGCAGCAGCTGCTCGAGGAAGATGCGGGCCTGGGTGGCGCCATATGGCCGGCGCTTCGATACCGATGCGCGCATGTGCACCACGATCGCCATTTTCCTGGCATTGGCCGCCGCGAAGACCTGCCGCAGCCGCGCCGCATGCTCGGGCAATTCCAGCTGCACGTCCGAGTTCCCGAAGTGCAGCTTCAGGCCATGCTTCAGGTCGGGAAGCGCCGCGCAACGCTCCAGTTCCTCCAGGGCGTAATCCTTCAGCGGATTGACGCTGCAAAAGGCCCGCAGCCGGCCCGGATACAGCGCGGCCTGCGCGCCGTTGAAGTCGTTCTCGGCGCGCACCTTCGCATACTCTTCGTCGATCTTGCGGGCGGGACTGCCCCACACGTAGGCAACGGACAGCAGCACGGCGCGCCGGATACCGGCCGCATCGAGCAGCGCAACCAGGTCCTTCGCCGTGATGACGGGCGGCCCGCCGGCTCCGCTGTCGAGCAGCCGCGCCATTGCCGGACTGAACAGGTGCTGGTGGTGGTCCACCAGCGGCACGATGTCGGCGACCGCCGTATCGTCGGCCCGGGCCGGCAATGCCAGGGCGGCAGCGGAGAAAGTCAGGAAAGCACGGCGGTCCATGGTGGCCTCACAGGTGGCGCAGCGGATGGGCCCAGGCGGGCCATGCGGGTTCGAAGAAGCGCGCCACCATGTCGTCCGTCACGCCATCGAGCGTTGGCGGATTCCAGCGTGGCGCATTGTCCTTGTCGATCGCCAGCGCGCGCACGCCCTCGATCACCTCGCCATGCTCGAAGGTCCGGCGCACCAGGTTGCGCTCCATCCGCAGGCAATCGGCAACGCCCATCGTGGCACCGCGCCGCATCATCTCGAACGTCACGCACATCATCAGCGGCGAACGGCGCTCCATCGCGGCCAGCGTTTTCTGCGCGAACGGATGATCGTCGCGGCGCAGGGAGGCCACGATGTCGGCGACCGAGCGCTGGGTGAAATGGTCGTCGATCAGCGCGCGGTGCGCCTGCAGTTCGGAAGGCCCCGCTTCATGGCGCAGCGAGCGGCCGAACATTCCCACCGCCTCGCGCAGCCCCGCTCCGGCCGTGGAGCCGACCAGGTCGGCCAGTTGCGGCAATTCGGCCGCGGGCACGTAGTGGTCGGCCAGCCCGCAATACATCGCGTCGGCCGCACCGATCGTCAGCGCCGTCAGTGCCAGGTACACGCCCAGCCTGCCTGGCGCGTGGGACAGGAAATAACTGCCACCCACGTCGGGGAACAGGCCGATGTTCACCTCGGGCATCGCCAGCCGTGTGCGGTCGGTCACCACGCGCACGCTGCTGTGCGGACCGCCCTGGGCAATGCCCATGCCGCCGCCCATCACCACGCCATCCATCAAGGCCACGTAGGGCTTGGTAAAGCAATGCACGAGGTAGTTCAGCGCGTATTCCTCGGTGAAGAAATCCTCGATCTGCGCACTGCCGCCCTGCGGCGTCGCTGTGCCGGCGGCATGGAAGAAGCGGATGTCGCCACCGGCGCACAGCGCCTTCTCGGTGGTGCTGCGGACGACGACGGCGGCGATGTCGCCGTCGTCGCGCCAGGCCAGCAGCGTGCCGGTAATCGCGCGGATCATGTCGAGCGACAATGAATTCAATGCCCTGGGCCGGTCGAGCGTGATGAAGCCGGTGCCATTGCGCACCTTGGTATGGACGTGGTCGGTCATGGTGTCTCGCATCGTTGTCGTTATTGGCCTCATTCTAGCCATGGATGCGGATGATGTGGCGTAAAAGGTGAACTGAAGGTGAACTGAAGGTGAACTGCGGCGAACTGCAGTGAACTGCGGGAATACGGTGGGGTGCGGACGTAACAAAGGGCGCATTGCGCGCCCTTCTGTTGCTGCAGCCAAAGGGCTGCGACCTGCATCCGGCGTTATGCGGGTGACGCGGGAATCTCGATCTCGCTCAGGTGCTTGATGGTTTCATGATTATGGTTCTGCACTTTATCCTTGTGCTTCATGACCTGGCGATCCAGCTTGTCGATCAGCGAGTCGATGGCCGCATACAGGTCCTGCGCGACGCTTTCGACAAACACGGTCTTGCCCGACATGCGCAGGTTGATTTCCGCCTTCTGCCTTTTTTCTTTCTCGGTGAGATTATCTACACTCAGGATCACACTTACATCGATCAGCTGATCGAAATGCCGTCTAACGCGTTCCAGCTTGCTCTGCACATACTCGCGAATGGCAGGGGTTACGTCGATATGGTGTCCACTGATGGTCAGATTCATACACACACTCCTAAAGAAGATCAATCCAGGTTCGTGCAGCTTCCGCCATCGAAATGCGGCGGCGCAGAGGAACCCATACACTACAGATTGCTTACAAGGACTTGCGGAGGCTGACTGGGGGAATTTTCAATGCTTCGCGATATTTGGCAACAGTGCGTCGCGCAATCACCATGCCTTGTTCACCCAGCATGTCCGCAATCTTACTGTCGGATAAAGGGTTCTTCGGGTCTTCGGCTCCTGTGAATTGCACGATCAGCGCCCGGATCGCAGTCGAGGAAGCTTCCCCACCAGCTTCGGTTGCGACGTGGCTGCCAAAAAAATACTTCAACTCAAACATGCCGTGCGGGGTGAGCATATATTTTTGAGTTGTTACCCGAGAGATAGTACTCTCGTGCAGACCCAGTGTATCAGCTATTTCACGCAACACAAGGGGCCTCATTGCCACAGCGCCATGCGAGAAAAAGTTCTTCTGCCGCTCGACGATGGCCTGGGCCACGCGGAGAATCGTGTCGAAGCGCTGGCGCATATTCTTGATCAGCCACTTTGCTTCCTGCAGCTGGGCATTCATCTGCGTTTCGCCCTTGCCCTGCTTGAGCAGGCTGGCATACAGCGCGTTTACGCGCAGGCGTGGCATCACGTCGTTGTTCAGCGTGACCACCCAGCCGCTGCGGCCTTTCCTGACCACGACATCCGGTACGACATAGTCTGACACGTCGGCCGCGAAGGCGGCGCCCGGATGCGGATTGCATTGCCGAATGACGGCTTGTGCCTCGCGCAAGTCTTCGTCGTCGCAATCGAGTGCCTTCTTCAGCTTGTTGAAGTCGCGCTGCGCGAACCACTGCAAGTGCTTTTCAACGATGCACAGCGCCATCCGCCGCGTGACCATCGGCACGCCAGGCATGCGCCGGATCTGCAGCGCCAGGCATTCGGAAGCGTTGCGCGCACCGATGCCCGCCGGGTCGAAGCTCTGCAGCAGCTTCAGCGCGGTGCGCAATTCGTCGAACTCGATCTCCAGCTCTTCCGGCATGCGTGCATGGATGTCTTCCAGGCTCTCTTCGAGATAACCGTTATCGTCGAGCGCATCGATGATCAGCTCCACCAGGGCCCGGTCGCGCGGCTCCAGCACCGTCACGCGCATCTGCTCCATCAGGTGTTCGCGCAGGCTGCGGTGGCTGGCCTCGAGCTGCGGGCGGCCGTCGTCATCGTCCGGTCCCTTGCCGCTGCCCGCACTGCTCCAGTCGGTATCGCCGGCGCCAGGGTCGAGGCCTTCGCCCTCGCCACCTTCGAACGGCTCGGGCTCCGGCGCCGCCGGCGCATCCTGCGGCGGACCGCCTTCGGGAGGCGCCTCTCCGGGCGCCTGCGTGGTGTTGATCGCCCCATCGCCCAGCAGGCGCACGGAACGGTCGAGCGGATCGTCGAGCCGCTCGAGCAGCGGGTTATCGGTCAGCAGCTGTTCCAGTTCCTGGTGCAGCTCCAGCGTGGACAATTGCAGCAGCCGGATCGACTGCTGCAATTGCGGCGTCAACGCGAGGTGCTGGGAAGTACGCAGTTGCAAAGACTGTTTCATGGCTGGTTCATGGCTGCTGGTTCATGGCTGCTGGTCATGTCTCATTATCGGTGGAACAACGCGGTCCAAGTGCTTACATGCGGAAATGTTCACCAAGATAGACACGGCGCACGGACTCGTCGGCGATGATGTCGTCGGGCCGGCCGGAGGCCAGCACGCTGCCCTGATTGATGATATACGCCCGGTCGCAGATGCCCAGCGTTTCACGCACGTTATGATCCGTGATCAACACGCCGATGCTGCGTTCCTTCAGGAAGCGCACGATGCGCTGGATCTCGATCACGGCGATCGGGTCGACACCGGCAAACGGCTCGTCCAGCAGCACGAAGCGGGGATTGGTCGCCAGCGCGCGGGCGATCTCCACGCGGCGGCGTTCGCCACCGGACAGCGACAGCGCCGTGTTCTCGCGCAGCTTCTCGATCTGCAGGTCGGCCAGCAGCGCATTCAGCCGCTCGTCGATCTCGGCCTTGCCGAGCGCCTTGCCGTCCACCTTCTGCAGCTCCAGCACGGCGCGGATGTTTTCTTCCACGGTCAGCTTGCGGAACACCGACGCTTCCTGCGGCAGGTACGACAGGCCGAGGGTGGCGCGCTTGTGGATCGGCAGGCTGGAGATGTCGGTACCGTCGAGGTCGATAGTGCCGGCATCCGACGCCACCAGGCCCACGATCATGTAGAACGACGTGGTCTTGCCGGCCCCGTTCGGGCCCAGCAGCCCCACCACTTCGCCGCATGCCACCTGCAACGACACGTCATGCACCACCTGGCGCTTGCCGTAGCTCTTTTGCAGCCCGCGCACGATCAGCGTGCTGCTGCAGTCTTGCTGCTCCCGCGCCATTTAATTCCCCGCTGCCGGCACGGCCGGCGGTTGGGTGGATGGCGCCTCGGAAGACGCTGGAGGCGCGGTGCGCTTCGGCTGGATCACCATCGTGCCGCGGCCGGCGCCCGGCTTGTCGGTGCCCGTGCTGGAATTGCGCACGCTGAAGAACTCGCGGCGGCTGTCGTAGGAAATGAACTCGCCTTCCACCTCGTCGCTCGGCTTCGAACCTTCGAGGCGGCGGATCTTGGCCTTCGAATACATCTTCACCAGTTCGGCCTTTTCGTCGTATTCGATGCGGTCGGCCTCGCCTTCCATCCACTGGTCGCCCTCGCCGTCGCGCTTCTGGCGGAACGCGACCTTCTTGCCGCCGCCCGTCAGCGTGGCGAGCTGGTAGCCGTCCGGCGTGTAGGTGACCACCGCCTTGTCGGCCTTCATGCGCAGCGTGCCGCGCGTCAGCGTGACGTCGCCGGTAAACGTGTAGACCTGCTTCACGTCGTCCGCGTCGAGGCGGCCATAGTTGATCTCGGTGGGCTTGTACGAATCTGCCTTCTCGGCGGCGGCATAGCCCGCCGCGCCCAGCAGCAGCAACGCCGACAATATGAGTCTCTTCATCTTCGATTCCTATCTGCGATTCTTGTTTGCTTCACTGCCGCGGGCGGGGCGGATACACGATGGTGCCCTGGCCCAGCTGCACCTGGCGCGTGGCATTGTTGGCCTTCATGCCAATGCCGGTCGCGGTGGCGCCGCCACTCTGCATGCGCACCGGCAGGTCGGTTTCCATGCGGTCCTCGTCCGGGTACATCGTCAGCTTCTCGGTGGCCAGGTGCATGTCCCGCGCGGCGGGCGACGCGGCCCGGTGGATGTTGACGTTCTTCGTCAGCGTCACGCGCGTGTTGTCCTGGTCGACCCGCGCATGCTCGGCGCGAATGTCCATCGGCGGCTTGTCGCCGGAAAGGCTGCGCACCACCGGCTTGTCGATCTCGGACGAATCGTCGGACGGCCGGTGCGTCAGCTTGTCGCCCGAGATGATGTAGCTGGGCTGCCCCGTTTCCGACATGCGCACGAACGAAAAGCGTTCCACGATGTAGTCGGGCTCGTCGACCTTGATGCCGGCTTCCATTTCCTCGCCGGCGCGGTTCATCAGCTCGAGCAGCCAGAACGAGCCCAGCGCGCCGAGCAGCGCGAGGACCATGCCGATCGACAGCCGGTAGCGGTGTGCCGTTCGCTGGTTACGCATCCTGTCTCCCTGTCATTTCCACACCCGCCTCCCGGTCCACGTTCAGGCCAGGAACTGGGCCATGACGCGGTCGTAACTGCCATGCGCCCGCAGCACGAATTCGCACACTTCGCGCACCGCGCCGTGGCCGCCACGGTGCTGCGTCACGTGGTGCACCCGCGTCAGCACTTCCGGCCGCGCATTCGGCACGGCCACCGCGAAACCGACGCGCGACAGGATCGGGATATCGACCACGTCGTCGCCGATGAAGGCCACCTGTTCCTCGGAAAGGTTCAGCTGCTCCAGCAGCGCCTTGAACGGCGTGAGCTTGTCATGGCCGCCCTGGTGCACGAACTCGATCGCCAGGTCCCTGGCGCGGGCCGTCACCTGCGGCGAACGGCGCGCGCTGATGATGCCGGTGAGTACGCCCGATTCCTGCAGCAGCTTGATGCCCAGGCCATCCTGCACGTTGAACGTCTTGAATGCCTCGCCTTCGGCACCGTAGTGCAGGCCGCCATCGGTCAGCACGCCGTCGACGTCGAAGATGAACAGCTTGACCTTCGCGGCCCGCTCGACGATAGCCACGTCATATTCGATACTCATCAGATCACCTTTGCCCGGGTCAGGTCATGGATGTGCAGCGCGCCGACCAGCGTGCCCGCGTCGTCGACCACCAGCATCTGGTTGATGCGGTGCTCTTCCATCACGGCCACGGCATCGACAGCCAGTTTATCCGGCCCGATGGTACGCGGATTCGCATGCATCACGTCGCCGATGACGACCTTGCCGAAATCCTGCACCCTGTCGATCAGGCGGCGCAGGTCGCCGTCCGTGAACACGCCCACGGGCCGGTACTGCGCATCGACCACCGCCGTCATGCCCATGCCTTTTTGCGTGATCTGCATCAGCGCATCCGGCAGCCGGGTATCGGCCGTCACGGCGGGAATCGCATCCCCGTGGCGCATGATGTCGCGCACGTGCGTCAGCAGGCGGCGGCCCAGCGCGCCACCCGGGTGCGAACGGGCGAAATCCTCTTCCTTGAAGCCGCGCAGGTCCAGCAGCGCGACGGCGATCGCATCGCCCAGCGCCAGTGTCACGGTCGTCGACGCCGTCGGCGCCAGGTTCATCGGGCAGGCTTCCTTGGCCACCGACACGTCCAGGTGCACGTCCGCCAGCTTCGCCAGGCTCGACTCCGGCTTGCCCGTCATCGAGATCACCATGCCGCCCATGCGCTTGACCACGGGCAGGATCGCCATCAGCTCGGTGCTTTCGCCCGAATACGAAATGGCGATGAACGCGTCGTCCGGCGTCACCATGCCCAGGTCGCCGTGCGCGGCTTCGGCCGGGTGCACGAACAGGGCCGGCGTGCCGGTGGAAGCCAGCGTGGCGGCGATCTTGCGTCCGATATGGCCGGATTTGCCAATGCCGGACACGACAACGCGGCCCTTGCAGTTCAGCAGCAGCGAGACGGCTTTCCCCACGCTCTCATCCGTTGCCAGGCGGTCATGCAGCGCGATCAGCGCGTCGGCCTCGATTTGCAGGGCTTCGCGCGCCAGCGCCAGCGCCCGGCTTGCGGTTGTTGCATCAAAAGCTTTCAGCATTGTTTTTTCATGGGTTACACTCATGGCCGAAAGTATAGCCGAATTGGGAAAGCAAAAAACTTGCCAGATGTTACAAACTCCGCACGCGCGCAGCATCTCTTCCTCCTTCCACTGGCCATTCCCGGGACACTTCCGTGTTCTCACCCCTTGAACTGACTCTCGTCCTGCTAGGCAGTGCCGTGCTGGGCGTGGTGGCATTCCGCATGCTCCACCTGCCGCCCATGCTCGGTTACCTGGCCGTGGGCATCCTGATCGGTCCGAACGCGCTGGGGCTTGCCGAGGAAAGCCATGCCACCCACACGCTGGCCGAATTCGGCGTGGTCTTCCTGATGTTCTCGATCGGCCTCGAATTCTCGCTGCCGAAACTGAAATCGATGCGCAGCGACGTGTTCGGCCTGGGCATGGCGCAGGTGGTGCTGACGATCGTGGCCACCATGGCGTTCGGCTGGGTGATCGCCAGCGCGCTGCCGCCGGCCATCCACATCTCCTGGCAAGCGGCGTTCGCGCTGGGCGGCGCGCTGGCCATGTCGTCCACGGCGATCGTCGTCAAGATGCTCACCGAGCGGCTGGAGCTGGAATCGGAGCATGGCCGCAAGATCATCGGCATCCTGCTGTTCCAGGATATCGCCGTGGTACCGCTGCTGATCCTGATCCCCGCGCTGGCGAAGAACCCGGAGAACCTGCTGGTCACGCTGGGCTGGGCAGCGCTGAAGGCCGTGCTGGTACTGGTACTGCTGCTGTTCTTCGGCCAGAAGCTGATGCGTGGCTGGTTCACGGTGGTCGTGAAACGCCGCTCGCAGGAACTGTTCATGCTCAACCTGCTGCTGGTGACGCTGGGCGCGGCGTGGATCACCGAGCGTGCCGGCCTGTCGCTGGCACTGGGCGCCTTCCTGGCCGGCATGCTGATCTCCGAAACGGAATACAAGCACCAGGTGGAAGAGGACATCAAGCCGTTCCGCGACGTGCTGCTCGGCCTGTTCTTCATCACCATCGGCATGCTGCTGAACGTGCGCGTGGTGCTGGACAACTGGTGGCTCGTGCTGGCGCTGCTGGTCTTCCCCGTGCTGATGAAGTTCGCGCTGATCGCCGGCCTGGCCAAGCTGTTCGGCTCCTCGGACGGCGTGTCGATGCGCACCGGCCTGGCACTCGCCCAGGCCGGCGAATTCGGTTTCGTGCTGCTCAACGTGGTGGGCGGCATGGACCTCGTCGATCCGTTCGTGATCCAGGTGGTGCTGGCGTCGATGGTGCTGTCGATGCTGGCGGCGCCCTTCCTGATCGAGCAGTCCGACAGGCTCGTGCTGAAATTCTCCAGCAACGAATGGATGATGCAATCGCTGAACCTGACGCAGCTCGCGGCACGCACGATGTCCACGCAACAGCACGTGATCGTGGCCGGCTTCGGCCGCAGCGGCCAGAGCCTGGCCACGCTGCTGCAGGAGGAAGGCATTCCCTACCAGGCGCTGGACCTCGACCCCACCCGCGTGCAGGAAGCCCGCTCGGCCGGCGCCAGCGTGTCGTATGGCGACGCGGCGCGCCGCGAAAGCCTCGTGGCGGCCGGCATCTACCGCGCCAGCGCGCTGGTGATCACGTATGCCAGCACGCCATCGGCGCTGAAGGTGCTGCACCTCGTGCACGAGCTGGCGCCCACGCTGCCCGTGATCGTGCGCAGCCACGACGACACCGACCTGGACCGCCTGAAGGCGGCCGGCGCCGCCGAGGTGGTGCCGGAACTGATGGAGGGCAGCCTGATGCTGGCTTCGCACGCGCTGGTGATGCTGGGCGTGCCGCTGCGCAGGGTGGTGCACCGCGTGCAGGCCGCCCGCGAGGAACGCTACGCCTCGCTGCGCGGCTACTTCCACGGCATCAGCGACGTCGGCGACGACGCCGAAACCGCGCGGCTGCACACGTTGACGCTGACGCAGGCATCGAACTGCGTGGGCCGCACCGTGGGCGACATCGATGTCGATGGTGCCGAGGTGATGGCGGTCCGGCGCGGCAGGGAACGGCTCGATGCCGGCGCGGACATGGTGCTGGAAGCGGGCGACGTGGTTGTCCTGCGCGGCAATGCGCAGGCGGTCGCGCGCGCCGAACAACGATTACTGGGATAACGATGGAAATGCTGCGCCTGGCGCTGCTGTTCGCTGTCACGGCGCTGGCCGAAATCGTCGGCTGCTACCTGCCGTGGCTCGTGTTGAAGAATGGCCGTTCCGCGTGGATGCTGGTCCCCGCTGCCGCCTCGCTTGCCCTGTTTGCCTGGCTGCTCACGCTGCACCCCACCGCCGCCGGCCGCACGTATGCAGCGTATGGCGGCATGTACATCGCGGTAGCCCTGTTGTGGCTGCGCTTCGTCGACGGCATCGCGCTGACCCGGTGGGATGCGCTGGGCGCCGCCCTCGCGCTGGGCGGCATGGCCGTCATTGCCCTGCAGCCGCGCGGATAGCCGGCGCGGCTGGCTGCTCCCGTTTCAATTCGCCGGCGGCGTATCGGTGCGCCCGAGTAGCGTTTTGGCGGCGCGCCGGTCTTCCGGCAGGCCGGCGCCCTTGTCGTACAGGCTCGCCAGCGCGCGCTTGCCTTCGGCGCTGCCGCTGGCGGCCGCCCTGGCATACAGCGCGAACGCCTTCGATCCATCCTGTGCCACCCCGGTGCCCTGCTCGTAGCACCGTCCCAGCATGACACCGGCCGCCATCTCGCCACGCCCGACGGCGCTTTCCAGCAGCGCGATCGTGCCGGCATCGACGGTGCCGCGCCGCATCTGCAGCGCCGCCAGTTGCGCCTGGGCCTGCGGGTGGTCCTGCCGGGCGGCCTTGGCCAGCCACTCTTCCCCGCCGGCCTCGTTCTTCGTGATACCGTCGCCGCGCAGCAGCAGCATGCCGTAGATCGCCTGCGCATTCGCGCGGCCCTGTTCCGCCGCCTGCTCGATCCAGCGCGCCGCGTCGACCTTGTCCTGTGCCACGCCGTTACGGCCCTGGAACAGCATCGACGCCAGCACTTCCATCGCCTGCGCATCGCCGCCATCGGCCGCCTTGCGCAGCCACCATGCGGCCTTCTCGGGATCGTGCGCACCGTTCGTGGGGGTCATGTAGTGTTGCGCCACCCGCAGGGCGGCGGCCGCATCGCCGCCCTCCGCCGCTTCGCGGTCGGCCTCGAATGCGGCCGCCACGGCCGCCGGGTCGGCCGCCTTCCTTTGCAGCGTCCAGACATACTGCATCTTCATCCATGCCGCCTGCGGCTTGCCGTCCTGCGTGGCGGGCGTGAAGCGGCATTTCATGATGCCGTCGCGCGCGGCCATGTCCAGCGCCGGGAAACCGCTGGATTTGACGATCTTGGAATCCGTCACCGCGCCGGCCTCGCTGATCTCGAATGCCAGCGTGACCCTGCCCTGCTGCTCGCGCCGCAACGCCTCCTTGGGCCAGACGGGCTTTTCGCATGTCTTGAAATCGGCGACGGCGGGCGTGGTGGCGGCCAGGGCGGGCGCGGCGCACAGGGCCGCGGCGATGAGGGATACGGACGTGCGGGCGAGGCGGGTCAAGGGCATGGGTTCTCCGTGCATGGGTTGGCATGGTCGTGCGGCGCACGCCATCTTACCGCCAATGCGGGCCGCTTTCGATACCCTTTTTTACTTGCAAAACAATAGCTTGCGGTGCAATCGGCCGCTGCACGAACGCCTCAGCGCCCGGCATACCGGACCACCCGGTTACGCCCACCGGCCTTGGCCTGGTACAGCGCCTCGTCGGCATGGGCGATCAGTTCCGTGGCCGCGGCTTCGGCCGGCCCCTCGCCTTCGGCCCCGGCCAGGCAGGCCACGCCGATCGAACCGGTGATCGACACTTTCACGCCGCCCGGCAGCTCGACCATGGCCGACGCGAGGCCGGCGCGGATACGCTCGGCCACGAGGGCGGCACTGTCCAGGCTTGCGTCGATCAGCAGCACCACGAATTCCTCGCCGCCGAAGCGCGCCAGCGCGTCCGACAGGCGCAGTTCGCCCTTGATGCGGCTTGCCACTTCGCGCAGCACCTCGTCGCCGCCCTGGTGGCCCAGCGTGTCGTTGATGCGCTTGAAGTGGTCGATGTCGATGTACATGAACGACAGGTCGTAGCGCTGGCGGCGCGCCCGCGCGATCTCCTCGAGCAGGCGCCGGTCCAGGTAGCGGCGGTTGTACACGCCCGTCAGCGAATCGGTCAGTCCGATGTACTTCAGCATCTCGTTGCTGATCACGTTTTCCAGGCAGATCGCGATGATCGACGCCATGTGCTCGACGAAGTCGGTTCCCAGGCTCGGCGTGAAGCGGGCGGGATCGGCGCTGCCCAGGTTCAGCGTGCCGATCACGCGCCGGTTGCGCAGCAGCGGCACGATGGCCACGCTCTGCAACGGCGGCGCGCCGGGAAAGCGGTGCGCGTCGCGCGCCGCCTCATGCGCGCCGAGCAGCGGCTTCGTTTCCGCCCCGAGGGCAAGCTGGCCGATGTCCGGCACGAACAGCAGCTGCGGGAACGCGGCGAAATCGACGCCCAGCCTTTCCATCACCGTGCGGATGTCGTCCCCCTCGTCCACCAGTGACAGCGTCACGCTTTCCAGTTCGGAGATGGCCGGCAGCGAGCCGAAGATCCTGCCGATCAGCTCGGGAAAATTGGTGGCGCCCACGATTTCCAGGTCGAATGCCTGGTGCCGCATCATGATGTCGTGATTGCGCTCGGCCTGCTCCAGCATCCAGGCCATGCGGGCGCGCAGCGCGCGGTTCTCGGCCGCCAGGTCTTCGTTGTCGGTCATCGGCTGCCGTTCAGAAGGCCAGTTCCACGTGCATTTCCTGGCCCACGCGCACGGTTGCACCATCGCCATCGAGCAGGATGTTGTTCATGCCGAAGCAGATGGCGCCATCGACTTCCGGCTTGGCGCGGTAGCCCTGCAGGATGTCGAGCGGATCGGGGCCGAACTTGCCGGTGGCCTGGTCGATCGACGGCATCGGGCAGCGCGGGCATGGCTTCACGGGCTTGAGCACCGCCTCGCCGGCGCGGAAGGTGTCGACATAGTCTTCTTCATAGGCGCCGATACCGTCGACGACGAGGTTCGGGCGGAAACGGTTCATCGGCAGCGGCGTGCGCCCTGCCCCTTCCAGGCGGCCATTCAGGTCGCGCAGCGATTCGGCACCGATGACGAGCATCGGGTAACCGTCGGAAAACAGCGTGGGTGCCTCGATACCGCCGGTCCACTTGGGACTCGCGAGCCGCAGCGCATCCGGGTGGAAGCGCACCAGCCGGCAAGGCACGCCGAGGTAGTTGCTGAACCAGGTAGCCGTCAGCGCGTCGCAGTCATAGGCCTTGAGGGTGTGCTCCCAGACCTGCACGGTCAGCGTGGGCGCCGTTTCGGGATCGGGCAGGCCGAGGGGGATTTCCAGGCGCAGCATGCCGGGCGCGCGCAGTTCGAGCGTATCGAGCTTGAGGCGCGGCGCGATCAGCGCCATTTCCGGATGCTCGCGCTGGGTCAGGCACGCGCCGGCCGCGTCGACGACCATCCATTCGCGATCGTAGATCTGCTCGGACATCAGGCCGGCGCGCGTGAGCGTTGCCGTTCGCAGCGCGATGCCCCCGCACGACTTGACCGGATACAGGGTAATTTCAGAAAGGATCGCCATCGACAGCCGCCATGAGTTTTCTGTGACGCGCAGTATGGCAGCAAAGCAGGCGGCAGTAAATTGCCGTGGCCGCGGCGGCGGTGCCGAAAAAAATGGCCGGCAAACGCCGGCCATGCTGGAAAGCAGGAAATCGCCGGCGGCATGCCGGCGATTCTTCCCCGACAGGTCAGCCTTCGCTCTCCCCTTCGGGCTTGCTCTTCGGCTTGCGCGGCAGCCGGCTGCGCGATGGCGTGCGCGGCTTCTTTGCAGGTTGCGGTGCCGCCTCGCCAGCCGGCTCGGCCGGCTCCAGCGGCGCGGTGTCTTCCTCGACGGCCGGTGCCGGTGCTACGGGTTCCGGTGCCGCGGATTCCGGTTCCGGCGCCGGGACCGGCTCGGCGCTGGCCGAAGCGGTGGCTTTCGTCGCCTTGCTTGCCCGCGCAGGCTTCTTCGCCGCCGCCAGCTTGCGTGCAGGCGTACGGCCGCGCTTGGCCGGCGCCGGTTCCGCCTGCTCCGCCACGGCCGCTGCTTCGGCTGCCGTTTCCGTTTCCTCGTCAGGCACTGCATCCGTCTCGGCATGCAGTTCGGCAAGCGCCTTGGCCGCCTGTTCGGCAGCCGTCAGTTGCCCGGCAGCCCGGGCACGGCGCGTTTCCTTGACTTCGCGTGCCATCTCTTCCAGCGCCCGCTCGGCGGATGCCAGCTCGCTGGCGTAATCGGCGGCGGCCGATTCGAGCGCCACGGCCACTTCGTCCGCATCGAGCTCGGCGCCGTCGGCGATTTCCTCGCCCAGGTCCTCGGCCAGCTCGATGACCGCATCGTCGGCAACATCGTCGGCGGCATTGTCGAGCGGTTCGTCGGCGAATTCCCCGGCTTCCTGGCTGCGTGCTTCGCTGTGCGCGCCCCACGGGCCGGCAGATACCGCGGTATCGACCGTTTCAGTCGCGCCGGGGCGGCGATTGCGGCCGCCACGGTTGCCGCGGCCACGCCGCCCTTCGCGCTTGTCCTGCGCCTCGGCCGCATCCTGCGTGCCGACCACCGCTTCGGTTGCCGCCTCGGCATCGGCCGCATCGGCATCGGCCGCCGCGGCAACCGGCAGCGCCGCATTGCTGCTGCGGTAGACATAGGCGCCGGATTTCTCGTCGCGGCCGAATTCGAGCAGGCCGCGTGCCTTCATTTCCTCCAGCAGGTTGCCGAAGGTGCGGAAGCCGTAATACGCTTCGTTGAAGTCCGGCTTGCGGCGCTTGATCGCTTCCTTCAGCACCGAAGCCCAGATCTTGCCGCTGTCGCCGCGCTCGGCAATGAGGGCATCGAAGGTTTCGTAGGCGATGTCCAGCGCTTCGGCGCGGCGCTTCTCGGACTCGTCGCGCTTCTTCTTTTCCTCTTCCGGCGAGCGCTTCGGCTGCTGCTGGTCGCGCACGTCGCGGCGCTGGCGGCGGCTTTCGCGCACCAGGTCGTCGTAGAAGATGAATTCATCGCAGTTGGCGACCAGCAGGTCGGACGTGGAATCCTTGACGCCCACGCCGATCACCTTCTTGTTGTTTTCGCGCAGCTTGGACACCAGCGGCGAAAAATCGGAATCGCCGGAGATGATGACGAAGGTATTCACGTGGGCCTTCGTATAGCACAGGTCGAGCGCATCGACGACCATGCGGATGTCGGCCGAGTTCTTGCCCGAGATGCGCACATGCGGAATCTCGATCAGTTCGAAGTTCGCTTCATGCATCGGGCTCTTGAACGCCTTGTAGCGGTCCCAGTCGCAGTAAGCCTTCTTGACCACGATGCTACCCTTGAGCAGCAGGCGTTCCAGCACGGGCTTGATGTCGAATTTTTCGTAGTTCGCGTCGCGCACGCCGAGCGCGACGTTCTCGAAGTCGCAGAACAGCGCCATGCTGACATTATCGTTGGATGAAGCCATGAGTCTCTTGGGTAGCGGTGGAGCCGCCGATTATACAGCGGTAGCCTGTCCCGGCTCGCACCGTGCACACTACTGATGTATTCTTCCCGTTTCACCCGACAGGAGGACTGGAATGAGGCCACTGGCCAACGCTTTCGCCGCCGCGGCCGCCGCCGTCGTGCTGGCCGCCCCCGCGCACGCGCAGTTGCCGGATACCGCCGCGTTCACGCAACAGGTCAACGCCTTCGTCGACGGCTGGCATGACGATGCCGCCCACGCCCGCCCCGCCTACTTCGACAAGATCGCGCCGAACGGCGTATACATCGGCACCGACAAGACCGAGGTATGGACGCGCGACCAGTTCAAGGCATGGGCAAAGCCGTACTTCGACGCGAAGAAGGCCTGGGCCTTCACCGCGCAAAAGCGCAATGTGTATTTTTCCTCCGACCGGCGTTACGTATGGTTCGATGAACAGCTGAACACGCAGATGGGTACCTGCCAGGCCAGCGGCGTGCTGCGCAACACGGGCAAGGGATTCCTGGTCGAGCATTACCAGCTGTCGCTGGCGGTGCCGAACGCGCTGGTCGACGGATTCGCGAAGGCAATCGCCCAGTTCGAAGCGAAGGCCGCCGAAGCAAAAAGCAGATAAGTGGCGCGCATCCTCTTCATCCACCAGAACTTTCCCGGCCAGTTCCGCCACCTGGCCCCCGCGCTCGCGGCCGACGGCCATGAAGTGGTGGCGCTCGGCATGGCCGAGCATGCCGAGCGCCTGCCCGGCGTGCGTTATTTCCTGCACCAGGCGCGCGTGCCGGCGGACGCCGGGCAACAGGCGGCACAACTGAAGGACCTGTACAGCAAGATACTGCGCGGCGAATCGGCCGGCGCGGCGCTGCACCGCCTGAAGACTGAAGGCTTCACGCCGGACATCGTGTTCGCCCACCCGGGCTGGGGCGAGGCGCTGTATGTCAAGGACGTGTTTCCGCGCACGCGCCTGCTGATCTACGCCGAATACTATTACGGCGCCGAGGGCGGCGATTCGCATTTCGACCCCGAGTTCTCGGCGCCGCCCGACCTGGCGAGCCTGCAGCGGCTGCGGCTGCGCAACACCCACCTGCTGCACGCGATGTCCGTGGCCGATGCGGGCCTGTCGCCGACCGTGTTCCAGGCCGACCGCCATCCGGCATGGTTCCGCGACCGCATCGCCGTGGTCCACGACGGTATCGACACCGACCGCTTTCGCCCCGATGCGAATGCGCGCGTGTCGCTGACCGGCGCCGGCCTGACGCTCAAGCCCGGCGACGAAGTGGTGACGTTCGTCTCGCGCCAGCTGGAGCCCTACCGCGGCTACCATGTCTTCATGCGTGCGCTGCCCGAACTGCAGCGCTTGCGCCCGAATGCGCGGGTGGTCCTGGTGGGCGGCGACGGTGCCAGCTACGGTGCCGCCGCGCCGCAAGGCAGGACGTGGAAGGCGATCTTCCGCGACGAGGTGATGCCCCGGCTCGACATGAGCCGCGTGCACTTCGTGGGCCGCCTGCCGCATGCGCTGCTCACACAGGTGATGCAGGTATCGGCCGTCTACACGTATCTCACCTATCCGTTCGTGCTGTCGTGGTCGTTGATGGAAGCCATGAGCACCGGCTGCCTGATCGTCGGTTCGCGCACCGCGCCGCTGCAGGAAGTGATCGAACATGGCCATAACGGCCTGTTGACGGACTTCTTCGACCACGGCGCCCTGGCGGAAACGATCGCCGATACGCTGGAGCGCCGCGACAGCCTGGTGCACCTGCGCGCGGCGGCCCGGCAGACGATTGTCGACGGCTACGACCTGCGCCGGCATTGCCTGCCGGCGCAGAAGCGCTTCGTGCTGGGTCAGGCCGGCGCCGCCACTTTCGGGCGCCGCACGGCGCGCACCGTGCCGCTGTCGCCGCCGCCGCAGTAGAACAGGCTGGCGCCGTCGGATTCAAGCCCGCTCACGCCCGCGCCGGGCGGCATGTCCAGCCGTTCGAGCACGGCCCCGGTGTGCGGATCGATACGGCGGATGTCGCTGGCATCGCCTTCCCAGGTGCCGTGCCACAGCTCGCCGTCGACCCATGTCACGCCGGTGACGAAGCGGTTGCTTTCGATGGTGCGCCGGATTGCGCCCGTATCGGGATCGATCTGGTGGATCCTGCGGCCACGGTACTGGCCCACCCACAAGCTGCCCTCGGCCCAGGCCAGCCCCGAGTCGCCGCCGTCACCGGGGGCGGGAATCGATGCCACGACCGCGCCGCTGGCAGGATCGATCTTGTCGATCCGCGCTTCGGCGATCTGGTACAGGTAGGTGCCGTCGAACGCGGTGCCGGCGTCGCCCGGCCGCTCGATCGACCGTGCCACGGCGCCGCTGTGCGGATCGAAGGCGACCAGCCTGGTGCCGGTGGCGGCCCAGACCTGCGTGCCGTCGTGCGTCACGCCATGAATCGTGTCGGCGCCGATGAAAGGGCCATATTCCCGCACGATCTCGGCGGCCTGGCAGCCGGCTTCCAGGTCGTTCCTGCTCAAGGTTTCGCTCATCATTTTTCACCTCCGTAGAAGGCGCCGAGAAGGGGCGCCGCAAGACAACTCTAGCGAATCGGCAGCGTAGCGGGGAGTAACAAGATCGTCGTGAATCCCGTCAGCGGCGGTGCCAGCCAGCGGCGCGCCCGCCCGCCGCCGACCGCGCGCACCTGCCCGCCGGCTTCCAGCCCGGCAAGCGCGCGCTGGACGGTACGCTGGCTCGCCCCCAATGCCAGCGCCAGCGCCGAGGTGGACCAGGGCGCACCGTCGGACAGCAATGCCACGAGCGATGCCCCGTCGCCATCGATGGGTGGCTCCAGTAAGGCCAGGCCACGTCCGTCGCGGGGTCGTAGCGCGAATCCCCGTCCCGTGGCGACGATGTCCGCCAGCGGCGCAGCCAGGGCGCGCACGCGGCCGATCTCGACCCGCAGGCGCGCCCGGTGTGTCTCGTTGGGGCGCCGGATGCGGAAGGCATGGGCGATCAGTGCTTCCCGGCTGGTGTCGCCGGGCCAGGCTTCGGCGAGTGCCCGCGCCAGCGCGAACAGTAACGGCCGGCGCGCCAGCGACCGCCATACGCCGCCGGTACCGAAGCCGCGACGGCAGGCATCGACGACCAGCGTGTCCGACGCCATCAGGGCAGCCACGTCGGCAAGCCGCAGCACGTGCGATGCTCCGCCAGCCACGCGGCGGGCAGCCGGGCGTTCGAGCGCCGCCCACGCCTCCCTCACCTCGGCCAGCAGCGACGGTATGCCGGCATGGGACGCAGCCGCCTGCGCCTGGTGCAGCGCGCCGCGCGCCGTATCGATGCGCAGCAGGCGCAGCGCAAGTTCCGCCATGCTGAGCGCGGCGACGGCGGCCAGCGCCGGTGACAGCCCGCGGACATCGATGGGCGCCAGCACCGCCTCGGCATCGGCGAGGCGCCCCAGCAGCAACAGGCGGCGTGCCGCGACCAGGCGTGCCTGCAGCGCGTTGGCACGGTCGGCATGGGCGTCGAGGGTGGCCGCCGCCAGCGCGAGCGGCCGCGGCGAGCCGCCGATATCGCGCATCGCCAGCGCCACCTCCGCTTCGGCCACCACGCAGCGGGCACTCGCCAGTGCCTCATGGGCACCGAAACCGCGCGCGGCGGCCCGCAGCAGTTCGCGCGCCCGCCGATGCTCGCCCAGCTGTGCCATGGCGATACCCCGCAGGGCCAGGGCAGGAGGGTCGCCGCGCAGGGCAACGCGGTTCAATGCGCCAAGCGGATCGCCGGCGGCCAGCGCCCGCGCCGCGGCGGAAATCAGGGAGTCCATCCCGAGAGGCTACACCAGGCCGCGCATCATCCCGGGAACACAAAGGGCGGCCCGGTTGACCGGACCGCCCTTCGATCATGCAAGGCCGGCCCGCCCGTTACGCGGCCGCAGAGAGGCTGTAATCGCCGACGCCGGTCGTCGCCACCCCGGTCAGCGTGGCAATCTGCACCAGCTCTCCCGCGCTGACCACGGCATCGCTGCCGCTGCTCGTGAACAGGTACACGCCGGTGGCGGTCGCCGAATGCAGCGCGAACAACACGGTTTCGCCCTGCACATAGGCTTCGGTGGCGCTGCCGATCGCCTTGGCCACGGTGGCCGTGCTCAGGCTCGTCACGGCTTGCGTGAAGATGACCAGTTCGGCGTCCGCCGCGAACCCGCCGGGCGCACCCAGCGTGAAGGTTTCGTCGATCACGCCGTCGCCATTGCCGATGGCGCGGTCGATCGCCAGCGTGTCGACGCCGCTCGCAAAATCGGCGATCTTGTCGTGGCCGGTGCCGATCACGAACGTATCGCGTCCCCCGGCGCCGGTCAGCTTGTCGTTGCCCGAACCGCCGGCAATGACATTGTCGCCCTCGTTGCCGATGCCCGTGAACGCGCTGGTGCCGGTGTAGCGCAGCACTTCCACGTTGGCCGACAGCGTGTGCTTCGTGGCCGTGGTTTCAACGATGTCGTGGCCGCCGTTCGCCGCTTCCAGCACCTTGTCGCCGGCCGCGTCGACGGAATAAAAGTCGTTGCCGGCACCGCCGTCGAGCGTGTCGCTGCCCTTGCCGCCAATGAGAATATCGTTGCCGTCACCGCCCGCCAGCACATTCGCGCTGTTGTTCCCGGTAAGCTTGTTGTTCGCCGCGTTGCCGGTCACGTTCACCGCCGAGGTCGACGTGACCGTGGCATTTTCGACGTGGGCGCCCAGCACGTAGGTGGCCACGCCCTTGATCGCGATGTCGACGGTATCGAGCCCTTCGCCGGCCAGTTCGATGGTGGTATCGCCAGCGTTGTCGACCTTGTAGGTATCGTTGCCTTTGGCGCCACGCATCTGGTCCGCGCCGCCCAGGCCATCCAGTATGTCGTTGCCGTCGGTGCCGGCCAGCGTGTCGTTGCCGGCCGAGGCCTGGTTGACGAACATGTCCGCGACCGTCTTCACGCCATCGGTGAAGCGCACCTGCTCCATGTTCTTCAGCGTGATGCGCTGTTCGCCCCTGGCGAGCACGATGTCGGTCGCGTTGGGCCGCTCGCGCGCGTAGTCCACGAACGCGCCATCCGCGACATAGGTGTCGAGACCGCCGCCGCCATCGATCTTGTCGTTGCCGACACCGCCGGTGATCACGTTGTCGAGCGTGTTGCCGATGGCCGTGAAAGCCGAGGTGCCCAGGTAGCCTGCGTTCTCGACATGCGCGCCGAGCGTGATCTTCGCCTGCGTCGTGAACACGGTGTCCGTGCCTTCGCCCGCTTCCTCGGTGACCATGTCGCCGGTCGCGTCGATGTAATACGTATCGTCGCCGCTGCCACCCGCCAGCACATCGGAGCCCTTGCCGCCATCGAGCGTATCGTTGCCGGCGCCGCCCGTCAGCACATTGGCGCCGGCATTGCCGGTCAACGCGTTGTCCAGGGCATTGCCATCGATGGAAATACCGAGCTTGCCGGCGACCGCGATGCCGTTCTCGACGTGATCGGCCAGCTGCCAGGCCTTGCCGGCGTAGGCCACCTCCGCGGTGTCCGTTCCCCCGCCAGCCAGCTCCACGACCCTGGTTCCCGCATTCCACACGATGTAGGTATCGTCGCCCAGTCCACCGGCCAGCGTATCGATGCCATCGAAGCCGTCCAGCCGGTCGTTGCCATTGGTGCCGGCGATAGTGTCGCTGCCGTCGGGCGGCAGTCCAGCCACGAAGCCGGCCAGCGAATGGAACTTGCCACCCATCTCGAAGTATTCGACGTTGTGCACCGTCAGCGTCTGGCCGTTCGCGAGAGCGGTGAACACGAGACCATCCGCGCCGGCCCGGCGCACCATGTAGCTTTCCCGGCCCGCCATCGCATACACCGTGTCGATACCGGTGCCGCCGTCGAACACGTCGTGGCCGGCCATGGCGACGATGCCGTCGTTCCCGGCACCGCCGATCATCGTGTCGTTGCCGGCGCCGGCCGACAGGGAATCGTTGCCGCCGCCGCCCTCCAGGCGGTCGTTGCCATCGCCACTGGCGATCGCGTTGTCCTGCGCGTTGCCGATGCCCGTGAAGGCGCCTGCCCCCTTGAACACCAGCGTTTCAACGTTGGCGCTCAGTGCATACCGGTTCGCCGTCGCATGGACGGTGTCGTTCCCGCCACCGGCCACTTCCTGGATGACGTCGCCGGTGGCATCGACGTGGTACTCGTCGTTACCCAGTCCGCCTGCCATCGTGTCGTCGCCCTCGCCGCCATCGAGCGTATCGCTGCCATTGGTACCGGCCAGCAGGTCGTCCTGGGCCGTGCCGGTGATGCGCAGCCAGCCATTCACGAATTCGTGGCCAGGCACCGGCGAGCGACTGTGATCGTCCCCCGGATCCGGCAGCAGGTCGTTCGAGGCAATAGGGTTCCGGGCAATACCGTTCAGTTTCACCATGTCGTACTCCTTCTCTTAACGATTGAAATCGAAGGGGAAGCGTACTGACGGGCACGGAATGGATACTGCCGAGCACCAAGCTATCGGACTGAACTATTGGAAAAAGCGCGCCACGCAAGGCGCGTCTTTCGCGCAGGCCAGGCATTGCCCTGAAACGCGGAACGTTTTGTGAAGCCTGGTGTCGCCTGCTTTACGCCATCGTTCACCGTGGCGGTGACACGCGGGTCAATTGCGCTGGCGAAGGGCGCTTTCGATCTTCTGGTCGGTCTTGTACTGGCTGAGCGCATACACGGCCCAGATCGTTGCCGGGAGCCAGCCGATCAGGGTGACTTGCAGGATCAGGCAGATCACGCCCGCGATGGGGCGCCCGATGGTGAAGAAGGTCAGCCAGGGAAAGATGAGGGCAATCAGGAGACGCATGGATACTTCCTTTCGATGTGGCCCGCTTGGGGTGGGCCATTGTTTGTTGTGTCCGGAACCTGTACCTGCGCTGTCCAAAGCACCAAAGCCGTGTGGAGCGACGGCAATCACGCAAATGGTCAAGCACCGGCAATCGTCATGCTACCGCGCCCGGTATGCATGAAAACTCAACAATTATCACATCGTCCGCGCCGGTATCGCGCTCGCCAGCCGGCCCACGGACCAGCGGCGGTGTGGCGGGCAATCAGTTGGGCAATGCGGCGAGCATTTCCGCCAGCGCCTTCTGCGAATGGTCGTTCAGCCTGCGCGCCATCTTGACGTGCAGCGTGGCCAGCCTGTCCGCGGCCTGCGCTTCGAGGATCACCGGCTGCACCAGGCGCTCGGCGGCCTGGTGGAACTGCTGCGCCGTGGCATCGAGTTGCGCGCCCAGGTCCTTGCGCGCGGCCTCCAGCTGCAGCCGGAACGCCTTTTCGAACATCTCGCGCTGGTGGCCGACTTCGTCGAGTTTGCGCTCCGCCGGATTCATCATCCACTTGAATACGCCGGCGACGAGCAAGGCGCCGCCAACGATGGGCGCCACCGGCGCGATGACGGGCATGACCGCGGCGGCACCAAGGAAGTATGCCGCGGCGCCCGTCCCGACGGCTGCCACGCCGCCTGCTTTCAGTGTCATGTTCGTGGCCCCCTCGGCACTGTTCTTGAGCCGCGTGCCCCAGCGCAGCGAGGGTGCCGCGCCGGCGAGCTCCGTGTGGTGCAGGCGCTTCAAGATCGTGCTGCGCGACAGCGCCATCTCTTCCTGGAACAGCCGCAGGTCTTCATGGATCAGCTGGAGCGACCGCTCGCGCCGGCCGATGATCCGGTTCACCCGCCGTTCGAGTTCCTTGCCGAAGGTGGAGTTGGCGATGCTTTCCCATACCGCCGCGCGCTTCCACTGGTCGGTGTTGAGGCGATCGACGACTTCCCGCTCGAACGCATTGCCCGCATCGTGGATATATTCTTCCAGGTCTTCGTCGAAGGTCTCGCGTTCCAGGGCGATGCGCGCATCGGCGATCGCCAGGCGCTGGCCGACCTGCTTCTGCAACCCATGGGCGGATTCGAGGAAAGCCACGGCGGTGTCGCTGCTGGTTTCATAGTCCGTGATGCGCTGGTTGAACGCCGCGATCTCCTGGCTCACGCGGGCGCACGCCGCGGTCATCCGCCGGGTCAACTCCGCCTTGTCCAGCGCTCCCTGCTCGAATTCGAGCACGGCATTCGCCAGCGCCACGTCGCCGGTGGCGCGCACGCACAGGTCGGCAAGGTCGGCATACTTGCGGCCCTTGAGCATGCGCACCGAACCGAGGCTCACCTTGTTCCACAGGCTTTGTTCGTCGGTGGGAAACGCCTCGAGTTCTCCCATGGGCACCTGGTAACGCAGCGCCTCGGCAAAATCGCGGGCCATGTTCCTGCTGCGCGTGCCCTGGATCGACAACAGCGCACGGGCCGCCTCGAACGCCTCCGCCGCGGTCGCCTGGTCGATGCCGGCGGACGCGGCATGCAGGTCGCCGAACGCCACTTTCCAGTCCAGCGGATGTTCCACGCATTCCAGCAACACCACCCGCGCCAGCGCCGAATCCTTCATCAGCGCCGCCACGTCGTTCAGGGCATTGAAATCGGCGACGTTGAGGATGCCGTCGGAGGCGGCGATGGCGGCCACCGCTCGCAGGTAGGCCGTGGGGAACGTGGCGTCATTGGCAACGTAGTGGCCCAGTTCGCGATGCTGGCCGGTACTCGGCTGGCCGAAGGTGTCGAAATGTGATGACTTGTTGGTCATTGGCTTCCTCTGATGCGTTACAGGCTCGCGGGAGCGAGTGAGATGCATTCTACTTCAGGGGTGGTCTGCCAATGGCTGGAGAGGCCTGCCGGTCTCGCAAGCAAAAAAATGGCCCCGGTTCCACGTAGAAACCGGGGCCATCTTCGTCGATCGGAATCCGTCGGAACCGATCTCATCCTTACTTACACGTTGAACAGGAAGTTCAACACATCCCCATCCTTCACCACATATTCCTTGCCTTCGGCGCGCATCTTGCCCGCTTCCTTGGCGCCCGCTTCACCCTTGAACGCGATGAAGTCATCAAAGGCAATGGTTTGCGCGCGGATGAAGCCGCGCTCGAAGTCGGTGTGGATCACGCCGGCAGCTTGCGGCGCGGTGTCGCCCACGTGGATCGTCCACGCGCGCACTTCCTTCACGCCGGCGGTGAAGTAGGTCTGCAGGCCCAGCAGCTTGAAGCCGGCGCGGATCAGGCGGTCGAGGCCCGGCTCGTCCATGCCCATGTCGGCCAGGAACTCGGCCTTGTCGGCGTCGTCCAGGTCGGCGATTTCCGCTTCGATCGATGCGCAGATCGCCACGATCGGCGCGTTCTGCTCGGCCGCGTAGGCGGTCAGCTGGTCCAGCAGCGGGTTGTCCTTGAAACCGGTATCGGACACGTTGGCCACGTACATCGCCGGCTTGGCCGTGATCAGGCACAGCGGCTTGATGATGTCCATTTCGTCGGCCGACAGGCCCAGCGCGCGAACAGGTTTTGCGTCGTTCAGCGCCGGCAGCACTTTTTCCAGCAGCGCCACCAGCTTGGCGGCATCCTTGTCGCCGGAGCGGGCTTTCTTGTTTTCGCGGTGGATTGCCTTCTCCACGGTGCCCATGTCGGCCAGCGCCAGCTCGGTCTGGATCACGGCGATATCGTCCAGCGGGCTGACCTTGCCGGCCACGTGGATCACGTTTTCATCTTCGAAGCAGCGCACCACGTTGACGATGGCGTCCGTTTCGCGGATGTGGGCCAGGAACTGGTTGCCCAGGCCTTCGCCCTGCGACGCACCGGCCACCAGGCCGGCGATGTCGACGAATTCGACGATCGCATTGACGATGCGCTCGGGCTTGACGATCTCGGCCAGCTTGTTCAGGCGGGGATCCGGCACCTCGACCACGCCGACGTTCGGTTCGATCGTGCAGAACGGATAGTTTTCGGCGGGGATGCCGGCCTTGGTCAGCGCATTGAAGAGGGTGGACTTGCCGACGTTGGGCAGGCCGACGATGCCGCATTTCAGACTCATGAAAAACCTTTGATGATCAATATGTTAAGCAGGCGCGAAAAAACGGGGGCAGCCTGGAAATGCGGCTATTGTACCCTCTTCACCCACTCGACACGCCCCTTGCCTCCCTCTCTCAGCATGCCTCCGCGGCAGGCACCCGGCTTGGTAGTTTTCCCGCAACAGCGCTGCGCGCCACCCGCCCGGCAGCCGCACGCGGCCGGTAGCTGCCCATGCCCAGCCGCACCTGCGGGGCCGGCTGCACGGCGCCGCGCGCGCCCAGTTGCCACACGGTCGGCAGTTGCCCGTCACCGGACACGCGCGCCCAGGCACAGACGAGGTCCGGCGCCAGCTCCGCCTGGCCGAACGCGAACGGACGGGCGGCCAAGGTGGCGGGCACCGTCAGCGGCACGATCGTGTCGCCGTCGAGCAGCACGGCAAACGCATCGAGCGGCAGCGCCAGGCCACTGCCCTCGGCCTTCAGCACGGCTTCCTTCAGCGTCCAGAAGCGCAGGAACAGGCGGTCGTAGCCGCTGCGCGGGCTGCCGAGCAGCTGGATCTGCTCGGCGCGGTGGAACAGCCGCTGGGCCACGAGCGGGTCGGCACGGCCGGGTTGTACCGGTTCGATGTCCACGCCGGCCGCCGCGCCGGCGCCGGTCAGCAGCACGGCGCCGCCGCGGCAGTGCGACAGGTTGAACGTCAGGTCCGGCCGGCCGCACAGCGCCGGCTTGCCCCAGCGGTTCGTCTCGAACGCCAGGCCCTCCGGCAACGTATCGGCCAGTTCGGCCAACACGCGGCGCAACAGGAAGCGGCTCGCCAGGAAGTCGGCCCGGTCGCCGTCGAACACGAACCTTCGTGCCCGTTCCCGCTCGGCCACGGTGAGCCAGCCTTCCGCCAGTGGCAGCGCCGTCGCCACGTTGGCCGTGCGCACCCACACGAGCAGCGGCGCATCCTCAGGCAAATACAAGTTCTTCATGGATCGCCTCCCCCAGTGCCTTCAGCACGGCATCGCGACTGTCGTGGATGAAGAAATGGGCGCCGTCGAAATGGCGCATCGCGAAGCCGGCATCGGTGTGTTTCGCCCAGCCGCTCATCTGGCTGGCCGGCACGGCATCGTCGGCGCGGCCGGCCAGTGCCGTGATCGGCACCGGCAGCGGACGGGCTTCGTGGTGGCGATAAGTTTCATGCATGCGGAAATCGGCGCGCAGCATCGGCAGCAGCACATCCATCGTTTCGCGGTGGCGCAGCACGGCATCCGGCGTGCCGCCGTATTCGCGCAGCGCGTCGATGAACTCGTCGTCGGGCAGCGCATGCAGGTCGCGCTTCGGATTCGGCAGGTGCGGCGCCCGGAACGCCGACACGAACAACCGGCGCGGCGGGTTGATGCCGCGCGCGATGAGTGCGCGCGCCAGCTCGAACGCGATCAGCGCGCCCATGCTGTGGCCGAACAGGAAATACGGCTTGTCGGCCAGTGCGGCCACGGCCGGCACCAGGCCGTCGACCATCGCGGTCATCGACTGTACCGGCGGTTCCAGCATGCGCCGCTCGCGGCCGGGCAGCAGCGCGGCATGCAGTTCGATGTCCTCCAGTCCACCCAGCCACGGCCGGTACAGCGTGGAACCGCCGCCCGAACTGGGCAGGCAAAGCAGGCGCGCGCCGGCGTTCGGGGCAGGGCGGGAAAAATGGGTAAACCAGGGATTCACGATGTTCTCCTCAGGCTGCGCGGCGCAGCGGTTCAAAGACGCCGACCCGCTCGGTCGGCATGAAAGACGGTGTATCGAGGCGCAGCACGGCCGTGTTGACGATGAAGTCGTGCTCGAAGCGGGTGATGCCGCGCGCATTCGTCGTGGCCGGCAGCAGCCGCGCGATCAGGGGCTTGCGCCACTTCTGCGCGATGGTGGAAATGGCCCGCACCAGGGTGGCCAGCCGGGCCGGGTCGCTGTCGGCGGACACGGGGATCATGTCCAGCCCGCAGCCGCACACGGTGGACAGCAGCAGCAGGTCCTTCACGCCCACGTCGCCGGCGGCCGTGGCTTCGGCCAGCCGCGTGTCCTCGAGCACGGACAGCATCGTGCCGTTGAAGCCCACCATCGGCAGGCTGGGCAGCGCGTGCTGCAGCATGTCGTTCACGGCGTACAGCGCGAACATGAAGTCGAGCTGGCCGATGCGGCTGCCGTTCATGCTTTCGACGACGGCCACGGCGCTCGTCTCGTCACCGGGGAACGGTGCCAGCGACAGGTCGTAGCCCAGGAAGCGCACGCCTTGCTCCCGCGCCAGCCGCATCAGCACAGGCAGCGTTTGCGCCACGCGGCTGGTGAGCTCCTGGCGGCAGGCGTCGAGCCGGTCGGCGAAGTTGTCATGCTCGCGGCACGCTGCCAGGAATGGCCCGGCCAGTTCCAGCGCCACCGAGAAGCCCGGTGCGCCGTCGTGCCAGGCGGCCGGAAAGTACGGCGTGGCCGGCTTGATCCACGCCAGCGCGGCAAAGCGGAAATTGTCCTGCTGGCGCGCCACCGTGGTGCCCAGCCGAGCCATCGTTTCGGCGGCGGCGGCCACGGCCTCATTGTGCAGGCCCTGCTCGCCGGCCACGCGCATGTTCGTGAACACGTGGCGCGTTCCGCCCACGATCGCATCGATCAGGTCCACGCGCCGGCCCACGCTGTCGTGCGTGTCGCAGGCCGGGCCCGGCAGGCAGCACCAGATGTCCTCGCCCAGCGCCTGCTCGAGCTGCACGGCGACACGGCCGGCGGTGGCCGGGTCGCCGCCCGGCAGCCATTGCTCGACGGGTGGCGCCACGTAGCGCAAGCAGCGGGCCGCCAAGCCGGCTTCGTCGAGCAGGCGCCGGGCATGGGCAAAGAACCGGCGCGCGGTGGCGGCGGTGTCGCCGGGGGCGGCGCCGTCCAGCAGGCAGCCGAAGGTGATGGTACGCAGGGTAGGCATGACTACTGCTCCTTCGCGGCGCGCAGGCTGCGCGGCCGCATGTCGGTCCACAATTGCTCGATGCGCTCGAGGCAGGTCTCGCGGTCTGCCGCGTCGCCGATGGTGATCCAGCCTGCGGGAACCGGTCGGTAGGCGGGCCAGACCGAGTACTGGTCTTCTTCGTTACGAACCACATTGTAGGCAGTCGAATTCATGATTTTCTCCAGGATATGTAATCGATTGTGGGATTTGTTCAACCGAAGATGCCGCGCTTTTTCAGCGTCATGGCCATGCCCTCGGTCGCGAAGATGTCGCCGACATAGCGCTGCCATGCCTCGGTCTCGATGCGCGGTTCGCGCAGGCCATGGCCGGCCAGCCGGCGCACGGTTTTTGCCTGCTTCACCTTCAGGCGCTTTTCTTCCGGCGCCGCGGCGTCGGTGTCCCACCAGAACAGGTAGGGGGCGAACGGCAGCGGTTCTACCGCGCTGCGTTCCTTGACGGCGTCCACCCAGTCGCGGATAGGCATGCGCTTCAGGCCCGCGCCGGCGCAGTCGACGAAGTCGGGCAGCAGCCGGCTCCAGTCGCGCTTGTCGTCGCCGACCAGGTGGTGCACGCCGGTGCTGGTGTAGTCGGCGGCCAGCGCCGTGATGGCGCGCGCCACGTGGTCGACCGGCACGAACTGCTCGACGAACGGCCGGTCGGGCCATGCGCCCACGTTCAGGCAGGTGCGCACGAACAGCGCCACGAAATCGTCCATCCGCCCTGCCCCGCTGCGGCTGTCAACGACCACGCGGCCCAGCCGCATGATCTGGGCCGGAATGCCGGCCCGGGCGGCGCGGCGCACCATCAGTTCGGACACCCACTTGCTGGCGTTGTAGCCTTCGCGAACGCTCTGGCCGATGCCTTCGACCCGCACGTCCTCGTCGAAGGTACCGCCATTCTCGCCCTGCAGCACGCCGGCGGTCGATACCAGGACGAAGCCCTTGCGCTTGGCCGTGGCGGCCAGCGCCAGCAGGCCCCGCGTCGGCTCCACGTTATCCCGGCGCAGCGCCTGGTATGGCAGCACGTGGTTCAGGCGCGAGGCGTTGTGCACCACCAGGTCCACGTCGTGCGCCAGCGTGGCGTAGTGGTCGTCGTCCAGGCCCAGGTGCGGGTCGGCCAGGTCGCCCGTCAGCACGCGGATGCGGGCGGCATAGCCCTCCTTCCACAGGCCGTATTGATCGAGGTTGTCGCGCAGGCGGCGCAGGCCGGCGGCCGGATGCGCCGCGCGCACGTGACAGTGCAGCGTCACGCGCGGCCAGCGGTCCAGCATCTCGGCCGCCACGTAGGCGCCCACGAAGCCCGTGGCGCCCGTCAGCAGCACGTGCTCCAGGCTCGATGCCAGCGGCGGCAGCGGTTCCGGCAGCACGAGCGCGGATTCGGCCTCGCCATCGAGCCGGCTTTCCGCCGCATCCATGGCGCGGGCCGTGTCGGCATGCTCGATGCGGAACGCCATCGCCCGCACGGTCGGCTCGCTGAAGAATTCGGGCAGCGTGACCGTATGGCCGAGCGAGGCGCGCACCCGCGCCAGCAGCTGGGTGGCCGTCAGCGAATTGCCGCCCAGCGCGAAGAAATCGGCCGTCACGCCGACCCGCTCCAGGCCCAGCATCTCGCCCCAGACCATGGCGATCGACTGTTCGAGCGGTGTTTCCGGCGCCACGTAGTCGCCGGCGCCAAGCGCATCGGCATCCGGCAACGGCAGCGCACGGCGGTCGACCTTGCCGTTCGCGGTGACCGGAAAACGGTCCAGCAGCACGTAGGCGCCCGGCACCATGAAGGCGGGCAGCCGCTGCGCCAGGTAGTCGCGCAACAGGGCTGGGGTGACGGAAGCATCAGCATCAGCGCCGGCATCGGCAAGCGTCACGTAGGCCACCAGGCGCTTGTCGGCACTGTCGCCCAGCGCCAGCACGAGCGCACCGCCGACACCCGGGCAGGCCGCCAGTTGCGCCTCGATCTCGGCCGGCTCGATCCGGTAGCCGCGGATCTTCACCTGGTCATCCATCCGGCCGAGGAATTCCAGCGTGCCATCGGCCTTCCAGCGCACCTTGTCGCCGGTGCGGTACAGCCGCGCACCCGCGCTGGCACCATCGCCTCTAAGACCATCAACCGCGAAGGGATCGGCCACGAAGCGCTCGGCGCTCTGCTGCGGCGCGTTCAGGTAGCCGCGCGCCACGCCGGCGCCGCCGATATACAGCTCGCCCGGCACATTGCACGGCACCGGTTCCATCGCATCGTCCAGCACATAGGTGTCGGTATGCGCAATTGGCCGGCCGATCGGCACCGTGCCGGCCAGCGCGCCGGCCATGCTCACCTTCCCGGCCGTGGCGAAGGTGGTGCACTCGGTCGGGCCGTATACGTGGATCAGTTGTCCCCCACTCCCCGCCTGCATGGCGTCGATTGCCCGCGCGGCGTGCGGCGACGACATCGCCTCGCCGCCCGTCAGCAACTGGCGCACGCCGGCCAGCGCTTCCGGGTGCTGGTCCACCAGCTGGTTGAACAGCGCGGCCGTCACGAACGCCGTGTCGATCCGCTCTCCGGCGATCAGCCCGGCCAGCTGGTCCAGGCCCACCACGCCGGCGGGCGCCTGCACGAGCCGCGCACCGTTCAGCAGGCTGCCCCAGATCTCGAACGTGGAGGCATCGAAGCCCACCGGTGCATATTGCAGGTACGTGCAGTCCGTGGAAAAGTCGGCATAGTCGGCTTCGCGTACCAGCCGCACGATGCTGCGGTGCTCGATCATCACGCCCTTCGGCTTGCCGGTGGTGCCGGACGTGTACATCACGTAGGCCAGCGCCCGCGGATCGTGCGGCACGTCCGGGTTGGCATCGCGCTGCGCCACGACTTGCGGTGCGTCGACATCCAGCACGACACCGTCGAATGCGGGCAGCAGCGCGGCGCCGTCGGCGTTCGTCAGCACGGCCGCGGCGCCCGCGTTCGCGAGCATGTAGGCGGTGCGTTCGCGCGGATATTCCGTATCGAGCGGCAGGTAAGCGCAGCCGGCCTTCAGCACGGCCAGCAGCGCGACGATCAGTTGCGGGCTGCGTGGCAGTGCCACGCCCACGATGCCGCCCGGTGCCACGCCTGCCCCGAGCAGGTGATGGGCCAGCCGGTTGGCGCGGCGGTTCAGTTCATCGTAGCCCAGTTGCCGCTCGCCCTGCACCAGCGCGACAGTCTCTGGCGCCAGCAGCGCCTGTCGGGCGAACAGGCCATGCACGGAGGCGTCCGGCAATGCCGGCTTGCTGCCCTGCGCCAGCGCCAGCATCTTTTCGCGCGTGGCGCCGTCGACCACCGCCAGGTTGCGCAGCGGCGTGGCCGGTGCCTCGGCCACCTGCCGCGCGAGCAGCGCGAACGAGTCGGCCAGCCGCGCCACCGTTTCGGGCAGGAACAGGTCGCGTGCATATTCCCAGTGCGCGCGCAGGCCGCCATCGGCGCTTTCATGCAGCACCAGTTGCAGGTCGAAGCGGGAAATCCATTCGGTGGTGTCGATCAGCGACGTGTCCTCGTAGGCGCGCTGCAGCGCAAAACCAACCTGGAAGAACGGCAGCGTATTGGCGCTGCGCGGCGGGTTCAGCTCGTCCACCAGCAACTCGAACGGCAGCTCGGCATGGTCGTAGGCGGCGCGCGCGGTGCGGCGCACGTCGTCCAGCAGGCCGGCAAAGGTCTGGCCGCCGTCCATGCGGGCGCGCAGCACCAGCGTGTTGACGAAGAAGCCGATCACGCCCTCGGTTTCCTCCAGGTTGCGGTTGGCGATCGGGCTGCCCACGTTGAAGTCCGGCTGGCCGCTCCAGCGGTACAGCAGCAGGTCGTACAGCGCCAGCCACGTCATGAACGCCGTGGTATCGCTGCCGGCAATACCGCGCATTCCCGCGCAGACATCCGCGGGAATGTGCGACACATGCAGGCCGCCAACCGACGACCGCGCGGCGGGTCGCGAGAAGTCATACGGCAGCGCGATCTGCGGCTGGCTGTCGTCGAGTTCCGCGCGCCAGTAATCGACGAGCCGGGCGCGCTTGTCGCCGGCCAGGTCGGCACGCTGCCACAGCGCATAGTCCGCATACTGGATCGGCAACGGCGCCGCCTGGGGCGCACCGCCGGCGGCGAACGCGGCGTAAGCGGACGACAGTTCGCGCATCATCACGTCCATCGACCAGCCATCGGTGGCGATATGGTGCAGCGACACGAGCAGGATGGCCCGGTCGTCGCCCTGCACCAGCCGGTAGCGGGCTACCGGGCCGGCACGCAGGTCGAACGGCTGCGCCGCCTCGGCGGTGGCGATGGCGGACAGGCGCCCGGCGGCGTCGGGTACGTCGCGCAGGTCGTCATAGCCGAGCGCCACGGGCGCCGGTGCCAGCACCTCCTGCCATGGCATGCCCTCCGCCTCGGGATAGCGGGTGCGCAGCGATTCATGGCGGGCGTGCAGCCAGTCCAGCGCCCCTTGCAGCGCCGCGCGGTCGACGGTGCCGGCCAGCGGCAGCGCGTTCGGCACGTGGTAGGCCATGCTGGCCGGTTCATACTGGTGCAGGAACCACAGCCGCGATTGCGAGAACGACAGCGGCAGGCGTTCGGGCCGCTGGCCGGCGGTGATCGCCGGCTGCCGCGCCGCGGCCTGGGCCTTCGCACCATCCGTGCCATCCGCGCCGGCCTCGCGCAGGGCGGCAGCCTGCCCGGCGATGGTCGGCTGCTCGAACAGCACGGACAGCGGAATGCGCACGCCGAACGTTTTCTGCAGCCGCGCATACGCCTGCGTGATCGACAGCGAATGGCCGCCCAGGTCGAAGAAATTGTCCGTGACGCCGAAATCGTCCGTGCCCAGCACGGCGGCCCAGATGCCGGCCAGCCTTGCCTCGATGTCGTCGCGCGGCGCGATTTTCACCGTGTCCGCATTGCTCATGTCCGGGGCCGGCAGCGCACCGCGATCGAGCTTGCCGTTCGCGTTCAGCGGCAGCGCGGCCAGCGGCATGTAGCACGCCGGCACCATGTACTCGGGCAGCCGGGCAGCCAGCCAGGCGCGGCATGCTTCCTGCAGTGCGGGCGTCCACGCGGCGCCCCCCTCCGGCACCACGTAGGCGACCAGGCGCTGGCCATCCGGTGTCACGGCGGCAACGGCGTCGAGCACGGCCGGGTGGCCACGCAGCTCATGGCCGATCGCATCCAGCTCGATGCGGTAGCCGCGCAGCTTCACCTGGAAGTCGACGCGGCCGTGCACGACCAGCGTGCCGTCGGCGCGGTAGTAACCCAGGTCGCCCGTCAAATACAGCCGCGCGCCCTCCCTGTCCGGATCGGGCAGGAATTTGGCAGCGCTCATTTGCGCGTTGTTCAGGTAGCCGGCGCCCACCGAACCGCCGGCGATCGCCACCTCGCCCGTCACGCCGGCCGGCAGGCGGTTGCCGAAACGGTCCAGCACGTGTACGGCCAGGCCGGGCAGCACGCTGCCCACGGTAACGGGCGCTTCCAGGTCCATGAACTCGTCACGACCGAAGCGGTGCGTGGTGCACAGGTCCGTGCATTCGGTCGGGCCATAGGTGTTGACCAGCGCCGTCGTGCAAGCCGGCGACAGCAGCCACGGCGCCAGCCGGCGCTTGTCGACCGGCTCGCCGCCGACGAACAGCAGCCGCAGCGATGCCAGCGCGTCATGTCGAGAAGGACGGTGACCGGAGTCCGCTTCGACCATGGCATAGGCCATGCTCGGCGTGCAGTTGATCCAGCCGATGCCATGCCCGGCCACCTGCTCGCGCGCATGCAGCGGGTCGAAGTGGCGCGTGGGCGCCAGGTGCAGGATGCCGCCCGTCGTCAGGGCGCCCCACACGCACTTCTGCGCCAGGTCGAACGTGATCTTGTTGACGAGCAGGCAGCGTTCGCCCGACGCAAAGGCGAACTCCTTGTTCCACCAGCCGATGAAGCGGGTAAAACTGTCGTGGTACACGCCGGCCGCCTTCGGCTTGCCAGTGGAGCCGGACGTGTGGATCACGTACAGGATGCGTGCCGGATCGCTCTCCGGCCAATCCTTCATTGGCACATCCCGCTCATCGTGACCGGCCAGCAGGATCGTCACGCCGGCGATGTCGAACAACGCCGCATGCGCGTCGTCCGTCACCACATGGCGGATGCCCAGGTCGGTCACCATCTGCGCCAGCCGCGCCGCCGGCAGGCGTGTGTCGAGCGGCGCATACGCACAGCCGAGGCGCGCAATCGCCACCAGCGCGGCGATCATCGGCACGCCGGGCTCGAACGCGAAAGCCACCGTGTCGCCCGCGTGCACGCCGGCGGCCAGCAGCCGGGCGCCAAGGCGTCGCGCGTGCAGGTCGAGTTCCGCATAGGTGGCGTGTCCCTCGTCCGACACGATGGCCGGCGCGTCGGGCCGTTCAGCCACCTGCCGCGCAAACAGCTCGCCCAGGTCCGATGCCACATCCATGGCGGGGCGGTGGTTCCAGGCGTCCTGCAGTGCCATGTCGCCGTCCGGGGCGATCGACAGCATGCCGACCGGCAGGTCCACGTCACTCACCATCCGCGACAGCAGCGCGCGGTACTGGGCCAGCAGCCCTGCCACCGCACTGCCGTCGAACTGGCGCGCGTCGTACAGCGCCTTGATGCGCATGCGGCCGACCGGGTCGATGACCAGGGCCAGCGGAAAATTCGTGTGCTGCCATACGCTGACGTCCGGCAGGCTGAAACCTTCCGTGTACGGGAACGATTCGATGGCCAGCATGGAATCGAACAACGCGCGGCCGCGCGGCACCTCGCTCCAGCCGGCGATTTCCGTCAGCGACGCATGTTCGTGTTCGCGCTGCGCCACCAGCGCGGCGCCCAGCCGGGTGGCGAAGCCGCGCACCGTTTCGGCCGGATCGATGCGCACGCGCACCGGCACCGTGTTGATGAACAGGCCCACCATCGCATCCGCGCCGGCCAGCTCGGGCGGCCGGCCAGCGACGGTGGCGCCGAATACCACGTCGTCCTCGCCGCTGTAGAGGGCCAGCAGGTGCGCCCAGGCGGCCTGCAGCAGCGTGCCGGGCGTGACGCGGAGGACACGGGCCGTGTCGCGCAAGCGGTTGCCCAGTGCCTCGCCCAGTTCCGCCGTCGCCGTGGCGCCGGCATCGGCGCCGCTGTCCGGTGCCGGGCGCTTGACCAGGCCAAGCGGCGTGGGCGCATGGAAGCCTTCCATCTGCCCGCGCCAGTATCCTTCCGCGGCAACCTTGTCGCGGCTGCGCAGCCAGCCCAGGTAATCGCCCCAGCCTGGCACCGGACGCGGCTGCCATGCCGCGCCATCGGTCAGCGCGGCATAGGCGGACAGCAGTGAACCCAGCACCACGAAGGCCGACCAGCCATCGAGCAGCACGTGGTGGTAGGTCCAGAACACCACGCTGCGCCCTTCGCGATGCAGCAGCGCCTGGCGCAGCAAGGGCGGGCGGCGCAGGTCGAAACCACGCGCCGCTTCGTCGCGGCGCAGGGCATCCAGGCGCGCGGCGAAGGCCGTGTCGTCGTCGCCCGTGGCATCGATCTCGACCACGTCGATCGCCGCCAGCTTCGTCACCACCAGCAGCGGATGCTCGAGACCTTCCCAGGCGATGGCGGCGCGCAGTACCGGGCAGGCGCCCAGCACCATGTTCCACGCCGCCTGCCAGCGCGCGCCATCGATCCGCCCGGCCGCCGGGCAGGCGAACTGCTCGACGTAGACACCGCTGCCCGGCGCCTCCAGCGTGTGGAACAGCATGCCCTGCTGGAGTGGCGTAAGCCGGTGTACTTCCTGTATGTCCTGCTTGTTCATGGTCGCTCTCGAGTCTCTTGTGTCGTTCATCCGGTATTCAATCGGCCAGCGCGTGCAGCACGGCATCCAGGTCGTCGGCGGTTGCCGGTTCCGGCTCGGGCGCCGGTGCCTGCGGTGCGGACGAAGGGGGCGCCGGGTCGTCAACCGCGCCAGCCACGGCCGCCAGCTCGGCCACCGTCTGGTGTTCGAACAGCTGGTTCGGTTTCAGCAGCACGCCATGCTTGCGGGCATGCGACACCACCTGGATACCGATCACGGAATCGATACCCAGGTCGAAGAAGTTGTCGTGGATGCCGACCGGGGTGATACCCAATGCGCCCTCGATGATCCCCACCAGCACTTCCTCGGTGGGGTTGGTGGGCGGCGCGGCGATCACGTCCTCGCGCACCACCTTTTTCTTTTCCGCGGGCGTGGCAGCCGGGGCGATGCGCTCGTCGCGCAGCTTGCGCAACAGCGCTTCGACCGGGTGCGGGTTGACGATCCAGTGTCCGCCGTTCCGCAGCGCGAGGGCACGGGCAAACAGCGCGCGCCCTTCCTGCGGGGAGATCGAGCCATCGTCCACCGCCAGTGCGGCGGCGGCAGGCTTTGCCGCCAATGCGCCGGCTGGAACCCGGCGCAGCTGGAAGTCCGCCACCTCGGCCAGCACCGTGCCATCCGGCGCATACAGCGCGATGTCGAAGCGGATCACGTCGCGGTCGTCGGACATGCCGGCGAACTTCACGTGGCTGTACAGGTGCGTACCCAGCCGGCCGTGCACGGCCAGGGTGCCGTACGTGAACGGCAGGTATTCGTCCTGCAGCCCCAGGTCCAGCCGCGCCAGCAGGTGGCCGGTGATCGGGCCGGTGGCCATGTCCAGCAAGGCCGGATGCAGGCCCAGCGCGGCATCATCCGCCACGCCGTCCGGCAGCGCCAGCTCGCCCAGCAGTTGCCGCCCGCCGAGGCGGATGCGGCGCACCACCTGCCAGTGGCGGCCCAGCTCCAGGAAGCCATCCTCGCCCACCATCGCCGCGGCGCCGCCGGGGAAGTCCAGCATGTCGTCACGGCATTCCTCGGCGATGGCCGCCAGGTCGGCCTTGGTCGGGACTTCCGTCGCGCCAGCCGACACGGTGGCCGACAACACGGGGCTGTCGCCCTCCTTCACCTCGACCGAATAACCGTCGCCGGCGCGCTGCAGCAGCACGTCGACCGTGACCAGCCGGTCGGCCGGCACGAACAGCGGGCGGTAGAAGAACACGTCGCTCAGGGTGCAGGCTTCGCCGCCGCCAGCGGCTTCCTGCCATGCGGCGCGCACCATCTCGATCAGCGCCGTGCCCGGCATCACGGGCGTGCCGTGGATGCGGTGGTCCTGCAGCGCCCAATGGTCCTGCGCACGCAGGTGCGCGGTGTACCGCAGCGTGGCGCCTTCGTCGGCGCGGCTGAACAAATACGGGTGGGCCAGCGTGCGGCCGGCCGGCAGCGCCGGGGCGGAGGTGGTATGCCCCATAGCGACCGCCATACCGACCTCGCGCCAGCCGCCATAGGCCAGCGACAGCGTGCGCTGGCCGCGTGCGCTGCGGCTGCGGGCAAACGCATCGAGGAAGGCGTTGGCGGCCGCGTAATCGGCCTGGCCCACGCCGCCGATCGTGCCGAACAGCGACGACACGACAACGAAGAAATCGAGTGGCTGGCCGGCCAGCGCAGTGCCCGGAGGCTGCACAGCCAGCGCAGCTTCCAGCGCCAGCGCGCCCAGCACTTTCGGCGCGAGCACGGCATCGGCCTGGGCACGGGTCTTCAGCGCCATCATGCCGGCACCGGCGATACCGGCCGCGTGCACGACGCCGCGCACCGGCGGCATGGCACCCTGCACGCGTTCGACCATCGCGCGCACCGCGGCGGGGTCGGTGATGTCGCAACGTTCGGTGACGACCCGGGCGCCACGCGCCGCCATGCGCTGCAGGCGGCGAATACGTTCGCGGCCCGCGGCATCGTCCGGATGCGCGGCCAGCCACGCGTTCCATTCGGCCTGCGGCGGCAGCGCGTTGCGGCCCACCAGCACCAGGTGGCGCGCACCGCGTTCCACCAGCTCGTCGGCGAATTCCAGGCCCAGGCCTCCGAGCCCGCCGGTGACGAGGTACGTGCCCTCGGCCGCCAGCGCGGCCGGCATCGCCGGCTCCGGCACCGCCATCGTCTCCACATGGGCCAGCCAGCGCGCGCCGTTCCGTTCGGCCACGAACTGGTCCGCCGGGCCGGCCGGCGCATGCGGCGCCGCCTGCAGGCGGGCCAGTTCGTCGAGCATGCACCGGGCGATGCCGTCCGAGCCAGCCGGAAGATCCAGCACGCGGCTGGCGATGGCGCGGTGTTCGTAGCCGATCGCCAGGTGCGCGCCCAGCATCGTGGCCTTCACGGCATCGACCGCTTCGCCCGGCTGCACGTCGAACACTTCGCAGGCCACGGACAGCAGCGGCAGCCGTTCACCGGCGTCGTTGCCGAATGCCTGCGTCAGCGCCAGCAGCGTATGAAAGCCCAGTTCCAGGGTGGCGCCGCTGTTGGCGACGGAGTCGCCGCCGCTTGCCGGCAGCAGCCAGGCATGGACGATCGCATCGGGCTTGCCGGCATGCCGCGCCAGCGCTTCCCAGTCGGCCGCCTGGTCCGGGCGTACCCAGTACGCGCCGTCGTCCACCACGCCGAACGCGGGGCCCGGCTCGGCGCAGGCCACGGTGGCGCCGGCGGCGCGCAGGGCCGCTGCCAGCGCATTGCCCTGCGCGTCGTCGTGCGCGAGCAGCAGCACGTTGCGGCCAGCGAGCGCGGGCACGGCGTCCAGCCACGGCTGCCGGCGCCACGACGCCGCATGGAACCATTCGCCCATGTCGGCGCTGCGGCGCAGCCCCCCATCGAGGGTGCCGCTCGGCGCCAGCGGCGGTTCCATCCAGTGGCGTTCGCGCGCGAACGGATAGGTGGGCAGCGGAATGCGGCGACCCAGGTTGAACGCATCGACGCCGGCATAGTCGAGCGCATTGCCTGCTGCCCACAGGTTGCCCAGCGCGGCCAGCAGGAAGCGGTCGGCAGGCAGCACATCCTGCGGATGGCGCATCAGCGGCACAGCCACCGCCGTGGGCTTGCCCGCGACCGTCCCGGCGATGTGGCGCACGAAAGTGCTCAGCACGCCCGCCGGGCCGGCTTCGACGAGGAAGCCGCAGCCATCGGCCAGCAGCGTTTGCACCCCGGCCTGGAACAGCACGGGCGACAGCAGGTGGCGCACCCAGTAATCGGGGTCGGTGGCCTCGGCCGCCGTCAGCCAGGTGCCGGTGACGTTCGACACGACCGGCATCGCCGGCGCCCGCGGCGCGGCCGCGGCGACGGCGGCGCGGAATTGCCCGGCAATGGGTTGCATCATCGCCGAGTGGAACGCGTGCGACGTCTGCAGCCTGCGGCAGCCGGTGCCGGCGGCTTCCAGCTCTGCCGCCAGCGCATCGATGGCCGCCAGCGGGCCGGCAACGACGCTGGCGCGCGGGCTGTTGACGGCGGCCAGCTCGATGCCTTCGCGCAGGCAGCCACGCGCTTCGGCTTCGCCACCGCCGATCGACAGCATGGCGCCGGGCGGCATCGCGTGCATCAGGCGGCCGCGCAGCGCCACCAGGCGCAGCGCATCGTCCAGCGTGAACACGCCTGCCACGGTGGCGGCCACGTATTCGCCCAGGCTGTGACCCAGCAGCGCGGCGGGCACGATCTTCCATGCCTGCAACTGCATTGCCAGCGCATATTCGACGGTGAACAGTGCCGGTTGGGCATAGCGCGTTTCACGCAGCAGCGCGCTGTCCGCCTCCGTGGGCGTGGCCGTCAGCAGCAGCCGGGCCAGGTCGGTGTCGAGGTGCCGGGCCAGCGTGGCGCAGCAGGCATCGAACGTGTCGCGGAAAACGCTGCAGCCCGCATGCAGCTCGCGCGCCATGCCGGCATATTGCGCGCCCTGGCCCGTGAACAGCAGGGCCAGTTTTTTCGTGGCCGGCAGTGCCGGCGTCTTGCCCGGCTCCTTCGCCAGCCTGTCCAGGTTGTCGATCAGTTCGGCCGCATTGCGCGCGACCACGGCGCCCCGCAGGTCGAATGCGCGGCGGCCCTCCTGCAGCGTGAAGGCCACGTCGTCCAGGTCCGTTTCCGGATGGCGTTCGAGGAAGCGGGCCAGCTGGCCGGCGGCGCGGCCCAGCGCACCGGGCGTTTTCGCCGACAGCGGGAAGATCCGCAGCTTCTCGCCCGACACGGTGGGCTTCGTGATCGGCGGTTCTTCCAGGATCAGGTGCGCATTGGTGCCGCCGATGCCGAACGAGCTGACGGCGGCCACCCGCTTGCGGCCGGGTGCGGTGCGCCATTCGTTCAGCCGGTCGTTGACGAAGAACGGCGTCGCCGGGAAATCGATGCGCGGATTCGGCGTATCGAAATGCAGGCTCGGGGGCAGCATGCCGGAGCGCGCCGCCAGCGCAGCCTTGATCACGCCGGCCACGCCGGCGGCCGGCGCCAGGTGGCCCACGTTGGTTTTCACGGACCCGATCGCGCAGTAGGCGCTGCGGTCGGTGTGGACGCGGAATGCGCGCGTCAAGGCCGTGATCTCGATCGGGTCGCCCAGCGACGTACCGGTGCCGTGCGCCTCGATGTAGCCGATGTCGTCCGGGTTCGTGCGAGCGGCCTTCAGTGCCCGCGTGACCGCTTCCACCTGGCCATCGATGCCGGGCGCCGTGTAGCCGGCCTTGTGCGAGCCATCGTTCGTGACCGCCGAGCCGCGGATCACGGCGTAGATGTTGTCGTCGTCCGCCTCGGCATCTTCCAGGCGCTTCAGGACGATGACGCCCACGCCGCCCTCGGAAAACACGGTGCCCTTCGCACCCGCGTCGAAGGCGCGGATGCAGCCGTCGTCCGAGTTCAGGCTGCCTTCCGTGTAGTTGTAGCCATGGCCGGCCGGCACGGTGGCCATCGAACCGCCAGCCAGCGACAGGTCGCATTCGCCGGCGCGCAGCGCCTGGCATGCCATGTGGATCGCCACCAGCGACGTGGAGCACGCGGTCTGCACCGTCACCGACGGGCCGGTGAGATTGAGCTTGTAGGCCACCCGGTTGCTGAGGTAATCCGGTTCGTTGCCGATGCCGGCGATCAGGTCGCGGTCCGATGCGCACATGATCTCGCGGTTGGAATACACATTGTTCAGGAAGTAGCGCGACAGCCCGGTGCCGGCATACACGGCCGCCGTGCCGCGGTAGCCGTCCGGCGCGTAGCCCGCATCTTCCATCGCCGCCCACGACGCTTCCAGGAACAGCCGCTGTTGCGGATCGATCAGCTCCGCCTCGCTGGGCGCGTAGCCGAAGAAACCGGCGTCGAACTTGTCCACGTCCGGCAGGTGGTAGCCGGCGCCGACCCAGCCGCCGCCGGCCACCTGCCGCTCGACATAGGGCACGGTCAGGTAGTCGTGGGCATCGATGCCCGCACGGATTTCTTCCGGCGTGAACTGGCGCAGCGCGCTGCGGCTTTCGCACAGCATGTTCCAGAAGCTTTCCACGTCGGGCGCGCCCGGGAAGCGGCCGCTGATGCCGATGATCGCGATCTTGCCCGACGAGACTTGGTTCTCTTTCATGGTATTCCCCTGAATGTGTTCATTGAGCCCGGCGGCGGCGGCCGCGCGGTGCGTCGTTGTTGTCGTTGTTCTTGCCCGAACCCGCGGCCGCCGTGGCCTCGCCCTCCACGTGCCGCACCAGGTCGGCGATGGTCGGGTGGCCGAAGAACATGTCGAGCAGGCTCACGTCGCGCGGCAGGCGCGGTTGCAGGCGCGTGTGGATGCGGATCATGTCCACCGAGGTGCCGCCCAGGTCGAAGAAGTTGTCGGCCGGGCTCACGTGCGGCACGCCGAGCACTTCGGCCCACAGCGCGCAGATGTCCGCCGCCAGCGGGCTGGCGGCGCCGGCACGCGCGGTGCCCTGCGCCTGCCGTGCCACCGGCTCGGGCAGCGCCTTGCGGTCCACCTTGCCGTTGGCCGACAGCGGCAACGATTCGAGCCGCACGAACTGGCGCGGCACCATGTACTCGGGCAGGCGGCGGGCCAGGTGGGCGCGCAGGCCTTCCTCGAACGCGGCCTTCGGCAGCGACGCGTCGGGATCGTTCGCGTTGCCTGCCGTTTCCTGGCCCGGCAGACCGCCGGCCAGCATGTGCAGGTACATCGCGTCGCCCCCCAGCGCGAACGGATCGCCGGCACGTTCCGCGTCGAAGCCGCCCAGTTGCACGAGGCCCAGGCCGGCCGCCGCGGCGGCGTCTTCCAGCAAGTGGCTCATGGCACCCGCCTCCAGCAGGCACAGCGTGGGCGCCACGGCGCCGTATTGCGGCTCGATCGCCTGCCGGGAGCCGACGAGGAACAGGCGGAACGCGGCGGCAGCGGCGATCGGCTGGTTGCGGCGCGGGTAGAGGTCCGCGTCCAGCGTCACGCCGGCGGCCACCTGCTGCAGCGCGTTGCGCACAGGGTGGTAGTAGTAGATGCCGGGTTCGATCCCGTCGACACGGCTGATGTGCAGGTACAGCTGCACCGGGTAGAGGCCGCCGGCCGAAGCGTAGCGGTAGCGCGGCAGGCCGTCGTCGCCGCCCTGGCGCAGCGGTTCGAGCAGGCGGGCCAGGGCCGCCGCCGGCACCGCGTCCCCCGCGAACACGCGGGTGGAGCGACGCTCGATGCGCCGCGGTGCCGCGCCGCCGAGTACCGTTTCGCTGCCGTGCAGGCGGCGCAGGCCCGGTTGCGACAGGATGCCCTGCAGCTTGCCCGCGCTGCCGCCATCGTCGCGCAGGTAATAGCCGACCAGCTGGCCCGCCTTGCCGGTACCCACGTTGGCGACGGACGCCTGCACGCCCGGCCAGGCATTCATCGCGCTTTCGATCTCGCCCAGCTCCACGCGGTAGCCGTTGACCTTCACCTGGAAATCGATGCGACCCAGGATTTCCAGCGTGCCGTCCGGCAGCCAGCGGCCCAGGTCGCCCGTGCGGTACAGCCGCGCCCCGCTGTGCGGGCAGGTGACGAATGCCTGCGCGGTGCGCTCCCGATCCTTCCAGTAGCCGACGGCCACGCCGGTGCCGCCGATGCACAGCTCGCCGGGAACGCCGACCGGGCAGTTGTCGAGGTTCGCGTCGCGCACGTGGAAGGTCTGGTTCACCATCGGCTTGCCGTACGGGATGCTGCGCCAGGCCGGATCGATCTCCGACACAGGATGCAGGATCGACCAGATCGATGCTTCCGTCGCGCCGCCCAGGCTGTAGATGGCCGCGTTCGGGCACCACGTGCGCAGTTGCGCCGGCAGGGCCAGCGAGATCCAGTCGCCGCTCATCATGGCCACCCGCAGGCGCAGGTCGGGCCGCTCGGCCACGTCGCGCAGGTAGCCGACGTAAAGGTCGAGCAGTGCCGGCACCGTGTTCCACAGCGTGACGCCGTGGCGTGCCATGATCCCTGCCCAGTGCGCCGGTTCGCGCGCATGGCCGGCATCCGGCAGCACCAGTGCGCCGCCGGCGCCCAGCACGCCGAAGATGTCCCACACCGACAGGTCGAAGTTCAGCGCCGACAGCCCCAGCACGCGGTCGTCCGCGCCCACCTGCATGCGCTGGTTGACGTCGATGCAGGTGTTCAGCGCACCGCGGTGGTCGATGGCCACGCCCTTCGGCGTGCCGGTCGAGCCGGACGTGTAGATCACGTAGGCCAGGTCGGTCGGTGCCCGCAGGGGTGGCAGCGGCCGCGGCGTGCCGGGCGCCAGCGAGTCCAGCTCGACGACCATGCAGCCGGCAATGGAACGCTGGCGCAGCGTGGCCGCGTCGGTGACGACGGCGGCCGCGCCGGACAGGCGCAGCACCTCGTCGATGCGCTCCTGCGGCAGGCTGGGTTCGATGGGCAGGTAGGCGGTGCCTGCTTCGAGGATGCCCAGCACGGCCACCACCTGGGCGGCCGATTTCGGCAGCATCACGGCGACCAGGGCCCCGGTCGGCACTTCGCGGGCGCACAGCGCATGGGCCAGCGCATTGGACTCGCGGTACAGCGCACCGAACGTGAGCGTGCGGCTGCCGTCGGCCACGGCCAGGCTGTCCGGCCGCGCATGGCACTGGGCCAGCAGGGGCTCGTGCAGCAGCCCGGCCGGCACCGGCGCGGCCGTGGCATTGGTGCGCGCCATCAGTGCCTGCTGGGCGGTGGGCACCAGGTCGAGCCGCGGCTGCTGCCATGCCGTGCCATCGCGGGCCAGGCGCTGCAGCAGGCCCGTGAAGGCATCGAACATCGCATCGACGAAACCATGCTGGAACAGCTCATCGACGCTGTCCCAATCGATGGCGAGGTCGCCGCCGTATTCGCCGGCCTGGCAGTCGAGCCACACCTGCGGCGTTTGCGTGACGGCATAGGCGGTATGGCCCAGCCAGTCCAGCGGGGCGACATCCGCATGCGCGGCGGCGCTCGCGTTGCCGTTGCCATTGCTGCCATTGCCGCTATTGAGGGCGCCGGTAAACACGACCGGCATCATGACCGAGCCGGCGCCGCGCCGGCGTTCGGTGAGTTCGCGCAGTACGCGCACGCCGCTGACGGCGCGGTGGTCGAGGTCCTGCCACAGCTGGCGCTGCACGCCCAGCGCGATGTCGGCAAAGGCGCGCGGCGTGGACAGGTCGAAGGCCAGCAGCGTGACGGTGGTGAAGTCGCCGACCAGCCGGTCGACGTCCGGGTGGAACGGCAGCCGGTTGAACAGCGTGAGGTTCAGCGTGAAGCGCGGCGACTGCGACCAGCGCCGCACCACGCAAGCATAGATCGACAGCAGCAGCGCGGCCGGCGTGATGCGCAGGGCGCCGGCGCGCTTCTTCAGCGTTTCCCAGTCGGCCCGCGGCAGGCGCAGGCTGCGGTGCGTGAACTTCGGCGCGTCGATCGATTCCGGACTGCGCGCCAGCGGGAACTCCGGCGGCGGCGGCAGGTCGTCGAGCCGGTTGCGCCAGTAGCGCAGCGATTCCTGGAACGCCGGCGTGTCCTCCATCTGGCGCAAGCCGGCCTCGTAGTCGGCGAACGAGAAGGCCAGCGCCGGCAATTCGTCATTCGGGTGGTCGTGGTAATGCTGCCAGTCGTCGCTGATCAGGTCGAAGCTGTGGGCGTCGAGGATCAGCACGTCGAGCGACAGGTGCAGCCGCAGCACGCCTTCCGGCAGCCGGCTGGCACGGATCTCGAACAGCGGCCAGATGTCGGCCGGCAGTACCTGGTGCGACAGTTCCTCGCGCAGCGCGGCCAGCCGCGCGCCGCGTTCCGCCGGCGGCAGGGCCGACAGGTCCTCCACCTTGAAACGGTAATACGGCACGTCGGCGAGGATGCGCTGGTTGCCGTCGGACTGCACCACGGCGCGCAGCATGTCGTGCCGGGCGATGACGCGGTTGAATGCCCGCTCCAGCCGTGGCAGGTCGGCGCCGCGCGCCTCGATTTCCAGGTAGCCGTGCGCGGACACGTTGCCCATCGCGAAGCTGCCCTGCCGGCCCACCCAGTAGGCTTGCTGGATTTCCGTCAGCGGGAACGGCTTGCGGCGGCGGCTGGCATCCGGCACCAGCTGCGGCACGCCCTGCCCCCGTGCCACCACCTCGCGCCGCTCGCGCATGCGCGCCAGCAGCGTTTCCGTCTGCGACCGGGACAGGCCGGCGATCTTGTCGATGATATCCATGCTCTTCTCCTTACCGCGCGGTGTCGGCGGACACTTCGGCCACCAGTTCATGCAGGTCGCCCATGCCATCGGCCAGCGCGGCCAGCAGCGTTTGCGACAGTTCGGCCACGGTGGGCCGCGTCATCAGGTCGGACAGGCGCAGCGCCGCGTGCCAGTGCTGGTTCACGTCGAACAGCAGCCGCGTAGCCAGCAGCGAATGGCCGCCCAGCGCGAAGAAGTCGCCGTCGATGCCCACCGCTTCAGGGTCGAGGCCCAGGTGCACGGCAAAGCGCTGCGCCAGGTCTTCCTCGACGGCGTTGCGGGGCGCCTGCCGGGCATGCGTTTGCGGTTCGCCGGCACCCGCCGCCGCCAGCCCGGCCAGTGCGCGGCGGTCGGTCTTGCCGTTCGGCGTCAGCGGCAGTTGCGCCAGGCGGAGGAACGCGGACGGCACCATCCAGCGCGGCAGGCGCTCGGCCAGTGCGGCGCGCAGCGGCGCTTCCATGTCGCTGCCCGCGCTGTAGAAGGCGGCCAGCCGGGCCGGTTCGCCATGCGCGACGACAGCGCCGGCCTCGACGCCGGGTACGGCGCGCAGCGCCGCGTCGATCGCGCCCAGTTCCACGCGATGGCCGCGGATCTTGAGCTGGTCGTCGCGGCGGCCCAGGTATTCCACGGTGCCGTCGGGCAGCAGCCGGCCCAGGTCGCCCGTGCGGTACATGCGGCTGCCGGCGCTGCCGGACAGCGGATCGGGAATGAAGCGCTCGGCGGTCATGCCGGGGCGGCCCAGGTAGCCGCGCGCCAGGCCATTGCCGGCGAGGCAGATTTCACCCTGCGCGCCGGCCGGCACCGGCTGCAGCGCCTCGTCCAGCAGATACAGGCGGGTACCCGGCAGCGGGCGGCCGATCGTCACGGCGCCCTCCTCGCCCGGCGCCAGGCGCAGCCACGTGGAATACGTGGTGTCCTCGGTCGGGCCGTACAGGTTGCAGACGGTCAGCTGCGGCCACAGGGCGCGCGCGCCGTCGACCAGCACCTGCGGCAGCGCTTCGCCGGCCAGGTTCAGTACCCGCACGGCAGGCGGCAGGCACTGCTCGCGGGCCAGCTCGGCGGCGGCACTGGGCACGGTATTGACCAGGGTGACGTCGGCAAACCGGGCGTCGTCGGCATCGCCGCCCTGCGTCAGCGCCAGCACGTTGTCGACCAGGACGATCCTGCCACCGTGGGCAAGCGGCAGGAACAGCTCGAAGACGGACAGGTCGAAGCACACCGACGTCGAGGCCAGCATGCCGGTCCGTTCCTCGGCCGTGAACTCGGTGGCGGCCCAGTCGAGGAATGTGCACACGGTGCGGTGCTCGATCGCCACCCCTTTCGGTTCGCCGGTGGAGCCGGACGTGAAGATCACATAGGCCAGCTGGTGCGGCGAGACGTCCACCGCCGGTGCATGCGCCGGATGCGTTTCGAGCGCACCGTCGTCGAGGACGAACCGCGGGCATGCGCCCAGCGCCACGTCGCCGGTGCCGGCGGCCGTGATCACCAGCGCCGCGCCGGACAGGCGCAGCACCGTGTCGACATATGCGGCCGGATAGGTTGGGTCGACCGGCACGTAGGCCGCGCCGGCCTTCAGCACGGCCAGCAGCGCCACCGGCAGGTCGGCCGTGCGTGGCAGGCAGACGGCCACGCGGTCCTCGGGCCGGACACCACGCGCCAGCAGTGCATGGGCAAGCCGGTTGGCGCGGGCATCGAGTGCGCCGAACGTCATCGTCTCGCCCCCGCAGCGCAACGCCACCGCGCCCGGGTCGCGCGCGGCCTGAGCCTCACACAGGCGGTGCAGGCAGCCCTCGTTCATCGCCACCGCCGGCTGCCCCGCGATCGCCTCGCGCTCTTCCGGCAGCAGCGCGTCGAAGCCGGCCAGCGGCTGTTGCGGCGCCGCGGCGATGCGCTCCAGCAGGTGCGCATAGCGGCGCAGCATGGTCTGCGCGGTGGCTTCGTCGAACAGTGCCGCCGAGTAGGTCAGCACCAGTTCGATGCCGTCGGTGGCCAGCAGCGCGTCGAGCGTGAGCTCGTACTTCGTGTGCGTGGCGGGCGGCACGATGGTGCGCGTCGCCACGCCCGCTCCCTGCCATGCGTCGTGCGCTTCGCAGTTGAACAGCACCTGCACGAGCGCCGGCCGGGCCGGATCGCGTTCCAGGCCGGCGGCGCGCACCATGTCGGCGAACGGGAATGCGCGGTGCGCCAGCGCATCGGCCACTTCCGTGCGCACGCTGCGCAGGAAGTCGGTGAACGGCTGCTCCGGCATCGCGGCGACCGTCAGCGGCACCACGTTGACGCCGAAGCCCACGTACGACTCGGCCGCGCCGGCCGGGTGCACGGAGACCGGCACACCGATGACGAACCGGGTGGCGCCGCTCAGCCGGGCCAGCAGCAGGCGCCAGGCGGCGTTCAGCGTCATGAACGGCGTGGCCTGGGCGGCGGCGCCGAGCCTGCGCACGGCATCGAGCATGGCCGCCGGCAGTTGCAGCGTGACGCGGCCCGCTTCGAAGCGCTGAACTGCGGGATGCGGTCGGTCGACCGGCAGCGCGGGTGCCGGCGGCACTTGCGCCAGCCGCTCGCGCCAGTAGGCGGCGGCGGCCGGGTCGATCTCGTCGAGCTTGCTGCAAGCCGCGTCGACCGGCAGCACCGGTTTCAATGGCGCCACGCCGCCTTCCTTCAGCGCCCCATACAGCGCCCACAGCTCGCCGGCCAGGCGGCCGAACGACATGCCGTCGATGACGAGGTGGTGCGCCAGCAGGTACAGCCACGCTTCGCCCGACGGCAGCCACAGCAGCCAGGCGCCGGCCAGCGGGCCGCGGCGCGGATCGAGCGGGGTGCGCTGGCGCACGGCGATCCAGTCACGCGCGCGCCCTTTCGCGCCATCGCCGAGCATCGAAAAGTCGACCTGTTGAAGCGCAACCTGTTGAAGCGCGACCTGCTGAAGCGCGCCCACCTGCAAGGCCACGGCCGCAGCGGCCGGCACCACGAAGCGTTCGCCCCCTTCGGCGACCTGGGCGCGCAGCAGCGGGTGGCGTGCCACCGCCGCGCTCCATGCCTGCGCCAGAAGGCCGGCATCGAGATCGCCCGTCACGGCATACAGCGCGCCTTCGTTGTAGGCCGGCGCGATCTGCTCGCCCAGCTCCAGGTGTACGAGGATCTGGCGCTGCGCTTCCGACATGGGCAGCGCAAGGTCGCGTACCGGCCGTGCGCGCAGCACGGCCTGGCCGGCCGCCACAACGAGCGTTTCCGGCTGCGCGAAGCCGGCGGCGGCAAGGCGGTCGAGCCAGCGCTCCGGGGGCATCAGCGCATGGTCCGGGCGCACGTCCGTATCGTCGCGCTGCCACCAGCCTTCGGTGATGCCGAACACGAGGTCGAGCCACGCGTGCGCCTGCGTGCATTCCTGCAGAAGCAACGTGCCGCCGTCGTCCAGCAGCGCGTCCAGCCTCGCCAGCGTGGCCGCCAGGTCGGGGGTTACGTGGACGACATTGGCGGCTAGGACCACGTCGAACGTGCCGTCGATGCCCTGCTCCGCCGCGGCGCGGGTGAGGTCGAACTGCCGGTACGTGACGCGGCCATCGGCCAACTCGCGCTCGGCGCGAGCCAGGAAGGCGGGCGAGACGTCGGTGTACCAGTAGTCGCATTGCGCGCCGAGCCTGGCCAGCAGGCGGCGCGCGACGGTGCCGGTGCCGGCACCCGCCTCAAGGATGCGCAGTGGCCGGCCGGCGACGCGTTCGCAGTCGAGCACTGCCTGCACCAGCCCTTCGTTGGCGGCGGCCGCACCCGGCGCTTCCGCATACAGGCGCGCCAGCCATTCGAAGCCTTCGCCACGGAACAGCACGTCGACCGCCTCGCGCCGGCCGGCCAGCACGTCCGGCAGCGCCACCGCGCAGCGGTCGGCAAGCGCGGCGATGGCCCGGGGCAGCCGCTCGGCCAGTACGGCGCGGCGCTGCGGCAGCGTGGCGGCCAGCCGGCGCAGCGCATCGGCACGGGGCGCGCCCAGGTGTTCCAGCATGCGGTTCAGCAGCTTCGCATGGGCCGGCGTCACGGGGGCCGCCGCATCGTCGCGCCAGCCCAGCCTGACGAGGGCGTCGGCAAACGCGGCCAGCGCGAAATCGTCCAGCGCGAGCGTTGCCGCTTCCGGTGCCATGGCGGCTCGATCGACAACCAGTCCGCCGCCATCGCCGCCCGGGAAGAAACCGCCGGCGCGCATCGCGTTGGCGCTGTCGATGGCGGCGGCCACGATGCGTTCGATGTCGGCATCGTCGTGCGCGGTGGTCAGGAAACACGTGTGCCCTTCCCAGATGTACACACCGCGCAAGGTCATGTGATAGAAGAACAGGTTCGCCTCGATCGGCTGGAACTCGACGCTGAAATTATTGAAGAACACGAACCGCAGCAGCGAGCCGGCATGGTCGATGTGGATCGGGAATCCGGCGGCGGCGTAGTGCGCGTTCAGCCGCGCCGCCAGCCGCTCCGTGCGCCCGTTCAGCGTGCGGTACAGCTCCTCGCCTTCCGCCTCGATGCGTTCCAGCACGGCGATGCACGACGCCATCGTCAGCGGGTGCGCCGAGAACGTGCCGGCGAAGAACGTGTGCGGCTGGCGCGGTGCGGAGTCGTCGCCGTAGCGCCAGGCGCCGCCGTCGATCGCATCCATGAAGCGCGCACGGCCGGCGATGACCCCGATCGGCATGCCGCCGCCGGCCACCTTGCCATACGTGACGATATCGGCCCGCACGCCGTACCAGGCCTGGGCGCCACCGGCATGCAGCCGGAAGCCGGTGATCATCTCGTCGAACATCAGCGCGCAGCCCGTTTCATCGGCGATGCGGCGCAGCTCGTGCAGGAACTCCTTGGGCTGCAGGCCGGGCCGGCGGCTCTGCACCGGCTCGGCGATGATGGCCGCCGCTTCGGGTGCCAGTTCGCGGATTTTCTGCAGCGACGCTTCGGTGCCCCACTCCAGCATCGTCACTTCGCGCGCGCTGGACGCCGGCACGCCGGGCGCGCCGGGCTGGCCTTCGATGCCGCCGCGGCCGGCGCTGGCCAGTGTGGCGTCGGAATGGCCGTGGTACGAGCCGGTGAAGCGGATGATGCGCGTGCGGCCGGTAACGGCGCGGGCCAGCCGGATCGCCGTCATCACGGCCTCGGTGCCGGAGTTGGCGAACGCCACGCGCTCGGCACCGGTCAGCCGCGCCACCAGGGCGGCGGCCCGGCCGGACAACGGCGATTTCGGGCCCACCTGGATGCCGTCGACCAGCTGCCTGCGCAACGCGTCGACGACCATCGGCGGGTTGTGGCCGAACAGGCAGGAACCGAAGGCCATCGTGAGGTCGACGTAGTCGTTGCCGTCGATGTCGGTGACGTGGCTGCCGGCGCCGCGGTCGACGACCAGCGGGTAGATCATTTCCTTCGTGGCGCGCTTGAAGCCCAGCGAGCTGCGGTAATCGGCGAACACGGCGCGGTGCTGCTCGGCGTAGGCGCGCGAGCCGGCCGTTTTCGCGGTATAGGCGCGGGCCAGCTCGTCGATATGGGCGGCCTTGCGGCTGTCGAGGGCCGGCGCGGCGGGGGCCGCTGGCGCAAAGAAAGGAGTTGATGCGGGAGTAGATGCGGGAGTAGATGTGGAAACGACAGCCGGTTGCAACTGCATGGCGGCCACCGGCATGGCAGGCGCCACGGGTGTCGATGCAAGCGGCGCATTGCCGCCGGCCTGCGCCATCTGCAGGGCCATCACGTCGCGCAGCGTGGCCAGCTGCTGTTCGAACAGGCGGGCCAGGTTGTCGATGCCGCCGGCGACCGGGATCGCGGCGGTGACTGGGGCGATCGGGGCGGCAAGGGCGACGGCGGGGACCGGTGCGGTTGGTTCCACTATGACCACCGGTGCATGCGTCGCGACGTGCCCGGCCAGCCGGTCGATCGTGTCGAGCCCTTCGAACAGCGCGGGCAGCTCGACCTTCACGGCGAAGCGCGTTTCGATGCGGCCGCCGAACTCGGTGAGCACCAGCGAATCGGCGCCGCTTTCCAGGAAGCTGCGGCGGTTGTCTACCGCATCGGCCGGGCAGCGCAGCAGTTCGGCCAGCGTGGCGCGCAGCCAGCCAGCGGCATCGGCGCCAGCCTGGGTAGTGGGAGCGGCAACGGCGGCCGGCGTATGGGGAGCATTCATGGCAGGTGCCTCGGAAGGTGAAATCCAGTGGGAAGCGAGATCGAACGGGTAAGCCGGCAGCGCGATGGCGGGATCGGCATCCCTGCCGGCCAGCGCCACCCAGTCGGGCCGCGCGCCGATGCAATACAGCCGGGCCAGCGCGGCGAGGATGCCGCGCAGCGCAGTGCCGGGCACGCACGACACCACGTCGGTGTCCGGGGCGGCGCCGCGTCGCAGCAGGCCCGCCAGCACGGCCTGCGGCGCGATTTCCAGCAGCACATCGGCACCATCGTCCTGGGCGGCGGCAACGCAATCGGCGAACCGCACCGTGCCGCGCAGGTGATCGACCCAGTAGCCGCCGTCGACCTGCTGCAAGCGGGTGCCGCGCAGGTTGCCGTAGAGCGGGATGACGGGCACGCGGTAGCCGATGCCGGCTGCCACGCGGCCGAATTCCCCGAGCACCGGGTCCATCAGGGCGGAGTGGAAGGCCGTTTCGACCTGGAGCGGCTGCGCCGTGAAGCCGGCCGCGAGCACGGCGGCCCGCGCGGTGTCGAGGGTCGCGGCCGGGCCGGTCAGCGTGACCACGCCGGGCGCGTTGACGGCCGCCAGCTCGACACCGGGCGGCACGTGCGCCAGCCACGTATCGAGCAGGTCGGCGCGGCCCGTGACGGCCAGCATCGCGCCCCCCGTGCAGCGGCTCATCAGCCGGGCACGCGTGGCCACCAGCAGGGCCGCGTCATCCAGGTCGAGCGCGCCGGCGATGCAGGCCGCCACGTATTCGCCCAGGCTGTGGCCGAACGCGGCGGCCGGCTGGATGCCGCAGGCCATCAGCGTGCGTGCCAGCGCGTATTCGCAGGCGAACAGGGCGGGCTGGGCAAACATGGTCCGCGCCAGCATTTCACTATCGACCGGTTCGTTGCCGTAAAGTTGTTCGGCGAGGTGGCCCGCAAGGTGGTCCGAGGTCGGCAGGCCGTGCCGCGCGAACGCGGCGGCGGCGTCATCGAACGCTTCGCGGTAGGCCGGCACGTGTCGGTACAAGTCCGCGCCCATCGCGGCCTGCTGGGCGCCCTGCCCGCCGAACACGAAGGCGATGCGGGGCGCCGGGCGGCCCGTCACGTCGCCCTGCGCCAGGCTGGCGGCGCCTTCCAGCTGCGCGGCGAGATCCGCCGCATCGGTGCCGATGGCCACGGCGCGGCGCGACAGTGCGGAGCGGCCTCCTGCGGCCGCACGGGACAGGCGATGCAGCGCTGCCGGATCTTCACGCAATTGCCGCGCATAGGCGTGGCACAGCGAGCGCAGCGCCCGTTCCGATTCCGCGCTGACCGGCAGGACCGCGGTGGGAAAATCAGCCGTCGCCGGCGCCACGCTCTCATGGCGCTCGAGGATCACGTGCGCATTGCTGCCGCCAAAACCCATCGACGTGACGCCCACGTGGCGCAACGGCGCGGCGGGCGCCGTGCCATCGGCCAGTTGCAGGCGGCCTTCGGCGCGTTCGAGCCTGGGGTTCGGCTGCGACAGCCCGGCGACGGGCGGCACCTGCTGGTGCCGCAGGCACAGCACGGCCTTCACGAAACCGGCCAGGCCGGCCGCCGCTTCCAGGTGGCCGATATTGGCCTTCACGGTGCCGACCAGGCAGGGGGCATGATCGCCACCCCGATCGCCCCGGCCCGCGCCGACGACCGCGTTCAGCGCATGCCATTCGATCGGGTCGCCCAGCGCGGTGCCGGTGCCGTGCGCTTCGACGTATTGCACGGCCGCGCCCGCGATGCCGGCGGCATCCAGCGCGGCGCGCAGCAGTTGCTGCTGGGCGTTGCCGTTCGGTGCCGTGAGCCCGAAGCTGCGGCCATCCTGGTTGACGGCGCTGCCGGCGATGCGGGCCAGGATAGGGTTGCCATCCGCCCCGGCCGCGTCGCGCCGGCGCAGCACGACGGTAACGACGCCCTCGCCGCGCGCATAGCCATCGGCCGACGCGTCGAAGCTGTGGCACGCGCCGCTCGGCGACAGCATGCCGGCACGGCGCAGCGTGGCCGACAGCCGCTCGTCGAGCAGCAGGTTGACGCCGGCGACGATGGCGGTATCGCATTCGCCATCCCGCAGGCTGCGCCACGCCATGTGCAGTGCCACCAGCGACGACGAACATGCCGTGTCGATCGCCACGCTGGGGCCGCGCAGGTCGAGGAAATACGACAGCCGGTTGGCGACGATGCTGTTGGCGCCACCGGTGGCGGCATGGCCGCCGGCCACGTCGTCGAGCACGCGCTGGCCGTATTCCTGGCCGCTGACGCCGACGAACACGCCGGTGCGGCTGCCGGCCAGCCGTTCGCGCGGGATGCGCGCCGCTTCCAGCGCATGCCAGGCGCTCATCAGCAGCAGGCGCTGGCGTGGGTCCATCCGTTCGGCTTCATGCGCGGCGAGGTGGAAGAACGAGGCATCGAAGCCATCGATATCGTCCAGCCAGCCGGCCTCGGCATCGGCATCGGCACCCAGTGCGCGGCGTGCGGCCGACGGCATGCCGACGGCGCGGCGGCCTTCGTGCAGCAGTTGCCAGAACGCCGCCAGGTCCGGCGCGCCGGGGAAGCGGCCATGCATGCCGACGACGACGATATCGTCCCGCGCCTCCTCCTGCGCCGCCGGTTGCTCCGGCATCGCCGGTGCCGACGGGTCGGCGAATGCGGCGGCCAGGTGGCGCGCCACGGCGGCCGGCGTGGGATGGTCGAACAGCAGCGTGGTCGGCAGGCCGGGCATGGCGAACTCGCGTTCCAGTTCGCCGGACAGGCGCACGGCATCGTTCGAATCCAGGCCCCAGTCGGCAAACGCGCGTTCGGCACGGATCGCCTCGACCGGCAGGCCGGCCAGCTCGGCCACGCGGTGGCGCAGCCAAGTCTCGATACCGGCGGCATCGGCGGGTGCCGGCATTGCCTCGGTGCCGGCAGATGCCTGCGCGGCCAGCAGCGCGGGGCTGCGCCAGCCGGCCTTTTCTTCCAGCGTGCCGTCCAGGAACATCGCGCTCGTGGCGCGGCGCTGCACCTTGCCGCTGGTGGTCTTCGGGATCGTGCCCTGGCGAATCAGGGCGATGCCGGCCACCTTCAGCTCGTGGCTGTCGGCGATGCTGCGGCGGATGGCCGTCAGCATTCCATCGGTATCGCGTTCGGGGTTGAAGCGGCGGTCGGTTTCCGCCACCACGCACAGCAGCTCCTCGCCGCCGACCGGCACCGCGAACGCGGCCGCGCCGGCCGGGCGCAGCAGCGGGTGCGCGCTGTCGACGGTATGTTCGATGTCCTGCGGATAGTGGTTGCGGCCGCGGATGATGATCACGTCCTTCATGCGGCCGGCGATGACGACCTGCCCGTCGTGCAGGAAACCCAGGTCGCCGGTGCGCATCCAGCGCCGGGCGTACCTGCTGGCGGCATCGCTCGCGGCATCACTTGCCAGCGTGCCGCCGAACGTTTCCTCGGTGCGCTGCGGGTTTTCCCAGTAGCCCGCGCCGACGGCGGCGTTGCGCACCCAGATCTCGCCCACGCGGTCGGCCGCGCAATGCAGGCGGGTGGCCGGATCGACGATGGCCAGTTCCGTATCGCCGATCGGGTAGCCGCTGCAGGCCAGCCACGTGGTGCCCGGCCCGCCCGGGCGCGGCTCGACGCGGTGGCGTTCCAGCGCGCGGGCATCGACGAACAGGCCGTTCGGCGCCTGGCCGGCCGCCTTCAGGTGGCTGCCGGTGACGATGCAGCTGGCCTCGGCAAGGCCCCAGCTCGGGTTGAACACGCCGGCGCGAAAGCCCGCGGGGGCGAATTTTTCCGTGAAGGCGCGCATGGTTTCCATCCGCACGGGCTCGGCGCCGTTCAGGGCGCCCTGCCAGCACGACAGGTCCAGTTCCGCCAGCTCGCCCGCGGTCACGCTTTTCATGGCGAGGTCGAAGGCGAAGTTCGGCCCCATCGTGTGCGTGATGCGGTGGCGGCTGATCGCGCGTACCCAGCGCGACGGCTGCTGCACGAAGGAGGCGTTCGGCATGATGTAGCCGCGGATCGCCAGCCGGATCGGCGTGAGCAGGCCATAGATCAGGCCCAGGTCGTGGAACGGTGGCAGCCAGTTCAGCAGGCTGGAATCTTCGCCATGCGCGCAGCCGCGGGCAAAGTATCCGGTGTTGGCCAGCAGGTTCGCATGGGTCAGCATCACGCCTTTCGGCAGTGCGGTGGAGCCGGACGTGTACTGCAGGAAGGCCACGCCGTGCGGATCGATGTCCGGGCGCTGCCAGGCGGCCGCGCGGGCGGTATCGACTTCCTCGCTGGCGATCCACGCCATGTCGCGCAGCGCCGGCATCGCATCGAACGACTCGGCCGCCTTGTCGGCCAGCAGGCGCGTGGTCAGCACGGCGCGCGGCGCGGCCGAGGCGGCGATGGCCAGCAGCTTTTCCAGTGTCTGCTGCAGGCGCGCCGGCCGTGGCGGCGGCAGCGGCACCGCGATGCGGCCCGCGTACAGGCACCCGAAATAGGCGCTGGTGAATTCCATGCCCGGCAGGTACAGCAGCATCACCCGGTCGCCCGGCTGCGTGCTGGCGGACAGCGCCTGCGCGATGGCGCGCGCCTCCTTGTCGAGATCTGCGAAGGTGGCGGTGGCGGCGGCTTCCTCGCCGTCCCGCAGGTAAGTGAGGACCGGGAAGTCCGGCAGCCGGGCGGCCTGCTGTTGCAGCAGGTCCACCAGGTCGCGCGGTGCGAAGTCGTCATGCGTGTTCATCGGTTGCCCCTGATAGTTTTAGTGTCGATGTCAGAAACTTGCCGTCATGCCGAGGAACAGCACGCTGTCCAGGTAGCGGCGGGTGTCGCCATGGCGGCTGCCGAACGGCACCGTCAGGTTGGCGGCCAGCTTGATGCGGTCGTTCAGGTCGTGGGAAATCACGATCGTGGTGCTGCCGTCCCTGGAACCCAGGCCATAGCTGACCTGTGCCACCAGGCTGGTGGCGGGCGCGATGCTGCGATTCACGTACTGCATGTACACGGTGTCGCGGCCGAACGTGCGGGCATACGGTTGCACGACGGCGCCCAGCTGCCCCGCCGCGGCGCCGGCGGCGAAGGGATCGCTGCCGCGGAAGCGGCCCGCCTGCGCGACGGCGAACGCATCGAGCGCCGCCCGCTCGGCCGCCGAGTAGCCTTCCGTATTGCGGCGGTATTCCAGGTTCACGGTGCTGCCGCCTTCGAAGGTGTAGGAACCGCCGACGAGCACGTCGTAGTGGCGCTTGCGGTCGTCGGCCCGCGTTGCCAGCTGCCAGTCCTGCGTGCCGTTGCTTGCGGCGCCCGGTGCGAGGGCCAGCAGCCGGCGCGAACCGCGGAACGTGGCGGCGTCGAAGTACACGATGACGGCATCGTTGACGGTCCACTGGCCATAGGCGCCGTACTGGTTGCGGCCGGCGCGGTGCGAGGCCACGGCGCCGACGGCGAACACGTCGCCCACGTGATCGGCCCGCAGCGCCGTCTCGGGCTTGAACGGGCGCAGCACTTCCCGGTCGCGGCCTTCGTCGACATTGCGCACCAGCGCCACGGTGTTGCGGTCGTCGATGCGCCAGCGGACGCCGACGAAATCGCGCGACGGCAGTTCCGTGAACGGGTTCACCTGGTTCGTCTCGGTGAAGAACGGGTTCGACGGCGAAGCGAACTGCGACGGTCCCCACAGCATCAGCTCGCGGCTGTAGAACACGTCGACATTGCCGAGGCGTCCCTCCACCAGCCAATTCTGCAGATAGGCCTTGGTCTCCCGCGTGTCGCCGCTGGCGGCGTTGGTGCCGGTGGCCTTGCCGAACGTGACGCGCGGGCCGATCGCCAGCACGCCATACTCGCCCTCCATGCGCCAGCGCAGCCGGGCTTGCGCGCCATGCTGCATGCGCGGCAGCCCTGCCAGCAGGTTGTCCGGGTTGTAACTGCTGTCGGCGCGCACGTCGTACAGGGAGCTGAACAGCACCAGGTCGGCGCCGAATTCCGGCGCGCCGGCGTACACGTTCCCCGTACCGGCCGCCAGGGTGGCCAGCACTACCAGAGCAGATCGCATGGAAGACCTCGTTGTTGGTGGGTTGAGCCTGAATACGCTCAGTTGTACATCAGTTGCGCATCAGTTCCGCGTCAGGTTCGCCAGGCTGAGCGTGGACGACGAAATGTCGTTGACCTTGACGTCCCAGTATTTGAGGACGGTGCGCTTCGATGGTTCGAGCGCGTCGGCGATTTCCATCCTGCTGACGAAGCGCACGGTCTGGCCGTTGTGCCGCACGTGGTTGTCGTACTCGATACGGGCCGTCTTGAGCACGTTGCCGGACACGGCGAAGTATTCGGCCTTGATGCCGAGCGCGCTTTCCTTGTCGATGAAGTAGCGGATGCGGTCGTAGGCCACCGACGTCGATTTCGCCTTCAGGTCCAGCACCCACACGGCGCGGCCGTCGACGGTGCCCTCGCCCGCCAGCGCGGCATCGTAGTCGCGGCTGTAGTTGGTGGTGGCGATGTCGCCGTTCGACGCTTCGCCCAGCATGCGCTGGCGCGGCGAGATGGCGATCGGCTTGCGCACGTCCGGCGAGGCGAACCACATGTTCCGGCCCTGCATCAGCATGCGGTTGCCGCGCACCCGCGGCGGTTCCGTGAAGCTGATCAGGCTGTCGGCGGCGGCGGCCTGGATCTGCAGCTTCAGTTCCGAGCCGGCCTGGCCGTCGCGGATCTCGGTGACGCTGCTGTTCAGCTGCACGCCTTTCAGGCCGCCGCCGCGCGCCATGTCGCTCTGTTCGAGCAGTTTGTTGGGATCGGGCGCGGCAATCGCTGCCTGTGCGTTGAAGGTGGCTGCGGCTGCGAGCAGCAGCCGCATCAGGTGTTTGGCGTTAAACATGGGATAGTGCTCCGGTGATGTTGCGACGCGACGCGCGCCGGGCGGGCAGGTACGAGGCCAGGGCGGCCAGCACGACCAGCGTGAACAGGGAACCGCCGAGGTTGGCGGCGACGAGCTTGACGACCAGCGGCACTTCGGCGGCGGCGTCCGGCGGCATGTAGGTGATGCCGGCGCCGTTGATCAGGAAGCCGGCGGCCACCGTGATCGCGATGCCGAGGCCGCAGCCGATGGCCACGATCAGCATGCCTTCCAGCACGAACAGGCTGTCGAGCGTGCGCACCTGCATGCCCAGCGCGCGCAGCGTGCCGATCTCGCGGGTGCGCTCGGTAATCGTCATGCCCATCGTGTTGAACACGCTGGCCAGCACGACGATGGCGACGACGACGCTGATGAACAGGTACATCATGTCGAACAGGCTCTTCACCTGGTTGTAGTAGGCGGACAGCGTGCGCCAGTCGCGCACCTCGACGGCGATGCCATCGATGGCCAGCGCGGCCTTCACCGCGGCGGCGGCGGCGGCGAGGTCGGTGCCGTCTTCCAGCAGCAGCACGATGCGTTCGGCGCCATCGTAGGCCATCAGGCGGCGCGCGGTCTCGAGCGAGGTGAGGATGAACTTGTCGTCCGTGCCCAGGCTGCCGGTGGCCGAGGCTTCCAGCATTTCGACACCGACGGCGTTGACCATGCCGTCCAGCGTGCCGCCCAGCAGGCTGGCATCGCTGCCCGCTTTCAAGCCCAGCGATTCGGCCAGCCGCCGGCCGAACACGGCGCCCTGCGTGCGCCGGGGATCGAGCAGGCCCGGCTGGTTCGCATATTTTTCGCCGCGCAGCGTGAACATGTCTTCGGCGCGCATGCCTTCGCCGATGTAGATGCGCGACGTGTCGCCGTTGCTGACCAGCCCCGACAGCGTGATGCGCGGGCTGACCAGCTTGACGCCGGGCAGTGCCGCCAGCCGGGCCGTGGCCGAGGCCAGTTCGCTTTCGGTGAAGGCATAGCGGCGCGGATCCTGGGCGCCCTTGTCGTACAGGCCGGGCTTGCCCACGGTAAGGTGGCCAAGGCGTTCGCCGACGATGACTTCATCTTCCAGCGAACTGTAGACGGAAACGAAGTACCCCTCGAACAGCGACAGGGCGACGAAGCCGATGACGACGGAGGCCAGCGTGGCCATGCTGCGCCGGCGGTTGCGGACCGCGTTGCGGGCGGCGAGCTTGAAGCGGGTGATCATGTCCATCATGCGGCCTTTTCGGTGGCGGTACGGGTATCGGTGACGATGCGGCCGTCGGACAGTTCGAGCCGCCGGCTGGCATAGCCGAGCAGCCGCGCATCGTGGGTGGAGAACACGAAGGTGACGCCCTTCTCCTCGTTCAGCCTGCGCATCAGGCCGATCACGGATTCGGCGGTGACGGAATCGAGGTTGGCGGTGGGTTCGTCGGCCAGCACCAGCTTCGGTTCGTTGACGAGCGCCCGGGCGATGGCCACGCGCTGGCGCTGGCCGCCGCTCATCTCGTCCGGCCGCTTGCGGGCCTGCTGTTCCAGCCCCACGTCGGCCAGCATGCGCAGCGCCCGGGCCTTGCCCTCGGCGGCAGCGACGCCGGCGATCTGCAGCGGCATCATCACGTTTTCCAGCGCGCTCAGCACCGGTACCAGGTTGAAACCCTGGAACACGAAGCCGACGGTGGCGTTGCGGAATTTCGCCGCTGCCATGTCATCGAGCGTGGCGCAGTCGGTGCCATCGATGTGCACACTGCCGAGGTCGGCACGGTCCAGCAGGCCGATGAGGTTGAGCAGCGTGGACTTGCCGCTGCCCGATGCGCCCCACACGCAGGCAAATTCGCCCGGATGCACTTCGAGGCTGAGCTTGTGCAGTGCAACAACCCTGCCCTGGTCCTTGCCGTACGCCTTTTCGACGTGGGTGAGTTCTACGATGTTCAAAGGATGCTCCTTGAAAAAAGGCAAAAACGGGCCCCCGCGGCGATGCGCGTGGCATTGCCGGATGATGGGCATCGCGCTCGGTGGCCGATACCTGCTGTCGGGGTTCTGGTTGCTGCCGGCGCGGGCCGGGATACTGGCTATCGCCCTTGCCGGTGGGTCTGCTCGCGCGGGCAGGCCTGGGTCGGGGCTGGAGGGAGGCTGGAACCGTGCGCCTGGCACGGCATTGCGCGAGATGGTGTGTTCATTTGCGCCTCCCTTTCGAGTGAGGGAATCTTAACGATGGTGCGCAGCACAATCCATCGTGCAGTTGTGCCGCTTTTGTCGCAAATGTGTACAGGTAATAACGTTATGCGATTTTTATTTCTGGAAATTTATGTCAGGCGCCAGGAAACATCAGCGGTGCCGGCCCATCAGCTGCTGTGCAGCTCCATCGTGGCCTGCGCCATCTTGCCGGCGACGGCGAGGGGAATGACGTCCAGGCTTTTCCGGATCGCTTCGTCGATCAGCAGCTGTTCCTCGCGGCGCGGCCGGTGCAGCACGAAGTCGGCCACGTTCTGCGTGAGGTTCAGCGTGCGCGGGTGGCCGATGCCGATGCGCAGGCGCCAGTAATCCTGCGTGCCGAGGGCGGCGGTGATGTCCTTCAGGCCGTTGTGGCCGCCGGACGAGCCGCCCTTCTTCAGCTTGGCCACGCCGGGCGGCAGGTCCAGTTCGTCATGCACGACGAGGATTTCGTCGGGATTGATCTTGAAGAAGCGCGCCAGGCCGCCGACCGACTGGCCGGAGCGGTTCATGTACGTCTGCGGTTCCAGCAGCCATACCTCGCTGCCGGCGATGGACGTCTTCTGCGCCAGCGCATTGAAGCGGCTCTCGCGCTGGAGCGGGCCGATGGCAAGGTTATCCACCAGCCAGAAGCCGGCGTTGTGGCGGGTTTGCTCGTATTCGGGGCCGGGGTTGCCGAGGCCGACGATCAGGCGGATGGTCATGGCGCGCTGGAGAGTAGATGGATTGGAAGGGCGGATTATCGCGGAGATGGCCCCGAAACGAAAGAGCATGGCAGCCAAGAAATCTTTCCTGAAAAATGGGGACGTACCCCATTTTTCAGGAAAGATTGCTTCAAAAATGGGGTACGTCCCCATTTTCTGGGAAATATTGGCGAAAAAAAACCCGCCGGAGCGGGTTTTTTCGATGCTGGAGAGATTACTTCTTCTCTTCGGTCGCAGCAGCGTCGGCGGACACTTGGCCGGCCGGTACCGATGCGGTAGCGATCGTCAGGTCGGAACCGTGGGTGATCAGCGTCACGCCTTCCGGCAGCGTCAGGTTCGATGCGTGCAGCGAGGTGCCGACGTCCATGTTCGTCAGGTCGACGGTGATGAACTCAGGCAGGTTGCCCGGCAGGCAGGACACTTCGATCTCGTTGGTCACGTGGCTGATGGTCGCGCCGTGCAGTTTCACTGCCGGGGAGATTTCAGCGTTTTCAAAGTGCAGGGTCACTTTGACGTGCACCGGCTGGTTTGCGTCGACGCGCTGGAAGTCAGCGTGCAGCACCAGTTGCTTGTATGCGTGCATCTGGAAGTCGCGCAGCAGCACTTTCTGTACTTTGCCGTCGATTTCCAGGTCCAGCACGGAACCGTGGAACGCTTCTTTCTTCAGCGCGTGGTACAGCGCATTGTGGTCCAGGGCGATCGTCACGGGGGCTTCGGCGCCGCCGTAGATGATGCCAGGGGTTTGGCCGGAAATACGCAGGCGGCGGCTCGCACCCGTGCCCTGCAGTTCGCGTTTGAATGCAACAACTTTCATTTGATACTCCAAAAGAGCCGGGATGAATCATCCCGTTGTTATGGAGCCTCCCGCGACCAGGAAGCTCCGGAAACCGGCGCCGATGAACCGCCGCCGGATAAAACTTTGGCGGCGCAGCCGAAAACCAGCTGCGCCGCCTCGAATCAGGTAAGTCGCCGGAAAATCAGTCGACGAACAGGGAGATCACGGAATCGCCCTTGATGATGCGCTTGAACGTCTCTGCCAGCAGCGGTGCGCAGGTCAGTTGACGGATCTTGCCGCATGCCTTGCCGGCGTCGGACAGCGGGATCGTGTCCGTCACCACCAGTTCGTCCAGCGACGAATTGGTGATGCGCTCGATCGCCGGGCCGGACAGCACCGGGTGCGTGCAATAGGCGATGACTTTCTTGGCGCCGCGCTCTTTCAGCACTTCGGCGGCTTTCACCAGCGTGCCGGCGGTGTCGACCATGTCGTCCATGATCACGCAGTTGCGGCCTTCCACGTCGCCGATGATGTTCATCACTTCGGACACGTTGGCTTTCGGGCGGCGCTTGTCGATGATCGCCAGGTCGCAGCCGAGGCGCTTGGCCAGCGCGCGGGCGCGCACCACGCCGCCGACGTCGGGCGACACCACCAGCAGGTCCTGGTGATCCTTCTTCTGCAGGTCGCCCAGCAGGATCGGGGAAGCGTAGATGTTATCGACGGGAATATCGAAGAAGCCCTGGATCTGGTCGGCGTGCAGGTCCATGATCAGGACGCGCTCGACACCGGCTTTTTCCAGCATGTTGGCCACGACCTTGGCCGAGATCGCAACGCGGGCGGAACGCGGGCGGCGATCCTGGCGTGCATAGCCGAAGTAAGGGATGGCGGCAGTGATGCGGCCAGCGGATGCGCGTTTCAGGGCATCGACCATCAGGATCAGTTCCATCAGGCTGTCGTTGGTCGGGGCGCAGGTCGACTGCAGCACGAACACGTCTTTACCGCGGACGTTTTCGTTGATTTCGACCATTACTTCGCCGTCCGAGAATTTCGAAACGACCGCTTTGCCGAGGGGGATGCCGAGATTTTTCGCGACCCCTTCTGCCAACGCAGGATTAGCGTTGCCGGTAAAAACCATCAGGTTTTCGTAAGCCATGGGAGTCCCAGGAAGGTAAGCTTGACTTGAAATACCACCGATATGAAGCAAAAATCGGCGTCGGAATAAAAAAGCCCCGGCTGAGCAGGGGCTTTTCTTGTTTTTCTAAGACTGTCAGGCTATTTACCCGCACTGCGCTTCGACAGACTTGAAGAATTGGTGGCAGGGGAACAAGGATTCGAACCTTGGTATGCCGGAATCAAAATCCGGTGCCTTAACCAGCTTGGCGATTCCCCTACGCTTGACTGACTGTGTTCCGTCAGATGGCGAGCATTATACTAGCAAAACGACGTAACACCAAATCTTTTTACGCTTCGCAACTTTCACACCGTTTAAAGTGCCAGCGGGTGATTGCGGAGCGCCTTTGCCTTCCACCCCTTCCAGGTAGATGGCGCTTGCCGCTTCAACGCGTCAAGCACCGCATCGGCCTGTTCTTCGCTGTGAAACGCGCAGAACACGCATGCACCGGAGCCAGTCATCCTGGCATCGCCGTAAGCCCCCAGCCATTCGACCGCCTCGGCTACCGGCGGGAACAAGCGGGTGGCCACTTGTTGCAAATCGTTTTTCCCAAACTGTCGCAGCTCACTGCTCTGAACCGCATAGTGCCTGGAAAAGTCCGAGATTATGACGGCGGCTGTGTTCCTTGTCAAATACTCCGACGTAAAAATGTGCGCAGTCGGCACCTGCACGCCCGGCTCGATGACGACATACCAGCAATCGGGCACGGCGACGGCCTGCAGCGCCTCGCCCACGCCTTCGGCAAACGCCGTTTCGCCGAAGATGAAGAAAGGGATATCGGCGCCCAGCGGCAGGCCCAGGTCCATCAGCGCCTGCTTCGACAGCCCCGCGCCCCACAGCCGGTTCAACGCCATCAGCGTGGTGGCGGCATCGGACGAGCCGCCACCCAGCCCGCCGCCCATCGGCAATATCTTGCGGAGCGCGATGTCGGCTCCGGGTGGCAGCGTGCCGGTGCGGCGCCGCACCTCTTCCTGCAGCAGCCGCGCGGCACGGATGACGAGGTCGCTTTCTTCCGGCACGCCGGGAATGTCGGTGACGCGGCGAACCTGCCCGTCGCCGCGCAGCGTGAAATCGAGCGTGTCGCAGCGGTCGACCAGCACGAACGCCGTCTGCAGCAGGTGGTAGCCGTCCGGGCGACGGCCCCTCACGTGCAGGAACAGGTTCAGCTTGGCGGGCGCCGGGCAGTTTTCCAGCCGGCTCATGGCGCGGCCGCCCCGTCGATCACGATGCGGATGTCGATGCTTTCGATAGCGCCGCCAGGGCCCCGGCTGGCATCGATGCGGCGCGGTTTCGGCGGCGTGACGCCCTCCTGCCACGACACGAATTCGAGTTCCCAGCCATCGCGCGTGGTGACTTTCGGCTGCGCCGGACTGGCCGCGACGCGCTTGCCGTCCGCCGCCACCGCATAGCCCTGCAGCCAGTCGCGCAGGCCGGACACGGGCAATGGCCAGCCCAGCACCTGTGCCGACAGCGTGTCGACATCGGCCGCGCTGCGCGGCGGATTGCTGCCTTCCTTCAGGGTGGCCTCGCCGGGCGTGACGGCGATCGTGGCGACCGTCTGCCCCAGCGGGTTGGCCAGTGTCACGTCGGTGCGCGCGGCCTGCTGGCGCCAGGTGAAATTGCCGGTCATCGATTCCTGCTTGCCATCGCGCACGTAATTGACGGATAGCCGGCCGTCGAGTGCCACCGTGTCGGCATACGGTGCCGCGGCGACCGTGGACAGCGGGGCTTGCGGGGCCGTGGCGCAGCCGGCCAGCAGGGTTGCCAGCGACGTGGCCAATGCGGCGGTGGTGAAGAAGTGTTTTATCGTCATGCGGTTCTTAGAGACTGGTGTTCAGGCGTGCCAGCGTATCGCGCAGCACATCGTTTTGGGGGTCCTTGGTACGCGCTTCGCGCCACAGCTTCTGCGCCTCGTCGCGCTTGCCGCGCTGCCACAGCACTTCGCCCAGGTGCACGGCGATCTCGGCATCGCTGCGCAGCGCATGGGCGCGGCGCAGCGTGGTTTCCGCTTCCTCGAGGCGCCCCATGCGGAACTGTACCCAACCCATCGAATCCATGATGTACGGATCGTTCGGCGCCATCTTCAGGGCCTTGTCGATCAGCGCATGGGCTTCGTCGAGGCGCACGTTGCGCTCGGCCAGCGAATAACCGAGCGCATTATAGGCATGGTGATTGTCCGGCACCGCCGCCATCACCTTGCGCAGCGCCGCTTCCATTTCCTCGTGCTTGTTTTGCTTTTCGGCGGCCAGCGCGAAGTCGTACAGCAGGTCGGGGCTGTCCGGGAAGCGCTGCACGGCATCGGCCAGCAGCGTGTAGGCTTCGGCGCCGCGGCCGGCATCGCGCAGCAGCTGGCCTTCCGTCTGGAGCACCTCGGCCTGCTCGGCGGGATCGACGGCGGCGATCTCGTGCAGCATCGTGCGGGCCCGTTCCAGCTCGCCCTTCTTCGCCGTCAGGTGCGCGCGCTTCAGGCGCGATGTCATGTACAGCCGCGGATCGTCGCTGCTTACCTTGTCCAGCCAGCCCAGCGCGCCATCGAAATCGCCCCGTTCCTCGGCGATCTGCGCCAGCAGCATGAGGCCTTTCGACGGATCGCGATCGGTTTCGTCGCTGTCGCCCAGCACGGCCACGAAACGGCGCAGGTAATCCTCGGCCGATTGCTGGTCGCCCGCCTGGATCGACATGATGCCCAGCGCATACAGGGTGCCGGGATTGTCCGGCTCATCCTTGAGCATGCGTGCGAACTGGACGCGCGCCGTGTCGTAGCGCTTCTGCTCCACCAGCAGGCGCGCGTAGGCGGCGCGCACCTCGCGGGCAGCCGGGTTCCGGTCCAGGAAGCCGGCAAACAGCTGGCCGGCCGCGTCGGCGTCGCCCAGCACCTGCGCCAGCGTCAGCACGGCCAGCTCGGAATCGGGCTTCAGTTCCAGTGCGCGTTTCGCCTCGGCCGTCGCCCGGTCGCGGTCCTCGGCCGCATATGCGGCCTGCGCCAGCACCAGGTGGCTTTCCATCATGGCGGCATAAGGCGCCAGCACCCGTTCCATCAGTGCGAACGCGGCGGCCTTGTCGTTTGCCCGCAGCAGGTATTGCTGCATCTGGAACATGACCAGGCCGCGCGCCTCGGCCGGCGCGGCGCCCAGGCGCTGCGCGAAGACCTTTTCCGACTCGGACAGGTCGTCGCCCAGCACGGAAAAGCCCAGGAAATACTGCACGGCTTCATCGGAATCGGGGGCCAGCTCGCGCCACAGGCGGATCGCGGCCAGGGCCTCGTTGCCCTGCTTGGCCGCCAGCGCCATTTCGGCCGAACGGCGCGCCAGCCGCGGATCGCGGGTCTGCTGCGCCAGCACCATCATCGACACATAGGCGCTTTGCCACTGCCCCCGCTTGAAATCGAGCTCGGCCTTCGTAAGTTTGTAGAACAGATCGCTGGTCAGTTCGACGGCGGGCAGCTTTTCCTCATGCTGCAAGGTGGCGGCGATGGCATCGGTACCCGGTTCACCGGATGGCGCCGCGGCCGCCGAGGGCAGCGCCGGCGTGGCGGCGGCTTCGCCATTGGCCTGTTTTTCTGGCGCAACAGCGCACGCGGACAGCAGGGCCGAGAGGGTTACAATGGCGAGTGCGTATTTCAAGGCATGCATCCAGGTCGGGTCAAACCCTGATTCTACGCCCAACCCATCGCCTGCGCGGCTTGCAGCTGTCATCCACGATGTCACCCGCAGTGCAACGCGCAAGTGTAACCAGGTTTCGCCGGATTCCCATTCGTTTCCTATGCCAGAACTACCCGAAGTCGAAGTCACCCGGCGCGGCGTCGCGCCCCACCTCGAAGGCCGTGCCGTGCGCGAAGTGGTGCTGCGCCGCGCCGGCCTGCGCTGGCCGTTTCCCGCCGCCCTGCCCCAGATCCTGGCCGACCGCACGGTGGCCACGACGGGACGCCGCGGCAAGTACCTGCTGGTGGAATTCGATCACGGCACGCTGATCATCCACCTGGGCATGAGCGGGCACCTGCGCGTGCTGCCGCCCGGCGTGCCGGCGCAGAAGCACGATCACTTCGACCTGGTGGTGGACGGCCCGCAGGGGCAGCAGGTGCTGCGCATGACGGACCCGCGCCGCTTCGGCGCCGTGCTGTGGCACCCGAAGGAGGAAGGCGAACTCGAGACGCACCTGCTGCTGCGCGGCCTGGGCGTGGAGCCGCTGGGCCCCGATTTCACCGGCGAACTGCTGTACCGGAAGACGCGCGGGCGCAGCGTGGCGGTGAAATCGGCCCTGCTGGCGGGCGATATCGTCGTCGGCGTCGGCAACATCTACTGTTCCGAAAGCCTGTTTCGCGCCGGGATCAACCCGAAGACGCCGGCCGGCCGCATCGGCCGCGCGCGCTACGACAAATTGGCGCAGGCGATCCGCGACGTGCTGGCCGAGGCGATCGTCCAGGGCGGCAGCACGCTGCGCGACTTCATCGCGGTGAATGGCCAGTCCGGCTATTTCCAGAACACGTATTTCGTGTACGACCGGGCCGGCCTGCCATGCCGCGTGTGCGGCGCGCCGATCCGGCAGGTCAAGCAGGGGCAGCGCTCCACGTTCTATTGCGTGAATTGCCAGAAATGAGGGAGCGACGACAGCCATGATGCGCGACCTCGAACAATACAGTGCCTGGCGCCAGGGCGTGGCGGCGGCGCTGCAGGCCTACCGCGATGGCGCGCAGGCGGCGGACCTGCTCGACGCCGCCACCGCCCAGCGCATCGCCCGCACGCTGGGGCGCCTGGCGGACGACAAGCTGTCGGTCGCGTTCGTGGCCGAATTCTCGCGCGGGAAGTCGGAGCTGATCAACGCGATCTTCTTTGCCGACTATGGGCAGCGCATCCTGCCATCCGCGGCCGGGCGCACCACGATGTGCCCGACCGAGCTGCTGTACGATCCGGCGCTGCCGGCCTCGATCCGCCTGCTGCCGATCGAAACGCGCGCCACCAACCTCTCCACCAGCGACTACCGCGACGACCCGCGCGCCTGGACGGTGCTGCCGCTGGACGTGGAATCGGCCGCCGCCATGCACGAGGCATTCCGCCAGGTGAGCGAGACCCGCGCCGTGCCGGTGGACGAAGCGCACCGCTATGGCCTGTACGACCCGGAAGATCCCGACCTCGCCGCCACCGTGAACGACGCGGGCATGGTGGACATCTCGCGCTGGCGCCATGCGATCATCAACTTCCCGCATCCGCTGCTCAAGCAGGGCCTGGTGATCCTCGACACGCCGGGCCTGAACGCGATCGGCACCGAGCCGGAACTGACGCTGAACCTGATCCCGCACGCGCACGCGGTGCTGTTCATCCTGGCGGCCGATACGGGCGTGACGAAAAGCGACATCGAAGTATGGCGCGAGCACATCGGCGCCGGCGCGGGCCGCATGGTGGTGCTGAACAAGATCGACGGCATGTGGGACCCGCTGCGTTCCGAGGCCGAAGTGGATGGCGAGATCGCCCGCCAGTGCGCGCACGCGGCGCAATTGCTCGCCGTCGACGAGCGCCAGGTATTTCCGGTCTCCGCGCACAAGGCGCTGGTGGCCAAGATCACGGGCGACACCGCGCTGGCCGGGCGCAGCCGCATCGGCCGGCTCGAGCAGGCGCTGTTCGAGGAACTGATCCCGGCGAAGAAGGACATCGTGCGCAAGCGCCTGGCCGAGGACCTGGGCGCGCTCAATGGCGCGCAGGGCGCCATGCTGGCGGCAAGGCAGCGCGGCATCGCCGAACAGCTGCATGAGCTGAACAGCCTGCGCGGCAAGAACCAGAACGTGATCGCCCACATGATGCGCCGCGTCGAGGCCGAGAAAAAGGAATTCGACGCCAGCCTGTTCCGCATGCAGGCGGCGCGCACCGCGTTCACGCGCCTGTCGACGGAACTGTACGGCACGCTGGGCATGGACGTGCTGCGCGACCACGTGCTGCACGTGCGCGAGGCGATGGCGCGCAGCCACTGGTCGGCCGGCCTGCGCGAGGCGGTGCGCATCTTCTTCGACAGCGTGCAGGCGGAGCTGGAGGAATCGGACCGCAAGGCCGTCGAGATCCGCACGATGATGGACGCCGTGTACCGCCAGTTCGCCGCCGAGCATGGCGTGGCGCTGCCGCCGCCGCCGCCGTTCGGGCTGGCGAAATACCGCGCGCAGGTATCGGATATCGAAGCGATCTACCAGAAGCAGTTCGGAACCGCGGCGCTGCTGACCACCAGCCGCACCGTGCTGATGGAGCGCTTCTTCGACACGATCGCGTCGCAGGTCAAGCGCTGCTTCAAGGCGGCCAACGCGGAGTGCGAGAGCTGGCTGAAGGTGATCATGGCGCCGCTGGAGGCGCAGATCCGCCAGCACCGCGAACAGTTGAAGGGCCGGCAGGCATCGATCGGGCGCATCCACGATGCCGCCGACACGCTGGAACAGAAGATCGAGGCATTCGCGCGCATGCAGGCCGCGCTCGAACAGCAGAAGGAACGGCTGGCGGCGCTGGCCGGGGCGATCGAGCTCGCCATCGATACCGAACTTGCATGACCCATGCCGTACCTCCGCCGCAAACCACAAGGACGATTTTGCAGTACGAAGACCCCACTTTTTCCGCCGCGCTGATCGCGTGGCAGCAGCAGCACGGGCGCCACACGCTGCCCTGGCAAAATACCCGCGATGCCTACCGCATCTGGCTTTCCGAGATCATGCTGCAGCAGACGCAGGTGGCCGCGGTGCTCGGTTATTACGCGCGCTTCCTGGAGCGTTTCCCCACCGTGCACGACCTGGCCGCCGCGCCCGTCGAGGACGTGATGGCGCAATGGAGCGGCCTCGGCTACTACACGCGTGCCCGCAACCTGCACAAGTGCGCGCAGCGCGTGGTGGCCGAATACGGCGGCGTGTTCCCGGCCGATCCGGCCCTGCTCGCCGAGCTGCCCGGCATCGGCCGCTCGACGGCCGCGGCGATCGCCGCGTTCTCGGGCGGCGCGCGGGCGGCGATCATGGACGGCAACGTGAAACGCGTGTTCGCGCGTGTGTTCGGCATCGATACCTTCCCCGGCGAACGCCGCACGGAAGAAGCGATGTGGCGCCGTGCCGAAGCCCTGCTGCCCGCACAGGGCATCGAATCCTATACGCAGGGATTGATGGACATGGGCGCCACGCTGTGCACCCGCAGCAGCCCGGATTGCGCGCGCTGCCCGATGGCGGCGCGCTGCGTGGCCTTCGCCACCGGCCGCACGAAGGAGCTGCCGGTGCGCAAGCCGAAGAAGGCGACGCCGGAAAAGCATGCGACCATGCTGCTCGTCGTGCACGGCGGCCAGGTGCTGCTGGAGCAGCGCCCCGGCGCCGGCATCTGGGGTGGCCTGCTGTCGCTTCCCGAGGTGGACGGCCACGTGGCGGCGGACGATGAAGGCTATCCGCAAATCGACGAGGACGCGGTGGCGCAGGCGCTGCTGCCGTTCGGCGTGCCCGAATCGCAGGAACGCCTGAACACCGTCACCCACGGCTTTACCCACTACAAGCTGCACATCGCGCCCGTACTCGTCACGCTGGCGCAGCGTGCGCCGCTGGCGGCCGATGGCCGCTACGTGTGGCTGGACGTGGGCAAGGTTGCGGAGGCGGCGCTGCCGGCGCCGGTGAAGAAACTGCTGGTGGAATTGCTGGGAGCGACTGCGCAGGCGCGGATGTTCTGACGGTGCGCCGCAGGCGCGCTACATGAGCTTGCCGATCGAAAAGACCAGCGCGACGAGGGCGACGGACGTGCCGAAATACCAGCGGACCAGCCGGTTCTCGATGCCCGCCATGCCGCTTTCAATGCGCGACAGGCGATCCTGGACGCGCGACTCCAACTTGACGAGGTCTTCCTTCGTGGCATAGTTCGAACCGATCACGGCCACGTCGCGCTCCACGGCGGCAAAGCGGCGTTCGCTGCCGTTCGATGCGCAGTTCGCCGATGCCCCACGTTGTGCTGTCGACGGGGAAACGTTGCCGGCTTCGTCCATGACGGGTTCGTTCATGATGATTCCTCCCTTGTGCTTCCCAGCGTTGTCTATCTGCCGGCAAAGGTCAAGCAGATCAGCACTCGAGGCCGATAAGAATCACAGTTCTTCCAGGGAATACAGGTTCCGGTGCACATGGATCGCATAGCGGTCCGTCATGCCCGCGATGTAGTCGGCAATGCGTCGTGCCTGCCTGGTAGCATCGCCTGAAGGTTCGCGGTAATCCGGCGGCAGCAGTTGCGGGTCGGCCGTGAACGCGTCGTAGAGTTCGCGCACCATGCGGCTGGCCTTCAGGCGCATCCGGTTCACCTTGTAGTGGCGGTACAGATTCTCGCGCAGGAAGCGCTTCAGTTCGGTCGCGTCCCGGCGCATGGGGTCCGAAAAGCGGATCAGCGGCGGCGCCGCGCGCACGTCGTCGATGCTTTGCGGGTGCGCTTCGGCGATGCGTTCCAGCGAGGTGACGATCAGGTCGTCCGCGAGCGCCGTGATCAGGCGGCGCAGCGTTTCGTAGATGGCGCGGCGCCCCGTCAGGCCCGGGTACTTGTTCTGCACCTCGCGCCACAGGCGGGCAAAGAAATCCACCTGCTCCAGCTGGGCGATCGTGATCAGGCCGGAGCGCAGGCCATCGTCGATGTCGTGGCTGTTGTAGGCGATTTCGTCGGCCAGATTGGTGAGCTGGGCTTCCAGCGAGGGCTGCGTCTTGTCGAGGAAGCGTTGCGCCACCTCGCCCAGCTGGCGGGCGTTGTTGACGGAGCAGTGCTTGAGGATGCCTTCGCGCGTCTCGAACATCAGATTCAGGCCGTCGAATGCGCCGTACTGTTCCTCGAGGTGGTCGACCACGCGCAGGCTTTGCAGGTTGTGCTCGAAGCCGCCGTGGTCCTTCATGCAGTCGTTCAGCACATCCTGCCCCACGTGGCCGAACGGCGTGTGGCCCAGGTCGTGCGCCAGCGCGATCGCTTCCACCAGGTCTTCGTTCAGCCGCAGGTTGCGCGCCAGCGAGCGCCCCACCTGCGCCACTTCCAGGCTGTGCGTGAGGCGCGTGCGGAACAGGTCGCCCTCGTGGTTCAGGAATACCTGCGTCTTGTATTCGAGCCGGCGGAAGGCCGTGCAGTGGATGATGCGGTCGCGGTCGCGCTGGAACTGGCTGCGCGAGGCGTGCGCGGTTTCGGCATAGCGGCGCCCGCGCCCCTTGTCCGAATGCGCGGCGTAGGGAGCGAGCGCTTCTTCCATGCTTACTCCACGCAGGCGGCCAGCGTGGCCAGCAACGCCTCTTCCGGCACGTTGGTCACGATGGCCGTGCCCAGCGGCTTGATGAGGATGAACTTGATGGCGCCGCCTTCGTTCTTCTTGTCGACTTCCATCAGCTCCAGCCAGCGGGCGGTGCCCAGGTCCGGCGCCTTGACCGGCAGGCCGGCCGCGGCGACGACGCTGCGGATGCGTTCCAGCGTGGCCGCGTCGATGTAGCCCAGGCGGTGCGACAGGTCGGCCGCCATCACCATGCCGCAGCCGACGGCTTCGCCATGCAGCCAGGCGCCATAGCCCATGCCCGCCTCGATCGCGTGGCCGAACGTGTGGCCGAAGTTCAGGATCGCCCGCAGGCCGCCTTCGCGCTCGTCCTGCCGCACCACGTCGGCCTTGATCTCGCACGAGCGGGCGATGGCATAGGCCAGCGCGGCGCGGTCGCGCGCCACCAGCTTGTCGATATTGGCTTCGATCCAGTCGAAGAACGGCTCGTCGATGATGGGGCCGTACTTGATCACCTCGGCCAGGCCGGCCGCCAGCTCGCGCTGCGGCAGGGTCTCCAGCGTGGTGGTATCGGCCAGCACCACCTTCGGCTGGTAGAACGCACCGATCATGTTCTTGCCGAGCGGGTGGTTGATGCCGGTCTTGCCGCCGACGGACGAATCGACCTGCGACAGCAGCGTGGTGGGCACCTGGATGAAGTCCACGCCGCGCATGTAGGAGGCGGCGGCAAAGCCGGTCAGGTCGCCGATCACGCCGCCGCCCAGCGCCACCAGCGTGGTCTTGCGGTCGCACTTGTGGGCCAGCAGCGCATCGAAGATCTGCATCAGGCTGGACCAGTTCTTGAATTCCTCGCCGTCTTCCAGCACCACGGAAATCACGTCCTTGCCGGCCGCCGCCAGCGGCGCGGCCAGGCGCTCCAGGTACAGCGGCGCGACGGTGGTGTTGGTGACGATCGCCACCTTGCGGCCGCCCACGTGGCGCACCAGCATGGCGGCGTCGTCGAGCACCGCCGGGCCGATCGAGATCGGGTAGCTGCGCTCGCCGAGGTCCACGGTCAGGAGGATGTTGGTCTGTTCGTTCATGGAGGATTGTGCCTGCGTCATACAGTTCGGGGCATCCTGGCAAGCCAGGGCGTCCAGCTGGTTGAGGATGATCTGGACCATCGATTGTACGTTAGGTCGGCCCGTGTCGACGACGAGGCGCGCCATCTCCAGGTACAGCGGTTCGCGCTGGGCCATCAATTCCTCGAGTTTCCTGCGCGGATCGGCGGTCTGGAGCAGCGGCCGGTTCTTGTCGTGGCCCGTGCGGGCAAGGATGCTGGTGATGCTGGCGCGCAGGTAGATGACGGTGCCGCGCTCCTGCAGCAGGGCGCGCGATTCCGGATCGAGGATGGCGCCGCCGCCGGTGGCCAGCACGATGCCTTCCTGGCCGCACAGGTCGCGGATCACTTCCGCTTCGCGGCGCCGGAAGCTCGCTTCCCCCTCGATCTCGAAGATCCACGGGATCGTGGCGCCGGTGCGCTCCTCGATCTCGTGATCGGAATCGACGAAGCGCATGCCCAGTTTGCGGGCGAGCAGGCGACCGATCGTCGTCTTGCCCGCCCCCATCAGTCCTACCAAAAAAACGTTTTGCATCGCGGATCAGATAAGTACATTTCGTACCATTGTAATCCGAGTGGCAAGATTAGCGGCCCGCTCTGGTGTCGGACATTTTTCCGGACGCCTCGTCCGGAAAAGTGTCCGACACCGGTTTCCGCTCAGAATATCGGCGACATCATGCGAATACCGGTGTCGGACACCGTTTCCCCTGCGGGGAAAGGGTGTCCGACACCAGGCACTCATCCTGTACTGGTGCCGGACCGCAGCGAGGGATCAGCGGGCGGAAAGCTTGTCGGCCACGATCTTCGGCGTGATAAAGATGAGCAGTTCGGTTTTTTCGCTCGTGCGGCTGCTGGTCTTGAACAGGTTGCCCAGCACGGGCACGTCGCCCAGCAGCGGCACTTTCGAGACCGAATTGCGCTCGGTCTGCTGGTAGATGCCGCCCAGCACGACGGTGCCGCCGTTTTCCACCATCACCTGCGTCTTCACGTGCTTGGTGTCGATCGCGAAGCCGGCGCGGGTTTCGGCGCCCACGCTGTCCTTGTTGACGTCGACGTCGATGACCACGTTGCCGTCCGGCGTGATCTGCGGGATCACTTCGAGGCGCAGGTTGGCCTTGCGGAACACGATCGACGTCGCGCCGCTGCTGGTCGCCACCTGGTACGGCAGCTCGAGGCCCTGCTCGATCGTGGCCACCGACTTGTCGGCCGTGACCACGCGCGGGCTGGAAATGATCTTGCCCGTGCCATCGGCCTCCAGAGCCGACAGTTCCAGGTTCAGGAAGCGGTTGGCCGCCGAGTTGAACAGGCTTACCGCCAGGCTGCCCGCCGCCACGCCGTTGATCGGCGCCGCCGGCAGGTTGATGAACTGGCTGTTGGTGAAGTCGTTGCCCGCATCGGCCGTCCCCACCTGGCCGGTCGACCGGCCGACCGCCGCCATGTTGCCGCCGACGATGGCGTGGTTGCCGCCCGCCGTGCCCTTGAAGTCGGCAAAGCCCAGCTTGGCGCCCAGGTTGCGCGTGAAGCCGTCGTTGGCTTCGACGATACGGGCCTCGATCAGCACCTGCTTCGTGGCGATGTCGGTCTTGGAAATCAGCTTGCGCACCTCATCCAGCCGGGACGGGATGTCGGTCACGAACAGCTGGTTGGTGCGCGGCTCGATGATCGCGCTGCCGCGGCGCGACAGGATGCGGTTCTTCGCATCGCCGGCGCCATCCAGGCCGAACACCAGCTTGAACGATTCCGCCTTCTGGTAGTTGAGCTGGAAGATTTCCGACTTCAGCGGTTCGAGGTCGGCGATCTGCGCACGCTGCTCCAGTTCCAGTTTTTCCTTCGTGAGCAGCTCTTCCTTCGGCGCGATCCAGACCACATTGCCGTTCTTGCGCATGTCCAGGCCCTTGGCCTGCAGGATCACGTCCAGCGCCTGGTCCCATGGCACTTCCTTCAGGTGCAGCGTGAGGCTGCCCGTCACGCTGTCGGACGACACGATATTGAGCCCCGACATGTCGGCCACCGCCTGCAGCGCGGCGCGCACTTCGATGTTCTGGAAATTGAACGACACCTTCTCGCCGCGGTAGCCCTGGGTGCCCTGCATCAGGCGGTTCGGGTCTTCCTTGATCGGCTTCACTTCGATCACCAGCTGCGTCTCGCCCTGGTACACGTTCTGCTCCCACAGGCCGGCCGCTTCGACATGCAGCCGCACGTTGTCGCCCTGCGGCGCCGCGGTCACGCGCGTGACCGGCGTGCCGAAATCGGTCACGTCCAGCCGGCGGCGCAGCGTTTCGGGCAGGGCCGTCTTCAGGAAGTCGACGGTCACGCCCTTCGGACCCTGCTTCACGTCGACGGCCACGGCGTTGTTCGGCAGGTCGACGACGATGCGCCCTTCGCCCCCGGTACCGCGGCGGAAATCGACCGCCCGCAATGCCGGCCTGGCGGCCGCCTTTGCCGGGACCGCCGGGGCCACGGGAACGACAGGGGCTGCGGCAGGGGCAGCAGGTACGCCGCGCGCATCGAGCGCGGTGGCGACGCCGCCCGAGCCTTCGATCGTCAGGATCACGTTGCGGCCATCGACGACCGTCGCGTAATTGAGCGCGCGCTTCAGGTTGAACACGAGCCGCGAGCGGTCGCCCGCCTGCACCGCGTTCACGCTGCGCAGGTCGCCCAGCTCGATGTCCTGCGCCGTCTTGCCGGTGGCATTGCCGGTCTTGCCGAAATCGAGCGCGATGCGCGGCGGATTCACGGTGGCGAAACCGGCCGGCGCCGCATCCGGGGCGTGCTCGAGCGCGATCTTCACGATCACGTTCGTGCCCTGCCGGCTGGCGGTCACCGATTCGATCGCATTGGCCGCCTGCGCGCGGGCAAGCCCGCTGGCGCATGCGCAGGCCAAGGCGAGTGCCAGCGCCGACAGGCGGCGCACGGTAGTCATGGCGATCATTGGGTATTCTCCTTGCTTTCCTGCAGTTCCAGCGTGGCGGGGCGCTCGACCCATTCGCCGCTCGCATCCTGTACCGTTTCGTTCACGTTGACGGCGTTTTCCGTCACCGACGTCACGAGACCGAAGTTCTGGCCCAGGCGTTGCCCGGCCTGCACCTGGTAGACGGAGCGGTCGATCTGCAGCAGGGCCACGACGGTGCGGCCCTTCTTCAGCATGCCCACCATCCGCATCGTGTCGAGGGGGAAGCCCTCGAGGAATTCCTTGCGCCGGTTCGTGTCCGGCGCCACGCCGGTGCCGGGGCGCGCGGCGGCGCGGTCGGTCAGCAGCTTGTTCGGGTTGAATGGATCCGGCTCGCCGGTCGACGCGTACGCGAACGGCACGAATGTCTTCGGTTCGGCCAGCGGCTTGACGGCCACGCGCGTGGTCGCGTCCACTTCCTTCATCCACTGGCGCACTTCCTGTTCGTCGCGGTCGCCGCATCCGCTCAGCAGCGAGGCCAGCGATGCGGTCAGCAGCATGGTGGTCATCCGCTTCATTTCCTTGCGCCCTTCTTCTTGTCGGCCGCCGCCTTCTTCTTCTGCGCGGCGATCTCTTCCCCGTCGAGGTAGCGGAAGGTCTTGGCGACGGCGTTCAGCGTCAGCGCGCCATCCTTGTTCGTCACCAGTTCCAGGTTGTTCAGCGTGACGATGCGGGGCAGGTTCGCCATGTCGCCCGCGAACGCGCCGATGTCGTGATAGTTGCCGGTCACCTTGACGTCGATCGGCAGCTCCGCGTAATAGTCGCGGGCCACGACCTGGCCCGGCTTGAAGAGCTCGAACTGCAGGCCGCGGCCCACGCCTGCCTGGTTGATGTCCGACAGCAGCGCGGCCATCTCGGCCTTGCTGGGCAGTTGCTTTTCCAGCCGCACCACGTAGCGGTCGACCTGCGCCTTCTGCGCCGTCAGCGCATCGAGGTTGATCGCCTGCGCCGTCTTCATGCTGTATTGCTCGCGCAGCTGCAGCTCCTGCGCGGCCCCCGCCTCCTGCTCTTCGAACTGGCCGCTCCAGTAGCCGAAGTAACCCAGCACCATCATGCCGAGCGCCACGCCGATGCCGCACAGGATGCGCGGCGCCAGTGGCCACTGGCCGGGGTGCATGCCATTCAGGCCCTGGAACTGGGCGCCGAGCGAGCCTGCCAATCGTTTCATTTCAACCGCCATGTCAGCCTGCCTTCGCGGCGGCCGGCGTGCCGGCCTTGCCATCGTCTTCGCGGCTTTCGCCGTCCTTGTCGCGCGGCCGCTTGATATTGACCACGAGCGAGAATTCCACGACCTTGCGCGGGTTTTTCGCCTGGCCGATCGTGCCCGCCTTCACTTCGATCAGGTCGGGGCGTTCCAGCCATGGCGAGGCGCTGGACAGGTTGCGCAGCAATTCGGACACGCGTTCCTGCGACTGCGCATAGCCGTCGATGGCCACGCGCTGCCCGTCCTGCCGGAAGCCTTTCAGGTACACGCCTTGCGGCGTTTGACGCACCAGCTCGTCGAGCAGGTAGACCGGCTGGTTGCGGTCGCCCTGCAGGTCTTCCACTGCCTGCTGGCGCGCCTTCAGCGCGTTGATCTCCTGCTTGAGCGTGGCGATGCGGGCAATCTTCACGTCCAGCGCGGCGATCGCCGTCTGCAGTACGGCATTGCGCTGCTCCTGCACGGCAATGGCGCGTGCGTTGTAGCCGCCGACCAGCAGCACGATGCCGATGCCGGCCAGCGCGGACAGCACCATCAGGGCCAGGAACGCGGCCTTGCGCTGCTTGCGCTTTTCCTCGCGGTGCGGCAGCAGGTTGATGCGTACCATCAGTCGAACCTCCTCAATGCCAGGCCGCAGGCGACCAGGTAGGCCGGCCCGTCGGTGCGCAGTTGCTGGTCGCGCACGGTGGACGCGAGCGCCATGCCCTGGAACGGCGAGATCACCGTGCTCGCGATGCGGGTGCGCCCCGCCACGATCTCCGGCAGGCCGGGCAGCATCGCGCAGCCGCCGGCCAGGAAGATCCGGTCGATCCTGGTGTAGGGCGTGGAGGTGAAGAAGAACTGGATGGCCCGCGTGACTTCCAGCGCGGCCGATTCCAGGAAGGGTTGCAGCACGTCGGTCGCATAGTTCGGCGGCAGATCGCCTGCCGGCGTGTTCGTTGCCTGGCCGGCCGCCTGCGAACTCCATGACTTCTTGCGTGCTTCCGCTTCCTCGAATGCCAGGCCATAGGCGCGCACGATGTCCTGCGTCAGCGAATTGCCGCCGAACGGTTTCTCGCTTTCCCAGACCGTGACGCCATCGACCAGGATCGAGACATGCGTCGTCGACGCGCCGAGCTGGAACAGCGCGATCACCTGCCCCGGGGCCGCACCGGGCACCTGCGCCGCCACGCGCGTTACCGCCGCGCGCGCGGCATACGATTCGATATCCATCACCGATGCCTTCAGGCCGGATGCCTCGGCCACGGCGACGCGGTCCTCGATCTTTTCGCGGCGTGCGGCGGCCAGCATGACTTCGATATCGTCCTGCGAGCTCGCGACGGGGCCGATGACGTCGAAGTCCAGGCTCACGTCGTCGAGCGCGAAGGGGATGTACTGGCTGGCCTCGGATTCGACCTGCACCTCGAGCTGTTCCTCGGACAGGCCGGCGGGCAGCACGATCTTTTTCGTGATGACGGCAGCCGGCGGCATGCCCAGCGCAACGTGACGCGCGCGGGTACCGCTCTTTTTCAGCAGGCGGCGCACCGCGTCCACCACCTGGTCCAGGTTTTCGATGTTGCCGTCGGCAACCGCACCGCGCGGCAGCGATTCCACCGCGCAGCGTTCGACACGAAGGCCTTCCTTGCCGGCATTGCTCAGTTCGACCAGACGCACGCCGGAACTGCTGATGTCGAGGCCGACGAGCGGCGGCGCGGCACCGCCGAACAAGGTCTTCCAGTCTGGCATCATCGATGGGTTCCCGGCCCGGTGCAGTATGAGAACCACCCCGGAATAATTAGCATAAAGAGAAAAAAACGTTTAAAAACCGTCGCTTACGTGAATAATTCCGGACGGCAAGATGGATGCTAGCAATTCCTCGCGGCAACTGTAAAGTCATTTCCGCAGTGCATGATTACTTTCATGTGCGTAGGAAACCACACTTGTCGGCCGATGTGTGGCCGGGCCAATAACACAGTTGTCACCTTGCTTACCGATACCACTGGTATTGCCGCGCGGACGTGCCGGGGGTAGCGGCTCGCTTATAATGCGTGCACAAAATTTCAAAGGTTTTCCCCGCATGACTCCTCCGAACAACGCTTCCAAGAAGACCAGGTCCAAGTCGCCCAGGAACCTGCTGCTGATGGCACTGGGCTCCGTGGTCGGGCTGGTCCTGGTCCTGGTGCTGCTCGTGGTGTTCGGGCTGGCACTGGCCTACCCAAGCCTGCCATCGCTCGATACGCTGACCGATTACCGGCCCAAGATGCCGCTGCGGATCTATTCGGCCGACAATGTGCTGATCGGTGAATTCGGCGAAGAACGCCGCAACCTGGTGCGCTTCAAGGACATCCCGGACGTGATGAAAAAATCCGTGCTGGCGATCGAGGACGACCGCTTCTACGAGCATGGCGGCGTGGATTACCTGGGCATCCTGCGCGCGGCGTTCCACAATGCCACCGGCGGCGCGCGCCAGGGCGCATCGACGATCACGCAACAGGTCGCGCGCAACTTCTTCCTCTCCAGCGAGCAGACCCTCAAGCGTAAGGCCTACGAGGCACTGCTGGCGTGGAAGATCGAGCAGAACCTCACCAAGGACCAGATCCTGGAGGTCTACATGAACCAGATCTACCTGGGCCAGCGCGCCTATGGCTTCGCGTCGGCGGCGCAGATCTATTTCGGCAAGAACCTGCAGGACATCACGATCGCCGAGGCGGCAATGCTGGCCGGCCTGCCGAAGGCGCCATCCGCCTACAACCCGGTGGTGAACCCGAAGCGCGCCAGGACGCGCCAGCAATACATCCTGCAGCGCATGGCGCAGCTGGGCTACATCACGCCGGCGCAGTTCGAAGAGGCGAAGAACGAACAGCTGAAGGTCAAGACCGACAGCAGCGAGTTCGGCGTGCATGCCGAATACGTGGCCGAGATGGCGCGCCAGCTCGTCTACGAACAGTTCAAGGAAGATACCTATACGCGTGGCCTGAACGTGTTCACGACGATCACCAAGGCCGACCAGGACGCCGCCTACCTGGCCTTGCGCAAGGGGGTGATGGATTACGAGCGCCGCCATCCGTACCGCGGCCCGGAGGCCTACGTGGACCTGCCGAAGAACCGCGCCGAGGCGGACGAGGTGATCGAGACCGAACTGGCCGAACACCCGGACAGCGACGACATCGTGGCCGCGATGGTGCTGTCGGCATCGCCGACGAAGGTCACTGCGATGACGGCCTCCGGCGAGGAAATCACGATTACCGGTACCGGCCTGGCGATGGGCAAGGCCTGGCTGTCCGAAAAGGCCGCGCCGAACCGCCGCATCCGCCGCGGCGCCGTGATCCGCGTGATGCAGGAAGAGAAAGACTGGCAGATCACGCAGATGCCGCAAATCGAATCGGCCTTCGTGGCCGCCAGTACCGAGGATGGCGCCATCAAGGCGATGGTCGGCGGCTTCGACTACAACCGCAACAAATTCAACCACGTGACGCAGGCATGGCGCCAGCCGGGCTCGTCGTTCAAGCCGTTCATCTACTCGGCTTCGCTGGAACGCGGCCTGTCGCCGGCGACGATCATCAACGACGCGCCGATTTCGTTCGATGCCGGCCAGACGGGCGGCCAGCCGTGGGAACCGAAGAACTACGACGGCCGCTACGAAGGCCCGATGACGATGCGCCGTGGCCTGACGAAGTCGAAGAACATGATCTCGATCCGCATCCTGCACAAGATCGGCGCCAAGTATGGCCAGGAATACACGACGCGCTTCGGTTTCGAAGCCGACAAGAACCCGCCTTACCTGACCCTCGCGCTGGGTGCCGGCGCCGTGACGCCGCTGCAGATGGCAGGCGCCTATGCCGTGTTCGCGAACGGCGGCTACAAGGTCACGCCGTACCTGATCTCGAAGGTCACCGATGCCAACGGCCGCATCCTGTCGCAGGCCGCGCCCGACCGCGCCGGCGTGGAAGGCAACCGCGTGATCGACGAGCGCAACGCCTTCCTGATGGACTCGATGCTGCGCGACGTGGCACGCTATGGCACCGCCGCCAAGGCCCAGCAGATACTGAAGCGGCCCGACCTGGCCGGCAAAACGGGCACGACGAACGACTCGATCGACGCGTGGTTCGCCGGCTACCAGTCGAAGCTGGTGGGCATCGCCTGGATCGGCTACGACCAGCCGAAGAACCTGGGCAACCGCGAAACCGGCGGCGGCCTGGCCCTGCCGATCTGGATCGGTTACATGCAGAAGGCGCTGAAGACGATTCCGGTCGAGGAGCGGCCGGTACCGGACGGGATCGTGATGGCCAACGGCGATTACTACTATGCCGAGAACCCGCCGGGCGTGGGCGTGGAAAGCCTGGAAGGTGCCGCCCGCGGCACCCCGGAAGAAGAAAAGGCGCGCGACGCCGTCAAGAACGAGCTGTTCTAATCACATAAGCAAAACCGGGGACGTACCCCTGTTTCCAGGAAATTTCCTGGAAACAGGGGTACGTCCCCAATTTTTTCAGTGGCCAACATCATGTCTTCACTTACAACCGCGCAGTTGCGCACCGATGTCCTGTCGGGCATCACCGTTTCCCTGGCGCTCGTGCCCGAGGCGATCGCCTTTGCGCTGCTGGCCCAGGTGAGCCCGCTGACGGGCCTGTATGCGGCCTTCATCGTGTGCCTCGTCACGTCCGCGCTGGGTGGCCGGCCGGGCATGATCTGCGGTGCCGCCGGTGCGCTGGCGGTGGTGATGACGAGCCTCGTCGTGACGCACGGCCCCGAATACCTGTTCGCGGCGGTCGTGCTGATGGGCGTGTTCCAGCTGCTGTTCGCGGCGTTCAGGCTGGGCAAGTTCATCCGCATGGTGCCGCATCCGGTGATGCTGGGCTTCGTCAACGGCCTGGCGATCGTGGTCTTCATCGCCCAGTTCGGGCATTTCAAGGTGAACGGCCAGTGGCTGCAAGGCAGCGCGCTGTGGACGATGCTCGGGCTGGTGGCACTGACGATGGCGATCATCTACGTGCTGCCGCGGCTGACGAAAGCGCTGCCGGCCTCGCTGGTGGCGATCCTCGTCATTTCCGGCCTCGTGGCCGCGCTGGGCATCGACACGAAGACGGTCGGCGACATGAGCTCGATCGCCGGCGGCCTGCCCTCCTTCCACGTGCCGCAGGTGCCCCTGGCGCTCGACACGCTGTACATCGTGCTGCCCTACTCGCTGATCCTGGCCGCCATCGGCCTCATCGAAACGCTGCTGACCTTGAACCTGATCGATGCCATCACGGACACGCGCGGCCGGCCGAACCGCGAAAGCATGGCGCAGGGCCTGGCCAATGTCGCCAGCGGCTTCTTCGCGTCGATGGGCGGCTGCGCACTGGTGGGGCAGAGCATGATCAACATCGACAATGGCGCCCGCCACCGCATTTCCGGCATCACGGCGGCCGTGTTCCTGCTGGGCTTCATCGTGCTGCTGTCGCGCTGGATCGAGATGATCCCGCTGGCGGCGCTGGTGGGGCTGATGTTCGTCGTCTGCGAAAAGACGTTCGCCTGGGGCAGCCTGCAAACGCTGCGCAAGATTCCGCGGCAGGATGCGGTGATCGTCGTGGGCGTCACGGTGATCACCGTGCTGACGGACCTGGCGGTGGCCGTGCTGGCCGGCGTGGTGTTCGCGGCGCTCGTGTTCGCGTGGCAGCACGCGAAGGAAATCCGCGCCGACGTGTCGACCGATGAGCACGGCTGGAAGGTCTACACGCTGAAGGGCTCGCTGTTCTTCGCCTCCACGGCGAACTTCGCGGCGCTGTTCGATCCGAAGAACGATCCGGCACACGTGGTCATTGAATTCCGCCACGCCAAAGTGGTCGATCACTCGGCCGTCGAAGCCATCGACACGCTGGCCACGCGCTACCAGCAGGCCGGCAAGACGCTGCATTTGCGGCACCTCTCGCCGGATTGCCTGGACATCCTCACAAACGCCAAGGGCATGGTCGAGGTGAACGAGTTCGAGGACCCGCACTACCGCATTGCGGATGACAGGCTGGCATAACGAAAAAGCCGATGAAAAAAACCGGTGACAGACACCAGTAATTCTGGAACATCTGTTTCAAAAAAACCGGTGTCTGTCACCGGTTTTAGTGTCCGTCACCAGTATTCCGGCAACTTTGCGCTGGTGTCACGGGTTTTCGCTGACGATCACCGGTGCGCCGCCCGACTGTTCGGTGGCGATCTGCGACAGCGCGTCGAACAGCTCGCCGCCGTCGCGCGTGTTGACCCAGCGGCCGTCGACGCGGCGGTAGTGGAAGCCGCCGGAGCGCGCGGCCACCCACAGTTCCTGCATCGCGGCCTGGCTGTTGACGATGACTTTCGAGCCGTTGTGCAGGAATTCGATCTCGAGCACGTTGCCGTTGCGGCTGCATTCGACGTCGAGCCGGTTGTCGTCGTTCAGGCGGTCCAGCGCGGCTTCGATCGCGTTCAGCGTGCTGTCGGCCAGGTCCAGGAATTCGGTTTCGGTCATGCTACACTCCAAGGGTTCAGTAATAACGAGATTCTAATCGTGAAGTCCACTCCCGCGCGTGTCTTGATTTCCATGTTGATTGCCGCGTCGCTCGCCGCCTGCGGCCAGACCGGCGCCCTGTACCTGCCGAAACAGCCCGTCAAGGCGGAGTCGCCGACCGGCAAGCCCGGCGTGGCGCCATCTTCCGCCCCGGTACCTTCGACACCGCCCGCGTCACAACAGTAAATTTCCAGCAGACCTCCAGTTAAATAATGTCCCACTTCGATTATCAGAACGGCGTGCTGCACGCCGAAGGCGTTGCCCTGCCCGCCATCGCTGAAACGTTCGGCACGCCGACTTATGTGTACTCCAAGGCCCAGTTGCTGGACAACTTCGATGCGTACGCGAACGCCTGCGCCGGCCGCGATGCGCTCGTGTGCTATGCGATGAAGGCCAATTCGAACTTGGCGATCCTCGACCTGCTGGCACGCCGCGGCGCCGGCTTCGACATCGTCTCCGGCGGCGAACTGCTGCGCGTGATCGCCGCCGGCGGCGATCCGAAGAAAGTGATTTTCTCCGGCGTGGGCAAGAGCGAGGCGGAAATGCGCCTGGCGCTCGAACACGACATCCTGTGCTTCAACGTGGAATCGATCCCCGAACTGCACCGCCTGGATGCCGTGGCCGGCGCGCTGGGCAAGAAGGCGCGTGTCTCGCTGCGCGTGAACCCGAACGTGGACCCGAAGACGCACCCGTACATCGCCACCGGCCTGAAGGCCAGCAAGTTCGGCGTGGCATTCGACGACGCGCTGGCCACCTACCGCACCGCCGCGCAGTTGCCGAACCTGGAACCGGTCGGCATCGATTGCCACATCGGCTCGCAACTGCTGGACGACACGCCGCTGCTGGAAGCGCTGGACCGCCTGATCGAGCTGATCGACACGCTGGCAGCCGAAGACATCCACCTGCATCACCTGGACATCGGCGGCGGCCTGGGCATCGACTATGGCGTGGCCGGCGAAGATGCGCCCGTGCCGGCCGGCGATTACCTGGGCCGCGTGTTCCAGCGGGTCGAAGCGTGGCGCGCGGAAAAACACGATGGCCGCGGCATCAAGGTGATCTTCGAGCCGGGCCGTTCGATCGTCGGCAATACCGGCGTGCTGCTGACGAAAGTGGAATTCATCAAGCACGGCGAGGAAAAGAACTTCTGCATCGTCGACGCGGCAATGAACGACATGGCCCGCCCTGCCCTGTACCAGGCGTGGATGGACATGCAACCGGTCGTAAAACGTGAAACCAACGGCGCCGTGTTCGACGTGGTCGGCCCGATCTGCGAATCCGGCGACTGGCTGGCGCGCGACCGCGACCTGCCGGTCGAAGCGGGCGACCTGCTGGTCATGAAGACGGCCGGTGCGTATGGCATGACGATGGCCTCCAACTACAACACCCGCGGCCGCGCGGCCGAGGTGATCGTCGACGGCGACCAGGTGCACCTGGTGCGCCGGCGCGAGAAGGCCGAAGAGCTGTTCGCGCTGGAATCCGTGATCCGCTGAATGTTGCGCTAAATATGGGGACGTACCCCATTTTTCAGGAAATATTGCCGCAAAAATCGGGGTCTGACCCTAATGCCGTTCAGATAAGCCAAACCCCAGCGGCAGATGCCGGGGTCAGGGGGGTACTGGCAAGCCAGCACCGCTACGCCGGCAAGGAGCAATGCTCCTTGAAACCCCGGCTGCGCCCCAGCGGGTCTGACCCCAGACCTTCGCTTTTGGAGTGTATGCATGCGGATTCGACATGCCTGCCGAACGCTAACTGAACGGCATTAGGGTCTGACCCCGAATTGAAGAAACATTTCCTGAAATTGGGGTCTGACCCCGGTGCTGGGAAAGATTCAGGCGCTGGCGCGAGCCGGCGCTTTGCTTTTCTGCCGCGCCCACCACACGCGCACCAGCAGCAGCGCGGCGACGATGCAGGCGAACAGCAGCGGCTGCGCCAGGTCGTTCTTGGCGGCCTTCATCCACCAGTAATGCAGCACGCCGAGGGGCACGATCGCATAGATCAGCCGGTGCAGCCACAGCCACTTCTTGCCGCCGAGCCGCTTGACCATCGCGTTGGTGCTCGTTGCGGCCAATGGAATGAGCAGCACGAAGGCGATGAAGCCAACGAGGATGAACGGGCGCTTGACCACATCCTTCAGCATCCCCGCCACGTCGAAGAAATGGTCGAACCAGAGGAACGTGGTGAAGTGCAGCACGCCGTAGAAGAACGCATACAGGCCCAGCATGCGCCGCAGCTTGAGCAACCAGTTCCATTTCGTCACCCGCCGCAGCGGCGTCACGGCCAGCGCGATGCAGAGGAAGTACAGCGTCCAGTCGCCGGTCGAGTGCGTGATGTACTGCAGCGGTTCGACCAGCGCGTCGGTGAACACGAGGTACACCAGCCGCGCGAGCGGCACGAGCGCCAGCAGGTGTACCAGCGCCTTGATGCCGACAAGCTGTTTCGTGGAAGGCTGCATCAGGATCTCCGCCTCAGAACCACTTCTTCAGGTCCATGCCCGTGTACAGCGAGGCGACGTCGCCATAGCCGTTGAACGGCAGCGTCTTGCGCTTGCGGGACAGGAAGGAATCCTCGCCGATGCGCCGCTCGGAAGCCTGCGACCAGCGCGGGTGGTCCACGTCGGGGTTCACGTTCGAATAGAAGCCGTATTCGGACGGCGCGGACTTGTTCCATGCGGTGCGCGGCATGTCGCGGGTAAAGCGGATCTTCACGATGGACTTGGCCGACTTGAAGCCGTACTTCCACGGCACCACGATGCGCACCGGGGCGCCGTTCTGGTTCGGCAGCACGTCGCCATACATGCCCAGCGTGAGCAGCGTGAGCGGATGGTTTGCTTCGTCGAGACGCAAGCCTTCCACGTAGGGCCAGTCCAGCACGCGGCTGCGGATGCCCGGCATCTGTTGCCGGTCGGCCAGCGTGGTGAATTCCACGTACTTCGCGTTGCCGGTCGGTTCCACGCGCTTGATGATCTCGGCAAACGAGTAGCCCACCCACGGGATCACCATCGACCACCCTTCCACGCAGCGCAGCCGGTACACGCGCTCCTCCAGCGGAGCGAGCTTGAGCAGCGAGTCGATATCGAGCGTCATGGGCTTTTTCACTTCGCCTTCGATCGCCACCGTCCAGGGCCGCGTGCGCAGCGTGCCGGCGTTCTCCGCCGGATCGCTTTTATCCGTGCCGAACTCGTAGAAGTTGTTGTAGGTGGTCGCATCCTTGCGGGGCGTCTGCTTGTCCAGCGCCGAGTAGGCGGGATTGAGTTTCGCCGCCAGCTTCGGGCTGGTTCCCTGGGCGAACGCTTCGCGCGTCAGCATCTCGACCAGGGCGCCGCTGGCGATCGACCCGGCGGCGATCTGCCGGATGAAATCACGCCGCGATTCAAACACATGGCGCGGCGTGATTTCCGATGAAAACGGCAGGTCGATGCCGTTGGGGGAACGTTTGATCAGCATGATGGCTCCGGGCAGTAAGGATTTATACAAACCTTACACCAATCCCGGAAACCATTCGTTTAGGACAGCATTAAACCGGTGCCCGCCCGCCGGTTAAAGTTCGCCGTAGGAATGCAGGCCCGACAGGAACATGTTGACCCCCATGAAGGCAAACGTGGTGACCACCAGGCCGACCAGCGCCCACCATGCGCCCACGCGGCCGCGCAGGCCGGACATCAGCCGCATGTGCAGCCATGCCGCATAGTTCAGCCACACGATCAGCGCCCACGTTTCCTTCGGGTCCCACGACCAGTAGCCGCCCCAGGCCTCGGCCGCCCACAGCGCACCCAGGATCGTGGCGATCGTGAAGAACGCGAAGCCCGCCGAGATCGACTTGTACATGATGTCCTCCAGCACCTCGGCATCCGGAATGCGGTCCGCCAGCCGGTTGCGCAGCAGGTTCGTCACCGCGAACAGCACGGCCAGCACGAAGATGAACTTGCTGGTGCCCACCGTCGAGCTGCGGATGGCTTCGCTCGCGCCGGTGGCGAAGGCCACCAGGTTGATGAGGGCGATGAACCCCAGCGGCACGGCAACGAGCCAGATCCACATGGTGCGCGGCCGTTCGTACTTCAGCAGGAATGCCCAGCCCAGCATCGCCGCCAGCGCGAACGTGCCGTAGCCGATGAAGTTGGCCGGCACGTGGATCTTCATCCACCAGCTCTGCAGCGCCGGCACCAGCGGCTGGATCTCGTGCGCATCGCGCGTGACCGTGTACCACAGCAGGAAACCCACCGCGGCCGAAACGATCATCATCACGAACGGGCCGAGCTGGCGCGTGGCGTAACGCCCTTCGTAGTACAGGTGGAACATTGCCGTGATCAGGCAGAACAGGATGAACACTTCATACAGGTTCGAGATCGGGATGTGGCCCACGTCCGGCCCGATCAGGTAGGACTCGTACCAGCGCACCATCATCGCGGTCCAGCCCAGCAGCAGGCCGCCCCAGCACAGCCGGGCGCCGATCGCGCCGCCCGCGGCGGACCGCGATACCAGCCCGATCCAGTAGAACAGCGTGGACAGGAAGAAGAACACGCTCATCCACAGGATCGCGGACTGGCTCGACAGCATGTAGCGCAGCCAGAAGCGCTGTTCGCCCGCGGCCAGGTCGCCGCCATACATGGCGATGGCGCCCAGTGACAGCACCGTCATCGCCACCATCAGGGTGCGCATGGGTTTCCAATGCCAGCCCAGCGCCGCGAACGTGGGCACGGACAGCAGCAGGATCGCCTTTTCATAGACGTCCATGTAGGCGCCATAGCGGTTCAGGCCGAACAGCGCGCCGCCCAGCAGCACCAGGCCGAATACCCAGTCGTAAGCCGACAGCCGGCGGAAATAGCCGGGGTCGGCCGCGTAGGGTTGCTTTTGGGTGATGTCCATCATGGTCTCCAGCTCTTCATTTCCTGCCTGTCGATTGACTGCACGTTCTCTGCATGTCCCAGCATGTTCCGCCAGCTTACGCCTCCAGCGGCAGCTTTTCCTTCAATTCGTCGAATTCGCGGTCGAAGTCGAGCGTGCGGCGTTGCGTGCTCATCGCCATCAGCGCATGGGCGCCGCCCGTGCCGCCATCGTCGGCCCGCACCCACACCCACAGGCGCCGCTCGCGGATGTAGAACATGGCGAACACACCCAGCACGAGGAACAGGCAGCCCAGGTACACCACCGACTTGCCCGGCGAGCGCGTGACCTGGAAGACGGAGGCCTTCACCTGCTCGAATTCGTCGAGCTGCAGGTACACCGGTGCGCCGTAGAAGAAACTGTCGGACAGGCCGTTCATTGCCAGCTGCAGCCAGCGGGCATGGGGCTCGTCCGGTACGATGGCGGCCAGGCCGTCGCGTTCGCGCGCCACGTTCCACAGCTCCCACAGCGTGCCGTTCAGGATCTTCATGAAGATGTCGGCCGCCTTTTCCTGCTCGGCCTGGGGCACTTTTTCCAGGAAGCGGCTGACCGACATGTAGCCGCCCGCATCCTTGTCGCCGGCGAAGATCTCGAGGCTCTTCCGGGCCGACAGCGCCAGTTGCGACTGCACCGTTTCGCTCTTGCCATCGCCCTTGCCTGCCCCGGGCGACATGCGGCCAGCATACGCGTTGGCGGCGCGCTCGCGCAGCGCGGGATCGTGCAGCGCGGCGCGCAGGCGCATCCAGTCGCGCACGCTGTGCTCGTCGTCGGCGGGAATGCGCAGGTAGCTGAACGGATCGCTCGGACTGGCGCGCACGCCGGACAGGAACATCGGCACGCCTTCCAGCGTGACTGGCTGCATGTAGTTCTGGTATTCGCGCGCCTGGCCCGTGCTGTCGCGCACTTTGTACTGCACGCTGGGGCCGACGTTTTTCAGGTCCTTGTTGTTGGCGTTCTTGGCGGCCGAGCCCAGGTGCTTGTCGAGGCCCAGGGCAAAGGCGTTGCCCAGTTTCTCGCCCTGCTTCACGGCGCGCACATCCTGGTTGGCCGTGTTTTCCACGTTGAACGGCCGGAAGTCCGCCCACTCGATCGTGTGGGCATCGTCCAGCTTCGTGGCTTCGCCCACGATGCCGTCGAGCGCGAACTGGCCGCTCTTCGTGCCGGTCATCGGGAAGCCCGTCAGTTTCAGCTTGCTGCCGCCATCCTCGAAGCTGGCCTGGTACACGGCCAGCCCTTTCCAGATCAGCGGCTTGTTCACCTCGATGGTGGCGCTTTGCGTTTCGCCGGTGACGCGGTCGCGCACGACGACATCGCTGGCGAACAGCTTCGGCATGCCGGTGCTGTAGAAATCGATCGTGAATTTTTTCAGCTCGATGACGAATGGCAGATCCTGGATCAGCACTCCGTCCGGCCGCGACAGCACGGCGGACGCACTGGCCTGCCCCTCCGGGATCACGGTATTGCCGCGGAAGGTGGGGTTCGATACGCCCAGCCGGTGTTTTTCCGGAATCTCCGCGATCAGGCCGTTGCCCTTGAAGGGTGTCTTGTCCAGCGCCCATTCCTGCACGCGGATCGGGATGTCCGAGTCGAGCAGCCCGCCCACGCAGATGATCACGATCGCGCTGTGCGCGAAGATGTAGCCGAACTTGTTGGCCGCGCCGCGCTTGGCCGCCACCAGCAGCCCGCCATCCTTGGCCACCACCTTGGCCTGGTAGCCCGCATGCACGAGGCGCTGCGCCACCTGGCCGGCCAGCGCATCGGGCGCCAGCGCCGCCTGCCACTCGGCCTTGTGGTGGAAATTGCGCAGCGACTGTTCGCGCACGTTCTCGCGCCAGCTGCGCATGTCCTTCACCATCTTCGGCGCGTTACGCAGGATGCACAAGGACGTGGAGACGACGAGGACGCCCATCATCAGCAGGAACCACCAGGCGGAGTAGACCGCATACAGCCCCAGCTTGCCGAACACGTCGAACCAGAACGGGCCGAACTGGTTCACATAGTTCGACATCGGCTGGTTCTGCTGCATGATCGTGCCGATGATGGCGGAAATGGCGATCATCACCAGCAGCGCGATCGCGAATCGCATCGAGGACAGCAGTTCGAACGCTTCGTTCAGCGCCGGGCGGCGGGTATTGAGACGGATGCCCGTCGTTGTAGTACTCATTCAGCGGTGCTCATTCAGTGGTGCTCATTCTGTGGTGCTCATGTGAAACCCGGCTTTTTGTATACAATTTCGCCAGGCATAGTAACAAAAAAAATGGCGGCCCCGTCGTGGTAGCCGCCTTTTTTTCATGCATATTGCCAATTCTTTTGCCGAATGAACCGCGCGTGCCTGTGCTTCAAGCCAGGCACCGGGTCACTTCAGCCCCGCCACATAATCGGCCACGGCCTTGATTTCATCGTCGGACATGCGCTGCGCGATCGTTGTCATCTCGGCGCTGTTCTTGCGGCCATGGCCCTTGAACGCGCCCAGCTGGGCGATCGTGTAATCCTGGTGCTGGCCGCCGATGCGCGGGTATTTCGACGGGTTGCCGGCACCCGCCGGCCCGTGGCAGCTGGCGCAGGCCGGCACGGCTTTCTCGGCCAGGCCGCCGCGGTAGATCTTCTTGCCCAGCTCGATGGAGTCGCGAACCTTCGCGGCACCCGGCTTTTGCGACTGCGCGGCCAGGTAGGCGGAAATGTTTTTCTTTTCCTCGTCCGTCAGCATCTTCGCGTACATGGTCATGATGGGCTGCGCGCGATCCGGTTTCGTGAAGTCCACCAGCTGCTTGTACAGGTAACCCTCGGGCTGGCCCGCGAGCTTGGGATTGGCGACGATCGTGGAATTGCCGGCGGCGCCGTGGCAGGAAAGACAGGAAGGCAGGCCGCGGGCGGGATCGCCATCGGCATAGAGCGTGGCGCCCTTGGCCGGATCCACCTTGGGCGCCTGCGGGGTGGCGGCGCTGGCCGTTCCCGCAAAGACCATCATTGCAATGAACATCGAGCGTACCACTGGTGAATACTTACGATACATTCAGCACCTCATTCAGACAACGTAGGGAAACTTACGGAAACGAGTCAATAAAATGTCGCAATGTTCGGGCGCGCCGGCCCGCATGGAAGCGGGTCGTAACTCCTTATTGTACAATAGCTTCCCGGCATAACTGCCTGTTCTCGTAGCAATTCTTCAATGTCCAAGCTCTGGCAAGCCCGCTTCTTCACGACCGTCAACCACCTGCGCGACCTGCCCCGTACCACGGTGCCGGAAATCGCCTTCGCCGGCCGTTCCAACGCAGGCAAATCGACCGCCATCAATATCCTGTGCAACCAGAAGGGGCTGGCATTCGCATCGAAGACGCCAGGCCGCACGCAGCACATCAACTTCTTCTCGATCGGGGGTGCGCATGTGGCGATGCACCGCCATGACCCGATCAACATGGATGAACTGCGCTGCCTGGTCGCCGACCTTCCCGGCTACGGCTATGCCGAAGTCTCGGGCAACGCCAAGCTGCACTGGCAGCGCCTGCTGGGCGACTATGTACAGCAGCGCGAACAGCTGGCCGCGCTGGTGCTGATGATGGATGCGCGCCGCCCGTTCACCGACCTCGATATCCAGATGCTGGAATGGTTCGCGCCCACGGGCAAGCCGATCCACTGCATCCTGACCAAGGCCGACAAGCTGACCCGCAACGAAGCCGTCAACGTGCTGCGGCAGACGCAGGCCAAGCTGGACAGCTATGTCGACGAAGACGGCGAAGGCTTCCCGTTCACCGTGCAGCTGTTCTCCGCGCTCAAGCGCGTGGGTATCGAGGAAGCCACGGCGAAGATCGAGGAGCTGGTCGGCCTGAACGATGACCTGGACAATGCAGGGGACGCAGCGGCACAGGAACAAGGCGCCGGTGACGAGACCGGGGACGGCGCGCCTGCCGACACCGATCCGCCTTCCTCCACCTGACTCGGAATCACACGATGCACAGCCCACACTTCTCCGCCCAGTTCCCCGCGATGCGCATGCGCCGCATGCGCCGCGATCCGTTCTCCCGCGCGCTGATGCGCGAAAACACCGTCACCGCGGCGGACCTGATCTACCCGGTGTTCATCCTCGAAGGCACGAACGTGCGCGAGCCGGTGCTGTCGATGCCGGGCGTGGAGCGCGTGTCGGTCGACCTGCTCCTGAAGGTGGCCGAGGAGTGCGTGGCACTGGGCATTCCGGTGCTGGCGCTGTTCCCCGTCATCGACGCAGCGCTGAAGACGCCGGACGGCATCGAAGCGACGAACCCGGAAGGCCTGGTGCCGCGCGCCGTGCGCGAACTGAAGAAGCATTTCCCGGAACTCGGCATCCTCACCGACGTGGCGCTCGACCCCTACACGAGCCATGGCCAGGATGGCCTGATCGACGACGCCGGCTATGTCATCAACGACATCACCACCGACATGCTGGTACGCCAGGCGCTGGCGCAGGCCGAGGCGGGCGTGGATGTCGTCGCGCCCTCGGACATGATGGACGGCCGCATCGGCGCGATCCGCCTGGCGCTGGAAGGCAAGGACCACATCCACACGCGCATCATGGCTTACTCGGCCAAGTACGCGTCGGCGTTCTACGGCCCGTTCCGCGACGCCGTGGGCTCCGCGAAAAACCTGGGCAAGGGCGACAAGAACCAGTACCAGATGGATCCCGCCAACAGCGACGAGGCGCTGCGCGAAGTGGCCGGCGATCTGCAGGAAGGCGCGGACATGGTGATGGTCAAGCCCGGCATGCCGTATCTCGACATCGTGCGCCGTGTGAAGGACGAATTCAAGGTGCCCACCTTCGCCTACCAGGTCAGCGGCGAGTACGCGATGATCAAGGCCGCCGCGCAGAATGGCTGGCTCGATCACGACAAGGTGATGATGGAATCGATGCTGGCCTTCAAGCGGGCCGGCGCGGATGGCGTGCTGACTTACTTCGCGCTCGATATCGCACGCAAGCTGAAAACCCTGTAAAGGGGCGTCTTCTCGTCGATCAAGCGGGCCAATGGCCCGCTTTTTTATTGCTCGGCTGGTTGCAGAACAACACTGCCACACCGGGGACAGTCCCTTTATTTTGGCAACTTTTTTGCAGGAATAAGCAGGCAATGCGTCGACGAGAGATAACGAAAAGTCGCTTATCCGGGATGTTTCCAAAAAGCGGGGACAGTCCCCGGTTTTAGGAAACATTACTGGCAGACAGGCACAGATCCGGCTCTGCCGCCAGCCTTGCCGCGATCCAGTCCACGAACACGCGCAACTTCGGCGCGGCCGTCCGCCCGCGCGGATACAGCAGCGAGACGGGCATGGGTGCCGGCGGCGTCGCGGCCAGCAGTTCCACCAGCCCTCCCCGCTCGAGGTGATCGCGCACCTGGTAGCGCGCTGCCTGGGTGATGCCCAGCCCCTGCAGCGCGCAGGCCACGTTGGCATCGGCGTTGTCGACGGCGATACGCCCCGGCACCTGCGCCTTCACCACCTGGCCGTCGGCCACGAAATCCCAGTCGAACGGCCGGCCCGTGCGGCCGGAAAAATGCACGATGCCGTGGTGGTGCCGCAAGTCGTCGATCGACCCAGGCATGCCGTGCCGGTCGAGGTAGGCCGGCGCCGCGCACGTGACGAAACGCATGCTGCCGATTTCGCGTCCCACCAGCGCCGAATCCTGCAAGGCGCCCACGCGCAGCGCGCAATCGATGCCTTCCTGCGTGAGGTCGACGAGGCGGTCGGAAAAGCTGAGGGTCAGCGCCAGCGCCGGCCACGCATCGGCAAAGCCGGCGATATGCGGCAGGACCACGTGGCGGCCGACGGCGTCCGGCAAGTCGACCCGCAGCGTCCCGCGCGGCCCGGCACCGGCCCGGAAGGCCCGCTCCGAAGCGGCCACCGCATCGAGGATCTGCACGCATTGCGCATGGTACTCGGCACCATCCGGTGTCAGCGCCAGCCGGCGCGTGGTCCGCTGCAGCAGCGTGGTGCCCAGATAGGCCTCCAGGTTCTTGATCGTGGCTGTCAGCGCCGCCCGCGGCAGGCCCAGCGTTTCGGCCGCACGGGTAAAGCTGTTGGCTTCGACGATGCGCACGAAGACCTGCATTGCGCGAAGTTTGTCCATGGTGGCGCCCATTGTTCACATGATGTGAAAAGTATAGGGCGATTATTAGTGGATTATCTTCTCTCTTTCGCTACGTACACTTCCCCCATCCATTCTTGCCGGCAGGCGGCGGCCCCGATGGCTGATTCCTGGCCGATCGCTGCTCCGTAGACTGGCTCCACTCGATTCATTACATGGGGAAGACCATGACTTCGCACGAAAAACCGCATCCCGAACACATTGCCCCCTCGATGGTGCTGCTGCTGGCGGCCGCGGCCGGGCTGATCGTCGCCAACCTGTACTACGCCCAAACGCTGGTGGGGCCGATCGCGGCCGCTACGGGGCTGTCGGCCGATGCCGCCGGGCTTGTCGTCACGCTGACGCAGGTCGGCTATACGCTGGGCCTGCTGTTCATCGTGCCGCTGGGCGACCTGCTGGAAAACCGCCGCCTGGTCGTGACGGCGCTCGTCGCCACGGCCATCGCCCTCGCCGTCGCCGCATTCGCCACCAGCGCCCCGGTCTTCCTGGCCGCGGCGCTGGCGATCGGCCTCGGCTCCGTGGCCGCGCAGATCCTTGTGCCGTTCGCCGCCCACCTGTCGCACGAATCGAAGCGGGGGCACACGGTGGGCAAGGTCGTCAGCGGCCTGCTGCTGGGCATCATGCTGGCGCGGCCGGCGGCCAGCCTCATCGCCGACCATGCGAGCTGGCACGTGGTCTTTGCCGGCGCGGCGGTGCTCATTGCGCTGCTTGCCGCCGTACTGCGGGTGAAGCTGCCGCAGCGGGTGCCCCACGAGCGTACCTCGTATGCCAGGCTGATCGGTTCGCTGTGGATGCTGTTCCGAACGACGCCGGTGCTGCGCCGCCGTGCGGCCTACCACGCTGGCCTGTTCGGTTCGTTCAGCCTGTTCTGGACCGTGGTGCCGCTGGCGCTGGCTGGCCCGTCATTCAACCTGTCGCAGACGGGCATCGCGATCTTCGCGCTCGTCGGCATGGCTGGCGCGGTCGCATCGCCGGTCGCCGGCAAGCTGGCCGACGCGGGCCACAGCGTTGCGGCAACGGCCGCCGCGCTGGGGCTGGGCATCCTGGGCTTTGCACTCCCGCTGCTGGCGCCGGATTCGCACCACGTGGCGCTGGCCATCCTGGTACTCGCCTCGATCGTGCTGGACATGGGCGTGGCCGCGAACCTGGTGCTGGGCCAGCGCGCGATCTTCACGCTGGGCGCGGAAGTGCGCAGCCGCCTGAACGGCCTGTATTTCGCGGTGTTCTTTGCCGGCGGTGCCGCGGGCTCCGCCTTGGGCGGCTGGATGTATGCCCGCCATGGCTGGCATGCCGCGCTGCTGGCCGGCATGGCGATGCCGGCGGCGGCGTTGCTTTACTGGATCGGCGAGGCAACCGAACGCCCGCCGCAGCGGGCCTGATCGGTCGTCAGCGACCCGCCGGGCGGATATAGCGCGGGTACATTTCCTTCAGCAGGAAGGCGCGCAGCTCGGCTTCGTCTTCCTTCCGGGCGCTCATCTTCACGACGCGGCCCAGCCGGTGCGACTCCCATTCGAAGTCGCCCGGCTTTTCCTTGCGGATCAGTTCGATCATCTTCGTGACGACGGCGTTCTCGATGTCGATCTCGCTGCCCAGCTCGACCTTCACCTGCGACAGCCAGCGGCGCTTGAAGTTCGTGTTCCAGCCGCGGAACTTCAGGTCGGCGCTGTTGAAGGTCTGGTTCTGCACATCGAAGATGCCGCCCGAATCTTCCCGCTCGCCGGCGGCATTGCGCCCCTGGGCGCCCATGATGTTGGCGACCGCGCGGGCCTTGGCTTTCGCATCGGCGCTCTCGGCGCTTTCCGTGGTCGGGGTTTCGACGGCGCCGCGGCGGCGGCGTGCCGCTTCCACCATCTGCGACATGTCGGTCACGTCCGGCGGCGGCGGGGTCATGTCGGCCTTGACCGGCGGCGGCGGCGTTTCCTGCCTGCGCGGATCGGTGATCGCATCGTTGTTCGTGCGCTTGATCGGCGGTGGCGGCGCCGGACGCGGCTTGGCCTGGGCCACTTTCGGTTGTTTCTGCGGCGACGGTTTTTGCGGTGCCGGCTGCGGCTTGGGCGGCGTAGGCGTTGGCGATGGCGGCGTGATGTACACCATTTCGCCGGCCTTCGATGGCGGGTTGAGCTTGATCTGCATTTGCGGATTCATGAGAATCAACGCGGCGAGCAGGACATGCAGGCCGATCGCGATGGCCAGGCCAGTACGGTTCGGCTTGTTGTCACCATACCGGAGCGGCAGGCCAACGGCCGGGATGACCTGGCCGCAGGTGGGGCAGACTTCGTCGGAACCGTGGGTATGGCTGTGCTGGAGCAAGATAAACCGTTTTCTGTGCGCGAAACCGGCGGTGCCGGGCCAAGTCGGGCAAGCTTACGCGAGCTTGCAGTTAACGGATGTTACCGTATGTATCTGACTCATGGGCGACAGTTGAGACCAAGAAACCCGGTCTTCAGCCTCCCCTAATGGGCGCCATGCTGGGTAAAGTTGCCGCCAAACAGGGGTCAGACCCCTGTTTCCAGGCAATTTTTCCGAGAAACAGGGGTCTGACCCCTGTTTTTCTCTACGACACGGCCTTCAGCCCGACCTTTGGCGGTTCCGGCGGCAGCTCGGCCAGTTCCGCGTCGCCCATCGGGCCGTTGCCGCTGTACTTGTCGAGGAACAGGTAGATGACCGGGGTGACATACAGCGTAATCACCTGCGAGAAGATCAGCCCGCCGCACACGGCCAGGCCCAGCGGCTGGCGCAGTTCGGCGCCGGCGCCGAGGCCCAGCGCGATCGGCAGCGCGCCCATGAAGGCGGCCAGCGTCGTCATCATGATCGGGCGGAAGCGCAGGATGCACGCCTCGCGGATCGCGGCGGCCGGGGCCATGCCGTGCTCGCGCTGCGCCTGCAACGCGAAGTCGATCATCATGATGGCGTTCTTCTTCACGATGCCGATCAGCATGAGGATGCCGATGATGGCGATCATCGTCAGGTCCATGTCGAACAGCCACAGCGTGAACAGCGCGCCCACCGCGGCGGACGGCAGGCCGGCAAGGATCGTCAGCGGGTGGATGAAGCTTTCGTACAGCACGCCCAGCAGCACGTAGATGACGGCCAGCGCGGCCACGATCAGGATCACCTGGCTGCCCTGCGATTTCTCGAACACGGCCGCATCGCCGCCATAGTTGGTGATGATCGATGGCGGCAGGCCGAATTCCTGGCCCATCGCATCGATCTTCGCGGTGGCGCGGCCCAGCGGCACGCCGGGCGCCAGGTTGAACGCCACCGTCACGGCCTGCAATTGGCCCTGGTGGTTGACGGCCGTGGGGCCGATCGTGCGCTGCACGGTGGCAAAGCTGGACAGCTTGATCAGTTGCCCGGCCGCGTTGCGCACCGAGACCTTGTTCAGCGCATCCTCGTAGCGGCGGTCTTCGTCGGCCGCTTCCAGGATCACGTAGTAGCTGGCGGCGGACGAGTAGATCGTGGACACCTGCCGCTCGCCGAATGCCAGGTACAGCGCGGTGCGCAGGTCGCCGATCGCCACGCCCAGCGTGCTGGCCTTGTCGCGGTCGATGTTCAGCGTGGCCTGCAGGCCCTTGTTCTGCGAATCGCTGGTCACGTCGCGGAAGTCGGGGTCGGCGCGCATGCGTTCCAGGTAGCGCTCGGACCAGTCGTTCAGCGAATCGGGGCTCACCGATTGCAGTGTGTACTGGTAGCGGCTCTTGCTGGGACGGCCGCCCAGCTGCAGGTTCTGCACGGGCGACATGTAGACCTGGATGCCGGCCACGTCGCGCATCTGCTTGCGCAAGCCTTCCAGCACCTCGGGCATCGCCTTGCGGTCGCCGCGCGGCACCAGCACCACGAACATGCGGCCCGAGTTGCCGCCATCGGTGAACGACACCACGCTGTTCACGGCCGGATCGGCCTTGATGATGGCGGCCACCCGATCCTGCAAGGCCACCATCGCCGTGCTCGAGATGTCTTCGGAGGCTTCCGTGTTCACGCGGAACTGGCCGATGTCCTCTTCGGGGAAGAAACCCTTCGGCATCGTGGCATACATGATCACGGTCAGCACGAACGTGCCCACGGCCACGGCCAGCACGAGGTAGCGGTGGCGCAGCGCCGCGTCCAGCGTGCGGCCATAGCCCTTCAGCACGGCGTTGAAGCCCCGCTCGAAATGGCGGCCGAGGAACGTATCGTCGCCCGCTGCTTCATGCGAATCTGCGGGCAGGAAACGCGCCGCCATCATGGGCACCAGCGTGAGCGAGATCAGAGCCGAGACCAGCACGGCCAGCGCCACGATGACGGCGAATTCGCGGAACATCAGCCCCATCACGCCGGGCATGAAGAAGATCGGGATGAACACGGCCACCAGCGAGATCGAGATCGACACGATGGTGAACCCCATCTCGCGCGAACCGATCAGCGCCGCCTGCAGCGGCTTCTTGCCATGCTCGATGTGCCGCACGATATTTTCCAGCACCACGATGGCATCGTCGACGACGAGCCCGACGGCCAGCGTGATGCCGAGCAGCGAGATATTGTCCAGGCTGTAGCCCAGCGCATACAGCAGCGCCAGCGCACCCAGCAGCGAAATCGGCATCGTGATGGCGGGGATCACGGTGGCCACCGCGCGGCGCAGGAACAGGAAGATCACCAGCACCACCAGCACGATGGTCAGCGCCAGTGTGAGATTGACGTCGTGGATCGCTTCGCGGATCGATATGGAGCGGTCGTTGACGAGGCTGATGTTGATCGACTCCGGCAGCTGCGCGCGGAAGCGCGGCAGCAGCGCCTTCACGCTGTCGACCACCTGCACCGTGTTGGCATCGGGCTGGCGCTGCACCAGCAGCACGATGGACCGTTCGCCGTTGTAGCTGCCGACCGACTTGATGGACTGGAAGCTGTCCTCGACGGTCGCCACGTCCTTCAGCCGCACCGGCTCGCCGTTGCGGGTGGCGATAATCAGGTCGCGGTAATCGGCCGCCTTCATCAGCTGGGCGTTGCCCTGGATCGTCAGGGTCTGGTCGGGGCCGTCGAGCACGCCCAGCGGCGTGTTGGCGTTGGCGCTGCGGATCGCTGCCTGCACCTCGGCCAGCGTAAGGTCGCGGGCGTTGAGCAGGTCCGATTTCGCGCGCACGCGCACGGCAAAGCGCTTCTGGCCGTTGACGCGCACCTGCGCCACGCCGGGCAAGGTGGACAGGCTCGGCGCGATCAGGTTTTCCGCATAGTCGTTCAGCTCCGACAGCGACAGCGACGGCGAATTCATCGCCATGAACAGCACCGGCGCATCGGCCGGGTTGATCTTGCGGTACGACGGCAGGTCCGTCATTTCCTGCGGCAGCTGCCGCTGTGCGCGCAGCAGCGCGGCCTGCACGTCGACGGCCGCTTCGTTGACGTCGATGCTGGAATCGAACTCCAGCGTGAGCGACGTATTGCCCTGCGTGCTTGTCGAGGTGATCAGCGTGAGGCCCGGAATCGTGGAAAACTGCTTTTCCAGCGGCAGCGCGACGGATGACGCCATCGTGTCCGGGCTGGCGCCGGCCAGGTCGGCCGACACGTTGATGATCGGGGTGTTATAGCTGGGCAGCGCGGCGACCGGGATGTACAGGTAGGCCAGCACGCCCGCCAGGATCAGCGACAGCGACAGCAGCACCACCATCACGGGGCGCCGGATCGAGAGCTCGGAGAGGTTCATTCGACACCGCCCGCGGCTTTGCCCTGCTCGGCCAGCCGCGCATCGGATGGCCGCGCCTCGGCGACGCGTACCTTGCCGCCGGGGCGCAGGTTCTGCTTGCCTTCGACGATCACCTTTTCATTGCCTGCCAGCCCGCGCACGGCCGCGTTGCCGCCGAACGCATGCAGGCGTTCGACGTTGGCCACCCTGGCCGTGCCGTCCGTCGCCACCGTGTAGACGAAGGTACCGCGGGTGTTCGTGATGATCGCATTCTGCGGCACCACGAGGGCATCGCGCAGCGTCTGCACGGTGACTTCCGTGTTCACGTACTGGCCGGGCCACAGCCGCGTGTCGCTGTTGGCGAACTGCGCTTTCACGCGGATCACGCCGGCCTGCGGGTCGACCGTATTGTCGATGAACGACAGCCGGCCCTCGATCGGCGTCTTGGAATCGCGGTGGAACACGTGCACCGGCACCTTGCCCGCGCGCTGGGCATCGAGCAGCGCGGCCAGGTTCGTTTCCGGGATCGTGAAGGCGACATTGATCGGATCGAGCTGGGTGATGGTCGTCAGCGACGTGGACAGTTGCACCAGGCTGCCCGGGTAGACGTCGATGCCGCCCACCCGGCCCGACATCGGCGCGCGGATCGCCGTGTAGCTCTGGCCGACCTGGATCGCGCGGGCCGCCGCGACGTTCGCTTCGAGCTCGGCGCGGGCGGCATCGACCTGGCTTTTCAGCGTGTCGACGGCGCCCTGGGCGATGAACTTCTGGCCCAGCAGTTCCATGCTGCGCTTGTATTGCCGCTCCAGGTCGGCCAGCGTGGCGCGGTCACGCGCCACCTCGGCTTGCGCCTTTTGCAGGTTGGCCGATTCGCTGCGGCTGTCCAGCGAGAACATCAGCTGGCCTTCCTTGACGAAATCGCCTTCCTTCACGTGCACCTTGACGATCGTGCTCGTGGTCTGCGGGTGCAGGTCCACGGTGCTGATCGGGCTCACGGTGCCGTTGGCCTGCAGGATCACGGGCACGTCCTGACGTTTTGGCGACACGACATTGACGGTGGTGGGACCTTGCCCCTTTTCCTCGCCTTTGCCCGCGCCGGCATGCTGCGCTTCCGGTGGCGTGTGCGTGAAATGCCAGGCGCCGGCTCCCACGGCGACGGCGGCAGCGACCAGTACTCCCAAGGTGGACTTTTTCATTGTGTTTTTTTGACTGCTGGTGGTGGTATCGGAATAAGCTTCCCCGCAATGCTTCTGCAATGTTTCTTTGCGGAATCAGTCGGACATTGTCGCATCGAACTGCTACGACATGGTGACCGCAAGGGCGTGATCGTCTGCACGTTCACTTGCCCGCATGGTCATTTGCCCGCGTACAGCTCGGGCAATGTCAGTACCGCTTCCAGGCCGCCGGCATCGCCGTTGGCCAGGCTCAGCGTGGCACCATGCTGCTCGGCGATATTGCGGGCGATCGTCAGCCCGAGGCCGGTGCCGCCGGATTCCCGCGAACGCGACGTTTCGACGCGGTAGAACGGTTCGAACACGCGCGCCAGCTGGTCTTGCGGAATGCCCGGCCCTTCGTCGCGGATGCGGATGCGGGCCGCGCCGGCCAGCCGTTCGACCGTCACATGGGCTTTCTGGCCATATTTGACGGCGTTGTCGATCAGGTTCACGAGGCAGCGCTGCACGTCCAGCGGCCGCCCCAGCAGCGCCATGCCGGCCCGGCCCTTCAGCTCGACCTGCTGGCCCGCGTCGATCGCATCGGCGCACACGCTGTCCAGCAGCGAATCGAGGTCCAGCTTCTGCATCGTGCCGGTCGTATCCATGCTGCGCGCCAGGTCGAGGCCTTCGCGGATCATCTGCTGCATGGCCGACAGGTCGCCGATCAGCTTCTGCTGCAGGTCGGCGTCGTTGACCTTTTCCAGTCGCAGGCGCATGCGCGTCAGCGGCGTTTGCAGGTCGTGCGTGATCGCGGCCAGCATTTCGGTGCGCTGGATAATGTGCTGGCGGATGCGCCCCTGCATGGCATTGAACGCGGCGCTCGCCTGGCGGATCTCGGCGGCACCAGCCAGTTCCAGCGGCGGCTTGTTGATGTCGTTGCCCAGGTCTTTCGCGGCCTGGGCCAGTTGCTTGACCGGACGCACCGCCATCCGCGTGACGAAATAGGCCAGGATGGCGATGCACAGCAGGAAGGGCACGAAGACGGCATATTCGTTGTGGCCGGTGGGGATCGAACCGCGCGGCGGCAGTACCGACAGCTTCAGCACTTGCCCGTCCGTCATCACGACCTTGACGGATTCGCACGTGCCGCGCCAGGGGCCGGGGCCGAACAGCGTCATCGTGCTGGTGCGCTGTTCGCATTGCGGCGGCCGCTCGGCCATGGGAATCACCTGGAAATCGCGCGGCAGCCGCTGTGCCAGGGCGATGGAGAATTCCGTGCCCGGGTGCAGCGTGAGGTCGGCGTCGGTGGCGATCTCCAGCCGCATGCTGCTCTTGCTGGAGACGGCCAGGTATTGCGCGCGCGATTCGGGGCGCACCACGTCGGTGGTTTCGATGATCTGCTCGGCCCGCTCCAGCGCATGGTAGGTGCGATAACGTTCCAGCGTGCGCTGGCGTTCGTTGACGGCCAGCCATTGCGTGAGCGCGGCGGACGCGACGATGCCGACCATGAGCGCCAGGAACACGCGCCCGGTCATGGAGTTGACGAAATTTTTCAGCGTGCTCACCGGCCGCTCGCTCCTGTTCTACGCGCGTGGCTCGACGGCGACGGCGCCGGCCAGCACATAGCCGCCATTGCGCACCGTCTTGATGATCTGCGGCACCCGTGCATCTTCGCCGAGCTTTTGCCGCAGGCGGCTGATCTGGATGTCGATCGAGCGGTCGAACGGGTCGGCATCGCGGCCCTGGGTCAGGTTCAGCAGCTGGTCGCGGTTCAGCACGCGGTTCGGGTGCTCGAGGAATACTTTCAGCAGACGGAATTCGGCACCCGACAACATGATCACCACGCCATCGGGATTCAGCAGGTGGCGCGCGGTCAGGTCGAGCGTCCAGTTCGAAAAGCGGATTTGCGAGGCTTTGTCCATGCCGCCGGACGGCATCGAGTTACTGCGCCGCAGTACGCTGCGGATGCGGGCCAGCAGCTCGCGTGGCTCGAATGGCTTCGGCAGGTAATCGTCGGCGCCCATCTCGAGGCCGAGGATGCGGTCCAGCGGTTCGCTGCGGGCGGTCAGCATGATCACCGGCAGGTTCGAGTGCGCACGCAGCTTGCGGCACAGCGTGAGGCCGTCTTCGCCGGGCATGTTCAGGTCGAGCACGATGAGGTCGGGCTTGGTTTCGTCCAGCAGCTTCCACATGGCCGTGCCGTCCGCCGCGCCGAACGTGCGGTAGCCGTTGGACTCCAGGTAGTCCGCCAGCAGCGTGCGGATATCGCGATCGTCGTCGACGATCAGAATGCTAGATATGGGTTCCATCCTCCAATTATCGCCAGTTCGGCAGAGGAAGACCAACGGCGGTTTGTATCGTCTTGTATATGCATTGCGGCTTTTTCAAGTGGTAGCAAAGGGAAACAAACGGATACAAAAACAGGCGATCGCGACACTTCGCGGAAACACCGCATTGAGAGACTGTTTTCCGTGCAGTGCTGCAAGCACATTCGATTTACTCACCAAAGGATTTAAAAATGAACATCCTTCTCAAAAGCATTATCGTTGGCCTGACCGTACTTTCCGTTGGTTCCACCGCGATGGCGGCACCAGCCCAGGAAACGCCGCAACATCGCGCTTATGCCGAAACGAAATTCGATCCGGCGAAACGCGCGGAACGCATTCAACTGCGTCAGCAAAAACTGCATGATGCATTGAAACTGGCACCCAATCAGGAAGCAGCGTGGAAAACCTATATCGCGGCTATCGAACCGCGACAGCCGATTGGCCGGGCAGACCGTGTTTCGTTCAAGGAGTTGAATGCCCCACAGCGCGCCGAGAAACAGCTGGAGCTGTTGAAAGCACGCATCGCGCACCAGGAAACCCGGCTGGAAGCGCTGAAAACTTTTTATGCGACGCTGACCCCGGAGCAGCAAAAAGTATTCGACACGCATCCAGGTCAAGGCAGGCATAAAGGCCATGCGCATCGCCGCGGTTGATCCGGTAGCGTAATCCGAGGACGGTTCGCCGGCCTATTATTCGCGCAATCATGCCAGATTCTGGCCTGATTGCGCTCAATATTAGCTTGGAGCAGCGTACTGCGCCTGCTGTGGTGCAGACTTCGACAGCCGGCACGAAAAAAAAGCGCCCGCAGGCGCTTTGCTCGTCATGCGGCCGGATCAATCCAGCTTGCTCAACGATTCAAGGAATTGATCGGCATCCTGAAAACCGATGACGCGGCTGTCGGCGATTTCCCGGCCATTGCGATCGAAGAAAATGATTCCGGGCGGCCCGAAGAGATTGAATCGCTTCAGGAGTGCTTTATCGGCTTCGTTATTGGCCGTGACGTCGACCTGGAGCAGGATCGTATTTTCCAGGCGCTGCCGGATGGCAGGCTCGACAAACGTCAGCTTTTCCATTTCCTTGCAGGCGACACACCAGTCGGCATAAAAATCGAGCATGACGGTTTTCCCACCCGTATCGGCCAGTATCCGGTCCAATGCCGCCACGCTTGCGATCCGCTTGAAATGGAGTTCGTTTGCGGCCCCACCGCGCAAATGCGCCAGCGGAGCCAGGGGATCACGCGCGCCTGTCGCAACCCCAACCATTTGAACGATGCCGAAGGCAATGAATAATGCCGCGACCAGTTGCGCCGGCAAACGTTTATGGTGCCGCAGCAGATAGCTGCCATAGGCAATGCTCAACAGCGTCCATCCGGCCATTTGCACCACGCCCGACAATACGGGCGATACCAGCCACCAGGCCATTGCCAGCAACAATACGCCGAAGAAGCGCTTGACCGTATCCATCCATGCGCCGGCTTTCGGCAACAGTGCACCGGCCGATACACCGACGAGTATCAGCGGCAGGCTCATGCCGGCAGCCATTGAAAACAGCGCGGTGCCGCCGATGACCACGTCGCGGGTCTGGCTGATATAGACGAGCGCCCCGGCCAGCGGCGCGGCAACGCAGGGCCCGACGATGAGCGCCGAGATGGCGCCCATGGCGAACACGCCGGCCAGCTTGCCGCCGGAACGGCGTCCGGATGCGGCGGCAAGCCGGGTCTGGATCGCGGCGGGCACCTGCAATTCATATACGCCAAACATGGACAATGCGAGCAATGCCATCAAGGCGCCGAAAGCGCCGAGCACCCAGGGCTTCTGCAGCGCGGCGGCAAGGCCCTCGCCGGCCAGGCCTGCCGCGACGCCCAGGCCCGTGTAGACGATTGCCATGCCCAGCGAATAACTCAGCGACAGCACGAGACCGCGGCCACGGCCCGCCTGACGTCCCTCCCCGACGACGATCGACGACAGGATCGGCACCATCGGCAGCACGCATGGCGTGAACGCCAGGCCGAGCCCGAGCAGCAGGAACAGGGGCACGATGACCGCCATCCGGCCGCCCTGCAGCGCGCCTTCAATGCGGCCCAGCTCGCTTTGAGGCGCGATGGAGGCAGGCGCCGGCAGCGCTTCGGCGGGCACGTCCATCAGCGGGTCCCCCGGGCGGCTCATCGTCGGCAGGCCAAAGGCACCCGCTGACGCGGCGGGACCGCCTGTGGGGGATAGCCGCGCCGTCGCATCCTGTGGGGAATAGCACAGGCCCTTGTCGGAACAGCCCTGGCCGGTGGCAATGAGCGAGAACGTGCCGGCGGCCTCCGCCGGCACGCGGATCGTCACGCGGTGGCGGTAGGTTTCCACTTCCTTGTTGAACGTTTCATCGAACTTGACCTTGCCAGGCGGAATCTCCGGCGTGCCGAGCCGGGCGCCTGTTGCCCGGAATTTGAACTGCTCGCGGTACATGTAGTAGCCCTGCGCGATCGTCCACGTGGCTTCGACCGTGTGTGCATCGGCCATGCGTGCCGAAAACTGGAAGGCGACTTCAGGGGGAAGGAATTCTTCGTCGGCGTGCGCCGACGGCAGCGGCGAAAGGAACATCGCCAACAGGATCAGGATGCGGGACAGGAAAGGCATGCGGCTACTCGGCGGGGTGAACCCCGAGATGGTATCCCTAAATGCCCGAACGATGTGATGTGCAAAAGAAAAAGCCGGGCAAGCCCGGCTTTTTCTGGACGACGAGAAGATTACTCTTCAGCGGTCGGTGCTGCTTCGATGTCGCTTGGTTCCGGACGGTCCAGCAGTTCGACGTAGGCCATCGGTGCGTTGTCGCCGACGCGGAAGCCCATCTTCAGGATACGCAGGTAGCCGCCGTTACGGGTGGCGTAGCGCGGGCCCAGTTCAGCGAACAGCTTCTGGACGATTTCGCGGTCGCGCAGGCGGGCGAATGCCAGGCGCTTGTTGGCCAGCGTGTCGGTTTTGCCCAGGGTCAGGATCGGCTCGACGACGCGACGCAGTTCCTTGGCTTTCGGCACGGTGGTCTTGATCGCTTCGTGACGCAGCAGCGAAACGGTCATGTTGCGCAGCATTGCCAGACGGTGGGACGAGGTACGGTTCAGTTTACGGAGGCCGTGACGGTGACGCATGGTACTTCCTTTCTAGGTGTTTAATTCCGGACTCTTCGATCGCCAGGTTTGATGGAGGCGCGGGTCGGTTATTAGAGTGATTAACGCCCGGCGCGACATGCGCCGGGCGGTGGTGCAAATTACTTTTCCAGGCCTGCCGGCGGCCAGTTTTCCAGCTTCATGCCCAAGGTCAGGCCGCGGGATGCCAGCACTTCCTTGATCTCGTTCAGCGACTTGCGGCCCAGGTTCGGCGTCTTCAGCAGTTCGTTTTCCGAACGCTGGATCAGGTCGCCGATGTAGTAGATGTTCTCGGCCTTCAGGCAGTTTGCCGAACGGACGGTCAGTTCCAGGTCGTCGACCGGGCGCAGCAGGATCGGATCGACCAGCGGAGCACGCGACGGCGCTTCGGCGGTGGCTTCCGTGCCTTCCAGCGCGGCGAACACGTTCAGCTGGTCGACCAGCACGCGTGCCGACTGGCGGATCGCTTCTTCCGGCGTGATCACGCCGTTCGTTTCGATGTTGATGATCAGCTTGTCCAGGTCGGTACGCTGTTCCACGCGGGCCGATTCCACGGCATACGAGACACGGCGCACGGGCGAGAACGATGCGTCCAGGATGATGCGGCCGATCGTCTTGTTCGTGTCTTCGGACAGGCGGCGCACGTTACCCGGCACATAGCCACGGCCTTTTTCGACCTTGATCTGCATGTCCAGCTTGCCACCGGCGGTCAGGTGAGCGATCACGTGATCCGGGTTGATCAGCTCCACATCGTGCGGCAGATCGATATCCGATGCCAGCACGGCGCCTTCGCCCTCTTTCTTCAGCGTGAGGGTGACGGAATCGCGGTTGTGGACCTTGAAGACCACGCCCTTCAGGTTCAGCAGCAGGTCGACCACGTCTTCCTGCACGCCATCCAGCGACGAGTACTCGTGCACAACGCCGGCGATGGTGACTTCGGTCGGCGCGTAGCCGATCATCGACGACAGCAGCACGCGACGCAGGGCATTGCCCAGCGTGTGGCCGTAGCCGCGCTCGAACGGTTCCATCACGACTTTTGCGTGACCGGCGCCCAGCGCTTCGACGTCGATAATACGTGGCTTCAACAAACTGTTTTGCATTGAAATGTCCTTTTCATTACCCTCGGCTCGTTACACCGATAAGGCTGATGGCATTAGTGAAAAAGCCCACTCTGCTTAGGAGTGGGCATTATTGCTACTGATTGCAGCGTAGTGCTACGTCAGCGACTGCGATTAACGCGAATACAGTTCGACGATCAGCGATTCGTTGACGTCGGCAGCGATTTCGCTACGTTCCGGGAACGACTTGAAGGTGCCTTCCATTTTCTTGGAATCGACCGACACCCATGCCGGCATGCCGACTTGTTCCGCCAGCGACAGCGCTTCAACGATACGGGTCTGCTTCTTGGCCTTTTCGCGCACGGCGATCACGTCGCCGGTCTTGACGACGTAGGAAGCGATGTTCACGACATTGCCGTTCACGGTGAACGCTTTGTGCGACACCAGCTGGCGTGCTTCAGCGCGCGTGGAGCCGAAGCCCATGCGGTAAGCAACGTTGTCCAGGCGGGTCTCCAGCAGCGTCAGCAGCGTTTCGCCGGTGTTGCCCTTGCGGCGGTCGGCTTCGGCGAAGTAACGGCGGAACTGGCGTTCCAGGATGCCGTACATACGCTTGACCTTCTGCTTTTCGCGCAGCTGGTTGCCGTAGTCGGAGGTGCGGGCACCCGACTTCACGCCGTGCTGGCCTGGCTTGACGTCCAGTTTGCACTTCGAATCCAGCGAGCGGCGGGCGCTCTTCAGGAACAGGTCAGTGCCTTCACGGCGGGAGAGTTTTGCTTTTGGTCCGATATAACGTGCCACGGTATTTTCCTTGAATATTAAATGACGCCCCGGATTCCATCGGATGCAGCATCGGATGAAAACAGGCGCTAGTCTGACCCTCTAATCCGTCAGACGGTGGCTCAACAAGCCCGTCCGCTAAAAATGGACAGGCAAAAATAGCCGGACAGTGTAACCGTTTCCGATCAACTGTTCCAGCAATTTTTACTTCAGTGTGACGGTGGCCGGTCCCGAAGGCCCGGCCATGGTCTTACCGAATGGCGGTCGTATTAGATACGACGACGCTTCGGAGGACGGCAACCGTTGTGCGGCACTGGCGTCACGTCCTGGATCTCGGTGATCTTGATACCCAGGTTGTTCAGCGCGCGAACAGCGGATTCGCGACCAGGACCCGGGCCCTTGATACGCACTTCCAGGTTCTTCACGCCGCATTCCTGCGCCACTTTGCCAGCCGCTTCGGCAGCAACCTGCGCTGCGAACGGGGTCGACTTACGGGAGCCCTTGAAGCCGGCGCCACCGGAAGTTGCCCACGACAGGGCATTGCCCTGGCGATCGGTGATCGTGATGATCGTGTTGTTGAAGGAAGCGTGGACGTGCGCGATGCCTTCAGCGACGTTCTTCTTGACCTTCTTGCGAACGCGTGCTGCTGCAGCGCTGCTTTGTTGCTTAGCCATAGTGGTTTCCTAGATTATTTCTTCAGCGATTGAGCGGCTTTGCGCGGACCTTTGCGGGTACGTGCATTGGTGCGGGTGCGCTGACCGCGGACCGGCAGGCCCTTACGGTGACGCATGCCGCGGTAGCAACCCAGGTCCATCAGACGCTTGATGTTCATCGACAGTTCGCGGCGCAGGTCGCCTTCAACAACGAACTTGCCGATCTCATCACGCAGCTTTTCCAGCTCGCTGTCGTCCAGGTCCTTGATCTTCTTGTTGGTCGCAACACCCGTCTGGGCGCAGATGAACTGCGCGCGCGGGCGGCCGATACCGTAAATTGCCGTCAGGCCGATCACGGTGTGCTGATGATTTGGGATGTTAACCCCTGCAATACGTGCCATTCGTTCTTCCTCGATTAACCTTGACGCTGCTTGTGACGCGGTTCGACGCAGATAACACGAACGACGCCTTTGCGCTTGATGATCTTGCAGTTGCGGCAGATCCGCTTGACTGAAGCGTTAACTTTCATTTTGCACTCTCTTCTTGGATTCGATACTTAAAATTACTTGGTCCGGAACACAATACGGGCCCGGGAGAGGTCGTACGGCGTCAACTCCACCGTCACCTTGTCACCGGGGAGAATGCGGATATAGTTCATCCGCATTTTACCCGAAATGTGGCCGAGCACCACGTGGCCGTTTTCCAGCTTTACTCGAAACGTTGCATTCGGGAGATTCTCCAGAACCTCGCCCTGCATCTGTATGACGTCGTCTTTTGCCATGGTGACCTTATCGTGCCATTGCCAATTAGCGGGTCGGAATGCCGCCCTTGAAGTTTGCCTTGCGCAGCAGTGAATCATATTGCTGCGACATCACGTAGTTCTGGACCTGGGCCATGAAGTCCATGGTCACGACCACAATGATCAACAGGGAGGTGCCGCCAAATACAAAGGACACTTTCCACTGGGCTTGCATAAACTCCGGCAACAGGCACACCAGGGTAATGTAGACGGCGCCTGCCAGGGTCAATCGCGTGAGGATCTTGTCGATGTAGCGGGCAGTCTGCTCACCGGGACGAATCCCTGGCACAAAGGCCCCGCTCTTCTTCAAGTTGTCCGCCGTTTCCTTGCTGTTGAACACCAGTGCGGTGTAGAAGAAGCAGAAGAACACGATTGCGACAGCATACAGCAGTGCATGGATGGGCTCGCCTGGGCTCAACGACGCAGCCAGATCTTTCAGGAAGCGTACAACGGGGTTAGCGTTGTCCGCGCCACGTGCGAACCAGTCCACGATGGTGGCCGGGAACAAGATGATCGACGATGCGAAGATCGGCGGGATCACGCCTGCCATGTTCAGCTTCAGCGGCAGGTGGCTGGTTTGCCCACCGTAGATCTTGTTGCCGACCTGACGTTTGGCGTAGTTCACCAGGATCTTGCGTTGGCCACGTTCCACGAACACCACGACATAGGTTACGGCTGCAACCAGGATCACGATGATGATGGCGGAGATCGCACTGATCGCACCGGTCGACACCTGGGTGAACAAGCTACCCATTGCGCTCGGCAGACCGGCAGCGATACCTGCAAAGATGATGATGGAGATGCCGTTACCGAGACCGCGCTCGGTAATCTGCTCCCCCAGCCACATCAGGAACATGGTGCCGGTCAGCAGCGTTACCACGGTGGTGAAGCGGAATGCCATGCCCGGGTCGAGCACCAGGCCAGGCTGGGCTTCCAGCGCGACGGAGATGCCGAATGCCTGGAACAAAGCCAGGCCCACGGTGGCGTAACGGGTGTACTGGGTGATCTTGCGACGGCCAGCCTCCCCTTCCTTCTTCAGCGCTTCCATCTGCGGGGACACGATCGACAGCAACTGCATGATGATCGAGGCCGAGATGTAGGGCATGATGCCCAGCGCAAACACCGTGAAGCGCGACAGGGCGCCGCCCGAGAACATGTTGAACATGCCCAGGAGGCCGCCCTCTTGCGACTTGAACAGTGCGGCCAGCTGTACCGGGTCGATCCCCGGCACCGGGACGTGTGCCCCGATGCGGTAGACTACCAGAGCGCCCAGCAAAAACCACAGACGGTTCCAGGGGAACCCTGCTGCGGCACTTTTAGCAAGCTGCGGATTAGTCGCCAATTTTCGCTCCGTTCAAGCTCAAGCGTCTCAGGCTACCGAGCCGCCAGCCGCTTCGATGGCTGCTTTCGCGCCGGCGGTCACTTTCAGGCCCTTGATGGACACTGCCTTAGTGATTTCACCAGATGCGATCACGCGCACGTCGCGGGCCAGCACGGACAGCACGCCAGCCTGCTTCAACACCAGCAGGTCGACTTCGCCGACTGCCAGGTTGTTCAGGTCGGACAGGCGCACTTCAGCCTTGAAGGTCGCGTTCAGCGACTTGAAGCCACGCTTCGGCAGACGACGCTGCAGAGGCATCTGACCGCCTTCGAAGCCGACTTTATGGAAGCCGCCCGAACGCGATTTCTGACCTTTGTGACCACGGCCGGCGGTCTTGCCCAGGCCGGAGCCGATACCGCGACCAACACGGCGCTTGGCGTGTTTCGCGCCTTCGGCTGGTTGAATGGTATTCAATTCCATTGTGTTCTCCAGATCGTAAGCCGGGGCTTACGATACAACCTTAACGAGGTAAGCGACCTTGTTGATCATGCCGCGTACCGATGGCGTGTCCTGCAGCTCGGAAACCGAGTTGACACGGCGCAGGCCCAGGCCGCGCACGGTAGCGCGGTGGTCTTCGCGAGTGCCGATCAGGCCCTTCACCAGTTTGACTTTGATAGTGCTCATGGTCATCCCCTTAAGCCAGAATGTCTTCCACCGACTTGCCGCGTTTCGCAGCGATATCGGCAGGAGTGCTCATTTTCGACAGGCCGTCCAGGGTGGCGCGCACCAGGTTGTACGGGTTGTTCGAACCGGTGGATTTCGCCACCACGTCCGTCACGCCCATCACGTCGAAGATAGCGCGCATTGCGCCACCAGCGATGACGCCGGTACCAGGCTTGGCCGGGCTCATCATGACGCGCGAGGCGCCGTGACGGCCGGTTACCGAGTGCTGCAGCGTACCGTTCTTCAGAGGCACCTTGATCAGGTTGCGACGGGCTTCTTCCATTGCCTTCTGCACACCGACCGGAACTTCCTTCGACTTGCCTTTGCCCATGCCGATGCGGCCATCGCCGTCACCAACCACGGTCAGCGCCGCGAAGCCCATGATACGACCACCCTTGACCACTTTGGTCACGCGGTTGATCGCGATCATTTTTTCGCGCATGCCGTCATCCGGCTTGTCGCTTTGCATTTTTGCTTGCATTTTTGCCATGATCGTACCCTTAGAACTTCAGACCGGCTTCACGCGCGGCATCAGCCAGCGCCTTCACACGGCCGTGGTAACGGAAACCGGAGCGGTCGAACGCTACTTCGGTGATACCTGCCTTGATTGCCTTTTCGGCGACGCGCTTGCCCACCAGTGCGGCAGCGGCGGCGTTACCACCCTTGCCCGACTTGCCGGCCAGTTCGGCGCGAACTTCTGCTTCCACGGTAGACGCCGAAACCAGAACTTTAGCGTCCGGGCTGATCAGGTTCGCGTAAATGTGCAGGTTAGTGCGGTGGACCGACAGGCGGTTCACTTTCAGTTGCGCGATCTTGATGCGGGTTTGACGTCCGCGGCGCAGACGAGATTGCTTTTTATCCATCGTCAGCCCCTAATTACTTCTTCTTGGTTTCTTTGATCTTAACCACTTCGTCCACATAGCGGACGCCCTTGCCTTTATAAGGCTCAGGGGAGCGGTAAGCACGAACTTCTGCGGCAACCTGGCCGACCTGTTGACGGTCGACACCCTTGATCACGACTTCGGTCGGGGTCGGGGTAGCCACGGTCACGCCAGTCGGCATTGCATGCACGACAGGGTGGGAGAAGCCCAGCGACAGGTTCAGCTTGTCGCCCTGGGCTTGCGCCTTGTAACCCACGCCAACCAGGGACAGCTTCTTCTCGAAGCCCTTGGTGACGCCGGTGACCATGTTGTTGACCAGTGCGCGCAGCGTGCCGGACATGGCGTTCGCTTCACGGCTGTCGTTGGCAACAGTGAACGACAGCGTGCCGTTGTTGTTTTCAACGTTGACCAGGCCATTCAGGCTCTGGGTCAGGGTGCCCAGCGGGCCCTTGACGGTGATCGCTTGTGCGGAGATGGCGACTTCGGCGCCAGCCGGCACGGCGATCGGCATTTTAGCTACTCGAGACATGTGTTACTCCTTAAGCCACGAAGCAGATGACTTCGCCACCGACGCCGGTAGCGCGCGCTTTGCGATCGGTCATGACGCCTTGCGGGGTCGACACGATTGCCACGCCCAGACCGTTCATGACGGTTGGAATCTCATCCTTGCCCTTGTACACGCGCAGGCCCGGACGGGACACGCGCTCGAGGCGCTCGATGACAGGACGGCCAGTGTAATACTTCAGGCCAATTTGCAGTTCCGCTTTGCCTTCGTTGGAGGACACTGCGAAATCTTCGATGTAACCTTCGTCCTTCAGGACGGAGGCGATCGCCACTTTGACTTTCGACGACGGCATTGCAACGGTGGTCTTCTTCACACCCTGTGCATTGCGGATACGGGTCAGCATATCGGCGATAGGATCGCTCATACTCATTGCTTATTCTCCTATTACCAGCTGGCTTTGGTCATACCCGGGATTTCACCACGCATGGCGAATTCACGGAGCTTGGTGCGGGCCAGACCGAATTTACGGAAGGTGCCACGTGGACGGCCAGTGATGGCGCAGCGGTTACGCTGGCGGGTCGGTGCGGAGTTACGCGGCAGGGCCTGCAGTTTCAGGCGGGCTTCGTAACGCTCTTCTTCCGACTTCGACTGGTCGTCGATGATGGCTTTCAGGGCGGCGCGCTTGGCGGCGAATTTCTCCACCAGGTCGGCACGCTTCTGTTCACGGTTAATCAGTGCGAGTTTTGCCATGATCGGTTAGTTCCTGAACGGGAATTTGAATGCGGCGAGCAGAGCTTTCGCTTCGTCGTCGGTCTTGGCGGTCGTGGTGATCGAGATGTTCATGCCACGCAGCGCGTCGATCTTGTCGTACTCGATTTCCGGGAAGATGATCTGCTCTTTGACACCGATGTTGTAGTTACCACGGCCATCGAACGAGCGGCCGGACACACCACGGAAGTCACGCACGCGCGGCAGGGCCACGGTGATGAAGCGATCCAGGAATTCGTACATACGGGCGCCACGCAGGGTCACCATGGTACCGATCGGGTAGCCTTCGCGGATCTTGAAACCGGCGATAGCTTTACGCGACTTGGTGGTCACCGGCTTCTGGCCGGCGATCTTGGTCAGGTCGCCAACGGCGTGTTCCAGGACCTTCTTGTCAGCGATCGCTTCGCCCACACCCATGTTCAGGGTGATTTTCGTCAGGCGCGGCACTTCCATTACCGATTTGTAGCCGAATTTCTCGGTCAGCTCGGAAACGACCTTCTCTTTGTATACTTGTTGCAGACGGGCCATTTTCAATTACCCCTTCACTACTTCGCCGGAGGACTTGAAGACGCGGACTTTTTTACCATCCACTTCCTTGAAGCCCACGCGATCGGCCTTGCCGGTCGCAGCGTTGAACAGAGCAACGTTGGACACGTGAATCGGCATGGTCTTGTCGACGATGCCACCAGTTACGCCCGTCATCGGGTTCGGCTTGACGGCCTTCTTGGCCACGTTCACGCCATCCACCACGACATGCTCAGCGTCTACACGCTGGGTCACGACACCGCGCTTGCCCTTGTCCTTACCGGTCAGGACGACGACTTCGTCGTTTTTGCGAATCTTATCCATTGCGACTCCTTACAGGACTTCCGGTGCCAGGGACACGATCTTCATGAACTTCTCGGTGCGCAGTTCGCGCGTCACCGGGCCAAAGATACGGGTACCGATCGGTTCCAGCTTGGAGTTCAGCAGGACGGCGGCGTTGCCATCGAACTTGACCAGGGAACCGTCCTGGCGACGCACACCCTTAGCGGTGCGCACAACCACGGCGTTATAAATTTCACCTTTTTTGACACGGCCGCGAGGCTGTGCCTGTTTAACCGTGACCTTGATCACGTCGCCGATGCCAGCGTAACGGCGCTTGGAACCGCCCAACACCTTGATGCACATAACTTCTTTCGCACCGGTGTTGTCGGCTACCTCGAGCCGGCTTTCAGTTTGAATCATAGTATTCTCTTTCCCAACTTAAGCCGAAGAATCCACACAATGCGGACCTCTCGGTCAGTCTTGGTCCCGCCAACCGTGCTGCTGCATGGCTGTTTGGGTGCTTGACCTTCATACAGTACTGACCGCGAAACCGCGTCTGTGGATAGACACTTAGCGGCGATACATGAACGAAGCCCGCAAGTATTACATACAACCTGCGGGCCTGCAAGAACTAATTGGAAAACGGACCGGAGCGCAACGCGCCGGTCCAGCTTTCTTTTTAGACGATTTGTGCAGCTTGCACTACACGCGTCACCGTCCACGCCTTCGTCTTGGAGATCGGACGACCTTCCGCGATCTCGACCGTGTCACCGGCCTTGACCTGGTTGGTTTCGTCATGTGCGTGGTATTTCGCCGAACGCACGATGATCTTGCCGTACAGAGGGTGCTTGACGTGACGCTCGATCAGCACGGTAACGGTCTTGTCCATCTTGTCGGACACCACTTTACCGATCAGCGTGCGCTTGAGCGACTGTTTCACTGGTTCGTTCATTTGGCTTCCTTCGTGTTCATTACCGTTTTGACGCGTGCGATGTCGCGGCGGACCTTCTTCAGCTGCGAGTTGTTGCTCAGCTGTTGCGTGGCGCTTTGCATACGCAGGCCGAACTGTGCCTTCAGCAGGTCGTTCAGTTCTTTCTGCAGAGCAGCCTGGTCTTTGCCGCGGAGTTCAGATGCTTTCATATTTCACTCCAATTATTGGCCAACCTGGCGCACCACGAAGGTGGTAGCCAGCGGCAGTTTGGCAGCAGCCAGGCGGAACGCTTCGCGTGCCAGCTCTTCGCCAACGCCGTCCATTTCGTACAGCACTTTACCTGGCTGGATTTCAGCCACGTAGTACTCCGGGTTACCCTTACCGTTACCCATACGGACTTCAGCCGGCTTGTTCGAAATCGGCTTGTCCGGGAAGATACGGATCCAGATACGGCCGCCACGCTTGATGTGACGGGTCATGGCACGACGGGCAGCTTCGATCTGGCGTGCCGTGATACGGCCACGCGCGACGGCTTTCAGACCGAATTCGCCGAACGACACAGCGGTGCCGCGCGTATGCGAAATACCGGTGTTACGGCCCTTCTGCTCTTTACGATACTTCCTGCGAGATGGTTGCAGCATGCTTATTCTCCTGCTTATTCAGCTGCAGCCGGCTTCGCAGCGCGGCGAGCGGCTGGGGCGCCTGGTTTAGCGCCCGGACCTGGACGTGGGCGACCACCCGGCTTGCCATCATCGCGGCGCGGGCCGCGTGGCTTCTTCTCGTCAGCCGGAGTGTCGATGACTGGTGCTTCGCCGGTGGCGGAGCGGTCACCCTTGTACACCCACACCTTGACACCGATGATGCCGTAGGTGGTCGATGCTTCGGACGTGCCGTAGTCGATGTCCGCCTTCAGGGTATGCAGAGGCACGCGGCCTTCGCGATACCATTCGGTACGGGCGATCTCGATGCCGTTCAGACGGCCGGACGACATGATCTTGATGCCGACGGCACCCAGGCGCATTGCATTCTGCATTGCGCGCTTCATGGCACGGCGGAACATGATCCGCTTTTCCAGCTGCTGGGCGATCGAATCGGCGATCAGCTGCGAGTCGATTTCCGGCTTGCGGATTTCCTCGATATTGACGTGCACCGGCACGCCCATGATCTTGGTCAGTTCCGACTTCAGCACTTCGATGTCTTCGCCTTTTTTACCGATCACAACGCCCGGACGGGAGCTGTACACGGTGAAACGGGCGTTCTTCGCCGGGCGCTCGATGACGATGCGGCCGACGGAGGCGTTCTTCAGCTTCTTCTTCAGGTAAGCGCGCGCCTTCAGGTCTTCGTTCAGCATCGAAGCGAAGTTACCGTTGGTCGCGTACCAGCGGGAAGCCCAGTTACGGGTAACGGCCAGACGGAAGCCGGTTGGATGAATTTTCTGTCCCATCTTGGCTCCTTAGTTTCCGACCGTCAGGTAGACGTGGCAGGACTGCTTCGAGATACGGTCGCCACGGCCCTTTGCACGCGCGGTGAAGCGCTTCAGGATCGGGCCCTTTTCGACGTAGATCGTTTTCACGTACAGTTCGTCGATGTCGGCACCATCGTTGTGCTCGGCGTTCGCAATGGCGGACTCCAGCACCTTCTTGATGATGGTCGCGCCTTTTTTCGGGCTGAACTGCAGGATGTTCAGCGCGGCGTCAACCTTCTTGCCGCGGATCAGGTCAGCCACCAGGCGACCCTTTTGATCCGACAGGCGCACGCCTTTGAGGATTGCTTTGGTTTCCATTATTTCTTCGCCTTTTTGTCAGCAGCGTGGCCCTTGAACGTACGGGTCAGCGCGAACTCGCCGAGCTTGTGACCAACCATGTTCTCGGACACGTACACAGGCACGTGGACCTTGCCGTTGTGCACGGCAATCGTCAGGCCGATGAAGTCAGGCATGATCGTCGAACGGCGGGACCAGGTTTTGATTGGCTTCTTGTCTTTCGTCGCTTGCGCGGCTTCGACTTTCTTCACCAGGTGGGCGTCGCAAAACGGCCCTTTTTTCAATGAACGGGTCATGATTTATCCTTATTTCTTGCCGCGGCGCGAGACGATCATCGAAGAAGTGCGCTTGTTCGAACGCGTCTTCTTGCCCTTGGTCTGCTGGCCCCATGGCGACACTGGGTGACGACCAGCTGCCGTCTTGCCCTCACCACCACCGTGCGGGTGGTCGACCGGATTCATGACGACACCACGGACGGTCGGGCGGACACCGCGCCAACGCATCGCACCGGCCTTACCGATCTTGCGCAGGCTGTGTTCGGAATTGCCGACTTCACCCACGGTTGCGCGGCACTCGATGTGCACGCGGCGCACTTCGCCGGAGCGCAGACGCACCTGGGCGTAAGTACCTTCGCGGGCCATCAGCACGACTGCGGCACCGGCGGTACGTGCCATCTGGGCACCTTTACCTGGCAGCATTTCGACGCAGTGGATCACGGTACCAACCGGGATGTTGCGGATCGGCAGGGTATTGCCGGCCTTGATCGGCGCTTCCGAACCGTTCATCAGCGTATCGCCGACGGACAGGCCTTTCGAAGCGATCACGTACTTGCGCTCGCCATCGGCGTAGCACAGCAGGGCGATGTGCGCCGTGCGGTTCGGATCGTATTCGATGCGTTCCACTTTCGCAGGAATACCGTCCTTGTTGCGCTTGAAGTCAACGATACGGTAATGCTGCTTGTGACCACCACCGATGTGACGGGTGGTGATGTGGCCGTTGTTGTTACGGCCGGCGGTCTTCGATTTTTTCTCAACCAGGGCGGCGAGCGGACGGCCTTTGTACAGGTCGGCGTTCACCACCTTCACCATGCCGCGACGGCCTGGGGAGGTTGGCTTCATCTTAACGAGTGCCATTAGTTAGCCTCCTCGGTGAAATTGATTTCCTGGCCAGGCTTCAGGCACACGAAAGCACGCTTGGTAGCATTGCGACGGCCGATGAAACGACCCGAACGCTTGACTTTACCTTCGCGGTTAACGGTCTGCACCGATTCCACTTCGACCTTGAACAGCAGTTCAACGGCGGCCTTGATTTCTGGCTTGGTCGCGTCCGGAGCAACACGGAACACGATCTGCTCGTTCTTTTCCGCGACCATGGTGGCCTTTTCGGAAATGACCGGCGCCACCAGCACCTTCAACAGGCGCTCTTCGCTAAATTTGACGGCGCTCATGCCAGCAACTCCTCAATCTTGGCCAGTGCCGCTTTGGTAACCAGGATCTTCTTGTAGAAGACCAGCGACATTGGATCTGCATGACGCGGTTCCACGACCAGCACGTTCGGCAGGTTGCGGGAAGCCAGCAGCAGGTTTTCTTCGATGTTGTCGGTGATGATCAGGACCGAGTCCAGACCCAGGCCGGTCAGCTTTTGCGACAGCAGCTTGGTTTTCGGGGCTTCGATCGACAGTTCTTCGATCACGACCAGGCGCTCTTCACGAGCCAGCTGGGAGAGGATCGAGCACAGACCTGCGCGGTACATCTTCTTGTTCACTTTGTGGGTGAAGTTCTCGTCAGGCGAGTTCGGGAAGATGCGACCACCGCCACGCCACAGCGGCGACGACGACATACCAGCACGGGCGCGGCCGGTGCCTTTCTGGCGCCAAGGCTTCTTGGTCGTGTGGTGAACCTGTTCACGGTCCTTCTGCGCGCGGTTGCCGCTACGGGCGTTCGCTGCATAAGCAACCACGATCTGGTGGATCAGGGCTTCGTTGTAATCACGACCGAAGACGGTGTCAGCGGCAGCAACGTTGGACGCGGCTTGACCTTCAGCGTTCAAGAGCTTGAGTTCCATGAATTAAGCTCCCTTCTTAGCTTTGACTTTAACGGCTGGCGAAACAACCACCTGGCCGTTTTTCGCGCCTGGTACCGCGCCCTTGACCAGCAGCAGCTGGCGTTCAGCGTCGATACGAGCGATTTCCAGGTTCTGGGTCGTGACGGTGACGTCGCCCATGTGACCGGTCATGCGCTTGCCAGGGAACACGCGGCCCGGGTCCTGCGCCATACCGATGGAGCCTGGTACGTTGTGCGAACGCGAGTTACCGTGAGTCTGACGACCCGATGCGAAGTTGTGACGCTTGATGGTACCGGCGTAGCCTTTACCGATCGAGGTGCCCTGCACGTCGATCTTCTGACCGACTTCGAACAGCGAAGCGGCGACGACTTCGCCAGCTTTCAGTTCGGCAGCTTTGGCGGCGTCGACACGGAATTCCTTCAGCAGGGTACCGGCTTCGACGCCAGCTTTGGCGTAGTGACCCGCAGCGGCTTTGGTCACGCGGGAAGCGCGACGTTGACCGAATACGACCTGAACAGCGGAGTAACCATCCGTTTCAGGAGTTTTGATTTGCGCAATGCGGTTGTTCGACACGTCCAGCACGGTCACAGGGATCGAATCCCCTTCGTCCGTGAAGATGCGCATCATGCCAACCTTGCGACCGAGGAGGCCAAGGCTCATTTTTTCTCCATTCCCACCTACGATTGGGCAGGGCTATGTTGAACTACTAAAAATGGTAAGGACGAAAAAGGACATTTCCATACCGAAGCCGGCTAGTGTACTTTGATTTGCCTCTTGACGCAACAAGTAAGTACGAGGTATGTCGATGTCTGTTGCGCAAGGTTTGCACACATATTCACCGGCGTTCGAGGCGATGCATTTTCGATATCGAAATGAGGCATGATGGTTGCTTTTCGACCGTCAGGAGCTTCCATGCGCCACCGCCGTACCGCCCTCGCCTCTTCCTTCATGACCCTGATCGCCGCCTGGCTCGGCGCCGCCGGCGCAGCCCATGGGCAGGCTGCCGAACTGGCACAGATGCGCAAGGGCTATGCGGACATGTGCAAGCAAGCAGTGGCGATTCCCGCGCAATTTGGCGGCGAGAGCGACCTGAAGGGGCACGCGAAACTGGCGCCGTACTGCGATTGCGTGGCGATTCCCTGGACCGACCGGGCCGTGGCGGCGATGAACGGCGCCGCACCGCCAAGCAATGAACAGCTCGCCAAAGATGAATGGAACACCCGCGCCGGCTGCCGCAAGAAGGTCGGCGCGCCGCCGCCGCCGGCCGTCAAGCCGGTGGCTTGAACAGGCCGCATCGCAAGGCGCTTCCCGATAAAAAAACCGGTCCTTGCGGACCGGTTTTTATTTGTCTCGACTGGACGGGTGATCAGAACGTGTAGCGTGCGCTGACGGTGAAATAACGCCCGTAGTTGTTGTGCAGGCCCTGGCTGTAGCCGGCCAGCGGCAGGAAGCTCGTCGAAATGCCCTGGGACGGATAGTACGGCGCGCGCTTGTCGAACAGGTTCTGCACGTTCACGTTCAGCGTCAGGTTCTTGAAGCCCGTGTACGTGTAGCCCAGGCCGACGGTGACCCAGCGGGCGATCTTGCAGTCCGGATAGTAATCCTCGTACAGCGGCACCGTGCCGTCGCGGTTCGGCTCGGCATCGTCCGGCTTCGCCGTGCCGTAGTGGCAGAACGGCTGGTCGTAGACCGTGTCGGCGTTGACGTAGCGCTTCATCGACACCGTGCCCACGTAGTTGACCGAAGCGTTCACCGCGTGGTCGCCGCGCGTCCACGTGCTGGCCACGTTGAACTTCAGCCGCGGCAGGTTCATGCCGCTGGACAGGTTCCAGTCGTAGATGCCGGCATTGCCGCCCACCAGGTTGTGCTCGATGTCGCCGGCATGCTGCGACAGCGAATAGTGCGTCATGTAACTACCGTTCAGCTTGGTGCTGAGGCCGCCCCAGTCGCCCAGCCGCGCTCGGTGGCGCACTTCGAAGTCGATGCCCCGCACTTCGGTCGCGCCCTGGTTTTCCCATGGCAGCTTGACCATCAGCAGCGGCCCCGTATTCTGGATCGGATTGCCATTGGCGTCGGTGACGAAGTTGGCGGGATTCGTGTCGCGCACCACGTTCTGCGGGAAGCGGTCTTCGTTCTTGATCGCTTCGAACGCGGAGCCCTGCACCACTTCGCCTTCCTTGCGGATACGGAAGTAGTCGACCACGAAGTCCAGGCTGCTGGTGGGCGAATAGATCAGGCCCAGCGAGTAGCTGCGCGATTTTTCCGGCACCAGGTCCGGGTTGGCGCCGCCGGTACCGGCGGCGGACTTCGCGCAATCGACCTCGGTCGCACCCGGCTTCGGCGTGCGTTCGTCGGCCTCGCAGCGGCGGCGGTCGAAGATGTCGCGCAGGAAGACCTGCGAGCCGCCCGGCGTCACCTGCACCAGTGCCGGCGCACGGAAGCCCTTGGCATAGGTACCGCGGAAGGCCAGGCCGTCGGCCGCCGTCCACTTGGCGCCCACTTTCGGCACGTAGTTCGTCTTGATGCCCGGGTACTTGTCCGCGCGACCGGCAAAGTCCAGTTCCAGGTTCTTCAGGATCGGGGTGCGCAGCTCCACGAACGCCGACTTGACGTCGCGCTCGCCGTCGATGATCGAGTTGACCAGCCCGTAGATCTGGCCGGAGGCCAGTGCCGGCGTCGGATCGAGCTCGATTTTCTCGCGGCGCACCTCGACACCCAGCGCCAGGCCCATGGCGCCGCCCGGCAGCTGGCCGAACTGCGTGCTGGCCTTGGCATCCCATTGCAGGATGGATGCACGGCCCAGGTTGGCCACGTCCTGCGCGATGGTCGGGTCGGCGGCCAGCTCGGCCAGCGAAGTGCCCGTGTTCAGCTTGCGCAGCGTCGGCAGGTACAGGCGATCGTAGTAGGTGTCGTCTTTTTCGGAGCGGTTCCACAGCAGGCCGGTATCCCAGGTCCAGCCACGGAATTCGCCCTCCGCGCCCACCAGCACGCGGGTGCTTTCGTTGATGACATCGTTGCCGCCCTTCAGGTTGGCGAAACGGTAGCCGACCGACGCACGCGCGTTCGGGAACGGATTGTCCGGATGGCCAATTTCCAGGATGGCCTGGAACGGATCGGCGACGCCCGTCGCCGTGAAATTGTTGACCGAGGACTGGCCGATCGTGATCGGCGTGCTCGTGTACGTGCGCTCGGAGCGGGCATACGCCACCTCGGCGAAGGCACGGGCGTTGTTGCCGATCTTCAGCACGCCGCGGCTCATCACGACGGCGTCCTTGCCTTCGCTCTGTGCTTCCAGGAAGCGGGTCGCATCGAAGTTGCAGAACGTGCGGCCGACCCACACGCTGGTCGCCGGGAAGCCCATCTGCGTGCTGCCCACCAGCTGCTCGGAAGGATCGCAGCCGATCGTGGTGCGCAGCCGGTCGGCGGCGGTGGCGCGCGTGACGCCGAAATTGCGCGAACCCGGCGAGCTTTCGCGATAGAACGTGGGGTGCTGGGAGACCTGGCTGCCGTACGGGGTGGCGAAGCGGCCGTTCAGCTGCTGGTACTGTGCGAACGCGATATCGGTGGCATCGCGCAACGCGGTGCGGTCGCGCTTCGACACGTCGGCCGTGAAGAACACGTTGTAGCCATCGGTGTCCAGGTCGCCCTTGCCCCAGGCGGCGGTGAAGCCGCGGCGGGCAAATTCGCCATCGTCGTTGGCGCTGGCGCGGGCGCCAAATTCGAGGCCCTGGTAATTGCTCTTCGTGATGAAGTTGATGACCCCGCCGATGGCGTCGGAACCGTACACGGCGGATGCGCCATCCTTCAGGATTTCCACGCGGTCGAGCGCGCTGACGGGAATGCTGTTCAGGTCATACAGCGTCGAGTTGCCATCGTTCGGGTCGGCGTAGGCGGACGGTGACATGCGCCGGCCGTTCAGCAGGATCAGCGTGGAAGTGGACGACAGGCCGCGCAGCGACGCCGTCGCGACGCCACGGGAGAATCCGCCATCGGTACTGTCGTAGTTGCTGTCCGAACCGATCGCCGGCACGAAGCGCATCAATTCCTGCACGGTCTGGGCGCCCGTGTCCTTGATGTCCTGGGCAGTAACGACCTGGACCGGGGAAGTGCCTTCCTTGTCGGCGCGCTTGAGGTTGGAACCGGTGATATAGACAGTCTGGCTAGGTTGAGGGGTCGGCGCCTGTTGTGCCAGCACCGCCGGGACAACCAGGGTTGCTGCCACTGCCACCACACTCCGTTTCAAAATTAACTGCATGCGTATCGCTCCCGAATCTTATGTATGAAATCCTCGTTACATCTCGTAACGATTCTTAGCAATTTCTCACACGTGATGACAAACTACAAAAATATTCTGCGAATCTCGGGTTGCAAGTCGCCATTGTGTTGTATGCGCGCTAATGCTACGTGGAACATATCGTACTTCTAGTCTAAGTTCGAATTTTATTTGTAGCGGCACGCTCGCCTTTATGCCCGGGCTCTGCCTTCAGTGTCCTGGCCGTCTATTTCTGGCCGATGCTGAGCAAACCGGCATGATGCGTGCTAAAGCTGGCGCCGCTTTCCGTCGCTCCGCCCGATTGGATCAAACGCCCCCCTGCAGTCCGCCTTTAGCATGGCCCTCCCGATTACACAGGGAGGTTCCTTGAACATCATCATTTCGATCAGCCATTACACAGCGATTGCCATCGCACTTGCGCCCTGCTCAGTCGCGGCGGCCAACGTGCGCGTCGACGAAGCCCGCCCGGGAAGCCTTGCCAAAGCAAAGCGCCTGGGCGTCGAGCGTCACCCTGGTTGAACTGTCGGCATTAGTGGAAGCGACCATGCATAACTTGTTGAAAAAAGGCCGGTATCGGCTCCTGGCTTTACTCATTGTTCTGGCATTGCAAGGGTGCGAACCTTCGTCCAGTGCAGCCATACGCTCATCGACTTACGGGCGCGCAGTGGTTTCCAATCCGTATTGCGCGGGCCGAGTGATATTTTCGGTACCTGGGAAGCTTCAGGTCTTCACCAACACGAGCACGTTCTATTGGGCAGACGTACAAACTTACCGCGAAGGTCAATCCGCGTACCAGGCCAGGGTGCAGCAAGCGATGAAGCCTTCCAGTGCTGCCGGGCAGAGGTATGTACGCAGCCGTATCTCATTGCCGCGCAATCACGGCGTTATGCTGGTCCTCAATGAAGAGGAAAGGCCGCCGATTGATCCGAGTGCCGTGGTGATACTGGGTTATGCCTACGAGAATGGAACATCGTTCGAGTTCAGGAAGCGCTCCGTGCAAAGGCTTTCCGAACTTGCACAGCAACGGATGACTGCAATACTCAGCGGCGTCCGCGGTGGTGGCTCAGCCCTCGGCGCCACGGGCGCAGGTGGCTTTTGCCTGCCATTTGGATCGATCCCCGGAGTTCCGGATTCGAACTGGTTTGAGAGCTCGTTGGTCGAGGGAAGCTTCGACTGGAAAGGGGTGCCGTTGCGGTTCCGCCTGAAAGCCATGCGTTTGAAATCGACGGAAAAAAACGCTCCGGCATTGGCGGAGGCGCAGTCTTTCCTGCCCGAGATAGTTGGCAAGTCGGATGAGAACGAAGTATCGACGACATTCCTGGAGGATTACTCGGCCACGCTCGGAGCGACGACCGGCACAGCAAGCGTTATACGGCTTCGATCGAGCGCGAGAACGCGAAAAATCGTGGAATGGCATCGTCCGGCGGCTGCGGATGACCCATCCAATCTCGCAATCGTGCTGCACGTATGGGCCGACACGGCGCAAGGAGAAGGTGTTCTTGATGAGGTATTTGGCAGAGGCCCCAAGCCTCGTCCATCGATCTTTCAGATCCAGCCTGCGCCATCGGCTGCTGGTCAGCAGCTTATTGCGCAGCCCGCAACGGAAGAAAGCATGACCGTGTACCGTGCACGATTGATCGACCCGCATAGCGGAAAACCAGCCGCTAATTTCGCTTACCGGGTATTCAAGGGAAATGATGTTGTCGACGAGGGACGAACCGACAGCGCCGGGCACCCAAGAGCCCAGAATATCGACTATTTCGAAAACTTGACGATCCGTGCCCTGCCTCACTGAAAGATAGCTGAACCAGCCATGCTGGCGGTCCAAATGTCCAGACGCGGCTGAAGCAGGGCAAAAAACAAAACGGGCACTTCGCCAATGCGAAGTGCCCGTTTTCTCATCCGGCGGCCGTCACGTCAGTGACGCCACCCGATGCAACGAATCTGGATAAGTCGATTACTGCAGCTTGATCTCGACGTCCACGCCAGCTGGCAGGTCCAGCTTCATCAGGGCGTCAACGGTCTTGTCGGTCGGATCCACGATGTCCATCAGGCGCTGGTGGGTACGGATTTCGAACTGGTCGCGCGAGGTCTTGTTCACGTGCGGGGAACGCAGCACGTCGAAACGCTGGATGCGGGTCGGCAGGGGAACCGGACCTTTGACCACGGCGCCGGTTCGCTTGGCGGTGTCAACGATTTCCAGTGCGGACTGGTCGATCAGTTTGTAGTCGAAAGCCTTCAGGCGGATGCGGATCTTTTGATTCGGGGTGGACATGCTGATTCCTTAAAAAGAACGAACCGGCGCAGTGTACAAACACTTCTCCGGCAATATGGAAATATGCAACTCTTTACAACACTACAACGACTGCTCAAACATGAAAGCAGCGGGACCGGCATGATATCACGCCGGGTCCCGCTACTCAACGCAAAGCTTAGCCCAGGATCTTGGCTACAACACCCGCGCCGACGGTACGACCGCCTTCACGGATTGCAAAGCGCAGGCCTTCTTCCATGGCGATCGGGGAGATCAGCTTGACGGTGATCGACACGTTGTCGCCCGGCATGACCATCTCTTTGTCCGCTGGCAGCTCGATCGAGCCGGTCACGTCCGTCGTACGGAAGTAGAACTGAGGGCGGTAGTTGTTGAAGAACGGGGTGTGACGGCCGCCCTCATCCTTCGACAGCACGTAGATCTCGCCGGTGAAGTGGTTGTGCGGCTTGATCGAGCCCGGCTTGGCCAGAACCTGGCCACGCTGCACGTCTTCACGCTTGGTGCCGCGCAGCAGCAGGCCGACGTTGTCGCCAGCTTGACCCTGGTCCAGCAGCTTGCGGAACATTTCCACGCCGGTGCAGGTCGTCTTCACGGTGTCGATGATGCCGACGATTTCGATTTCTTCGCCGACCTTGATGATGCCGCGTTCGACACGGCCGGTCACCACGGTACCGCGGCCGGAGATCGAGAACACGTCTTCCACAGGCATCAGGAAGGCGCCGTCCACAGCGCGCTCAGGCGTCGGGATGTAGGTGTCCAGTGCGTCGGCCAGGCGGATGATGCACTCTTCGCCCATCTCGCCAGCTGCACCTTCCAGGGCCATACGTGCCGAACCTTTGATGATCGGCAGGTCGTCGCCAGGGAACTCGTACTTGGACAGCAGCTCGCGCACTTCCATTTCCACCAGTTCCAGCAGCTCCGCGTCGTCGACCAGGTCGCACTTGTTCAGGAACACGATGATGTAAGGCACGCCAACCTGACGGGCCAGCAGGATGTGTTCGCGGGTCTGCGGCATCGGGCCGTCGGCTGCGGAGCACACCAGGATCGCGCCGTCCATCTGCGCTGCGCCGGTGATCATGTTCTTGATGTAGTCGGCGTGGCCTGGGCAGTCAACGTGCGCGTAGTGACGGGCAGCGGTTTCGTACTCGACGTGCGCGGTGTTGATCGTGATGCCGCGTGCTTTTTCTTCCGGAGCAGCGTCGATCTGGTCGTAGGCTTTGGCTTCGCCGCCGAATTTCTTCGACAGCACCGTTGCGATTGCAGCCGTCAGCGTGGTCTTGCCGTGGTCGACGTGACCGATGGTGCCGACGTTGACGTGCGGTTTAGTCCGCTCAAACTTACCTTTTGCCATTTTATTTCTTCCTTAGAACTATGATTTAAGGTTGTCCGACCGGGGTTTTGCCCCGGCCGATAAACGCTATTCTGATTTATTTCGCTTTCGCGGTCACGATTGCGTCGATAACGTGCTTCGGCGCTTCGGAGTAGTGCTTGAATTCCATCGTGTACGTTGCACGGCCTTGCGTTGCGGAACGCAGCGAGGTCGAGTAACCGAACATTTCGGACAGCGGAACTTCGGCCTTGATGATCTTGCCGCCGCCGCCCGGGATTTCGTCCATGCCCTGCACCATGCCGCGACGGGACGACAGATCGCCCATCACGTTACCGGCGTAGTCTTCCGGCGTTTCCACTTCCACGGCCATCATCGGCTCGAGGATGACCGGCGATGCCTTGCGGCAGCCGTCCTTGAACGCCATCGAACCGGCCATGCGGAACGCGTTTTCGTTCGAGTCCACGTCGTGGTAGGAACCGAAGGTCACGGTTACTTTCACGTCGACGACCGGGTAGCCGGCCAGCACGCCGCTGTTCAGCGTTTCGCGCACGCCCTTTTCCACCGCAGGGATGTATTCGCGAGGAATCACACCGCCCTTGATGGCGTCGACGAACTCGAAGCCCTTGCCCGGCTCTTGCGGTTCGATCGTCAGCACGGCGTGGCCGTACTGGCCGCGACCACCGGACTGCTTGACGAACTTGCCTTCCACGTCGGTAACGGCCTTGCGGATCGTTTCGCGGTATGCAACCTGCGGTTTGCCGACGGTGGCTTCCACGCCGAATTCACGCTTCATGCGGTCGACGATAATTTCCAGGTGCAGCTCGCCCATGCCGCCGATGATGGTCTGGCCGGACTCTTCGTCGGTCTTCACGCGGAACGACGGATCTTCCTGTGCCAGGCGGTTCAGCGCCAGGCCCATTTTTTCCTGGTCGGTCTTGGTCTTCGGCTCGACGGCCTGCTGGATCACCGGCTCAGGGAAGACCATGCGTTCCAGCACGATCATCGCGGTCGGATCGCACAGCGTTTCGCCGGTCGTCACGTCTTTCAGGCCCACGGCGGCGGCGATGTCGCCGGCGCGCACTTCCTTGATTTCTTCACGCTGGTTGGCGTGCATCTGCAGGATGCGGCCCAGGCGTTCCTTGCGGTTCTTCACCGAGTTCAGCACGGTGTCGCCGGAGTTCACGGCACCGGAGTACACGCGGAAGAACGCCAGCTGGCCGACGAACGGGTCGGTCATGATCTTGAATGCCAGGGCCGAGAACTTCTCGTCGTCCGAAGCGGCACGGGTGACAGGCTGCTCGTCGTCGTCGGTGCCTCCGACCGGCGGAATGTCCACTGGCGACGGCAGGTATTCGATGACGGCGTCCAGCATGGCCTGCACGCCCTTGTTCTTGAACGCGGTGCCGCACATCATCGGCACGATTTCCGAAGCGATCGTGCGGGTGCGCAGCGCCTGCTTGATCTCGGCTTCGGTCAGGTCGCCTTCTTCCAGGTACTTGTTCATCAGCTCTTCGCTGGACTCGGCGGCGGCTTCCACCATCTTCTCGCGCCACTCGGCTGCCTGCGCCTGCAGTTCTGCAGGGATGTCCTTGTAGTCGAACTTCATGCCCTGGGATGCTTCATCCCAGATGATCGCCTTCATCTTGACCAGGTCGACCACGCCGGCGAACGAATCTTCCGCGCCGATAGGGATCTGGATCGGCACCGGGTTGGCCTTCAGGCGAGCGCGCATCTGCTCGTAGACCTTGAAGAAGTTGGCACCGGTACGGTCCATCTTGTTGACGAAGGCCAGGCGCGGCACTTTGTACTTGTTAGCCTGGCGCCACACGGTTTCCGACTGCGGCTGCACGCCGCCCACTGCACAGTAGACCATGCAGGCGCCGTCCAGCACGCGCATCGAACGTTCCACTTCGATCGTGAAGTCGACGTGGCCCGGGGTATCGATGATGTTGATGTGGTGCGGCTGGAAGTTGCCGGCCATGCCTTTCCAGAAGCAGGTCGTGGCCGCGGACGTGATCGTGATGCCGCGCTCTTGTTCCTGCTCCATCCAGTCCATGGTTGCTGCGCCGTCGTGCACTTCACCAATCTTGTGGTTCACGCCAGTGTAGAACAGCACGCGCTCGGTCGTGGTCGTCTTGCCGGCGTCGATGTGAGCGGAAATACCGATGTTGCGGTAGCGCTCGATGGGGGTCTTGCGGGCCATAATGAGATCCTAAATCTTTGAATGGACAAAACCGAGCAGCATTCTTGAATCAAAAATGCGCCCGGCTTGAACAAAGGCCGGTCGTGCCGGCCGGAGTGTTTAGAAGCGGAAGTGCGAGAACGCCTTGTTCGCTTCAGCCATACGGTGCACCTCGTCACGACGCTTCATCGCGCCGCCGCGGCCTTCCGCAGCTTCCAGCAGCTCGCCACCGAGGCGTTGCGGCATGGATTTTTCGCTGCGCTTGTTTGCAGCTTCACGCAGCCAGCGCATGGACAGGGCCAGGCGGCGCACTGGGCGCACTTCAACCGGCACCTGGTAGTTGGCGCCGCCGACACGGCGGGACTTCACTTCAACCATCGGCTTGGCGTTGTTGATCGCTGCGGTGAACACTTCCAGCGGATCCTTGCCGGATTTTTGCTGGATATGGTCGAATGCACCGTAAATGATGTTTTCTGCAACCGACTTCTTGCCGGACAGCATCAGAACGTTAACGAATTTGGCGACTTCGGTGTTGCCGAACTTTGGATCCGGCAGAATTTCGCGCTTGGGTACTTCACGACGACGTGGCATGTCTATTCCTTCCTGTCTTCAGTTGAGTGCCTCGCTGGCACTCGCGTGGACCATCATGGCCTCACACTTACTCGGTCTCGCGACCGCCTCAACTCATTGTGTATGCAACTAAGGATTAACTTAGTGCAAGAAAATTACTTCTTGGCAGCCTTGGCACGCTTCGTACCGTACTTCGAGCGAGCCTGCTTACGATCCTTGACGCCCTGGGTATCCAGCGAGCCGCGAACCATGTGGTAACGCACACCCGGCAAGTCTTTCACACGGCCGCCGCGCAGCAGCACGACACTGTGTTCCTGCAGGTTGTGGCCTTCACCGCCGATGTACGAAATGACTTCGAAACCGTTGGTCAGGCGTACCTTGGCAACTTTACGCAGTGCCGAGTTAGGCTTCTTCGGAGTGGTGGTGTACACGCGGGTGCACACGCCACGCTTTTGCGGGCAGTTTTCAAGTGCCGGCGATTTGCTCTTCACGACCAGTGCGGTACGTGGGTTGCGAATCAATTGATTGATGGTTGGCATCGTTCTAAATCCAACAAAATTACTGCTATTGACAACCCGGGCAGCTGAACATGTTCCCGGGGGCTAAAACCAGTCTCCAGAGCCGCGCTCGCAAAAGACGCAAACAGCCACCCTCTGCGAAGGCGGCCTGAAAAAAGCGTATACGAGGTGCAGACTAAATCGAGAACTCGCGAGTATAGACGGAGCGCAAAGTCCAGTCAACCACTTTGCAAACGAATTAAGCAGGGCAATACCTGCCCGGCGGCGGGAAAAGCCCGCATAATAGCGCGCCCATCCTGAATGGACCTGCTCCCTTACGCGCCTGCCCGCCAGGCGCCCGCTCCTCCGATATCGCCGCATGCTTCCGCCGTCACTGAATTTCCGCTCCCCGCGCCCGGCCCACCTGTTCATCCTGTTCAGTTACCTGGCGCTGTCGCTGGTGCCATGGATTCGCGTACTGCTCGACAATCCCGTGGCCGGCGGCTGGCAGATCCTGGGCATCGAGATTGCGGCATGGACGGCCGTATGGGCGGTATTCAAGCGCCCTGCCTATTTTCACTGGCTGCTGATCCCCGCCTTCATGGCGCTGCCGACCGAAATCTACCTGCTGGTTTTCTATGGCCAGGGAATCTCGACACATCACCTGGGCATCCTGGCCGAGACCAGCCCCGTCGAGGCGCTCGAGTTCTTGGGCAACAAGGTCTGGACGATGCTGGCCGTGATGGTGTTCGTGGCGGCCTGGTGGGTGATGACGTTCCGCGCGGCCCGGCTGACGCGCGGCCTGGACTGGCAGGGGCCGTCGCGCTGGGTAGCGCTGGGTCTGCTGGGCAGCTTCGTGCTGGTGGCTGCGTATGCATGGGAATTCGGCGCGGGCAAGCCACAGGCCGCGTCCGCCTCCGCATCCTCGTCATCGTCCTCGTCGAATGGTGCCGCCCGTGGCGCCCAGGTCACCGGCTGGCCGCTGGCACCGCTGCCGGCGTGGGCCAGCCCGCCCGTGCATTTCGGCGCGTTCATCGATTCCTGGCCATTCGGGCTGGCCGCGCGCGGCATCGATTTCTACCGCGAGCGGCGCTACCTGGCCCAGCTGAACGAAACGAGCCGCCATTTCAAGTTCGGCGCCGACCAGCCCGCGCCGGACGACGTGCCGGAAACGATCGTGCTCGTGATCGGCGAATCGTCGCGCCAGGACCGCTGGCGCCTGTTCGGCTACGGGCGCGATACCAATCCGCTGCTGGCGCAGGAAGCCAACCTGGTCGCACTGCCGGATGTGATCACGGCGGTCTCGGCCACGCGGCTGTCCGTGCCGGTCATCATTTCCAGGAAGCCGGCAAGGCAGAGCCTGAAAGATGGCTTCAACGAAAAATCGTTCATCACCGCCTACAAGGAAGCGGGTTTCCGCACGTGGTGGCTGTCGAACCAGATCTCGTTCGGCAAGTTCGACACGCCCGTTTCGGTGTTCGCCCGCGAGGCGGACGTGGTGCAGTTCACCAACCTGGGCGGCTTTTCCGACAAGTCGAACCTCGACGAAGTGCTGTTCGAGCCGCTGCGCGTGGCCATGGCCGATCCCGCGCCGAAGAAGCTGATCGTGCTGCACACGCTGGGCAGCCACTGGAACTACAGCCAGCGCCACCCGCAGCCGTTCGACCGCTGGCAGCCGTCGCTGTTCGGCATCGACAAGCCCGTCTATACCGATATCGCGATCAAGGAACGGCTGAACAACAGTTATGACAATACGATCCTGTACACGGACTGGTTCCTCGCGCAGGTGCTCGGCCGCCTGAAAGGGGCGGCGCATCCCAGCGCGCTGCTGTACGTGGCCGACCATGGCCAGACGCTGTACGACGGCACCTGCCGCCTGGCCTTCCACGGCCACAACACGCAACACGAGTTCCGCGTGCCCGCCTTCATGTGGTATTCCGATCAATACGGCGACCGCTACCCGGCCAAGGTGCGCGAACTGCACCGCCACCGCAAGGCGAAACTGGCCACCGAAAACATGTTCCACACGCTGCTGGACATGGCCGACATCCGCTACCCCGGCGACCGCCTCGAATGGAGCTTCCTGTCCCCCGCCTTCCAGCGCCACACGCGCTGGGTCGACAGCTATGGCTGGACGGACTACGACAATGCCACGCTGAGGGGCGATTGCCGTGAAGTCATCGCGAAGAAACCGAAAAAGCCGGCGAATCATTAGCGGCCAGCGGCGCTTCGCCGCCGGCCGCCCGCGCATCGCCCTGCCGCGGCGGCTCCATCGCCAGGGCGCCCATCAATACATCGCCGGCGCCGGATACGTATCGCCGTCGACCAGCGTGCCGGCTGCGCGTGCCGCCGCCAGTTCCGCGCGCACCGCCGCACGGGCAACCGGCTTCGCTTCGGGGAACGGCCCCGGATAGGCCTCGCCCGCGTACAGCGTGCCGGCGGCATGGGCGGCGACGAGGTCGGCCTTCACGTCGGCCCGGCTGCGCGTGGAAAGGATGGCATGGTCGATAGCCTGGTAGCCTTCGCCGCCGCTGGACAGCGTGCCGGCGGCGCGTGCCGCCAGCACCTCGGCGCGCACCTGGTCGCGGGTCAGGCCTTCGGCGGCGGCGGCGCCGGAAGCGATGCCGGCAACGGCCAGCAGCACTGCGGCAAGCATGTTCGTCGTGTTCGTCGTGTTCGTCGTGTTCGTCGTTTTCATCATGAACTCCTCGTGGTTGGTTGCGATGGAGTCATTAGACCGCGCCCATGTATGGCGGATATGTCCACATCCCGGCCAGGCGTAAGACCGCGTATCGTGTACGCGGGCGGATACACGGCGATACACATGGCGCCCGCACGGACGCCCGCGGACAGCCGCGGACACCGGACAACACCGGCCTCCACCCGCAAATTCAAGCACTTAGCGATTGGCACGTTTCCTGCGTGGCAATGCGCGACAACCACCGACCGCCAATGCCATGATCCGCGACACTTCCGACCAGGACACCGTCATCGCCACGCCGCCCGGCCGGCCGTGGAAACGCCGCGCGCTGCTTGCCGCCGGCGGCGCGGCGATCGTTGCCGCGTTCGCCGTGGCCTTCGGCAACTGGTCGGCCAGCGAACATTCGGTCAGCGCGGCGCGGCTGCGCATCGCCGAGGTCACGCGCGGCACGCTGGTCCGCGACGCGGCCGTCAATGGCCGCATCGTGGCCGCCGTCAGCCCCACGCTGTATTCGACGGCACCCTCTTCCACCGTCACGCTGAAGGTGCGTGCCGGCGATACCGTGAAGCAGGGCGACGTGCTGGCCGTGCTGGAATCGCCCGACCTGACCGATGAACTGAAAAAGGAACAGTCGAGCTACCAGGAACTGGCGGCCGAGGTGGCGCGCCAGCAGATCCTGGCGCGCAAGCAGAAGCTGCTGGCGCAGCGCGATGCCGATACCGCCGAGATCGACCGCCTGTCCGCGCAGCGGACGCTGGAGCGCTACGACAGCGTGGCCAACGAAGGTGTCGTCGCGAAGATCGACTACCAGAAAGCCAAGGATGCGCTGCGTGCCGCCGAGATCCGCGCCAGGCACGCGACCCAGGCCTCGGCGCTGGAAAAGGACGACGTCGACCTGGCCCTGCGCACCAAGACCGCGCAACTGGAACGGCAGGAGCTCGTGCTGGCCAATGCCCGGCGCCGCGTGGACGAGCTGACCGTGCGTGCGCCCGTCGCCGGCTTCATCGGCACGCTGAGCGTGGCCAACCGCAGCGTGGTGCAGGCGAACACGCCGCTGATGACGCTGGTGGACCTGTCCGCGCTGGAAGTGGAACTCGAAGTGCCGGAGACCTATGTCAACGACCTGGGCCTGGGCATGCGCGCCGAGATCACCGTCAACGGCGCCACCGCCACCGGCAAGCTGTCGGCCCTGTCTCCCGAAGTGGTGAAGAACCAGGTGCTGGCGCGCGTGCGCTTCGAGGGCACGCAGCCGCAAGGCCTGCGCCAGAGCCAGCGCGTGCAGGCACGCCTGCTGATCGATGAGAAGCCGGATGCGCTGCTGCTGCCGCGCGGGCCCTTCGTGGAATCGGAAGGCGGCCGCCATGCCTACCTGGTGCGAGATGGCGTGGCCGTGCGCACGCCGATCCGCCTGGGCGCCACCAGCATCAATGCCGTGGAGATCCTCTCCGGCCTGAAACAGGGCGACCAGGTCGTTGTCGCCGGTACCGACACCTTCGGGAACGCCAAGCGCGTCGCCATCAACCGCTAACCCCATTGAAAAACGAGGCCGCCATGCTGCGCATGCAAAACCTGAGCAAAGTCTATCGCACCCACATGATCGAAACGCACGCGCTGCGCGGCTTCGAGATCCATGTGAAACAGGGCGAATTCGTTACCGTCACAGGCCCCTCCGGCTCGGGCAAGACGAGCTTCCTGAACATCGCCGGCCTGCTGGAGGAATTCACGGCCGGCGAATACATCCTCGATGGCGTCAACGTGAAGGGGCTGGACGACAATGCCCGCTCCAGGCTGCGCAACGAGAAGCTGGGCTTCATCTTCCAGGGGTTCAATTTGATCCCCGACCTGTCGCTGTTCGACAACGTGGACGTGCCGCTGCGCTACCGCGGCTTCAATGCGGCCGAACGCAAGGAGCGCATCGAGGATGCGCTGGCCAAGGTGGGCCTGGCATCGCGGATGCAGCATTATCCGGCCGAACTCTCGGGCGGCCAGCAGCAGCGCGTGGCCATCGCGCGCGCGCTGGCCGGCACGCCGAAGCTGCTGCTGGCGGACGAGCCGACCGGCAACCTGGATACGCAGATGGCGCGCGGCGTGATGGAACTGCTGGAAGAGATCAATACCCAGGGCACCACGATCCTGATGGTCACGCACGACCCTGAACTGGCCACGCGCTCGCAGCGCAACGTGCACATCATCGACGGCCAGGTGTCGGACCTGGTGCGCAAGTCGCCCACGCTGGCCGCCTGAGGAGGAACCATGTTCGGCTATTACCTGAAACTGGGCCTGCGCAACCTGCGCCGCAATCCGGCCCTGACGGCGCTGATGGTGCTCACGCTGGCCATCGGCGTGGCGGCCAGCGTGTCGACGCTGACGATCCTGCATGTCATGTCCGGCAACCCGATGCCGCACAAGAGCGAGCGGCTGGTCTCGGTCGTGTTCAACAACGGTCCGCTTGAAGGCTTTTCGCCTGGCGACGAACCGAACGACGAGCAGGTCAGCTACCGCGACGCGATGAACCTGCTGGCCGGCGGCCAGGGCGATCGCCGCACGGCGATGATGGGCGTGGGCGGCGCGCTGCAGCCCGACCGGAAAGACCTGGCGCCCTTCAATGTCACGGGAGGCGGCCCGACGCGGGATTTCTTTGCGATGTTCGACATCCCGTTCGTGTATGGCCAGGCGTGGAGCGAGGCGGACGACAAGGCCGGTGCCGACGTCATCGTGCTGACCCGCGCTCTGTCCGAAAAGCTGTACGGGAGCGCGAACCCGGTCGGCAAGCGGCTGCGCTACAACGGCTTCGACCTTCTCGTGACGGGCGTCATCGACACATGGGACCCGGTGCCCCGCTTCCACCGCATCGTCGGCATGGGACCCTTCGACCAGAACGACGAGTTCTTCATTCCGCTGTCCCTGGCCGTCCGCCATGAATGGACCAACTGGGGCAGCACGAACTGCACCAGCACCGTACCGGCCGGCTACCAGTCTTTCCTCGATTCGGAATGCACCTGGCTGCAATTCTGGTTCGAGCTGCGCTCCGCCTCCGACCGGGAGGCGTTGCAGGACTGGATCGACGGCTATGCGGCCGAGCAGCGCAAGCTGGGCCGCATGCAGCGCAAGGCGCCGAACGCGCTGTACAACCTGACCGAGTGGCTGGAGCACCTGAAGGTCGTCGGCAATGACAACAAGCTGTCCGCCTGGCTGGCGTTCGGCTTCCTGGTCCTGTGCCTCGTGAACACGATCGGGCTGCTGCTGGCGAAGTTCTCCGTGCGGGCGCCGGAAGTCGGCGTGCGCCGCGCGCTGGGCGCTTCGCGCGGCGACATCTTCCGCCAGTTCCTGGTCGAAACAGGCGTCATCGGCCTGGCCGGGGGTGTCCTGGGACTGCTCCTGGCGGTCGGCGCGCTGTTCCTGATCTCGCTGCAATCGAAGGAACTGGCCATCGTCGCCAGAATGGACTGGGCGATGCTGCTGGCGACGTTCGCCATGGCCGTCGCCGCCGCACTGCTGGCGGGCCTGCTGCCGACGTGGCGTGCCTGCCAGGTCACGCCCGCCCTTCAACTGAAATCCCAATGAGAGGCCAGCCATGGAATTCCGCCCCATCCTGTCCGCGCTGATGCGCAACAAGACCGGCCCGATCCTCGTCGCCGTGCAGGTCGCGCTGAGCCTCGCGATCCTGGCCAATGCGCTGCACATCGTCAGCCAGCGGCAAGCCGTTTCGAGCCGCCTTTCCGGAGTCGTGCAGGAGCAGGACATCTTCCACCTGCAGGTGAGCGAACTGAAGTCGGAAAGCACGTTCAACGAGATGCTGGCCACGCAGCAGCGACAGCGCGACGTGCTGCGCGCCGTGCCCGGCGTGCTGTCCGTCGCACAGACGAACCAGGTGCCGCTGTCCCGTTCCGGCAACAACACGGGCATGGCGGCCAGCCCCACGCAACTGAAGGTCAGCAGCAGTACCGCGTTCTACATCTCGCCCGATTCACTGGTCAGGACATGGGGCCTGGAACTCGTCGAGGGCCGCGACTTCCTGCCGACCGAGATCGTCAACTATGACACGAACAAGGATGTCTACGAGACGAATGTCGTCATCCTGACCCAGGCGCTGGCGAAGAAGTTGTGGCCGGATGCCACCAGCTACGTGGGCAAGAACGCATACTTCGGCACCGGCAAGGATGCGACGGCTGCGCGCGTCGTCGGCGTCGTCGAGCGGCTGCAGTCGACCGGTGCCGAAGTGGGTGAACGGGGCGAGATGTCGATCATCCAGCCGATCCGCCGCATCAGCGTCCCCCGGGCGATGTTCACGCTGCGCGCCGAGCCGGGCCAGCGCGACCGCTTGATGAAGGAAACCGAGGAGGCACTGCGCAAGGCGGCCGGCAACCAGCTCATCGTGCGGGCGAAAACACTGGAAGGCGACCGCGCTGACCGCTACCGTGCCGACCGCGGGCTGGCGTGGATGCTCATTACCGTCAGCGTGCTGCTGATGCTGGTCACCGCCAGCGGCATCGTCGGCATGGCCAGCCTGTGGGTCACGCAGCGCCGCAAGCAGATCGGCGTGCGGCGCGCACTGGGCGCGCGCCGGGTCGACATCCTGCGCTACTTCATCACCGAGAACGTGATGATCACCAGTGCCGGCGTGGCCGCCGGCCTGCTCGGCGCGCTGGGCCTGAACCACCTGCTCGTGTCGAACCTGGAACTGGCGCGGCTGCCGGGTACTTACCTGGTGGCCGGTGCCGCCATCTTCCTTGGCCTGGGCATCGCCGCGGTGTACGGCCCGGCATGGCGCGCGGCCGGCATTTCCCCGGCCACGGCCACCCGCGGTGTCGTATAGGTTATGCTGACACCACCATGCCGACCGTACTGATCATCGACGACAACGCCGCCATCACGATGGCGCTGGAAGTGCTGTTTTCGCTGCACGACATTGCCGCCCTGCGCGCGGCTTCGCCCGAGGAGGGGCTGGCCGTACTGGAGCGGAACGCCGCCTCGATCGACCTGGTCATCCAGGACATGAATTTCACCGCCGACACCACCTCCGGCGAGGAAGGCGTGGCGCTGTTCCGTGCGATCCGCCGGCGCCATCCCGACTTGCCCGTGATCCTGCTCACCGCGTGGACGCACCTCGATGCGGCCGTGGACCTGATCAAGGCCGGCGCCGCAGATTATCTCGCCAAGCCATGGAACGACGGGCGACTGGTCGCCACCGTCAAGAACCTGCTGGAGCTGGGCCAGGCCAATCGTGCGCTGCGCCAGCGGCTGCAGGGCGAGCTGCGCCAGCGGCGCGAGCTGGAACGGCACGACCTGCGCGGCATCGTGTGGCAGGATCCGGCCACCGAGCGCGTGCTTCACCTGGCCTGCCAGGTGGCGCGTGCCGACGTGCCCGTGCTGGTCAGCGGTCCGAACGGCACGGGCAAGGAACGCATCGCCGAGATCATCCAGGCCAACTCGCACGTGGCCGACGGTCCGTTCGTCGTGCTCAATTGCGGTGCACTCCCGGCGGAACTGATCGAGGCTGAACTGTTCGGCGCCGATGCCGGCGCCTATACCGGCGCCTCGAAGGCGCGCGAGGGCAAGTTCGAGGCAGCCGACGGCGGCACGCTGTTCCTCGACGAGATCGGCAACCTGCCGCTGGCCGGCCAGATGAAATTGCTGCGGGTGCTGGAAACCGGCCGCTTCGAACGCCTCGGCTCGAATCGCGAGCGGCAAGTACAGGTGCGCATCGTCAGCGCCACGAATGCCGACCTGCCGGCGATGATCCGTGCCGGCACATTCCGCGAAGACCTGTACTACCGCCTCAACGTGATCGAACTGAAGCTGCCGGCACTGGCCGCCCGCCCGGGCGACATCCTGCCGCTGGCGCGTCATTTCCTCGGCGCAGGCAAGTCGCTGCGAGCGGATGCGGAAGCGGCACTGCTGGCCCACCCGTGGCCGGGCAATGTGCGCGAACTGAAGAACGTGATGGCGCGTGCCCGGCTGCTGTCCTTCGGGCCGGACATCGGCGCCACCGACCTGGGCCTGCCCGCTACCCCGCCCGCGTCCACTCCCGGCATGGCGCCGGACCTGGAACCGGACCGCGATGCGATCGGCGCGGCGCTGGCCCGTACCAACGGCATCGTGGCGCAGGCCGCCGCGGACCTGGGCCTGTCGCGCCAGGCGCTGTACCGCCGCATGGAGCGGCTCGGCATCGCGCGGCCCTGATGGCCAGCGGGGACGGCGAAGCCGGGAATGTCCGCTCGCGGCCGCCAGCCGGACGGCCGCCCTTCCGTCTTTCCCTGCTGACCCGCTGGTCGGCGCTGGTCGGCACGCTGCTGGCCGTCGGCATCATGATCGCGCTGGCGCTCGACCATTATTTTCCCGACCGGCCGCTCGTCGTGCTGGGAGTTTGCCTGCTGTGCGTGGTGCCGCTGTCGGTCATCACGATCCGCGCGCAATTGAAGCCGATGCTGTCGCTGTACCGCGCGCTGGCCGGCACCGTGACCAGCTACCGCGACGGGGATTTTTCGTTCAGCCTGCACTGGCCCCAGGATGACGAGCTGCGCGAACTCGTGGCTGCCCACAATGCGCTGGGCGAAGTGCTGCGCGAGCAGCGGCTCGATCTCGTGCAGCGCGAACTGCTGCTCGATACGATGGTGCAGAACACGCCCGTGGCCATGCTGCTGGTCGCCGACGCCGGGCCCATCGTGTATGCCAACGTGGCGGCCCGGCACCTGCTCAATGGGGGCCGCAAGCTCGAAGGCCACCGGCTGGACGAACTGCTCGGGCGATCGAAGGCGCCGCTGCGCGAAGCGGTCATCCGCGGCGGCGATGGCCTGTTCACGATCGGCGAAGGCGAAGACGAGGAAGTATTCCACCTGGCGCGCCGCCGCTTCAGCCTGAACGGCCGGCGTCACGAACTGCTGCTGCTGCGCCAGCTCACGCTGGAACTGCGGCGCCAGGAAGTGCAGACGTGGAAAAAGGTCATCCGCGTGATCAGCCATGAACTGAACAATTCGCTCGCGCCGCTGGCATCGCTCGCCCATTCAGGTGCCGAGCTGGTGCGGCGCGGCCAGACCGAACGGTTGCCGCAGATCCTGGCCACGATCGAGGAACGCACCCGCCACCTGGAAGGTTTCATCCTGGGATATGCGCGTTTCGCCAAGCTGCCGGCACCGCGCAGGCAGCCGCACGCGTGGCCCGCCTTCGTGACCCGCCTTGCCGGACAGGTGTCGTTCGAAGTGGCCGATGCGCTGCCTGCAGAGACGGCGGCGTTCGACGCCGCACAACTGGAGCAGGCGCTGCTGAACCTGCTGAAGAACGCGCATGAGTCGGGTTCGCCGCCGCATGAGGTCACGCTGGACATCCGCCGCCTGCACGACACCGTGCGCATCGAAGTGCGCGACCGCGGCCCTGGCATGAGCGACACGGTCCTGGCAAACGCGCTGGTGCCCTTTTATTCCACCAAACGCAGCGGCACCGGCCTGGGCCTGGCGCTGGCGCGTGAAATCGCCGAAGCCCACGGCGGCCGCATCACGCTGGCAAACCGTGATGGCGGCGGCCTGGCCGTCACGCTGCTGTTGCCGGCCAGCCTTCCCGCCGATGCCGCCGGTCGCGATGACTGACGCGTAGTGTCGGTATTTTTAACGAGTTGAAACACATCACAAGTCAACCATATCGCTTTTGCAACCCAGCCCGACAGTTCTAATGTAATCCTTGCGCGGCCCGCGGGGCCGCATCTTTCGGGGATTCCATCATGAAATTTTCATCATTCCTGCCCACTGCCGCGCTAGCCGCGGTGTTGGCCGTCGCAGGGGCCGCCCAGGCCGACGACACGGTCACCAACGTCAACCTGGGCGGCAACGGCAACGGCACCCTGTCCGCGTCCTTCGGCGTCACGCATCTCGAAACGGGTCACTTTGTCGATACCTTCAATTTTTCGCCCACCAGCGGTTCATGGTTCGTCGACTCGAGCCTCGTACAGATCGGTTTCCAGCCGAGTTCCGACATCGATTTCCATTCGGCCGAAATCAACGGCCATGCCATGGCACTGTCGCCGAATGGCATGTTCGAATATGGCTGGATGATCAACGAGCCCATTCTGGGTCCGCTCGTGCTGACGGTTCATGGTACTGTGGCGGGCATGGGAAGCGGCGCATCGGCCAGTTTCGCGGGTACGATCAACATCAGCCCGATCCCGGAGCCGGAGACTTATGGAATGTTGCTGGGCGGTTTGGGCATGCTCGCGTGGACGAGTCGAAGAAAGTTCCTATTTGCACTTAAAAGTGCCTAAAAGAACGTATATGTACTGATGAGTAGCGAAAAAAGGCGCCTTGGCGCCTTTTTTTGTAGCCAATTGTAACGCACACAATAAAATATTGACAACAACTTAAAGCTGGCTTAACTTGTCGTCTCCTATAGTTAATAACTCTTCGACGAGGTAAGCATGAAATTGAAATCCATCGCCGTAGCAGCCGCGCTGCTGCCAGCCTTCGGCTCCGCATTTGCTGACGACTTCAACGTTAACCTGATCGGCGGCCCGAATGTGTATTCTTCGCACATCGGCGCAACGCACACCGCTGGTGACTTCACCGACACCTTCACCTTCAGCGGTTTCGACGGTGCTGGTACGGTCTTCGCTGGCCTGATCAACAACGCCAGCGCCTGGAGCGACCTGACGTTCACCGAAGTAACGCTGAACGGCGTGACCGTTCCGGCCTACGGCGACGTTGGTCCCCTGTCGATCGCTGCAATCCTGGGTCAAGCCGTTGACGGCCCGCTGACCCTGGTTGTCAGCGGCACCGTGGACGGCCAGGTTGCCAGCTACGGCGGCAACTTCAGCGTGACGGCTGTTCCGGAACCTGCAACCTACGGCATGCTGGCTGGCGGCCTGGCCGTTCTGGCCTTCGCTGCACGTCGCCGCAAGCAGTAATCTGGTCTAGCAGTACTGCACCACGGGAAAAGGCGCTTCGGCGCCTTTTCTCATGGTGCAACGGTTGTACATTCCGCATTCGTCCCGCACGAAGACAGGTGCACTGGTAAACTTCCAGGATGCAAAAAACCCGTTTCGACCAGCCCGGCCACCCTCCCGCCACCATCACCGAATTCGAAGGCGTACGTTCGCTCCACCTCGGCACCTCATGGGTGCAGGGCGCGATGCGCCTGTCCAAGCCAGATGCCATCGAGCTCGAATACGTGCAGATGATGATGATATGGATGCTGTTCCTGCACAATCCCCGCCATATCGCTCAACTTGGCCTCGGCAGCGCTGCCCTGACGAAGTTTTGTTACCAGCGCTTTCCAGGCGCGCGTGTTTCAGCGGCGGAACTCAACCCCAACGTGATCGCGATATGCGAGGCGATGTTCGGCCTGCCGCCCAACGATACCCGGCTGGATGTGCGGCGGATGGATGCGCTCGACTTCGTCAACGACCCGGCCAACCGCGGCGCCATCGACGTGCTGCAGGTGGACCTGTATGACGAAGAAGCGCGGGGCCCCGTGCTGGACTCGCCGGCGTTCTACCAGGCATGCAGCGACTGCCTGACCGAACACGGCATCATGACGGTCAATGTGTTCGGCGATTTCGACAACTATGACCGGAACCTGCAGCACATGGAACTGGCGTTCGACGCGGTCGTGTGGCTGCCGGAAGTGCACGATGCGAACATCGTCGCGATCGCCTTCAAGAACGCCCCGGTGCTGGACTTCTCGGTGCTGTACGAGCGCGCCGCGATGATCCGGAAAACCTGCAACTTGCCGGCAAAGAAATGGGTCGACGGCCTCAAGGAATGGATGCTGGATCAGCAATGACCCGCCGCGAAGCGGGCGTGCAATGCGCCCGCTGGACACGCCTGTCGTAAAAATGCCTCGCGCCGCTCGCGAAATGGCCTGCTTCCCCGGCGAGGGGGCATCAGAGTACGGCAAACTCCAATACAAATCGAGCAATATTTTCTGTACGTCCATTCGGCGCAACAGCCCGTTACTACTTTGTTACGAGCGCGGTTAGACTCAGTGCGGGCTACCCCCACGCATGGCACCCATCCAACCAAGAGACGATCGACGACACATGACGCAGAATACTTTCCGCCGCACCGTGCTTGCTACCGCTGCACTGCTGCTGGCCGCACATGCCGCCGCGCAGAGCGACACCGCTGGCCAACAACCAGCCGGACAACAAGCCGAACAGCAAACCGTGGTCGTGCTGGGCTCGCGCTCCGCCGCCCGCACGGCTCTCGACACCGCCGCGCCGGTGGGCCTGATCAACGTGAAGGACATGCAGACCGCCGGCCCGCTGGAACTGGGCAAGCTGCTGCAGTCGCTGGATCCGTCGTTCAACTTCTCGTCGACGTTCATCAGCGACGGTACCGACATCATCCGCCCCGCCACGCTGCGTTCGCTCGGCCCCGACCAGCTGCTGGTGCTGGTCAACGGCAAGCGCCGCCACCAGCAGGCGCTGGTGAACGTGCAGCAATCGGTGGGGCGCGGTTCGGCCGGCACCGACATCAATGCGATCCCGCTGTCCGCCATCCACCACATCGAGGTGCTGCGCGACGGCGCCGCCGCGCAATACGGCTCCGACGCGATCGCCGGCGTGATCAACATCGTGCTGAAATCGAACGTGGACGAAACCCAGGTTTCCGGCCAGTTCGGCACCACTTCCGAGGGCGACGGCGACATGGTTTCCGGCAGCGTGAACCGCGGCTGGGCACTGGGCAGTGACGGCGGCTACATCAACGTTTCCGTCGAAGGCCGCCGCCGCAACGAGACCAACCGCGCCGGCCTCGATACCGCGCGCACGGATCCGCCGCGCGTCACGCAGCGCATCGGCGACAGCGACGCGAAGGATGCCTACCTGTGGGTCAATGCGGCCCTGCCGGCCGGCCCCGGCGGCGAGTTCTACGCCTTCGGCGGCGCGTCGAAACGCAAGGGCGATTCGTCCGGCTTCTTCCGCGCCGCGGGCGACGACCGCACGGTGTCGGCCGTTTATCCGGACGGCTACCTGCCGAACATCCGTACCACCGTCAAGGATGCGTCGCTGGCCGTGGGCTACCGGCTCGACCTGCCGAACGAGTGGAAGGCGGACGTCTCCGTCAACCATGGCCGCAGCGAGCTGGCGTTCCACGAAAAGAACACGATCAACGTCAGCTACTGGTATGAACCGCGCCCCGATAACGGCGGCATCTACGCGGAGTCGCCGCTGGAAGCGGATACCGGCACGCTGAAATTCAACCAGACCACGTTCAACGCCGACCTGAAAGGCCCGGTCGCCAAGGGCGTGTTCTTCGCCACCGGCTTCGAATGGCGGCGCGACGGCTACGAGATCGAGGCCGGCGACCCGGTGTCGTACCAGTATGGCCGCACGAACAACCCGGCGATCCAGATCCTCACGCCGGCCGGCACCGTGGCCGCCTCCGGCACGCAGGGCTTCCCGGGCTACACGCCCTCCACCGAGGTCGACGAAGGCCGCCACAACATCGCGCTGTACGGCGATGTGGAGTGGCGCGCGCTCGACACGCTGCTGCTCACCGGCGCGGTGCGCTACGAGAAATACTCGGACTTCGGCAACACCACCACCGGCAAGGTCACGGCGCGCTGGGACCCGAGCAAGCAGGTTGGCGTGCGCGGCAGCTTCTCTTCCGGCTTCCGCGCACCCGGCGTGCAGCAGGCGTTCTACAGCTCCGTGTCGACCAACCTGAACGCGGAAGGCGTGCTGACCGAAACGCTGACCGCGCGGCAGGACAGCCCCGTGACCCGCGCGCTGGGCATCGCGCCGCTGAAGGAGGAAACGTCGCGCAATGCAAGCTTCGGCCTGGTGCTGCGTCCGGTGCCGAACTTCTCGCTGACGGCGGACGTGTACCAGATCAAGATCAAGGACCGCATCGTGTTCTCCAGCACGATCGCGCCGGAAGCGGGTGGCGGCCCGATCGCCAACGTGCTGACCCCGCTGAAAGTGGGCCAGGCGCAGTTCTTCACGAATGCCGTCGACACCAAGACGAAGGGCATCGACATCGTGGCCGAGCACACGTCGCGCTGGCCGGGTTCCACGCTGGTGCTGTCCGGCCAGCTGGGCTTCAACAAGACGGAAGTCACCGGTCGCCACTCCACGTCGTCGATCCTGACCGGCGAACAGCTGTTCGACGAGTCGCAGGTCACGCTGATCGAGCATGGCCAGCCGCGCAAGCACCACGTGCTGTCGGCCGACTACACGATGGGCAAGTGGAACGGCAACGTGCGTGCCAATTACTACGGCGAGGTGCAGGGCCAGGGCTTCACGCCGGGCTTCATCCAGACGTGGGAAGGCAAGTGGATCGCCGACATGACGCTGCGCTACAACTTCACGAAGAAACTCGGCCTGCAGCTGGGCGTGAACAACGTGTTCGACACCTACCCGACGGAGTGGGACAAGACCCGCGCCGCGCCGTTCCCGCAACTGGGCTTCACGCGCTGCTGGGAAACCTGCCCGTTCGGCATCAACGGCCGTACCATGTACGTGCGCGCCGACTACGCGTTCTGACGTAACCGCCCAGCGCAACCGGCGTCACGCAGTTTTTTCGGGTGCCTGGCGCCGGTTTTTTTTCGGCACGGCGGCAACGCGCGCGGCGTTGTACGCAGCCAGGTGAATCACCACCGCCAGCCGCTTCACGAGGCCTTCCATCTCTTCGGCCGGCACCTGCGCATAGCCCAGCATCAAGCCGTTCCATGTCGGTCCATTCCAGGCCGGCCCGGGCTGTAGTGCGTGTGTCGACAATGCGTTCACCACGATCCCCTCCTCCCGCGCCCTGGCGCGGATCGCTTCGTCCGCCAGCCAGGCCGGCAAGCGCAACGACAGGTGCATGCCCGCCGAGGCGCCGTGCACGGTGGCGATACGGCCCAGGTGTTTTTCCAGTGCGGCCACCAGTGCGTCGCGCCGTTCGCGGTACAGCCGCCGCATGCGGCGCAGGTGCAGCAGGAATTGCCCGCTGGTGACGAATTCCGCCAGCGCCAGCTGTTCGGCCACCCTTCCCGCGGCCGCCGACTGCGCGCGCAGCAGCGCCAGTTGCGGCGCCAGGGCGGGCGGCACCACCAGGTAGCCGATGCGCAAGCCGGGGAACATCGTCTTGCTGAACGTGCCGCAGTACAGCACCGGCGCATCCGGCACCAGGCCCTGCATCGCCGCCAGCGGCGGCCCGTCGTGGCGGAACTCGCTGTCGTAGTCGTCCTCGATGATCAGTGCGCCGGCGCGGCGGGCGCCGTCGATCAGCGCCAGCCGCCGTGCCAGCGACAGCACGGTGCCCACCGGGTACTGGTGCGACGGCGTCGTGTAGATCAACCTGGGCTTTCTCGTCTTCCAGTCCCGTGCCGATGGCGCCATGCCTTCCTCGTCCACGGCAATGCCTTGCACCGCCAGGCCGGCGTGCCGGAACGCCGCCAGCGCGCCGCCATAGCCGGGGTTCTCGTGCCATACCGTGTCGCCTTCGTCGGCGCAGGCACGGGCGCACAGGTCCAGCGTGCCCTGGCTGCCATCGGTGATGAACACCTGTCGCGCCTCGCAGATGACGCCACGCGAAGCGCGCAGGTAGTCCGCGATCGCGGTCCGCAACGGCCATTCGCCCGCGGGGTCGCCATAGTTCAGCTGCGCAGGATCGAGGCCGCGCCAGGCGCGGTCCAGCAGGCGCCGCCACAGCACCAGCGGAAATGCGTGCAGGTCCGGCACGCCCGGCACGAAGGCCTGGCCGTCGCTGGCGGCGTTCGATATCGCGCGCAGGTTCATCGCGCGGCGCGCCAGGCCGGCATGCGCCGCCGGCTGACGGCTGCCGCGTTCGGACGCCGGTTCCGGCGCAACGCGCGCCACCATGGTGCCACGGCGATCCGGCACCACGAACCCTTCGCTGGCCAGCTGCTCGTACGCATACAGCACGGTATTGCGCGCCACGCCCAGCTCGGCCGCCAGTGTGCGCGTGGCCACCAGCCGGGTACCGGCCGCCAGCGTGCCGGCGCGAATCGCGTGGCGCAGGCATTCGTGCAGCAGCCGCTGGCGCGGCCAGCTGCGGTGCCCGTGGTTGCGGTCGAAGTTCGACAGCAGCAATGCGTAGTCCATCGTGGTTCCTCGAAAATGCCCGCTCGTGGACCTGTTCCGGGAGCCAGCAGCGCGATTATAGTGCCCTCTCAACCCACCGAATGGAGCCCATGAACACTTCGCCATCCCCTCGCAGGCAGGTAAAACGTTCCGCCAACCGCGCCACCCACGATCCCGCCGTGCTGCACGCAATCATCGATGCCGCCTGGGTCTGCCATGTGGCCTTTCGCGACGAACATGGCGTGCATTGCATTCCCACCGCCTGCTGGCGCATCGGCGCGCACCTGTACATCCACGGCTCGAACGGCAGCCGCATGGTCAGGCGGCTGATGGAAGACGACTGCTGCGTGACGATCACGCACGTCGATGGCCTGGTGCTGGCGCGCTCGGCGTTCAACCATTCGATGAATTACCGCAGCGCCGTCATCTATGGCCGCTTCGAGCCGGTGGAGGAAGGCGCCGCCGGAACCGGCAAGAGGCAGGCAATGGAAGCGTTCATGGAACACCTGGTCCCTGGCCGGCAGGGCGAGATCAGGCCAGGCAACGACAAGGAATATGCCGCGACCACCGTGCTGCGCATCGGGCTGGCCGAGGCGGCCTGCAAGGTCCGCAGCGGACCGCCGGAAGACGACGAGGAAGACATGGGCGTGCGCGCCTGGGCCGGCGTGCTGCCGCTGCGCGAGGCGCGTGGCGCCGCGGTGCCGGATCCGGCGTGCGCCGTGGCGGCACCGGACTATGTGCAGCGCTGGGCGGATTGACGGTGCAGACAAGCCGGTCAGTACTTGACCGGCTTGTCTTTATTGCACATCATCGCCGGGTCGTGGCCAATTCGCGCCACGCATATGCCCACAAGGAGATCGCATGAAACGAATCCTCGCCGCCGCCATCCTGGCAGCGACCTGCAGCACGCCGGCGCTGGCCGACGATGCGCTGAAGGCCGCCGTCAACGGCAGCCAACGCAGCCCGGAGAACATGAAACGGGACACCTATCGCCATCCCTTCGAGACACTGACCTTCTTCGGCATCCGGCCCGACATGACGGTGGTGGAACTGTCGCCCGGCGGCGGCTGGTACACGGAGATCCTGGCGCCCTACCTGCGCGAGCGGGGCAAGCTGATCGTGGCCGGCGCGACCCCGGAATCGAAGACCGCGATCGTGGCGCGGTCCGGCGAGCGCTTCAAGCAAAAGCTGGACGCCAATCCGGGCGCATTCGGCAAGGTGCAAATGGGCGCGTTCGAGCCGAGCAACGGCGTATTCAACTATGCGCCAAAGGGCGGTGCCGACATGGTCCTCACTTTCCGCAATGTGCACAACTGGAAGGATGAAGGCGATGCGCGACTGAAGGCCGTGCTGAAAAGCGCGTACGACGCGCTGAAGCCCGGGGGCGTATTCGGCGTCGTCGAACATCGCCTGCCCGCGGCGAAAACGCAGGATGCGACGGCATCGAGCGGCTACGTGCACGAAGCCTATGTGATCCGCCTGGCCGAAGCGGCCGGCTTCAAGCTGGCGGCGAAATCGGACGTGAACGCGAACCCGAAGGATACGGCCGACCACCAGGGCGGCGTGTGGGCACTGCCGCCGACCTACGGGAACAAGGATGTGGACCGGGAAAAATATGCGGCGATCGGCGAGAGCGACCGGATGACACTGAAGTTCGTCAAGCCATGACGGCAGCCGGCAAGGCAGCAGATCGGGAAGCCTGACCTGCGCAGCCGCCGGAGATGCCGGCCGGCGGCTGTCGAATCCTACCTGCGCTGGAGGCGGCTCATGAAGCTGCAAAAGACCACGAAGCCTACCACCATGGAACCGCACACGGCGGCAACCGACAACATCAGCTCATTCATGCGAAAAAACTTTCACTTTATGACAACCGCGTGATTATGCTGCATTTGCACATGAAACAGTCTCACTGAAACTCACTGTTACAACCACAATTTTTTCGCGGCTACCGAAGGTCGCAGCGGGCCTCAGCTTGCTAGCTTACCTCTCCGCATGCCCGCAGGACAATGCCGAGTGTTGTATATTTTTATACTATTTAAAATAATTCAATAAGCTTATCCATGAGCTCGGGTGTTAGCGCTAGCATTGGTGGACCGCCATCGCGGTACGACATTTCCCTCTCTCCAGGAGCTCATCATGCGTAAAGCACTCATCGGGCTGATGCTCGCGGCAACCGCCCTGACCTCGCAGGCCAGCGGTTACTTCACCGAAGACGCAGCGCCGTTCGATACCCTTATCGGCAGCAACGCCCAGCACCAGGACTTTTCCGGCTCCTACACGCGCACCGGTTATTCATGGAGCTGGGGTGACGTGACCTTCACCTGCAATGCCGTCCAGTGGTGCAACAACGACAGTTTCGAATTCGGTGGCTATCACGACCACTTCAATTTTGTCGAAGGCAATTTTGTTTATTATGCCCCACCAGATAGCGCTACCTTCACGTTTGCCAACCCGATCATCGCATTGGGCATGGACGTCTATGGCATCGGCGGCGGCCAGTACTCCCCTGGCGGCTCCCTGCAGCCCACGCCGATGAAGGTGACGTTCGACGACGGTTCGCACGTGTTCTTCGAGGATTACGTCCACAACTACAACATCTCGGTACCGGTCTTCGCGGGCATCCTGTTCGACAAGCCGGTCACGTCGATCACGGTCTCGGGCGAATGGGAGAACAACGGCATGTTCTTCACGAACCTGCGCTATGTGACGGCACCGGTACCGGAGCCATCGACCTACGCCATGCTGTTCGGCGGCCTGGTGGTGGTGGGGGCATTTGTGCGGCGGCGCAGCAACGTGGCCGGATGACCCCAGAAACCGTTGCCAAAAATCGGGGACAGTCCCTAATGCCGTTCAGATAAGCCAAACCCAGAGGCAGATTCCGGGGTCAGGGAGGAGCGCTGGCCTGCAGGCCAGCACCGCTTTGCCGGCAAGGAGCGGTGCTCCTTGAAATCCCGGCAAAGCCCCGCCGGGGTGCCACAGGGGTTTCGCGGAGCATGCTCCGCGCCTGTGGCACGGTGTGAGCCTGCAGGCTCACACTCCTCCCTGACCCCAGCCCTTCGCTTTTGGGGTGTCTACATGCGGATCAATAGGCCAGCCAAGCACTAACTTAACGGCATTAGGGTCAGTCCCCAACTTTTGGCAACATTTGCGGGAGGCAGCCTTATTCGGCTTTTTTCGCCTTCACGGGTGTCAGCGCCAGGTCGTGGAAGTCGTAGCTGAAGTCGGTTTCGTCGGAGATCGCGGACATCTTTGCGCGTTCGATCGAGCCGTCCGGGTTCAGCGCGAACGTCACGTAGGCGTCGGCGTTGAAGTTGCGTTCCTTCCAGCGCACGATGAACGTGTCGTGCTGGAAGTGCTCCATCTCGCCCACCAGGTCCGGCGTGCGCGTGAAGGCCATGACCTGCTTTTTCCCTTCGTGCCGGATCACGACCTTGCCATACCACGGGTCGCTGTACTCGCCATCGTAGGCGCGGCGCGGCAGCGATGGCTTCGAGCCGGCCGCGCGGGCCGCGGCGGCCTTGCCGGTCTTTTCCCGGTCCTTGCGCAGCCGTTCCTGCTCTTCGGCGGCGATGATGCCGATCCAGTCCGTCGGTGCGGCGCCCAGGTAGTGGTCGAGGATGCGCCATTGCAGCGACGTCATCGAGCCGCTGTTTTCCGCATTCGTGAAGATGGCGATGCCCAGCTTTTCCTCTGGCACCATCAGCACGCGCGAGTAAAAGCCCTGCAGCGCACCGCCGTGCAGCACGAGCTTCTTGCCGCGGTAGTCGCGGATGTTGAAGCCCAGGCCGTAGGCATTGAAGTTGGCGCGCGTGGCGGCCAGCGCCCCTGCCGGTTCGGCGATCTTCATCGGCGTCACCGGCGTCCAGATCTCCTTCGACTGCGTGGCGGAGAACAGCCGCTGCCCGCCCGGCAGTTCGCCGCCGGCCAGCAGCGCGTTCATCCACTTCGCGATGTCTTCGGCGTTCGTGTTGATGCCGACCGCGCCCACGGCGTTATCGACCGGCATCGGCTTGACGACCGACTGCCGGCCGTTGATCCGGCTGTGCGGCGCCGAGTAATCGGCCGCCCTCACCATGGCGGCCACACTGGTGGTGGTGTCCGCCATGCCCAGAGGGCCCAGGATCTGCGCCTGCACCGTGTCGCCCCAGCTCTTGCCGCTCTTTTGCGCGATGATGCGGCCGGCCACGATATACAGCAGGTTGTCGTAGGCGTAGTTGGCGCGGAAGCTGGTGGCCGGCTTCACGTGGCGCAGGTTGTGAATGATCTCGTCGGTGGAAAACGTCGTCGTCGGCCACCACAGCAGGTCGCCGGCGCCCAGGCCCAGGCCGCTGCGGTGCGTCAGCAGGTCGCGCACGGTCATCTCCTGGGTGACGTAGGCGTCGTGCATGCGGAAATCGGGCAGGTGCTTGATGACCGGGTCATCCCATTCCAGCTTACCCTCGTCGACCAGCTTCGCCAGCGCCACGGCGGTGAATGCCTTGGAATTCGATGCGATCTCGAACAACGTCTTCGACGTGACCGGCGCCGGGTCGCCCAGCCTGCGCACGCCGAAGCCCTGCGCGGCCACGACCTTGCCATCCTTGACGATCGCGATCGCGATGCCCGGCACGTCGAAGGTCTTCAACGCGAGGTTCACGTCGCGCGCCAGGTCGAACGCCGGGGCGGTGGCGGCGGCAGCGCTGGAATCGAAAGCCAGCGCGGGGCTGGAAAAGAATACGGGGGAAAACGCGCAGGCGCTTAGCGCCAGCGCGGCAGTGGTTTTTTTCAGCGACATCCTTGCTCCATTACTTTTTCAACAGCCGGTCGACGGACTTCTGCGTTTCAGGGTGATAGCGGGGGCGTGCCTTGGCGAATACGCCCTTCGCCCATGCGGCATCCTTTGGATTGGCCAGCAGCGCGGTGTACAGCGGCACCACGAACTTCTGGCGGCCCACGTTCATCAGGAAGGTGTCGAGCTGCTCGCGCACGTCGTAGCCCGCATGCACGGCGGCGAGATAGAAGCGGTAGGCGATCTCGTTGTTCTTGCTGGTCTTCAGTGCGAAGATCTGGTCGAGTTCCCGCAACTGCTGTGCGCTGGCCTTGTTGTCGATGGCGTTCAGGAAGTGCATCCACTCGGCGGCGCTCCAGCTGCGCGCGGTCAGGTCGGCCGTTGGCTGCTCACCCTTCAGCCAGGCGGCACGTTGGGCATCGACGGCCTGCAGGCGCTGCGACACCACGCGCTGCGCGCTGGCTGGAATGCCCGCGCCATACAGCCACTCGTCGAGTTCCGCCTGGGTCATCACGTTCGGATGCTTGTCCAGCAGGTTGGCACGCAGGTAGGCCAGGAACTGCTCTGTGGTAGCCGACTGGAAGGCGTGCTGGTCGAACCAGCCGCGCAGGAACGGATCGAACACTTCACGGCCGGCGCGCTGCTCGAGCGTGCGGAGGAGCCATGCGCCTTTCGGATAGGCCAGGCCCTCGTCCGTATAGGTTTCCGGATTGACGTCCGGATCGCGCGTCAACAGGGCCTGTTTCGCCGCCGGGATATCCTTCAGCGACGCCAGCGCCTCGTCCTGTTCCACCTGCAGGTTCATCTCGGCCGCTTCGATGCCATACAGGATTTCGAGGATCCGGGTCGTCACGTAGGTGGTGAAGCCTTCGTTGAGCCACCAGTGTTTCCACGATGCGTTGGTGACGAGATTGCCCGACCACGAATGGGCCAGCTCGTGCGCGATCAGGTCGTTCAGGCTGCGATCGCCGGCGATCATCGTCGGCGTCAGGAATGTCATGCGCGGGTTTTCCATGCCGCCGATCGGGAACGACGGCGGCAGCACGATCATGTCGTAGCGCCCCCACCGGTAGGGGCCATACAGCGATTCGGCCGCGGCGATCATCTTCTCCGTATCGGCCAGCTCGAACGCTGCCGCCTCGATGCGGCCCGGTTCCGCGTACACGGCCGAGCGCGGGCCCACATTGCGCACGTCGATCTCGCCGATCGCGATCGCCAGCAGGTACGACGGCACCGGCTGCGGCATGCGGAACTTCCAGCCGCCCTTGCCGGTCGACTGCGGATCGTTCTCGGCACTCATCACCACGCGCATGCCGGCTGGCGCCTCGATGCGCGCACCGTAGGTGAAGCGCACGGCCGGCGTATCCTGCACCGGCGCCCACGAACGCGCCTCGATCGCCTGCGACTGGCTGAACATGAACGGCCGCTTGCCGGACAGCGTTTGCACAGGTGTCAGCCACTGCAAGGCCCCCGCGGTGGGCGCCGTGTGGTAGTACACGCGCACTTTCTTCGGCTGGCTGCGCAACGCGATGCGCAGCGCCTGGCCCTTCTTCGGATCGGGGCGGTCCAGCATGTAGGAAGCGGGAACCCAGCGGCCATCGTCGTTCTGCACCTGCACCCGTGCGATCTTCAGCTGGCGTGTATCGAGCACCAGCGTGCGCACGTTCTTGTCCAGCCAGTTCAGGGTCAGCTCGGCGTAACCGGTCAGCGTCTTTCGGGAGAAGTCCGCCTTGAGGTCGAGATACAGGTCGGTCGTTCGCACCTCGTTGTAGCGGGCGTAGCTGAGCGGGTCCTGGGCATGGGCCGCTTGTGCGAGCAGTGCCAGCGCGGCCAATAGTGCCAGGCGCAGAGAAGTTTTTCGCATGTGCTTCCTTTGAAAGAGTCAGGCTGGCACCGGGATCGCCGGCGCGGGCGCGGTGCAGAATAGCATATGACACGTCATTTTCACCCTCCCCCGTCGGCGACTCTGCTATCATGGCGCCCGTTCTTTGGGGAGTAGCCTCCTTGCCCGCGACAGCCCCTGCGCTGTGCGGGAAGTACCTGCGTCAACACGATCGGCCGGCAGGCCGTGGCGCAGGTGGCCGGCGCGGATAGTGCATCGCGCGCGGCCTGGCGAGACCAATGATCCACGGGGGGCCGCATACATCAAGGGGCCGGGACCGCCCATGGATCCTTGGTTAACCTCCGGCCCCCAGCCACCCATATGGAAGCCTTCCTCGTCTCCACGGGCATCGTTGCCCTCGCCGAAATCGGCGACAAGACCCAGCTGCTCGCCTTCGTGCTCGCCACCCAGTTCCGGCGCCCGTTGCCCATCGTCGGCGGCATCTTCGTCGCCACGATCGTCAACCACTTCTGCGCCGCCGCCGTCGGCACATGGCTGACCGACCTGCTCGGCCCGAACGCGCTGCGCTGGATCCTGGGCCTGGGTTTCATTGCGATGGCGGCATGGATCATGGTGCCCGACGAGATCGACGAGGACGACGCGCCGGCCAGCCGCTATGGCGTGTTCACCGCCACGCTGGTCGCCTTCTTCCTCGCCGAAATGGGCGATAAGACGCAGATCGCCACCGTGGCGCTGGCCGCCCGCTTCGACGCGCTGATCCCCGTGGTCGTCGGCACCACGCTGGGCATGATGCTGGCGAACGTGCCCGCCGTCTACCTCGGCAAGCGCGCTGCCACCGCCGTCAACCTGAAGGTGGTGCACGGCATCGCCGCCGTCATCTTCGTCGTGCTGGGCGTGGCCACGCTGATGGGCGCCGGCACCGCGGTAGGTCTGTAAAGCAAAACTGGGGACGTACCCTGGTTTTAAGGCAAGACGTACCGGATCGCTGGACCGCTTCGTTTTGAAGCAATATCCGGGAGATGCCGGACGGGCCGCCCGACTCGCGGCCAGGAATTTCCTTAAAACCAGGGTCCGTCCCCTGTTTTCGGGAAAATCAGGATATGCGCAATTCCACAGCGTGCTCGCGGCCGTCGTCGGCCAGTGCGATCTCGTTGCCGTCCTGCGCGACGCCATCGACGGTGAGGGAAGCCCCGCCGCGCACCACGTGGATCGCGTAGGCCGATGATCCGTAGCGGTAGGACAAGCTGAATTCATTCCACTCGTCCGGCATGCGCGGGGCGAGCGACAGCCGGTCGCCGTTGCGCGTCACGCCCAGCAGCGATTCGAGGATCAGCCGGTACATCCAGCCGGACGATCCGGTGTACCAGCTCCAGCCGCCACGGCCCACGTGCGGCTCGACGGCGTAGATATCGGCAGTGACCACGTACGGTTCCACCTTGTAGACGGCCACGTTGTCCGCGCTGGACGCGTGCTGTACCGGGTTAATCAGGCGCATCAGCTCCCAGGCCTTGGCGGTGTCGCCCAGCGCGGCGAACGCCATCACGGTCCACACGGCGGCATGCGTGTACTGGCCGCCGTTCTCCCGCACGCCCGGCACGTAGCCCTGGATATAGCCGGGGTTCGGATCGGCCTTGTCGAACGGCGGGTCGAGCAGCTGGATGAAGCCGCCGTCGCGCCGCACCAGCCGCGCGTCCACCTGCGCCATCGCGCCGCGCACGCGTTCCGGATCGGCGGCGCCGGAGAGCACGCCCCAGCTTTGCGAAATCGAGTCGATCTGGCATTCCTCGTTCTCGTGCGAGCCGAGTGGCGTGCCGTCGTCGAAGTAGGCGCGGCGGTACCACTGGCCATCCCACGCGTTCTGCTCCACGTTCGCGGCCAGCTTGACAGCCTCGGACCGGCATTCCTCGGCAAAGCCCGCATCGCCGCGCCGCTCGGCCACCACGGCGAACTGGCGCAGCACGTCGACCAGGAACCACGCCAGCCATACACTTTCGCCCTTGCCTTCCGCGCCGACCTTGTCCATGCCGTCGTTCCAGTCGCAGGACCCGATCAGCGGCAGGCCGTGCGCACCGAAGCGCAGGCCGTGGCGGATCGCGCGCACGCAGTGCTGGTACAGGTTTTCCGCCAATGGCGAACGGCCCGGCATGTCGTAGTACGAATCCTCGTCCGGCTTCACCGGTCGGCCTTCCAGGTAGTGTGCCTCTTCGTCGAGCACCGACAGGTCGCCGGTCACCTGCACGTAGCGTGCGGTGGCCAACGGCAGCCACAGGTAATCGTCCGAACAGTGCGTGCGCACGCCGCGGTCGGATGGGGGATGCCACCAGTGCTGCACGTCGCCCTCCGCGAACTGGTGCGCCGCGCACAGCACCAGGTGCTCGCGCAGCAGGTGCGGCTCGGTGTGCACCATCGCCATCGCATCCTGCAGCTGGTCGCGGTAGCCGAACGCGCCGCCGGACTGGTAGTAGCCGCTGCGCGCCCACAGCCGGCAGGCGATGGTCTGGTACATCAGCCAACCGTTGGCGATCACGTCCAGCGCCGGATCCGGCGTGGCGATGCGCACGGCGCCCAGCGTGGCATGCCAGTGCGCATGCACGGCGGCCAGGGCATCGCGTGCAGCGCCGGCGCCACCGTGCTTCTGCACCATCGTGCTCGCATCGGCGTTGCGGCGCCCGCCCATGCCCAGCACGAACACCAGCTCCCGCTCTTCTCCCGGCAGCAGCTCGAACGGCACCTGCAGCGCAGCGCAGGCATCGAGTCCCGTGCCGACCTTGCCGGACAGCCGCTGCCGCCGCAGCGCGGCCGGGCTGGCCAGCGTGCCGTTACGCCCCAGGAATTCGGTGCGGTCCGCCGTTGCCGTGCGGGTCGTCGCGTCGACATGGAAGAACGCCACCCGGCCCGAGAATTCCGTGTTGTAGGGGTTGCGCGCGAACAGCGCACCGCTGACCGCGTCGAGTTCCGTCACGATGTGCATGCCCGACTTCGCGCGCATTTCGCCCAGCACCCATTCCACGTAGCCGGTTGCCGACAGCTTGCGCGCCACCGGCGAATCGTTGCGCACCTTCAGCACCGTGTAGCGCACCGGTGCGTCGTTGGCCACGTACGTCGTGAGGGCCGAGGTGATGCCTGCCTCGGTATGCGCGAACGTGCTGTAGCCGAAGCCGTGACGCGTCACGTAGTCGCCACTGCCGCGTGCCGGCAATGGCGTGGGCGACCAGAAGTGGCCGCTGGCATCGTCGCGCAGGTAGAACGCCTCGCCGGCGGCATCGGTCACCGGGTCGTTGTGCCATGGCGTAAGCCGGAATTCATGCGCGTTCTCGTGCCACGTGTAGGCTTGCCCGCTTTCCGAGATCACGCTGCCGAATTGCGCGTTGGCCAGCACGTTCGACCAGGGCGCCGGCGTGACCCGGCCTTCGTTTTCCCCATGCGCGGTGACGATCACGTACTCGCGGCCGTCCGGCGTGAAGCCGCCGAAGCCGTTCCACAGGATCAGGTCATGCGGCAAATGCGTGGCCGGTCCGGCATCGTCGTACTCGCCGCGCGCGTCGGCCAGCAAGGGCGGCATGCGCAGCGCCGGCGGGCCGGAGCGCTTGATCTGCTCGGCCAGCGGACCGCGGGCGTCGTTGATGATCACCCGCGCCACCGTCTGCAGCAGGATGCGGTCTTCGGTGGAGATCTGTTCCAGCGGCCGCACGAAGATGCCGCCCGGCCGGTCGATCGCCTGCGCATCGATGCCTGAGGCGATCATGCCGATGATCTGGTCATACAGCGCCTGGCGGTAGCCCGATGTGTCCTCGAACCAGATCACCAGGTCCACCACCAGGCCTTTCAGGCGCCAGTATGCGTGCGCCTGCACCATCTGCCGCGCCACCTCGATATTGGCCGAATCCTTCACCTGCAGCAGCACGATCGGCAGGTCGCCGGAAATCGCGTACGGCCACAGGTTCGACTGTCCGCGCCCATTCTTGATCAGCACCGAAGGATCGGCGCGCAGCGCGGCGTTCGGGTAGATCACGTGGTTGGCGAGGCGGCTGTACAGCTGGCCATCGGCCTCGGTGGCGTTCAGCTGGCGCAGCACCACCTGGCTGTGCGTCCAGGCCAGCTCGAACACGCGGTCGGCCATGTGGCGGTCCTGGTATTTGTCGATCAGATGCCGCGCCGCCTCGCGCGTTTCGGTCATGCCGGTGGCGATGTCGACCGTCGCCATCTGGTCCGGTTGCAGCGTGATGCGGTAGCGGATCGCCACGGCCGGGTCCAGCACGGATCCGTGGCCGCCGCCCAACGGGCCCGGGTCGATCAGCGCGCGCGGCTCACGCGTGCTGTTGCCGCGGCCGATGAAGTGCGCCCGGTCCGTTTCATACGATATCTCGAGCACCTCGGCATCGTGCACCGTCATCACGTGCAGCATGAACGGCGGCTGCTCGCCCTTGCCACGCGGCCGCCGCGTGCACAGGATGGCCTTTTCGTCGCCCAGGATCTCGGTCTGCACGAACAGCTTCGAGAAGGCCGGATGCGCCGCGTCGGCCGCGGCCGGCGCCATCACCACTTCCGCAAAGCTGGTCAGTTCGAGCGTGCGCGGGCGGTTCGAATTGTTCGTCACGCGCAGCCGGCGCATCTCGATATCGTCTTCCGGGGAAACGACGATTTCGGTGTACAGGTCGATGCCCCGGTCGGTGCGCCGGAATTCGGCGCGGCCCTCGGAAAAAATCACCTCCTGGTGTTCCGGCTCGGCCAGCGTGGGCTGGTAGGTGTTGGACCAGAAATGGCCATCCTCGTCGCGCACGTAGCAGAACTGCCCCCAGTTGTCGCGTGTGGCATCCTCGCGCCAGCGCGTGACCGTCAGGTCGCGCCAGCGGCTGTGACTGCCGCCGGCCGCCGTGACCATCACGTGGTAGCGCCCGTTCGACAGCAATTGCACTTCGGGCACGGGTGTGTTCGGCTGCGCCAGCACGCGTACCGGGGCGGCCTGGTCGTGCGATGTCGAGCGCGCCGCGGCAGCCTGCTCGGAGGCGGTGGAGAAGAACGCGCCGATGCGCGGACTGCGCTCCTGCAGCATCAGCAGCGCCGATTGCAGCATCGGGTCGGATTCGAAGCGGCGCTGCATCGGCCGGTCGTGCAGCAGGTACGACAGCGCCAGGAAGCCCATGCCCTGATGGTGCACCATGAACGATTTCACCACGGCGAATGACTGCCCCCGCGGCAGCCGCGCCGGCGTGTAGTCGATCGCCTCGTAGAAACCATAGCGGCCCATGAAGCCCAGGCCAGCCATCTTCTGCAGGTTCTGGCATGCCGCTTCCGGTTCCACCATCAACGCCATCATCGATGCATAGGGTGCGACCACCAGGTCGTCCGCCAGGCCCCGCTTCATGCCCAGGCCCGGCACGCCGAACGCGCGGTACTGGTAGTTCATCGCCGCATCCACCGTGCTGTAGCCGGACTCGGATACACCCCACGGCACGTTGCGCTGGCGCGCGTATTCGATCTGCGCCGCCACCACCGAATGGTAGGTCTGGTCCAGCAGCGTGCTCGGGTAGGTCGGCATCACCAGCAGCGGCATCAGGTACTCGAACATGGAACCGCTCCACGACATGAGCACCGGCTGCCCATGCACGATGGCGAGCTGCCGGCCCAGCGCGAACCAGTGCTCCTGCGGCAGCTGGCCCTGCGCCACGGCCACGTAGCTGGCCAGCCGCACCTCGGAGGCAAGCAGGTCGTAGTAGCTGGCGTCGAGCCGCCGTTCGCTGACGTTGTAGCCGATCGCCAGCAGCCTGGTGGTGCGGTTGTAGAGGAAACCGTAGTCGACCTGCGCGAACCCGCACGCCCGCGCCGCCAGTTCCTGCAGGTGTTCGATGCGTTCGCGCGCCACGGCGGCGCCCCGTTCCATCAGCACGCCGAGCTGTTCGCGGCGTTCGCGTTCGCCCGGCGCCAGATCCGACAGTGGCGCCCCGGCCGGCGGATACGCCGCCAGCTCGCGCAGCGTCGGGATCCTCAGCGAGCCGGTATCCAGCACGGCCCCGGTGTCGCCCGTGACCCATGGCGCCAGCAATGTCAGCTCGTCGAGGGCGGCGCGGCATTGCGCGGCCAGCGCCCCGGCCCACGTGCCTGCCATGGCGTGGTTCGCCAATGCCGGGGTAGCGGCAAAGGCCCCGGCAGCGGCGGTAGCGCGTTCCAGGTACGCACGCAGCTCCGGCAGATTCGACGGATACAGCGGCGCCCGCAGTGCCACCGCTTCGCGTAGCGCCGCCAGTGCCGCGGCATCGGCGCCATCGGCCGCCTCGGCACCCGCCAGCGATTCCTGCAGCACGTCCAGCGTGGTTTCCAGCCCGGCCAGCATTTGCGCCCCCAGTATCGGTGCATCCACCGCGTTCAGCAGTGCCGCCTGCAGCACCAGCAGGTGGCCGGCCAGGTTGCCGCTATCGACGGTCGACACGTACATCGGATGCAGCGGCTTTTTCGATTGGGTGTCGTACCAGTTGTAGAAATGGCCTTGGTGGCGCTCCAGTTCGCCCATCGTGTCGAGCGTGTTGCGGGTGCGCTGCAGCAGCTGCGCCAGCGTCACGTAGCCAAAGTCCCAGGCGCTGACGTTGGCCAGCAGGGCCATGCCGATATTGGTGGGCGACGTGCGATGCGCGATGACGGTAGCCGGATGCTCCTGCACGTTATCCGGCGGCAGCCAGTTGTCGTCCGGCCCCACGTAGGTATCGAACCAGGCCCAGGTCTTGCGGGCCACCGTGTGCAGGAAGCGGCGCTGGTCGTCGTCCAGCTGCGCTTCCAGGCGCTCGACCGGGCGGCTGATCCACCACGCGACCACGGGCGCGACCAGCCAGGCGGCGAGGAAGATCGCGGCGGCCTCGAATGCCTTCCCGCGCCACAGTACCAGCGCCGTGCCGGTCGCCAGCGCCAGCACGGGCGAGATCCACATCGCCTGCCAGCTGGCACGCAGGCCGCCGTTCGCCTGCGACAGCGCCGACGGGCGCCACTGCAGCAGGTGCTTTTTGCTTACCAGCATGCGCCAGGCCGTGCGTACGATCGCATCAACGCTGATGTAGGCCTCGTACGGCAGGAATGCCAGCGACAGCACGCCATGGGCGAACTGCAGCCGGCTGCGGCGCAGCGAGTTCGACAGGTGCTGCCGCCACAGCGTGTCCGGCGACTTGTGCGCCAGGTCGTACAGCGCGGCGGCGATGGCGGGCACGAAGATAATGGCCAGCACCATGCTCGTGTAGAACCACGGGTGCGGCAGTACCGCGAAGGCAAACAGCAGCGACAGCGTCAGCGCCGGTGCCACCAGGCTGCGGCGCAGGTTGTCGAACAGCTTCCAGCGCGACAGCGCCGACAGCGGGTTCTTCTCGCGCCCGCCGACCGCCGTGCGCACCCGGCCGGCCAGCCAGCCCGCCAGTTGCCAGTCGCCGCGGATCCAGCGGTGGCGGCGGTTCACGTCGTCGCGGTAGCGCTGCGGGTACTGCTCGTACAGCTGGGCGTCGGACAGCAGCCCGGCGCGCAGGTAGCAGCCTTCCAGCAGGTCGTGCGACAGGATGCGGTTTTCCGGGAAACGCTCGCCCAGCACTTTCTCGAACACGTCCAGGTCGTAGATGCCCTTGCCGATGAACGATCCTTCGGCGAACACGTCCTGGTAGACATCCGACACGGTGCGCGTGTACGGGTCGATGCCCGGTTCCCCGCCGCACAGCCGCTCGTACAGCGAAGCGTCCGGGCTGGGCAGGCTGACGGCCACGCGCGGTTGCAGGATGCCGTAGCCGGACACCACGTGGTTGCTGCCTGCATCGATCCTGGGCTGGTTCAGCGGGTGCTTCATCGTGGCGATGAACTGGCGCGCCGAATCGCGCGCCAGCTGCGTGTCGGCATCGAGCGTGATCACGTATTTCACGGTGTGCAGCTGGCCGCTCTCGCCGACGACCAGCATGAAGCGGTCGCGCGCGCCGCCGCGCAGGAAGCGGTTCAGGTCCGCCAGCTTGCCGCGCTTGCGCTCATGGCCCATCCATGCGCGCTCGGCAAGGTTCCACAGGCGCGGCCGGTGCAGCAGCACGAACGGGCCGGGATTCTCTTCCCGCCCGTACTTGCGGTTCAGGTCTTCGATATGGCCGCGCGCCCGCTCCAGCAAAACCGCGTCGGTGGGCAGCGTTTCGGCCTGCGCATCGGCGAAGTCGGACAGCAGGCAGAAATGCAGGTTCGGGTCGCGGTTGGCAAGGAAGCGCACCTCGAGCTGTTCACACAGCTCGTCGACGTTTTCCAGGCTGTAGAACAGCGACGGCACGACGACGATCGCGCGCGCATCGGAGGGGATGCCTTCCTTGAATTCCATCCGCGGCAGCGGGCTCGGATGCGTGACGAGGGTGGCGACCCAGTTCACCAGCGCCAGCGCCAGCTGGCTGCTGCCCATCAGGCCCAGCACGGCCAGCACGACGGTTTCCCATCCGGCCACGCCATCGCGCATCGCGCGCTCGACCATCAGCGCGGTGGCGATCACCGACAGCGCGGCGATCGCCCCCAGGTACGACGTGAGCGGCGCTGCCCGCACGGTAGCGCGCAGCGATTCGCGCGGCGAGCGCCGGCGCACCACCTTCTTTTCCAGCAGCAGCACGCCCTTGTCGACCAGGTAGAAACCCACGTGGCCATGGCGGGGATCGTCGCTGCCACCATGGGTGCGCGCCAGTTCCACCGCTTCGTGCGCCACCTGCGCCTCGGACAGTGCGCAGCCGCGCGCGATCTTTTCCACCACGTGGCGGTACTGGTCGCGGGTAGAGAAATCCATCGCGCCATAGATGCCGGACGGGTCTTCGCGCAGCGCCCGTTCGACGGTACTCATGGTTTCGACGAATTCCTGCCAGTCCATCGTGCCCAGGAAACGCAGGCTGCCGATCGTGTTCGCCATCGACACCTGCTCGGCGGCCTGCTGGCCGATCTCGGCCTGGATCTGCTGCTCGATTGTCTGCCCTGCTTCGGCCAGCCGGTAGGTGACCCACGTGAGCGCCAATGTCAGCGCCGGACTCTGGCCCTGGAGGCGGCGTGCCAGCTCGGCCACGAAGGCGCTCGTGATCGGCGGATTCGACCGCGCCATGTCGGCCACCAGCAGGATCAGGCCGGAGGGATTCCTGTCGGCGATTTCCACCATCCCGTCGGCCCAGTTGTTGGCCAGGTCGCGCTGGTAGCGATTTTCGGCCACGCGTGCGGCGACCCGCCGCAGGTTTTCCAGCAGCGCCAGGCGCAGCATGATGGGGATCGCCCACAGTTCGCCCAGCGTGAGCGGCGCCACCTCCTGGTAGGCCTCGACGAAACGGCACAGGCTTTCCGGATCGACGCGGCCGTCGCCATGCGCGATCACTTCCAGCGCCAGCCGGTAGACGCGCGGCGTGCCGTCCGTTTTTTCCAGGCGCGGAAGTTCCTTGCTGTAGTCCTTCGGCAGGTGGCGCCGGGCGATGCGGATCTGTTCTTCGATCAGGTAGTAGTTATCGAGCAGCCATTCGGAGGCCGGGGTAACCTGGCGACCGCTCTTGACGGCGATCGTCAATTCCTCGGCCGTGGTGCGCAATACGCGGGCGTTGTCGGTGAGGCGGGCCAGCAGCCGGTCGGGACCGCCACGCTTGCTCAGCACGTGCGTTTCCGCCAGCGTGCGGCCATGGTGCGCCATCTGCTGAGCACTGTAGAGCTCGGCACGGAATGGCAGGTCTTCTTCGGAATCGGGTGCGGCGGAACCGGGCGCGGCTTCCTGGAATCCGGCGGCAAAGCCGGGCCACAATTTGAGGAGTTCTTTCAAGGGGGCCTCGCTTTGGGGTGACTGGCAGAAGGCCCGCCACGGCTGGAGTATGTTGCAGGAAATATTATTCCGGCGCACGTCACGCTACTGTTCGCTAGCGAACATAGTTATGGTGCGATGCAAAATAATCTGCCGTTACCGATTTGCCGGCCATCAGAAATGGCAGAGGCGGCCACTTGGCCGCCTCTGCGCCGCATCCGGAAGTCGCTCAGGCCAGCGCGACACCCCCTTGCAAATGGTAAGCCTCGGCATAGCCAAGGCTGCGCAGGCATCCGGCGGCACGGGCGCTGCGATTACCGCTGCGACAGAAAAACACCAGCGGCACCCGCTGCGCTTGCGCCAGCCAGGCGGGCAGCGCTCCGGCCAGCCGGCTCAGCGGGATGCTGACCGCCTGGGGGCCGAAGAACGGCACGGCCGCCGCGTGCTCGTAGGATTCGCGTACGTCGACCAGCAGCGCAGCGGGATGGGCGCGCAGCAGCGTTTCCAGGGTAACGGTATCGAGGTGCATCCCGGCGGACAAATCGTTGGCGGCGCCTGCCTGCAGCGTGGTGCACAGCAAGGACTGTGCTTCTGTCGCCGGGCACACGAGGATATCGTCCGGCAGCATGCCGGCCAGGCCGGCCGGATCGGCGCTGCCGATGAAGGCGTGCCGGGCCGATTCGCCTTGCGGCCCCAGCAGGTAGCAGGCAATGCCCTTGCCCATGATCGCGCGGCGCAGGCATTGGCTGCCGATGTAAAGGCAGTCGCCGGTTGCCGGCCAAGTGGTGCCATCGTGCGTGAGCAGGCGTGCGACTATGCGGTAATCGTGGGCGCGCAGTAAGGTCTCGATGCGCTCGGCCAGCGCGGGTTGCGGGTCGATCACGGCGCAAGTGCCGCTCGCGGCATCGAGCACCAGCCATGTGTGGCGGCCGCCGGCGGTCCATTGCAGCAGGCCGTCCGGGCGTGCTGCGGTGGGGCTACCGAGCAGCCCCGCGCGGCGCAGTGCGTCACCGCAGCGGGCGATCCGCGCGCAGGCTTCGGCGACGGTGGCGGCATCCACCAGCGGGCCGAACGACAGGCGCACGGCACTGCTGCTGCGCCATTCGGGCAGGCCCATCGCGTCCAGCACATAGGATGGCTGCGCCTTGGCGGCCGAACAGGCGCTGCCGGCCGACACGCGCACGGCGGCGGCATCGAACAGGTCCAGCAACTCCTTGCTGGACAGGCCCGGCACGGAAAAATTCAGCGTGGTCGGCAGGGCCTGGTCGAACGGTACGTTGAAGACGATGCCCGGCAGCGCGGCGCGCAAGGCATCGGCCAGCCGGTCGCGGCAGGCCGTCAGCTCGGCATGACTGCGGAACGTCTCGCCATCCTCCAGTGCCGCCAGCACGGCGCCCAGCGCGGCGATGCCGGCCATGTTCTCGGTGCCGGAGCGCCAGCCCGTTTCCTGGCCACCGCCCTTCATCAGCGGGGTAAATGGCGCACCGGCGCGCACATACAGCATGCCGATGCCCTTCGGCGCGTACAGCTTGTGGCCGGAAAAGGGCGCGTAGTCGATGCGCGTGGCGGCCAGGTCGAGCGGCAGCTTGCCCAGCGCCTGTACGCAGTCGACCATCCACAGCGCAGTACCGCCTTCGAGCGCGGCGGCAATGCCGGCCAGGTCCGAGATCACGCCGGTTTCGTTGTTGGCGGCCATCGTGCAGACCAGTGCGGCATCCGGCGCCAGCCGGCGCAACACCGCCAGGTCGTGGCGCCCGTCGGGGCCGACCGGCAGGGGCACGAGATCCAGGTCAAGGCCGAGCAGCGCATTCCAGTGCGCGAGGCTTTCCGGCACCGCCTTGTGCTCGGTGGCGCCATAGACCAGCAGCGTGCCGGCGCGCTCCCCGGCGGCACGGCGTGCCCGCACCGCGCACAGGGCGGACAGCACGGCCGTCTGGATGCCTTCGGTGGCGCCACTGTTGAACATCAACTGTCCGGCGCCAACGCCGAGCAGGCGGCAGGCACGGGCGCGGGCCGCGTCCAGCACCGCCTTTGCCTTCAACCCGGTGGCATGAGTGCTGCTGGGATTGCCGTAGCGTTCTTCCATCGCATCGGTGGCAGCCCGCAGCGCGGCGGGCAGGACGGCCGTCGTGGCGTTGCCGTCGAGGTAGATTTCCTTGTTCATCCATTCAGATTAACGGAGAACGGCGGAGCAGCCATGCCAATGATGCTTATAAAATCGGCATAATGAGAATATTCATCCTTATATATTGTGAAATGCAGCATGAGCGATCTCGATAAATTCGATTATGCGATCCTGGGCGCGCTCCAGGTGGACGGTACCCTGTCCGTGGCCGACCTGGCGGACAAGGTGGGGCTGACCAGCACTCCCTGCTGGAAGCGCCTGAAACGCCTGCAGGAAGACGGCTACCTGGACCGCCGCGTGGCGCTGGTCAACCGCCGCAAGGCGGGCCTGCCCGTCACGGTGTTCGTCAGCGTGCGCACCAGCCAGCACGACGAACAGTGGCTAGCGAAGTTTGCCGCCGCCGTCATCGCGCTGCCCGAAGTGATGGAATTCCACCGGATGAGCGGCGACGTCGACTACCTGCTGAAGGTGGCGACGACGGATATCGACGGCTATGACCGCTTCTACAAGAAACTGATCCGCGCGGCCAACCTGACCGGTGTGTCGTCGGCGTTCTCGATGGAGCAGCTGAAATACACGACCGCGCTGCCGCTGGATCTGGTCGCGCATGGGCTCGCCGTGGGATAATCGAAAGATGCGTGTAAGATCTTTGTTTAGCGTTTTGCTGCCCGCCCCCAGTACGGCCAGCATGACCGAACGCCTGCGTGCCAGCGCCGGCGCCTTGCTGGGACTGCTCGTCACCGGTACCGTTGCCCACCTGATGCTGGGCCCCGATGCGATCTGGCTCGTGGCACCGATGGGTGCTTCGTCGGTGTTGCTGTTCTGCCTGCCCGCCAGCCCGCTTGCGCAACCATGGTCGGTCATCGGCGGCAACGTCATTTCCGCGCTGGTCGCCGCTGCCTGCGTGCGCTGGCTTGGCCACCTGATGCCCCTGCCGGCGCTGGCCGCCGTGGGCACGGCCTTGGCCATTGCCGCCATGTTCTTCATGCGCTGCCTGCACCCGCCGGGCGGCGCGGCGGGACTGACGGCCGTCATCGGCGGCCCCGCCGTGCATGCGGCCGGATTCTCGTTCGCGCTGGGCCCGGTATTGGTCGACTCGCTGCTGCTGGTGACGGCAGCCATCGTCTACAACAACCTGACCGGGCGGCGCTATCCGCACGCGCAGACACTCACGCATCCGAATCCCCACGCCACGAAGGACGACGTGCCGACCGTGCGGCTGGGCTTCAAGCCGGAAGACCTGGACGCGGTGCTGCAGCGCTATGGCCAGGTGCTCGACATCAGCCGCGACGACCTGGAAGCGCTGTTCCTGCAGACGGAGTTGCGCGCCTACCAGCGCCGCTTCGGCGTGATCAGCTGCGGCGACATCATGTCGCGCGACGTGGTGACGGCGGAATTCGCCACGCCACTGACGGAGGCATGGCAGGCGATGCGGGGCCGCCATATCGCGGCGCTGCCGGTGCTCAATCCCGCGCGGCGCGTGATCGGCATCGTCACGCAAAGCGATTTCCTGAAACACAGCGGGCTGGACGACTACCGCGGCATGCGTGAAAAACTGAAGGAATTCCTGAAGCCGACAGGCCTGTCCCACACGGAAAAGGCCGAAGTGGTGGGGCAGATCATGACGCCGCGCCCGCGCGTGGCGCGGATCGATACGCCGATCGTGGACCTGGTGCCGCTGATGGCCGATGCCGGCCTGCATCACATTCCCGTTGTCGACGCCGAAGAACGCTTTGCCGGCTTCGTCACCCAGTCGGACGTGGTGGCCGCCCTGTACGAGCACCGGCTCGCGGAAGCCCAGCCAGCCTGACCGGCAAACACCCGGGGTGGCAAAATCCCTGCCCGCGCGGCAACGGATCGCTTATGCTTGCGGCCGTCGTTCATTACACCCATCGGAAAATCACGCATGAGCTACCGTATCAACCTGGGCGCGCTGACCGCCGCCCTGCTGCTGGCATTCGGCCCGGCAGCGCATGCCGCGCCACCGGCAGCCCACGAGGCCACCGGCAAGGTCGCGGCCGCCGTCTCCACCGCCGAGAGCAAAAAATTCCTGGCACTGGCGGACGAGTATTACGACGCCATCGCCCGGTTCGAACCGGTATATGCCACCGACAACGGCGACAACCGCTTCGACGACCAGATCGGCATGGCGATCGCGCCGGCCGAACGGGCAAGGCAGTTCGCCCGCTACCGCGACTACACGCGCCGCCTTGCCGCCATCGACCGCCGCAAGCTGACCCACCGCGACCGCATCAACCATGACGTGCTGGCGTTCGAGCTGAAAACGCTGCTGTCCTACGAACCGTATCCGGGCCACCTGCTGCCGGTCAGCCAGATGGACAGCCTGCCCGTGACGCTTGCGAACTTCGCCAGCGGCGAGGCATCGCAACCGCTTACCACCGTCAAGCAATACCGCGCCTACCTGAACCGGTTGAACCAGTTGCCGGCCTGGATCGACCAGGCGATCGCCAACATGCGAGAAGGCATGCGCACCGGCGTGACGCAGCCGAAGGCGATCATGGTCTCGGCGCTGCCGCAGTTCAAGAAGCTCGTCAGCACGACGCCGGAACAGAGCATTTATTACACGCCCGTCAACCGCATGCCAGCCGGCTTCGCCGCCGCGGACAAGGCCAGCCTTGGCACCGAATACCGTGCCGCGGTCGCAAAGCTGCAGCCGGCACTGGCACGGCTGGCCGCGTTCATCGAGAACGACTACATTCCGGCCTGCCGTACATCGACCGGTTTTTCCGACGTGCCGAATGGCCGCGCCTGGTATGCGGTGCGCGTGGCGGAATCCACCACCACCGACCTGACACCGGAAGCTATCCACGAGATCGGCCTGAAGGAAGTGGCGCGCATCCAGGCCGAGTTCGCCAAGCTGGGCCCGCAGCTGGGGTATGACGGCCCGCCAGCCGGCCTGCCGGTGTGGGTATCGCAGCAGCCGCGCTTCTTCCCGTTCAAGACGGAAGAGGAAGTGCAGGCCGTGTACCGCAAGCTCGATGGCGTGCTGGATGAAAAGCTGCCGTCCATGTTCACGCTGCTGCCGAAGGCAAAGCTCGACCTGCGGCTGGAACCTGAACTGTCGCGTGACACGGCATCGGACCATTACACGGCGCCCGCGGCGGACGGTTCACGGCCGGGCGTGTTCTGGTCCGTCGTTACCGATCCGGCGAAATACGGCAGCACGGGCATGACCACGCTGTTCCTGCACGAAGGCAAGCCGGGCCACCACTTCCATATCGCGCTGATGCAGGAACTGGGCTTGCCGAATTTCCGCAAGTTCGGCGGCAACACGGCCTTTACCGAAGGCTGGGCGCTGTATGCGGAAACGCTGGGCCGCGAGATGCGCCTGTTCGACGATCCGGCGCAATACTTTGGCCACCTGAACGACGAACTGCTGCGGGCGACGCGCCTGGTCGTGGACACGGGAATGCATGCGAAAGGCTGGACGCGCGAACGGACGATCCAGTACATGAAGGACACGCTGGGTTATGACGCGGTGGCGCGCAGCGAGACGGAGCGCTACATGGCGTGGCCGGGCCAGGCACTGGCCTACAAGATCGGCGCGCTGAAGATCGTGGCATTGCGCCAGCGGGCGCAGGAAGCGCTGGGCGAAAAGTTCAGCCTGCCAGCGTTCCACGAACAGGTGCTGGGTGACGGCACGTTGCCGCTGAGTTTGCTGGAAGCGAAGATCGACGGCTGGATCGCGCAGCAGCGCGTACCCTGACGCTCATTGACTGCTCATTGGCGGCTTATTGGCTGCTTATTGACTGTTTATTGAGTACCTGAGGCTGCCTGGACGATACGCTGCATTGTTTGGGCGCGTGTCGTTCCCGGCGGGCATCGACCTGGACGCGGGATGTTCCGCGCCGGGACGACTGCCAGTCCCGCATGACTTTTCCCTGCAACTTCCCCCTGCTTTACTGCTCCTTGCTTTACTGCTCCCTGCTTACTGCTCCCTGCTTTACTGCTCCCTGCTTTACTGCTCCCTGCTTACTGCTCCGTGCTTACTGCTTTCTGATTTGCTGCCCTCCGCACTCCTTCTCCCGCTTTACTTCTTCAGTGCATAACGCCCGATGCGTTTCAGGACCAGCTCAGGCAGCGCCTTGATCTGTTTCGTGTGGCTGGCGAAAACCAGCTGCTGGCGCCCCATGGCAACGAGTTGGCCGTTCGCGTAAAAGCGGAATTCCAGCCAGAACGAGCAACGTTTGACGTCATAGCTGTTGACCTCGCAAGTAATGTCCTGGAACGGGAAGGTCTCCTGCAGGAAATCCTGCTGGGCATGCTTGGTGATGAACACCCCTTCTTGCTGCAACATGTCGCGTGAAATGCACTCGTAAAACCATTTTTCGCGGCAAATACCCTGCCATTCGAAATAACGCGCAAAATACGTATTGCCATAAGCGTTCGAGTCTTTAAGGTAGATCGACAGCTGGTGATGGAAAGTCAGTTCAGCATTGATATCGGCATCGTTCGCTACGTTGGCGTGCATAAACATTTTTATTCCCCTCAAAAGTGGATGCCGACTCCCCCCGGCATGATTTTCGGCAAGATTCCGAATACCTCTACTTTTTGCCTTAAAGCACTATTTGCTTTTGACTAAACGCAACGTTTACGTGGATTCGCGGAACTTGGTATGCACTTCGCCGTTTTCTGTTGCTAACATCGCTTGCCTGTTCAATGTAATCTCCAAGAGGGAGCGCGCATGTATTCGATTTTGCCGGGCCTGGTGTCGCTGGTGTTTATCAGCTACGGCGTATACGTGCTGAATTCACGCGGAGCGAACCGTGCCAGTCTCACCTTCTTCCTGATCTGCATCACCACGTTCAGCTGGCAAGCTGCCTGGGCGTTGATGTTCCAGGTCACCAATGCCGATACCGCGCTGTTGCTGGTCCACCTTGGCTACCTGCCGATCCTGTTCCTGCCGACCACGCTGTATCACTTCATCGCGGAACTGACGGGCCGCCGCACCGAGCGTCCTTTCGTGCAAGCCAGCTATGCGCTGGCGGGCGTGCTGGCGCTGCTGGTACCGACCACCGACTGGTTGTTGTCCGGCCTGTATTCCTATTTCTACGGCTACTATCCCAAGGCGGGGTGGCTGCACCCCGTGCACTTGATGCAGACGGCTGCCGTGATCCTGCGCGGGCTGTACCTGCTGTATCGCCGCCAGCAGGTGGCGTTGTCCACCGAAAAAGCGCGGCTGCGCTACTGCTTCGTCAGCATCCTGATCTATGCCGTGGCATCCATCGATTACCTGTGCAATTACGGCGTGGAGTTCTATCCGCCGGGCGTGCTGTTCATCGCCGCAAGCCTGGGCCTGATCGCGCAAGCCATGGTGCGCCATAACCTGCTGGCCGATCCGCTGGCCACCGCGGCCAGCATCGCGCATGAAGTGCGCACGCCGCTGGCCACGATCCGCAGCCAGTCGCGCGTGCTCGCGCGCAACCTGCCGGAACTGATCGCCGGTTACCGCCGCTCGCAAGCGCCCGGCCTGAACGACGAACAGCTGGAATACCTGAGCGAGATCGCGCGCCACATCGAAGCCGAAGTCTCGCGCTCGAACTTCATCGTCGACATGCTGCTGGCATCGGCCCGCGTGGGTTCGCTCGAACGCGACAGTTTCTCGCTGCATTCGGTCAAGAAAGTGGTCGACGAAGCGCTGGCCTGCTATCCGTTCACGGAACGGGAACGCGACAAGGTGACCGTGCGCCTGAGCGACGATTTTCGCTTCTTTGGTTCGGACACACTGCTCGTCTACGTGCTGTACAACCTGCTGAAGAATGCGCTGCACGCGGTCAAGACCAAGGGCACGGGCGCGGTGGTGATCGAATGCTACAAGGACTTCGACCAGAACATGGTCGTGGTGACCGATACGGGCCACGGCATTGCCGCCGACGTGTTGCCGCACGTGTTCGAGCCCTTCTACACGACCCGCAAGACGGGCGGCGGCACCGGCATGGGGCTGGCGTTCTGCCACAAGGTCGTTACGGCTTTCGGCGGCACGATCGCATGCGAATCCGAAGTGGGCAGCTATACCCGCTTCGCGCTGGGGTTCCCGCACGAGCGCGCGTTGCCGGCGCAGGCGACCGGCCGGCACCTGGCGGACGATTTCCCGCTCCCCCACCAAGCCAAGTAACCCGCTAGACGCCTGCCTGCGCGTCCTGCACGATGCGGTCCAGGTCCGTTTCATCGCCCAGCACGAACATCTTGCGCTCTTCCAGCATAGTCAGGATGAACCCCTGCTGCTCGCGCACGCGCCGCTTGAAGTCGGATAACGAATAGAGGTTGGGATTGATCTTGCGGCGCAGCAGCCGTTCCGCCACCGGTGTGCGGCTCAGCAATTCCCCATACGTGGTGTCATCGCCGATCAGCAGCAGCTCGACGGCATCCGACGACGCCTCGCCTTCCCTGGCGGTTTTCCCGTAGACGAAAGCCACGTTCAGCGACTTGCGCAGCGGCACCAGCGTGGAATGCAGCACGCTGAGCAACCCGAACGTTTTTTTGACGATGCTCGTCAATTCCTCGTAGACAGGGCTGTCCTTGTTCGGGCGGAACTGGCGCACGTTACCGATCCGTTCCGACAGGATCAGCCCCGACTCATGCAACCGTTTCAGCTCGCGCTGCGCGGACGCGCTGCCGAGCCCCGTCAGGCGCATGATCTCGTTCAGGTGGAAGCCTTCGTTCACCTGCACGAACAGCAAACCCAGCAGTTTTTGCTGGGCGGGCGTAAACAGGGCTGATGGAATCATGGACCAAATCTTAGCATGATGCATGGCTGTTTCTGCACGCTACAATGGCCCGGTCCGTTCATCCTCGGGAGCCCCATGAAACGCACGATCGCCCTCGCCATCGCACTGGCCTGCATCAGCACTGGAACCCTTGCCGTACAGGCCGCACCCAAGGGGCCGGCGCCGAACGCCTCCGCCGCGGCGCCCTACCAGCGCCAGGCTTACGTCATTCCTTATAAACAGTTCACGCTGCAGAACGGCCTGACGCTGATCGTGCACGAAGACCACAGCGTGCCGGTGGTGGGCGTGAACATCTGGTACCACGTGGGCTCGCGCAACGAGAAACGCGGCAAGACGGGCTTTGCGCACCTGTTCGAACACTTCTTCTTCAACGGTTCGGAAAACCATCCGCACGGCTTTCGCGAAGCGATGGACGACCTGGGCGCCAACAACCGCAACGGCACCACGAACACCGACCGTACCAATTTCTTCGAGGACGTCCCCGTGTCGGCCCTGGAGCGCACGCTCTACCTGGAAGCGGACCGCATGGGCTTCCTCGGCAATTACATTTCAAAGGAAATGCTGGAGCGGGAACGGGGCGTGGTGCAGAACGAAAAGCGCCAGGGCGAGAACCAGCCCTATGGCCGGGTGCACCTGGAAAAGTCGGCAAAGATGTACCCGTATTCGCACCCGTATTCGTGGCCGGTGATCGGCAGCATGGAAGACCTGGCGGCAGCGTCGCTGGACGATATCCGCGAGTGGTACCGCACGTATTACGGCCCGAACAATGCCGTGATCGCGCTGGCCGGCGACATCACGCCGGAACGCGCGCTGGAGCTCGTGAAAAAATATTTCGAATCGATCCCGCCAGGGCCGCCGCTGCCACGCACGGCAGCGTGGATTCCGCAGCTCGAACGCACGGTGCGCGATGAAATGGAAGACCAGGTGCCGCAGGTGCGCATCTACCGCAGCTGGCACGTGCCGGGGTGGCGGGACATGGACACGGTCAAGCTCGGCATGTTCTCCGACGTGCTGGCCAATTCGAAGAACGCGCGGCTCAATCGCCGGCTGATCGACGAGAAGCAGCTGGCCACCGGGGTATCGGCCGGCGTCGATAGCAGCGAACTATCGAGCACCTTCGACATCGCCGTCACCGTGCGCCCCGGTGTCGATTCCGCGCTGGTGGAAAAGGAACTCGATGCCGTGCTGGCCGACCTACTGGACAAGGGACCGACGGCGCAGGAAGTGGCGCGGGTGAAAGCCAGCACGCTGGCAGGGTTCGCGCGCAACATCGAGCGCCTCGGTGGCTTCGGCGGCCGCTCGGACGTGCTGGCGGAAAGCATGACCTATGGCGGCACGCCGGATGCCTACCTGAAGCAGCTCGACACGCTGTCCGCCGCCCAGCCGGCGGCGCTCAAGGCCACGGCCGCGCAATGGCTGCGCGCGCCCTACTACGCGATGACGGTGAAGCCGTTCGCGAAGGTGTCCGCCGCCGCCGCAGCCGTCGACCGCAAGGTCCTGCCCGCGCTGGGCGATGCGCCGGACGTGAAGTTCCCGGCAATGCAAAAAGCCACGCTGGCGAACGGCCTGAAAGTCGTGCTGCTGGAACGCCATTCGGCGCCCATCGTCAACGTGGCGCTGGCGATCGATGCCGGCACGGCAGCCGACACGGCGGACAAGGCGGGCCTGGCGTCGCTGACCCTGGAGCTGCTGGACAAGGGAACGAAGTCAAGGGACGCGTACCAGATGTCCGACGCGCTCGAATCGCTGGGCGCGCGCCTGACCACGGGCACCGGACCGGACATGTCGCTCGTGCGCCTGCAAGCCACGTCGGCGAACCTGGCGCCATCGCTGGCGCTGCTGGCCGACGCCGCGCTGGCACCGGCCTTCCCCGCCGACCAGTTCGCGCTCGCGAAGCAGCGCCGGCTGGCCGGCATCGCCCAGGAAAAGGCGCAACCGAACGCGCTGGCGCTGCGTACGCTGCCGGCGATCCTGTACGGGGCCGGCAGCAGCTACGCCCTGCCCGCTTCCGGCTTCGAAGCCTCGGTGGCGAGCCTGTCGCGCGAAGACCTCGTGCGCTGGCATGGCGACTGGTTCAAGCCGGACAGCGCGACGATCGTCGTCACCGGCGACACCACGCTGGCGCAGGCATTGCCGCTGCTGGAGGCAGCGTTCGGCAAATGGCAGGCCGGGCGGGCACCCGCCAAGGCGGCGGTGACCGCATCGGCTCCCTCGCCCGCCCCCGCGCCGGCGAAGCGCATCTACCTGATCGACAAGCCCGACGCGCAGCAGTCGACGATCCTGGCCGGCCACCTGTCGCTGCCGCCCGGCCAGCCGGAAGACCTGGCGATGGAACCGGTGATGCAGAACTTCGGCGGCATGGCCACCTCGCGGCTGAACCGCAACCTGCGGCTCGACAAGCACTGGAGCTATGGCGGCGTGGGCCGGCTCACCAGCGTGCGCGGACCACGCAATTTCTTCACGCTGATCGCCGTGCAATCCGACAAGACCAAGGAATCGCTGGTCGAGGTGGACAAGGAAATCCGCGACATCGCCGGCAGGCGGCCGATCGAAGGACCAGAGTTCACGAGCATCATGCGCAACATGACGTCGCGCCTGGCCGGACGGTTCGAGACGATCAACGCGCTGGAATCGGCCGCGCTGGAGACGATCAACCTGGGATTGCCGGAAGATTACTGGGCGCATTACGCCGGCAAGATGCGCGGGCTGTCCGCGCCACAGCTTGGCAATGCCGCGGGCAAGTTCATCCGGCCGGATGAGGTGACCTGGCTGGTCGTGGGCGACCTGAAGAAGATCGAGCCGCGTATCCGCGAACTGGGCTGGGGGGAAGTGGTCGTGCTCGACAATGATGGCAAGCGGGTGCGCTGATCCAGTGTGGTAGCCGTTCATGACCTATGGCAAGGTTTGCGCCAGATCAAAATGACGCGAACCATGGTGCGTACGATGGCATTTCCTGTGGGCATCAGTTGAGACAAGCGCTTGCGTCGCAGGATTCGTTCACCATCAGAGGACATCATGAACAGAATCTTCCTGCAAGCCATAGGGATCTTGCTGGCCACCGTGGCAATCACTTTCCTCAGCGCCCAGTGGCGCTGGGAACCGGCGAGTGCCGGGAATTACCTGGTCATCGCAGGGCCGGGCGTACCGGTCACTGCGGAGGGCTTGATATTTTTATGTAAACCCGAACGCAACTGCCGGGGTCAGACCCGCCGGGTCTGACCCAGTCGTTCGCCGTTGGGGCAAAGGCATGACGCATCGAACGCATGCGCAAAAAAAAACGGCACCTCGCGGTGCCGTTTTCATGTGCAGCCCGAAGGCTACGGTAGGGATCAGCCTTCGCCGCCCTCGTGGTGCTGTTCGGCCGGGGTTTCCAGCGCTTCCAGCTCCGTGCTCGCTTGCGCTGCGCGCTCGGCTTGCAGCAGGGCGTTGCGCTCTTCCGCTTCCCACACTTCCTTCTCGCGGCGGGCGCGGTGGAACGCCAGACCCGTACCGCCCGGGATCAGGCGGCCGACGATCACGTTTTCCTTCAGGCCGCGCAGGCCATCGCGCTTGCCCATGATCGCGGCTTCGGTCAGCACGCGGGTGGTTTCCTGGAACGATGCGGCCGAGATGAACGAGTCGGTCGACAGCGATGCCTTGGTAATACCCAGCAGAACGTTTTCGTAGATCGCCGGCAGCTTCGCCATGGCGTTCATCTTGTCGTTCTGTTCCAGCAGTTCCGAACGCTCCACCTGCTCGCCGACGATGTAGTCGGTGTCGCCGGCATTGCTGATCTGGACGCGGCGCAGCATCTGGCGAACGATCACCTCGATGTGCTTGTCGTTGATCTTCACGCCCTGCAGACGGTACACGTCCTGCACTTCGTCGACGATGTAGCGGGCCAGCGCTTCGATACCCAGCAGGCGCAGGATGTCCTGCGGATCGGCCGGACCGTCCACGATCATCTCGCCCTTGTTCACCACCTGGCCGTCGTGCACCAGCACCTGCTTGTCCTTCGTGATCAGGAACTCGTGCTTGTTGCCGTCCATGTCGGTGATTTCCAGGCGCTGCTTGCCCTTCGTCTCTTTACCGAACGCCACCGTACCGGTGACTTCCGCCAGCATGCCGGCATCCTTCGGCGAACGTGCTTCGAACAGTTCGGCAACGCGCGGCAGACCACCGGTAATGTCGCGAGTCTTCTGCGATTCGGTCGGGATACGTGCCAGCACTTCACCCACCGATACCTGCTGGCCATCCTTCACCATGATCAGCGCGCCGACCTGGAAGCCGATTGCCACGGCGTGTTCGGTGCCGGCGATCTTCACTTCCGCGCCTTCTTCGTTCAGCAGTTTCACCTGCGGACGAACGGTCTTCGTCAGCGAACCGCGGCGCTTCGCGTCGATCACGACGAGGGTTGCCAGGCCGGTCACTTCGTCCACCTGGCGGGCCACGGTCACGCCTTCTTCGACGTTCTCGAAACGCACCGTACCGGCGTACTCGGTGATGATCGGACGGGTCAGCGGATCCCACGTCGCCAGCGGCACGCCGGCCTTGATGGTCATGCCATCCTTGACGATCAGCGTGGCGCCATACGGCACCTTGTGGCGTTCGCGTTCACGGCCATGATCGTCCGTGATCAGCACTTCGCCCGAACGGGAAATGACGATCTGCGCGCCCTTGCCGTTGGTGACGTAACGCATCGTGGCGGTAAAGCGCACGGTGCCGTTCGACTTGGCTTCGACCGACGATGCCACCGCCGCACGCGATGCCGCACCACCGATGTGGAACGTACGCATCGTCAGCTGGGTACCCGGCTCACCGATCGACTGTGCCGCCACCACACCGACGGCTTCACCGGTGTTGACCAGCTGGCCACGGCCCAGGTCGCGGCCATAGCACTTCGCGCACAGGCCATAACGCGTGTCGCAGGTCAGCGGCGTGCGCACCTTGACTTCGTCGATGCCCATCCGTTCGATGTGTTCGACCATGTCTTCGTCCAGCAGCGTGCCGGCTTCGTACACGGTTTCCTGGGTTTCAGGATTGACCACGTCGTTGTTGGACACGCGGCCCAGGATACGGTCGCGCAGTGCCTCGATGACTTCACCGCCTTCGACCATCGCCTTCATCAGCGCGCCGTTGGAGGTGCCGCAATCGTCTTCGATCACGACCAGATCCTGCGTCACGTCGACCAGGCGGCGCGTCAGGTAACCCGAGTTTGCCGTCTTCAGTGCCGTATCCGCCAGACCTTTACGAGCGCCGTGGGTCGAGATGAAGTACTGCAGAACGTTCAGGCCTTCGCGGAAGTTCGCGGTAATCGGCGTTTCGATGATCGAACCGTCCGGTTTCGCCATCAGGCCGCGCATACCGGCCAGCTGGCGAATCTGCGCTGCGGAACCGCGGGCGCCCGAGTCGGCCATCATGTAAATCGCGTTGAACGATTCCTGCGTCGACTGGGTGCCGTCGCGCTTGACGACGTCTTCCACTTTCAGCTGGTCCATCATCGCCTTGCCTACTTCATCGGAGGTCTTGCCCCAGATGTCGACGACCTTGTTGTAGCGCTCGCCCGCGGTCACGAGACCGGAAGCGTACTGCTGCTCGATCTGCTTGACTTCCGATTCGGCGGTGGCGATCAGCGATTTCTTCACGTCCGGCACCAGCATGTCGTCCACGCAGATGGAAATACCGGCGCGCGTCGCCAGGCGGAAGCCCGACTGCATCAGCTGGTCGGCAAACACCACGGTGGCACGCAGGCCGCACTTGCGGAACGACGTGTTGATCAGCTTCGAGATCTCTTTCTTCTTCAGCGGGCGGTTCAGCACGCTGAATGGCAGGCCTTTCGGCAGGATCTCGGACAGGATCGCGCGGCCGACCGTCGTTTCATAACGGGTCAGCGTGCGGACGAATTCGCCCGTTGCCGGATCGCGTGGGTTCTCGACGATACGCACGGTGACGCGGGTCGCCAGTTCCACTTCCTTGTTGTCGTACGCGCGGATCACTTCCGACACGTCCGGGAACAGCATGCCCTCGCCCTTGGCGTTGATCGCCTCGCGAGTCGCATAGTACAGGCCCAGCACGATATCCTGGGACGGCACGATCGACGGTTCGCCGTTCGACGGGAACAGGATGTTGTTCGACGCCAGCATCAGCGTGCGCGCTTCCATCTGTGCCTCGATCGACAGCGGCACGTGGACGGCCATCTGGTCACCGTCGAAGTCGGCGTTGAACGCCGCGCAGACCAGCGGGTGCAGCTGGATCGCCTTGCCTTCGATCAGCACCGGCTCGAACGCCTGGATACCCAGGCGGTGCAGCGTCGGCGCACGGTTCAGCATGATCGGGTGTTCGCGGATCACGTCTTCCAGGATGTCCCAGACGACCGGTTCCTGCTGCTCGACCAGCTTCTTGGCGGCCTTGATGGTCGTGGCGAGACCCATCAGTTCCAGCTTGTTGAAGATGAACGGCTTGAACAGCTCGAGGGCCATCAGCTTCGGCAGGCCGCACTGGTGCAGTTTCAGCTGCGGACCCACCACGATGACCGAACGGCCCGAGTAGTCGACGCGCTTGCCCAGCAAGTTCTGGCGGAAACGGCCGCCCTTGCCCTTGATCATTTCAGCCAGCGACTTCAGCGGACGCTTGTTGGCGCCGGTCATCGCCTTGCCGCGACGGCCGTTGTCCAGCAGCGAGTCCACCGCTTCCTGCAGCATGCGCTTTTCGTTACGCGTAATGATTTCCGGCGCGCGCAGTTCCATCAGGCGCTTCAGGCGGTTATTACGGTTGATGACGCGGCGATACAGGTCGTTCAGGTCGGACGTGGCGAAACGGCCGCCATCCAGCGGGACGAGCGGGCGCAGTTCCGGCGGCAGCACCGGCAGCACTTCCATGATCATCCAGTCCGGCTTGATGCCGGAACGCTGGAACGCTTCCAGCACTTTCAGGCGCTTGGCGTATTTCTTGATCTTGGCTTCGGACTTCGATTCCTTCAGTTCCACGCGCAGCGTTTCGGCATCGCGGTGGATGTCGATCGAGCGCAGCAGTTCACGGATGCCCTCGGCACCCATGAAGGCGGTGAAGTCGTCGCCGTATTCTTCATACTTGGCGGCGTAGTCGTCTTCCGACATGATCTGGCACTTCTTCAGCGGCGTCATGCCCGGATCGGTCACGACATATGCTTCGAAGTACAGCACGCGTTCGATATCGCGCAGCGTCATGTCCAGGACCATGCCCAGGCGCGACGGCAGCGATTTCAGGAACCAGATGTGGGCGACCGGCGAGGCCAGCTCGATGTGGCCCATGCGCTCGCGGCGCACCTTGGCCAGCGTGACTTCGACGCCGCACTTCTCGCAGATCACGCCACGGTGCTTCAGGCGCTTGTACTTGCCGCACAGGCACTCGTAGTCCTTGATCGGGCCAAAGATCTTGGCGCAGAACAGGCCATCGCGCTCGGGCTTGAAGGTACGGTAGTTGATGGTTTCCGGCTTCTTGACTTCGCCGTAGGACCACGAACGGATTTTTTCAGGCGAGGCGAGACCGATCTTGATCGCGTCGAAGGTCTCGTTCGTCTGTACTTGCTTGAATAAATCGAGCAGGGCTTTCATGTATCACTCCAGGTAGTGATGAATTCTTGAAGTTGCCCGGCCAGCACGCTGGCCGGGCTTTGTGCGGCTTAGGTGCGTTCCAGGTCGATGTCGATACCCAGGGAACGGATTTCCTTCACCAGCACGTTGAACGATTCCGGCATGCCGGCCTCGATCACGTGATCGCCCTTTACGAGGTTCTCGTACACCTTGGTACGGCCATTCACGTCGTCGGACTTCACGGTCAGCATTTCCTGCAGCACGTACGATGCGCCGTACGCTTCCAGTGCCCACACTTCCATCTCACCGAAGCGCTGGCCGCCGAACTGGGCTTTACCACCCAGCGGCTGCTGCGTCACCAGCGAGTACGGGCCGGTGGAGCGGGCGTGCATCTTGTCGTCGACCAGGTGGTGCAGCTTCAGCATGTGCATCACGCCCACGGTGACCTTGCGCTCGAAAGCTTCGCCGGTGCGGCCGTCGTACATGGTGACCTGGTTCTTGGACGGGGTCATGCCCAGCTTCGAGGCGATGTCGTCCGGATACGCCAGGTCCAGCATGCGGCGGATTTCCGACTCGTGCGCACCGTCGAACACCGGCGTCGCGAACGGCACACCCTTCTTCAGGTTGTTGGCCAGCTTCATGATCTCGTCGTCGGACAGCGATGCGATGTCTTCCTTGGCGCCGGACTCGTTGTACACGGTCGTCAGGTAGCTGCGCATCTCTTCGACCTTGATCTGCTGTGCCAGCATTTCGCCGATGCGGATGCCCAGGCCCTTCGCCGCCCAGCCCAGGTGGGTCTCGAGGATCTGGCCCACGTTCATGCGGGACGGAACGCCCAGCGGGTTCAGCACCACGTCCGCCGGCGTACCGTCGGCCATGTAAGGCATGTCTTCCACTGGCACGATACGGGACACCACACCCTTGTTGCCGTGGCGGCCTGCCATCTTGTCGCCGGACTGCAGGCGGCGCTTCACGGCCAAGTACACCTTGACCATCTTTTGCACGCCAGGCTGCAGCTCGTCGCCTTGCGTGAGCTTCTTGCGCTTCTCTTCGAAGGCCAGGTCGAACTGGTGGCGCTTCTCGTTGATCGATTCCTTGATCGCTTCCAGCGCGGTCGCCGCGTCGTCGTCCGCCGGGCGGATGTCGAACCAGTGGTACTTGTCCAGGTCGGCCAGGTAGTCCTTGGTGATCGCGGCACCCTTCGCCAGCTTCTTCGGACCGCCGTTGACGATCTTGCCGATCAGCATCTTCTCCAGACGCTGGAAGGCATCGCCTTCCACGATACGCATCTGGTCGTTCAGGTCCAGGCGGTAGCGCTTCAGCTCGTCGTCGATGATCTGCTGGGCGCGCTTGTCGCGCGGGATGCCTTCGCGGGTGAACACCTGCACGTCGATCACGGTACCGACCATGCCCGACGGCACGCGCAGCGATGTGTCTTTCACGTCGGACGCTTTTTCGCCGAAGATCGCGCGCAGCAGCTTTTCTTCCGGCGTCAGTTGCGTTTCGCCTTTCGGCGTCACTTTACCGACCAGCGTGTCGCCGGCCTGCACTTCGGCGCCGATGTACACGATGCCCGATTCATCCAGGCGGGCCAGCTGGTTTTCGGCCAGGTTCGAAATGTCGCGGGTGATTTCTTCCGCGCCCAGTTTCGTGTCGCGGGCCACCACGGACAGTTCTTCGATGTGGATCGACGTGTAACGGTCGTCCTTGACGACGTTTTCCGAGATCAGGATCGAGTCTTCGAAGTTCAGGCCGTTCCATGGCATGAAGGCCACGGTCATGTTCTGGCCCAGTGCCAGCTCGCCCAGGTCGGTCGATGCGCCGTCGGCGATCACGTCGCCCTTGGCCACGCGGTCGCCCACTTGCACGATCGGACGCTGGTTGATGTTGGTGTTCTGGTTCGAACGGGTGTACTTGATCAGGTTGTAGATGTCCACGCCAACTTCGCCGGCTTGCGCCTCTTCGTCGTTGACGCGGATCACCACGCGGCCTGCATCGATGTAGTCCACCACGCCGCCACGCAGCGCCTGCACGGTGGTGCCGGAGTCGACCGCAACGGTGCGTTCGATACCGGTACCGACCAGCGCCTTTTCAGGACGCAGGCAAGGCACGGCCTGGCGCTGCATGTTGGCGCCCATCAGTGCACGGTTCGCGTCATCGTGTTCCAGGAACGGAATCAGCGAGGCTGCCACGGAAACGATCTGGCCCGGTGCCACGTCCATGTACTGGATGCGCTCCGGGGAGACCAGGATCGTTTCGCCGGCTTCACGGGCCGACACCAGTTCGTCGTCCAGCTGGCCTTCTTCATTGATGCGGGCGTTAGCCTGGGCAATGATGTAGCGGCCTTCTTCGATGGCGGACAGGTAGTCGATCTTGTCGGTGACCTTGGAATTCTCGACCTTGCGGTACGGGGTTTCCAGGAAGCCGTATTCGTTCAGGCGGGCGTACAGTGCCAGCGAGTTGATCAGGCCGATGTTCGGGCCTTCAGGCGTTTCGATCGGGCACACGCGGCCGTAGTGGGTCGGATGCACGTCGCGCACCTCGAAGCCGGCGCGTTCGCGCGTCAGGCCGCCCGGGCCCAGTGCGGAAACACGGCGCTTGTGGGTGATCTCGGACAGCGGGTTGGTCTGGTCCATGAACTGCGACAGCTGCGACGAACCGAAGAATTCACGGATCGCGGCCGAAATCGGCTTGCTGTTGATCAGGTCATGCGGCATCAGGTTGTCCGCTTCGGCCTGGCCGAGGCGTTCCTTGACGGCGCGTTCCACGCGCACGAGGCCGGCGCGGAACTGGTTTTCGGCCAGCTCGCCCACGCAGCGCACGCGACGGTTGCCCAGGTGATCGATATCGTCGACTTCGCCGCGGCCATTGCGCAGCTCGACGAGGATCTTGATCACGGCCAGCACGTCTTCGTTGGCCAGCGTCATGGCGCCGGTCAGTTCGTCACGGCCGATGCGGCGGTTGAACTTCATGCGGCCGACGGCGGACAGGTCGTAACGGTCGGCGCTGTAGAACAGGCCGTTGAACAGCGCTTCCACCGACTCTTCGGTCGGCGGCTCGCCTGGGCGCATCATGCGGTAGATCGCGACGCGGGCGGCGTTCTGGTCGGCCGTGTCGTCGATGCGCAGCGTCTGCGAGATGTAGGCGCCCTGGTCCAGGTCGTTGGTGTACAGCGTCTGGATCGCGGCGATGTTGGCATCGCGCAGGCGGTTCAGCAGCTCTTCGGTCAGCTCGTCGTTGGCCGATGCGACCACTTCGCCCGTTTCCGGATCGACGATGTTCTTGGCCAGCACGCGGCCCAGCAGGTAGTCTTCCGGCACGGAGATGTGAGCGATACCGGCGGCTTCGATTTCACGCACGTGCTTGGCATTGATGCGCTTGTCCTTCGTGACGATCGTCTTGCCGTCCTTCGGGTTGACGATATCGAAGCGCGCGACTTCACCGCGCAGGCGTTCGGCCACGAACTCGAGTTCGCCGCCTTCGGAGCGCAGGTTGAAGTTGTCGAACACGAAGAAGTTCGCCAGGATCTGTTCCGGCGTCATGCCGATGGCCTTCAGCAGGATCGACACCGGCATCTTGCGGCGGCGGTCGACGCGGAAGTACAGGATATCCTTCGGATCGAACTCGAAGTCCAGCCACGAGCCGCGGTAAGGAATGATACGAGCCGAGAACAGCAGCTTGCCGGACGAGTGCGTTTTGCCGCGGTCGTGTTCGAAGAACACGCCCGGGGAACGGTGCAGCTGCGACACGATGACACGCTCGGTGCCGTTGATCACGAAAGAACCGGTGGTCGTCATCAGGGGCAGCTCGCCCATGTAGACTTCCTGCTCCTTCATTTCCTTCACGACCGGCTTGGTCGGCGATTCCTTGTCCAGGATCACCAGGCGCACCTTGGCGCGCAGCGGGGAAGCGAAGGTCAGGCCACGGAGCTGGCACTCTTTCACGTCGAAGGCGGGATCGCCCAGCACGTAGGACAGGAACTCCAGGCGTGCAAAGCCGTTGTGCGAAACGATCGGGAAGATGGAAGTAAAGGCCGATTGCAGGCCTTCGTTCTTGCGGCTTGCCACCGGAGTGTGCTCTTGCAAGAAGTTTTCGTACGACTCGAGCTGGGTCGCCAGCAGGAACGGAACGTTGTGGACGTTGGCGCGCTTCGCGAATGATTTGCGGATGCGCTTCTTCTCAGTAAATGAGTAGTGCATGGACACTCCGTGAGTGACAGGAAAGGGTAGAAAATTCAGGTTTCGGCTTGTATGCTTGCAATCAGCGGCGACTGGAGCAGGTATTCAGGCGAAACCTCAAGGCACTACCATCTCGTGTCGGGACTAGGTACTGGGACGAGGATGCTGCTAAAAGTGTTTCTAAAACGGTGCTGCTGGAACTGGTATTGCTGAAACATGTATTGCCAAAACATGTATTGCTAAAAAATGTATTGCTAAAACGTATATTGCTAAATACAGCAGGGACGACAAAGGAGCCAAAGCCGGCCCTTCCCCTTCAAGAGGGAGGGCCTTGGCTTTGGCTCGGGCGCTAAGTAGTACCGGCGCCTATGATACTAGATTACTTCAGGTCGGCCTTGGCGCCAGCATCTTCCAGCTTCTTCTTGCCGGCTTCTGCGTCAGCTTTCGACAGGGCTTCTTTCACGGTCTTCGGTGCACCGTCAACCACGTCCTTGGCTTCTTTCAGGCCCAGACCGGTGATTTCACGAACTGCCTTGATGACGCCGACTTTGTTCGCGCCGACTTCGGTCAGCACCAGGTTGAACTCGGTCTGCTCTTCAACAGCAGCAGCAGCAGCGCCGCCGCCAGCTGCAGGAGCCGACAGGGCAGCTGCCGACACGCCGAACTTCTCTTCGAAAGCCTTGACCAGGTCATTCAGTTCCAGGACGGTCAGGTTGCCAACCGCTTCCAGGATGTCTTCTTTGCTAATTGCCATTTGAAACTCCTAATTGATTTGTATGCTTACAGATTGATTACTTGACTAAGAACAGCTGGCTGCTATTAAGCGGCCGGTGCTTCTTCTGCAGGAGCAGCTTCAGCAGCAGGGGCTTCAGTGCCCTCGCTGTTCTTGGCTGCCAGAGCAGCCAGACCACGTGCAAAGCCGGAAACCGGAGCCAGCCAGACGCCAGCCAGCTGGGCCAGCAGGACTTCACGGCTCGGAATGTTCGCCAGTGCGGACACGCCAGCTACGTCGAGCTGTTTGCCTGCAAAGTTACCTGCCTTGATGACCAGTTTGTCGTTGGTTTTCGCGAAGTCGGAAATGACTTTTGCGGCGGCCACGGCATCATCCGAGATCGAGTAGATCAGCGGACCGGTCATTGCGTCGGACAGGTTGGCGAACGGCGTGCCTTCGACAGCGCGACGAGCCAGCGTGTTCTTCAGAACACGCAGGTACACGCCCTGGGCACGTGCGGCTGCACGGAGTTTCGTCAAGTGAGCAACCTGGATGCCACGGTACTCAGCCACGACGATCGTTTGCGCAGATGCTACTTTTGCGGAAACTTCGGCGACAACGGCCTTTTTGTCATTCAGATTGAGACCCACGGTCAATCTCCTTAAAAGATGCAGAAAAATTTCTACATCGGTTTCGAACAACGGCGTCCGAGGTTAGGAGTCCAATGGACTGCAAAACTTGTTCGGGTACACCATCTGCGTTGGGGATCATCACTGATCATTAACCGGAAACCTGCCTGCTGCTTCCAGCCCAACGGTCTTTGATTGCCTGCCCGGCGTGTTCACACCGGACAGCCCAAAGATCTGCCTCATGCCTCTCGGCACGAGGACTTAATACTTGACTTAAGCAGCCAGCGTGCCGTGATCAACACGGACGCCTGCGCCCATCGTCGACGACAGCGAGACCTTGCGCAGGTACACGCCTTTCGACGAGGCCGGCTTGGCCTTGTTCAGGGCTTCGATCAGAGCGACCAGGTTGGTCTTCAGATCGGCATCGCTGAACGATTTACGGCCGATGGTCGCGTGGATGATACCGGCCTTGTCGGTACGGTATTGCACTTGACCAGCTTTGGCGTTCTTGACGGCGGTAGCGACGTCAGGCGTCACGGTGCCGACTTTCGGGTTCGGCATCAGGCCGCGCGGGCCCAGGATCTGGCCCAGGGTACCGACGATACGCATGGTGTCCGGCGAGGCGATCACGATGTCGAACGGCATGTCGCCGGCCTTCACGCGTTCTGCCAGGTCTTCCATGCCGACCACGTCTGCGCCGGCTGCCTTGGCAGCTTCAGCCTTGTCGCCGGAAGCGAACACGGCCACGCGAACGGTCTTGCCGGTGCCTGCTGGCAGCACGACGGAGCCGCGAACGACCTGGTCCGACTTCTTCGGATCCACGCCCAGCTGGACGGACACGTCGATCGATTCATTGAACTTGGCCGTTGCCAGTTCCTTGATCAGCGATACGGCGTTGTCGAACGGGTACACTTTGGTGCGGTCTACTTTAGCCTTGATGGCTTGTGCGCGCTTGGACAGTTTTGCCATGATTAGAAGCCCTCAACGGTGATGCCCATCGAACGTGCCGAGCCAGCGATGGTGCGCACAGCGGCTTCCATGTCGGCGGCGGTCAGATCCGGGGTCTTCAGTTTTGCGATTTCTTCCGCTTGAGCGCGGGTCAGCGTGCCGACCTTGTCGGTGTGCGGCTTCGGAGAGCCTTTTTGCACGCCCGAGTGCTTCTTGATCAGGAAGGTTGCCGGCGGGGTCTTCATCACGAAGGTGAAGGACTTGTCGGCGAAGGCGGTGATCACCACCGGAATCGGCATGCCTGGCTCGAGGCCTTGCGTCTGGGCGTTGAACGCCTTGCAGAATTCCATGATGTTCAGGCCGCGCTGACCCAGTGCCGGGCCGATCGGAGGAGACGGGTTTGCCTTACCAGCTGGTACTTGCAGCTTGATAAAGCCAATGATTTTCTTTGCCATGATGGCTATCCTATCGTTGGATTTGAGTGGTAGCGCCCCGCCGATACTGACTGGCAGGGCTCCTCGTACGGATTGAACGCTCCGTTAGGCGGGAAGCAGGTCAGACTTTCTCGACCTGCCCGAATTCGAGTTCGACGGGGGTGGCTCGGCCGAAGATGGTGACCGAAACGCGCACTTTGGACTTCTCGTAGTTGACTTCCTCGACGTTGCCGTTGAAGTCGGTGAACGGACCATCCTTGATGCGGACTTGTTCGCCCACTTCGTACAGCACTTTCGGCCGCGGCTTTTCGACACCTTCCTGCATCTGCGTCATGATCTTTTCGATCTCGCGCGCAGGAATCGGCGTCGGCTTGTTCGACTTGCCGCCGATGAAACCGGTGACCTTGGCAGTGTTCTTCACCAGGTGCCACGTTTCATCCGTCATTTCCATTTCCACCAGCACGTAGCCCGGGAAGAAACGGCGTTCGGTCACGGATTTCTGACCGTTCTTTACTTCGACAACTTCTTCGGTCGGCACCAGGATCTGGCCGAACTGGTCTTGCATGCCGGCGCGCTCGACGCGCTCGGTCAGTGCACGCTGCACGCTTTTTTCCATGCCGGAGTAAGCATGCACAACATACCAGCGCTTGTTGCTGACTGGCACGCTGACAGGAGCAGCCGCTTCCTGCGCCGGCGCGTCGCCTGGCACAGGAGTATCGGTTGCATCGTCTTGCACGTTATCGCTCATTTAATTTTTCCAGCCCAGAATCAAGTCGTACAATACGAACTCAAGCAACTTATCCGTTCCCCACAGGAACATCGCCATTACCACCACGAAGGCAAACACGATCAGTGTGATCTGCGTTGCTTCCTTGCGCGTAGGCCAGACGACTTTCTTGGTTTCGCGAACAGCTTCTTTCGAGAAATTGATGAAGTCACGACCAGAAGTGGAGGTGTAGGCAATGCCGACGGAAATAAGCAAACCAACCACAAGCGCGGCTGCCCGCACCAGGGTTGGTTGACCTGCCAGGTAGAAAAACCCGACTACGCCTGCAATCGCTGCAACCACCGCGAGCACGACTTTCAGCTTGTCGCCGCTCGTGCCAACGGTTTGCACGGATTGATTAGACATTCGTTTTTACTTTCGGTGCCCTGCACCAGAATTCGGTGGCAGGGGCGGAGGGCATCGAACCCCCAACCTTCGGTTTTGGAGACCGACGCTCTGCCAATTGAGCTACGCCCCTACGTAAACTTACATGGAATCCGTAATTCTAGCACCCAACTATGTTGGGTGCCAGCATTACTTGGCGGACTCTTTACTGCTAACTGCTAAACCGATTAGCCCAGGATCTTGGCTACGACACCCGCGCCGACGGTACGGCCGCCTTCACGGATTGCAAAGCGCAGGCCTTCTTCCATGGCGATCGGGGAGATCAGCTTGACGGTGATCGACACGTTGTCGCCCGGCATGACCATCTCTTTGTCCGCTGGCAGCTCGATCGAGCCGGTCACGTCCGTCGTACGGAAGTAGAACTGAGGGCGGTAGTTGTTGAAGAACGGGGTGTGACGGCCGCCCTCATCCTTCGACAGCACGTAGATCTCGCCGGTGAAGTGGTTGTGCGGCTTGATCGAGCCCGGCTTGGCCAGAACCTGGCCACGCTGCACGTCTTCACGCTTGGTGCCGCGCAGCAGCAGGCCGACGTTGTCGCCAGCTTGACCCTGGTCCAGCAGCTTGCGGAACATTTCCACGCCGGTGCAGGTCGTCTTCACGGTGTCGATGATGCCGACGATTTCGATTTCTTCGCCGACCTTGATGATGCCGCGTTCGACACGGCCGGTCACCACGGTACCGCGGCCGGAGATCGAGAACACGTCTTCCACAGGCATCAGGAAGGCGCCGTCCACAGCGCGCTCAGGCGTCGGGATGTAGGTGTCCAGTGCGTCGGCCAGGCGGATGATGCACTCTTCGCCCATCTCGCCAGCTGCACCTTCCAGGGCCATACGTGCCGAACCTTTGATGATCGGCAGGTCGTCGCCAGGGAACTCGTACTTGGACAGCAGCTCGCGCACTTCCATTTCCACCAGTTCCAGCAGCTCCGCGTCGTCGACCAGGTCGCACTTGTTCAGGAACACGATGATGTAAGGCACGCCAACCTGACGGGCCAGCAGGATGTGTTCGCGGGTCTGCGGCATCGGGCCGTCGGCTGCGGAGCACACCAGGATCGCGCCGTCCATCTGCGCTGCGCCGGTGATCATGTTCTTGATGTAGTCGGCGTGGCCTGGGCAGTCAACGTGCGCGTAGTGACGGGCAGCGGTTTCGTACTCGACGTGCGCGGTGTTGATCGTGATGCCGCGTGCTTTTTCTTCCGGAGCAGCGTCGATCTGGTCGTAGGC